>CAZVMP010000026.1:0-3759 GCA_964628885.1 uncultured Gammaproteobacteria bacterium | reverse complement strand
GCTTATTTTTAGTAATAGGGTTATCAATTTTATTAAAAATAAAAATAATAAAACAGAATTTTAAAAAAATAATTTTTGGATTATTTTTTTTCGGACTAACTTTGTTACCGGTATTATTTTTACCTTGGCATAAATTTAGCCATGCTCTAACCTTACCTTTAATTGGAGTTTCGTTAATTTTAGGACTGATTTATAAATCTAATAGTAAAATTTTAAGGATTTTAATCTTAGTTGTATATTTGGTGTTAAATTTATCAACAATTTATAATTTAAATCAAAGGCATTATTCTGTAAACAGAGGAAGGATAAGTTGGAATGTTTACCAATTTTTTAAACAAAATTATCCAAATTACCCTGAAGGAATATGTCTTGAATTTATAAACGATACTACCCCAGAAGCAAAACAGTGGGGGTCATCAAAACAAGTGGCTTACGCATTATCAAATTTAGATTTTTTTAAAGTTTTTTATAAAAATAATCAAATTAAAATTTACTACGAAGATTTTAATGAAACTTGTTTAGAGCCTAAAATTGAACTAAGTTCAAAAAAGTTTTTGGAAAATTGGTAAGGGTTATTTAGAAATTAATTGATTAATATTAATTTTGGAATGAATTAGGTCAAGAGTCTTTTGAACAACCTTGCGAGCACGTTTAGTGCCTTCAATAAGAATATCTCTGGTTAAATCGGGATGAGATTCGTAATACTTTCTCTTGTCTCTAATAGGAATTAAGAAATTATTAAGAGCAATAAACAATTTATCCTTAACCTCTTTATCTCCTACCTGACCAGCTTTATACCTTGCCTCTAAGTCAGCAACTTCAATTTTATTAGAATTAAAAGCTCGATGATATTCAAAGATAGGATTACCTTCAACGTGGCCGGGATCAGTAACATGAATTCGAGTAGGATCGGTGTAGCAATTAGTAATTTTTTGGCGCAAAGTAGCTTCATCGTCAGATAATAAAATAGCATTGTGACCACTTTTACTCATCTTATTCTTACCATCAGTACCGATTAACCGAGGTACTCGACCAATCATGGCTTTGGGGATTTTAAAAGTGTCACCATAGGTAGAATTAAAACTAGTAGCTATCTGGCGGGTTTGCTCAATAACTGGATTTTGATCTTCCCCTACTGGAATCAAGTCGGCGTTGAAACCAAGAATATCAGCAGCTTGAAGAATAGGATAGCAAATGAAACCTAAACTAGGATCCATTTTTTTATACTTAATTTCTTCTTTAATAGAAGGATTACGAATGGCCCGAGCATGAGTGACCATGGTTAAAAAGAAACTATAGATTTCGAAAGTTTCAGGAATTCCAGATTCTAAATATATGGTAGATTTATCAGGATCAATTCCAACTGCAAGGTTATCTAAAAAAACTTCGTAAGTATCCTGATTAATTTTATCGGATTGTTTATAGTTGTTAGCATAAGCATGAACATTGGCCAAGAGAATATAGGTGTCATATTGGTCTTGAAGCTTAACTCGATTTTCAAGAGTGCCAACATAGTGACCTAGGTGGAGTTTTCCACTAGGAGTATCACCGGTAAGAATACGAGATTTTATAGACATAAACGATTTTATCATTAAAGTGGGGGTTTTATGTTATAATCGTTTTCAGTTTATTAGAGCCGAAGTCAGGTAGCTTAACAGCAAAGGGGCATTAGGCAAAAAAGAAAAATGATTAAAGAAAAATATCAAATTAAGGCTGCTGTTAGAACAATAACAGGAAAAAAGGTTAAGCAAATTAGAAAGGAGGGGTGGTTACCAGCAACTGTTTATGGAAAAGATTTTCAATCATTATCAATTCAGTTTGGTTTGACAGAATTAGAAAAATTGTTTGAAGAGACTGGAGAATCAACTTTAATAGAAGTAATTTTAGATGAAAAGGAAAAATTACCGATTCTACTGAGAAACCCTCAATATCACCCAGTTGATGGAGGAATGATTCATATTGACTGTTATAAGGTAAATCTAAAAGAAAAGATTAAGGCAATGGTGCCAGTAGAATTAATTGGGGAATCACAAGCAGTCAAAGACGGTAATATTTTGGTAACAGTAACTGATGAAATTGAGGTTGAAGGATTACCAGCTGATTTGCCAGAAAAAATTGAAATTGACTTGTCAGTCCTAGAAAATTTAGAATCAATAATTACGGTAGCAGATTTAAAAATTGATACTGAAAAACTACAAGTATTAACTGACACCGAACAATTAATTGCTAAGGTGGAAGAGCCAAGAATAGAAGAAGAGCCGGTAGTAGAAGAAACTACTCCTGAAGATGTAGAGGTGATTACTCAAAAAGAAGGGAAGGATGAGGAAACAGCAGCAGAACCCGACAAGGAAGATACTGAAAAAGAAAAGAAAGAATAATAGTTTATTGAAGTTGATAGAAAAGCTTATCAATATCGGCTCTAATAGGGTCAAGTTGATGAGCTTTTTTTATAGCCTCATTTGATAACTCAGTCTGATCTAAAAGAGTATAAATCTTAGCAATATCAAGATAATCGTCAGCATCTTTGTCTGGTTTATTAATAATTTGGGCTAATTTTTTATAAAGAGAGGAGGCTTGATAATCAGATTTATATTGATTAACTTGATTTTGATCCAGTTTTATTTCTAAAGCAGAAGCTTTCAGCCAATCATTTGAAAGAACTAATGATTGCCAGAGATTAAGACGACCAAGATAACTAATTCCCCCACTAAATCGAGATAAATTGACTTTAAATTTAGTGTAGTTGTCAGAAATAAAAAAAAGATTATAGAAGTTAATTAAAAGCAAACAAAAAGTAAAGATTAAAAAAAATATTTTAGTCTTCATGAATGGGCCAGGAAGAAGTAATTAACAATTCTTGAGGAAATTTAAATTTTGCCTGTAAATCTTGATAAATAGTTTCAGTAACAAAAGGAATAAATGGATGGAGAAGTTTAAGGCTAGTGTAAAGAACAGTAAGAAGAACAGGAATAGTTTCTTCTCCCCTATTTTTAGCATCTTCAATATAAATATCACAAAACTCATGCCAAAAAAACTGATATAAATCTTCACTAGCCCGACCAAAGTGATAAGAAGTAATATTTTTAGTGGTGGATTTAATAATATGATTAAGCTTTAATAAAATATTTTTGTCAGCAGAGGTTAATTTTGACTTATCAATATTGGTGTTGATTTTAAGATTAGGATTGGTTTGCTGAAGACGGTCAATAAACATTTCTATAAACCGGGAGGCATTCCAGATTTTGTTAACAAAGTTTCTTTGAGCCCGAATTTTATCCTCAGAAACTACAAAATCGCTAGCAGGAGCAATCCCATAAACTAAAGACATTCTAAGAGCATCACTACCATATTTTTGTGACATCTCTAATGGATCAACAACGTTACCTTTACTTTTACTCATTTTTTGACCCTTAGCGTCAACAACTCGAGAGTGGAGATGAACGGTTTTAAAGGGAACTTGACCGGTAAGATAAACTCCAAACATAATCATTCGAGCAACCCAAAAGAAAAGAATATCCCACATAGTATCCATAACAGTAGTAGGATAAAAATAATCAAAATCAGGAGAAGATTGAGATGGATTGATAAGATTAAAACCAAGAGTGGTCAGTGGCCATTGACCACTAAGAAACCAAGTATCAAAAGTATCGGTTTCCTGGATTAGATTAGAAGAGTGGCAAACAGGACAATTTGGAGTGGAATCAATAATAAAGTTAGCAGTAACTGGGGCAATTAAAGACTGGAGACCAGAATTAATCT
>CAZVMP010000025.1:0-5384 GCA_964628885.1 uncultured Gammaproteobacteria bacterium | reverse complement strand
ATTTCGCGGAGTGACTGGAGTTCAGACGTGTGCTCTTCCGATCTGTAAGGAGATTGAGAATTAAGGTAGTGACGGTGTTGTTCAAAAGCAGGGTCAAAATAGTAAAAATTAAAAGGGTCTATAGAAATAGGAGAGTTAATAATAAAGGGAACGGTGGTATATAGGGTTTGATAAATAGTGATTTGACCAAATTGAGCTACTTGACTAAGTTGTTGGTTTTGAAACATATTAAAGAGAGTTTCTTGGGTATTAACGGCTATCTGGTTATAAATTTTGTCATCGGGAAAATAGACATTGTTGTCAAAAACAAGATATTCAATGGCATATTTTTCAAAAATATGATTGAGATAATCAGGATTATTTTTCTGAAGAGCAGTAGTTAGTTCCCAGTAGTATTGTTCATTTTTGAGATTCCAGGCGTCAAAGGCTCGATCTAGGACCGGTTGATTAAGTCCATACCAAATGAATCCAGATCCAGTAACACCAAAGCGATAATTAGTCCAACCCCAAAATGATCCTTGGGGAAGATTGGCAATTCTGGCATGAGGATTTTTATCTTTAAAAAAATTGAATAAATCAAAATATTCCTGAGGAATATTTTTTCTGACATCAGGAGAAAAGTAGTAGCCTTTGAAAGCAGGGGAGGCGGTAATAATAAGGCAGGTGATGATAAAAATAGAGCCGATTTTAATTAATTTCTGAGGGATGGAATTGATAAAAAATCCAAGTAAAACCGAAAAAGTAAATACAGTGGGGGTAATAAATTTAGTAAAAGGAGATCTAAAAATTTGATCAATAAGGGGAATTTGTCGGATTAGTTGATTGATTTGTTGAAAAATAGGAGTTTGGGATAGAAGAGCGATACAGCTTAATAAAAAAGTCCAAAGAATAAATTTATCAAACAAGTATTTAGTTTTTTTAAAAAGTAGAATGATAAGGCCAGTAATTATAGTAAGGCCAAGTAAAAGAGATAAAAAGGTAATAAATTGAGAATCAAAAAATTGTCGCCATGGCTGCATAAAATAAGCTTCGTTTTTAGGAAAATCAAAATAATAGCCACGGAGAAGGATAAAATCAGAGAGTTTACCACGGACGAAGTTGCGTAAAAAAGTCTCTTCGTTGGACATAAAATTACCAATACCAGCAACTGGGCTATTAAGATTAGTAAAGAAAAAATAAGCCAGAGGTAGAAGCCAAAAAGAATTTATGAGGGCGATTTTGATTAAAACTGGAAATGATTTGGGATGAATAAAAAAGATAATCAAAAGGATAAGACAATAGACAATAAAAATAGTTTGGACATAAAAAGCAGGAATAGCTAAAAAGTTGATTAGTAGTAGTCGTTTGAGTTTGGGGGAGGTGGGGGAGTTGAGATAGTCAATCAGGCTGAAAACTAACCAGGGGAAAAAGCCCCAAAAGGCAGAAAAAGTTTCTAGTGGGGCCCAAAAATTTTGAACGGTTCCAAAATTAAGAAGGTAAAATAGAGAGGAAATTAAGGCAGTGGATGGTTTGAAGCGGACGACTTTGACCAGGCCAAAATAAATTCCAAAAACACCTAAAAAAATCATGGCAAAATGCCAGAGGTAGCGGATAAGATTGACAGGTAAAATAAGACTAAAGGGGAGAATAATTAGTTGGCGGATAAGGTCGGTGGCGTGGGCCATACCACCAACTAAACCTAATCCTTGGTAAGTTTGCCAAACGGCAGATAAAGACCGTTTGAGATTTGCCCAGATGTTCAGTTCTGGCATAAGATTGTCCCAACCGACTAAAAAGGTGTTAGGGGTAAAGTTGCGAAGACAAAGGAACAGGGTTACTAAAAAAAGAAGTAGAGGATAAAAATTTGATTTTAGTTTAGAAAACAGTTTCACTAAATAAGATTATAGCTGAGATGTGACTGGAGACCCAAGGGGTAAGGAGAGGGGTTTTTTGATACCGCGGATAAAGTACCAAAAAGACATAATAATTTGACTAGGAAGAATTAGAATGACACCAATTTGAATAAGGTTAATAATGATGGCTATAAGGCTGGGAGTAAAACCATTTCTGATAGCGTTGAGACGGCTTTTAAGAGTAATCCAGAAGGTTTTTTTAGGGTTTTGGTGGGATAAGCTGGTAGAAATTTTGCGATAAAAATAGAGATTATCGGGTAGATTAGCAAAATCACCATATCTAAGTAAATTAAAATAGAGATCAACTTCTTCGGCTGAAAATGTAGAAGGATGGTACCAGGTGAAGTTTTTAGGTAAAAGAGAAGTATTAATCATCATATATCCCTGTTGAATAGGTACAGCCCAAAAAATCATATCTTTAATTTGGTTTTGAGTTAAAGGAAATTTTTTGAAACCGACAACTTGGCTGTTTTCATCAACAATAGTACATTGGCCACCAACAACTATAGTTTTAGGGTTTTGTTTAAGAAAATTAAGTTGTTTTTGAAGACGGTCAATGGTTGAGACATCGTCAGAATCCATTCGGGCGATATATTTTCCTCGAGCTTGAGAAATAGCAATATTAGAAGTTAGACTAACTCCAAGATTGATTTTATTTTTGATGGCAATAATTCGGGAATCTTTTTTGGCATATGACTTTATAATTTTCCAGGAATTATCAGTAGAAGCATCATCAACGATGATAAACTCAAAGTTGGTAAAAGTCTGATTTAAAATACTATCAATAGCTCCAATTAGATACTTGCCAGGGTTATAGACTGGCATAACGACAGAAATTAGTGGTTTGTTGATGGGTGATTTCATAAATTTTGATTTCGTCCTTTTGGACTCATCAGATCCGACACACATCGGATGATCATGGGGCAGAAAAGAAGGTTTAAATTGGCGTGAGCCAAAATAAAGAGCTTCTTTCTGCTCCGGGGTTTGCGAGTTACTTTACTTATAGATACTAGTCAGGTCGAGTTGGTGAAGGATATCGAAATTCCCATTATTGACTTGGGCTTCGATTCGTTTCCAATCGTTAGCTTTGTGCTGTTCTTGACCTGGATACCAGATGACAACCTCTCCGTTTTTGAGGCGGAATTGGTAATGACCTGGCTGGGTTAGGTCAATGAAGACACCTTTGCCGAGGATAACATTTCCTTGTTGGAAGTCGTGTCCAAAGATAGTGGCACTCATACCAACAGGAAGGTCAATAGCAACGTTCACCCAAGTATTTTCAACGCGCCAGAGTTCATTTTGAGTTAATGGATCATTCCAAGCCTTGTCTGGCACAAGAAGATTACGGTTGGTGTAGGTGATACGTTGGCCAAGTTCAGTGTCAAGAAAGACACCAAAGTTAGTCATAGTCTTACCATTTTCGGCGGCATAGACAATTGGTTCAGTCGGATAATTAATTATTTGTTGTGCAGACTTTTCAGTGACGGGTTGTTGCTGAACTATTAAGCCTTGATTTTGTTGAAATAAGGACTGATTTTCTTGGCTTAAGGAAGCGTTGTCGGCTTCAAGTTGAGCAATATACTGTTGAGTTTGAGGGTTGGTCAGGGCGACTGGTTCGGAATTAGTGATGTTTTTCAGGCCAGGTAGGGTGTACCAACCGGCAACATGAAAAATCACTGCGATTAAAAGGATGATAGCTAGGATGGCTAAAAACCATTTGATCAGTTTCCAAAAATCGAATGTTCCTTTTTTCACAACTTTGGTCCTCCTTGATGTTTTTTTAGGTTTGGATTTGTCGATAATGGGAGATTTTTTAGGATCTTCTTTGGAGGATTTGGACTCTCCGGGAATCGGGTAGACCATATCCATAAGATCTCCACTGCCTTCTATCAATTGATATTTAGCAGGACGAACCTCCTCACCTTGATAAGTAAACTTCACCTTGCCACATTTTGGGCAAGCTAGAGGTTTTTTCGTAGTGATATTGTTACCACAGACTGGGCACCGAAAATAGAATGAGTTTCTGGACATTGATTTCCTTCCTTTCTTGGTTGGGCCTGCAGATAAGTGCTTTCCTTTAGCTGGGCTATGGACCTGCATGCTAATGCTTCCCTAACCATGGTCGATGAACAACAGTGACTATATAGAAAATGGGTTACCCCATTTGTAGCTCGCAAATTATTAAAGGGCTGTGAAATTTTGTATTCAAAACGCGGTGTTTTGATATAAATATTTTCACTTTGTTAAGGTTTGATACTTTTTAGTATCAAGGTATTGTAGCATTGGAGTGTCAGTTTGTCAAGATTATAGGATAGATTAGTTTATCAAGGGTTAAGTTTTCTAGATTTAAGCTAAAAAACTTAAATCCCTCCGAATTTCGGAGGGATTTGTATAAATAAAAACAACTTAATTTTTACTATCTTGGCGCACTTGAGGCATATCAGCATAGATTATTTTGACAGCATCCTTGTTTTTTTGGTTTTCTAAGATAGCTTCTTGTTCGGCAAAAGTAATAAATTTTCTGCCTAACGGGTCTAATTGTTGGTCTACTGGGACAAAACACTCATTGTGTTCAGAAAAATCAAATGACATAAATATCTCCTTGTTAAATTATTAATAAGAAATTATTAAAAGATTGGAAGTTTTATTGTACCATAACTTGGTAGATTATACACTATAGGATTAATTTTAATCTAAAACAAGGAGATTATTTTTTAATATTAGAGTTGTAACTGGAGAAATTTTGATAGTTGGTTTTGATATTCAGGATGTCGGAGAGCTATAACAATGTTAGCTTGAAGCCAGCGAAGAGGGTCACCGGTGGTTAACCAGTCAGTATCATCATTAAAGGCTTGGGTAAGAACAATATTGGTTTTAGCTAGAGTGCTACTAGCATCAGAGAATAAAAGCTCGCCATTATAGGAAAGTTTTTGGGCGGCAAGTATCGGAAAGATTTTTGAGGTGACTAAAAACCGTCCTCCTTGAGCAAAAGTAGATGGAGCTTGGTCGGCAGGTAACTTTTCTAACATGGCTGAAATACGATGAGGATATTTAGGATCATCGATATATTGAGCTGAGCCGTAACGAGAGATTTCAGCAAGACCAACATCTTTGACAGCGATAACCTCATCTGGTTGATATTGGTTAAAAAGAGCTATCATTTTTTTAATAAACTGGCCGGGAACGGGTTCAATGGTCAGGTCGTCACCATACATATAGATAAATGGATCTTGACCAACAAAGTCTTGTGCGGCCAATAAAGGGGAGCCGGTGCCGTAAGGAAAAGTAATTGGTTGTTCTAAAAAGATAATTTTAACTTGAGATAAGAGTTGTTTGAGGTTATTAAGGTAAACTGATTTATCGACAGACTTAAGGTATGTTTCTAGTTCAAGGTCTGGTTGAAAATAGGACTGGAGTCGGTTTTCGCCATGACGGATAACAATAGCGACTTCTTTAATTCCAGCTCCAACTGCTTCCTCAATTAGATACTGA
>CAZVMP010000024.1:0-8830 GCA_964628885.1 uncultured Gammaproteobacteria bacterium | reverse complement strand
TCTTTTATGATGTCTGGCACTTGATTAACCTCCTTTTTATAAGTTGTTATAAGAGAAAAAAGATAAGATTGTAGTTTTGTATAATAACTTGGCTGACTTTGAAACTTCAACACCATTTGATATTGGGGCGAGTATATATGAAGATGTTCACCCGATATTGGCTGTATTAAATAATATAGTAACACGTGGATTACCCTCAAAAGCAACTCCATTTATTGAAGATGCTTTTGAAAAATTCGGAAATTCGTTGCAACCAGACGACTTGGGTTCTATAAAATACGATGCTGACAAGGTCAACACTGAAGATGTAATTTTGGCAATGCACATCATTGATTCTCGTTTTCAGTTAGATGAAAATTCATATAACTACAAGCTCCTTGACAGCGATTTAGAAAAAAAGTATATAACTAAAGTCGCCCCCAAGATATTCCAGCAAATATTAACCAATAATCTTTTTTCTTTTTAAGATATAAACTAAGAAAAATCATGACTAGTAGCAAACAAGGGATAATGGCATTTTCAGCCTGAATCATACGACCGCTTAGAACAACTAAAGGAGTAGTGGCATAAGCTAGGCCAGCAAAAACACTGGTTATAAAACTAAAATTAATCCAACAATAAATCATCACTAAGACAACAGAAAGACTACTAATAAGAACAATGGGTTTTCTAATAAAGGTAGCTAAAGTATCGGCAAACACTTCGGCTCCCTTAAGGTAAGCAAATCCACCGGTGATTAAACCTAAAAGAGGCGGGTGATCCATCCAGGGATAATTTATAGTATGGGGGTCACTGGGAATGAATTGCATATAACGATCGATATTGATATAACGGTCCGTTTTGTTTTGGTAGCCAGGAATACCTGATATAGCAACCGGCATGCCTGTTTTTATAAGAGATAAACCAGCCCAAGAATAACTATATTCATCTGTAGACTGACCTGGGATAGGAATTTCTGAATATTGTCTTTTCCTTAAAAATAGGGCTAATAAAAATACAGTGAGGATGATTAAGATTCGAGATATTTTTTTAATCATGTTTAGTTACCCCTTTATTTTCAAAACAATCGATATTACTAGCTTGAGGGACAGGATCAAGATTATCAAAATCAATTTGTTGATCGTTTAAAGTACAAAACCAATTATTTTTATTAATTAATTGGTAATCAAAATTAACTATTCGAGCATATTCTTTTAATATGCCACTAGGACTTTTGTCAGGGAAGGCTCTTAGAGCAAAAGTACTTCTAGCTTTAGAATTATTAGCACACCAAAAGTTTATCTTGACATATTCTTTTTCAACTTTTGGTTCCCCTAGAATCTGAAAATGACATAAATCATCAGTAACGTCCATAAACTTAGATTTACCAGTAATCAGTTGGTCAAGGACTTGTTGATTAAATTTTTTTTGAGAATATATTCTAAGACCAAAAAAAATAGTTAAATTTATAATAAAAAATATAATTAAATAGTAAAAAATAAAAACTTTACGCTTCATTTAACAAAATTAATTTCATTTAATGGTTTAGTGAGTTCCCTTTTTTGAACTAAAATTCCGTTAAAATTTTTAGTTTCAATTACTTGACTAAAACTATTTTCATAAGCAATACCATCATCTATTAAGGTTTGGTAAGCCCTCGGACTCGGTTCAATGATAAGATAAAAATATTTTGTTTCAAAGGAAACATCAGGAAGACTCCCTAGTTGACCGACTTGATCCCGGCCATGGAAGGATGGGGTATAGCCATATTTTTGTTGACCATACCAGTTATAAAGGTATGCCCAAAGGGTGTTAATCCAATAAGGATTAGTGATAGTATTTATAGAAAATTCTTTTCCTGAAGAATTTTGATAAGTATACTCAATAGCTTTGATTTGATTTTTAAGAGTCATTGCTTTGGGAATGTCATTTAGAATTTGGGGTTGAGGATTATATCTATAATCAGTTATTAAAGAAAAAATTATTAAAAGACTGGAAAGAAAAATTGGAATAATTTTATTTGAAGAAATATTTATAATGAAACTAGAAACAATAAAAATGACGGGGATTTGAAAACCAGAATTAAAATAAGGAATATGGTCTCCACCGAAAGGGATGATTATAATTTGAGAAATTAAAAAAACCCAAAAAACCAAAAGAGGTCTTGATATTTGTTGATTTTTCCTTGTTTTTTGAATAAAAAAATGAAAGCAAAAAATAACTAAAATGAAAGTAAATAGACTTTTAAATGGAAAAATCGTTCGATAAAAGTTCTCAACCAAACGAACAAAAAACGCTTTCAAATCAATTGAGAAATCGACTTCCGTATTAGTAAACTGATTACTACTGGAGAATAAATTGTTTAGGCCAGAAAAAGTATTACTTCCAAACTTGATTGAAGAAACAATCATGGTACTTAAGGTTAAGATAGAGATACTTAAAAAAAGAAAAAACTGTTTTTTGGTAAGACTTTTTTAAAATAAAAAAATAAAAAAATAATTGGAATAATTAAGTAACCAAGAAAAAATTCACTTTGAAAACAAAGACCATAACCAAGAGCAGTTAAGATTACCCCTAAGTTTTTTTTAGTTGTGAATAAAAACAATAATAGGCCAAGATAAAGCAAAACTGAAAAAGGGACAGCTAGTGATGGGTTACTAAGCCAATTACTATATTGAATAACATCGAAAGAAATAGTGTAAAAAATTGCCGCTAAAATACCAGTTTTTTGATTAAAAAATTTTTTACCAATAAAATAAATTAGAGGAATTACTGAAATATTTAAGAGGCTAATAAAAAATATAGGTAACAAGGGATTTCCTTGAGATAAGAAATAAGGAATAGAAATAAAATAGTAATAAAGAACTCCATGATAAAGACCACCAAAGGAAACCGGTGGTCCAAGAATTTTTAGATCACCCTGAGTAATTTGTGAGGCAATATAAGCATCGCGAGCTTGATCATAACCAAATAATATATTCTTTTGCCTAAGGTAATATGTTCTTAAAAATAATCCGAACACCATTAAAGAAATAATAAAAATCGGAATAAAGTATTTTTTTAAAAATATATTATTTTTTAATTTCATTTAAACTTAGCTAAAATTTCTTTATCAGTTAGTTTGGGGAAAATAATCGGGGGAGAAGCTTTACTAATTTGTTTTCTAGCAGCACGAATAATTTTTATATAATTTGGACCAGATAAAACTCGGCTAACTTGTGCGAATTTATTTCGCTGTAATAGTTTAGGGTCGTCTATAAGACGCCATGTATTTAAAAGACGATTACGTTCTTTAACGTAGTTTAATAATGATTTTGAGAATTTAGACATAGTGGCTTCATGATGATGTTGAACAATACTTGTTGGTTCCCATAAAAGACGATATCCTGATTTCCAAGCTCGGTAACCAATATCTAAGTCTTCTGAATAAAAAGGTTTGTAAATAGGATCAAACCCACCAAGTTTTAAAAATAAATCTTTTTTAAGAATAGAACTACCACCAGAAACCCAACCACTAATATGGGTTTTTTTAAGACCAGTGACACCTGGCTCATGCTGAAGATAACCATCTTTCCAGAAAAACCGAGCCCAATTCTCATGTTTTTTTTCAGCAAAGCCAACCCCAAAAACATCTAGATTTTTAAAATGTTTTAGAGAATTTGTAATATAGCCTAAAGAGGGATAAATATCATTATTTAGTAGTACAACCAACTCCCCTTTTGCTTTTTTAACAGCATCATTAGTATTAGCACCGAATCCAATATTTTTTTTGCGGGAAATTAAAACTAGTTTTTGATATTTCTTTTGAAGTTGTTTAACAAAAATAAGACTGTCGTCATCAGAGGCATCGTCGGCAAGAATAATCTCTTGAGCTTCAGGACTATTTTTAATGATAGCTTCTAAATTTTTTTTAAGTAAATTGAGACCGTTCCAATTAGTAACAATGACCGATATTTTCATATTACTTACCAATGATTCCCATTAGTTTTTTTTCAAAATTAGATTTAGAAAACTGCTGACAGCTAATAAGGGCTTGCTGAGACATTAATTTAAGAATTTCAGGATCATCAATTAATTTTTGAGTCTTGGTAATTAATTCATCCAGACTTTTCCATAAAAAGCCACTAACACCGTTATCAACAATTTCAGGGATTCCGCCTTGCTCGACAACAACCGGAACTAAACCTGAAGCCATCCCTTCAACGACGGTAATGCCAAAATGTTCAGTATTTTCAGGGTGGGTGTTTTCATCAACTTCAAACCCAGCGGCATGCCAATAAATTTTAGCAACGGAGTATAATTCTTGGAGAACAGGAAAGGGAGGATTAACCATAAATTCAACTGGTAGATTGGCAGCCTTTTTTTGAAGATGTTGAAGAAAAGAATTTTTTTCTGGTTCAGTAATACTGCCACCAGCTAAAACCAACTTCCAATTACCAAGAGGTGATTTTTGATTTAATCGTCTAAAGGCATCAACTAAGACATCTTGTTTTTTAGCATTGAGAATATTATCAAAGCGACCAACAGAAAGAATTATATTTTCTTTACTTTTACTGGAATAAAATTTATCAACATCTACTGGCGGATAAACAACTAAAACCTTATTTTTTATAGCTGAATCTTGATATTTAGCAGTAAACTGAGAATTACAAATAACACTAGTAAAAAGCTTTGATTTAAGATGGCGACTTAATTTAGGCAAGAAGTCATAATTATTAACAAAAGGAACCTGAACATGAAGATAATTTTTCTTACCAAAAAGAAGTGGAAGACTACCATCACTAAGATAGAAAATTAGGTCATATTTACGATTATTCTTAATTTTTTTAGAAATACTATTGAGCTTAACTTTGAAAAGGGCAGAATCGACAGTTCGATTAGTAAATTTAGATAAGTGATCTGTAGTCTCAAGAAGATTAAGTTTTTGAGGTTTAATCCCAAAAATGTCAGGAACAATCTTTAAATCTTTAAGGTCAAGAGAAAAACGTTTTTCTGCTTTTTCAATTAAAGTCTTATCGCCGGACCAGAAAATATCAACAGAGTAATCATTTTTAAGTAAAATTTCGGCGACAGTTAAGCAATATCTTTCACCACCACCCAAAGTATCTAAATAAGGGTCATAAATTGCTGCTTTTTTGCTAGCCATCAACTTAATAATACCTTAAATTTTCTGATTTTGCTTTTGTTGAAGTTCCCACAGCCTGGCGTAAATTAAAAAAGTATTGAAAACTTCAAAAATAACAGAAACCCAACCAACTTGACCGTCACGCCACATTTGCTGTTTAATTAAGCGCTCCCAAGCTTTAGTTAACATCATTCTAATAAATCGCCACCAAACTACTGGTGGATGGTCTGACTTAAAAAGAGCCTTAGCTTCAGTGTCAGTCCAAGCTAAAGTTTTATTAACCATGGAAGTTAAATCACGATGAGTATAATGAAGTAGGTCAGAGTTAAGATAACCCAGTTCTCCTGAAATTATCGGCTGTTCATGAAGAATTCCTTTATAACCGGTAAAAAAATCTCGATAGAAAAGTCTTTTAACATAGTCTGGGTAAGTACCACCATATCTTACTCTTTGGCCAAGAAAATGGTTTGCTCTAGGGATGGCATAGTGACTGTAATCCGATTTAGAATTAATAGTTTTAATTATTTCTTTTTTAAGTTTTGGAGTTATTCTTTCATCAGCATCAATATATAGAAGCCAATCTTTAGTAGCTGTTTTGTATCCAAGATTTCGCCATTTACTAAAATTTTTATTATATTCATCCTCAGTTTTAACGATTTTGACATCAGGAAAATGTTTTTTAACTAAAGGAACGGTATTATCAGAAGAATTGGCTGCAACTAAGACTACTTCCTCTACCCAATTGCAAGTTTTTAAACAGTCAACAATCATCTTTTCTTCATTACCAGCCAAGATTATAATAGATATTTTTTTATATGGTTGTTTCATTTTATTTAGTATTCTGTATTTTTGTTTTTTAATACATTTTCATGACATACCAATTTTGATTATCGGAATAGATATTAAAGACGCTAGTATCCTTAAACTTTATAGAATTAATTAACTTTAACTTATCTACCATGTAGTCTGCAACATCTCCATAGACATACTTATTATTACTCTTACTGGGATTTGAGTAGTCTAATTTATTAGGATTAAACTTAGAAAAAAATAAGTAATATATATAAGGTTTTATAGTATTATCGTCTATTAGGACTTTATCAAATTTATCTTCATTATCTAATAAATAATCCTGATATTCTTTAACTCCGTATTGAAAATGTTTATATACTAAATTCGGGTACTCAAAGTAATAGAATTGTGAATATTGATAAAGATTTATAAATCCAAGCAAAATTATTATTCCTACCACTACCTTTCTTAAATCTTGACTTAAATATTTAAAAAAATAATCAAAAGCAAAAATTGAATAAATTATAACTAGAGGTAATCCGTGGATTGTTCGTAAAACCATGTTGTGGTCTTTTGTAAGACTTGCGGCAACTGGAAATAGTAACAACCATGATATAAAAATTAATAATGTTTTTTTGTTGATTTTTTTAATTTTTATTATATTAAATAAACCCAAGACCGTGATTACTATCCCAAGGTAAAAAGGGTATTGTAAAAAAACAAAAGAGTTTCCGTAATTTGGAACTTTGTGCATTATATTAGGGTCGCTTCCATAAAAATGAAAATAAGGCAAAAAATATTCAAAATATCTAGTAATAAATTCTTTAAAAATATTTTGACTTGAAAGGATAGAGACATCACTAAACCTTGCATTATAAGCAGGATTTAGTAACGATAGTAAATAAACTGGAGAAATTAATAAAAGAAAGGTGGTACAGAACAATATAAGGCTTTTTATATTTTTTCTAAGATAAACTAGACTTATTAAAATAATAAAAATTGGAGCAAAAAGTTTTTGAGTTGGATAAGTAGAAACTAAAACAGCTCCAGTAAAAGAGGCTATTAAGTATTGCCAACGAGTTTTTTTTATTTTTTCTATTTTAACTGCCCACAAAAAAGTAATTAAAAATAACAACAGGAAGAAAGGAACAATACTTGGTGGAATTGCCCAACGAGACAAGGTTATACTCCAAGGTGATATTGCCAATAAAAAAGATGCTAATAAGGCTAAATTAATATTTATAGATAATTGTTTTAGAAAAACAAATAATAAATACACAGAGCCAACACCAAGTAAAACGACAACTAAACGAATGGTAAAAATTGATAAACCAAGAGTTTTTACAAAAGGAACAGTGATATAAGTAAGTACAGGAGAAGTCCAGTCATCAAAAGATTTAAACATTAAAGGTAAGAAGTTACCGTGATGATCTTTTAAATTTTGACCTATTGCGTAGGCGTCATACCCACTGACAGCTTCATCTTGATTTAATGATGGAGGAACTTTTGTAATTCTATATATTCTAAGAATTAGGGAAATTAATAAAATAATTACCAAAATAATATAGTGCTTATTTTTTAATATAAATTTTTGGATTTTTTTACTCATGATCTACTTCCAAGTACCTTTATTTAATCGATGTAAATAAAAATCAATAATTCCAATTTTTTGCCATTTAGCAACAGTCGGGCTGGTTAGTTTAACAAATGATTCTTTGATTAGGGCTAACTTGGTTCTAAAGGAAGCATATCTAAAGCCAAATAAGAGTCGATTACGACTTAAAAAATAATTATGTAAATCTCCCCCACTGCCAGAAGAACCAGCATTAATATGCCATATTTTTGAATTAGGAATATAGGCTAGACTAAAGCCAGCCTGTTTAGCTTGCTGACAAAAATCAGCATCTTCAAGATACATAAAGTATTTTTCATCAAGAAGGCCAATTTTTTTAAAAACTGAAGCTTTGACTAATAAACAACAACCAGTAAGGAAATCAACTTGGGAATTAATTTCATCAAACTGTCCGGTATCAACCTGGTCAACCCCAATATGGCTGCCAAAAACATTATCCCAATCAATCTGGCCTCCAGCCGACCAAATAACTCGACCCCGATCCTTTTTAGAATAGCGATGATGATGAAATTCAAATCCAGGAGCAAAATAGATTTTGGGGCCTAAAATTTGATAATCCTGACTGTGCTTTAAGAGATTCTTAAGAAAATCAGGATCGACAATAACATCGTTGTTAATAAGCAAAATATAATCAAAATTGTTTTTAAGAGCATAGTCGATGCCATAATTATTACCGCCAACATAACCAAGATTAGAACCAGTATCAAGTATTTTTACTTGAGGACAAGACTTATATTTACGATTAAAAAGAGCCAGAGAATCATCAGAAGAGCCGTTATCAATGATAACAACCTGATAATCAATTTGACGGGAATTAATATTTAAAATTGAGTCAACTGAATCTATAGTCAAATTGGGTTTATTCCAGTTAAGAACTAAGATGGCAGTTTTATACATAAACTAGAAGTTTTTAGTTAATTGGTTGAGCCGATGACGAAGTCTTATTATCCCGGTTTTTAGAAATCCAGGCTTATACTCATTTTGGAAAAAACGAACAAACCAGTGATCATATTCAAAAACCGATTCCTGACTAGCAGAAACAAAAGATTCTTTAGGAAGAGGTTTGTCCTGAGAACCTTGAATTTCCCATAACTTCATATAAATAAGAGAAATAGCAAAAGCTTGGAGAAGACAAAAAATTAAGCCGTGAAGACCATCCTTAAAACCCTCACCAAAAAAGAAACGACTATTAAATTCCTGAATCGGTTTAAGAAGGAAATCACTAATTTTTACTTGTAATCTTTGGCATTTAATTCTTCAGCCTGAATACTACTATAACGGATGGCTCGAAGAATAAATTG
>CAZVMP010000023.1:0-10082 GCA_964628885.1 uncultured Gammaproteobacteria bacterium | reverse complement strand
CATGCTTATCAACAAGCCGGCTTGTCTCTTTTAGGAATAATTAGAAAAGAGGATTATTCTCACCCGGTTTATAAAAACAATATCACTCAAGAAATGAAAGCAAAGCATCGAGAAAATTTTAAACTATTTGAAAACAGTCTAAATGGAACTGGAAATCTTTTTATCTTCCCTTATGAATCTTCTTTAGAAGGTGGTCGACTTGATCCTGTTACCCAAAAAATTAAAGGAATGCAGGAAGCTGACCAAAACTGTCTTGATGTTTTTATAAAACGAAACATTGTAATTCTCCCCTGTGGAATTGACGGTTCTTATCATTTAATAAACCCAACAACTCACCATCTTAGTCAAGATTTAATTAGCTCCATTATTGATAATAAGGCTGATAAGAAAAAAGTAACCTTTAAAGTTGGATCATTAATTGATCCTCAATCTCAAATAGAATTAGGCTTTTCTTATCAAGACATTAATCATCAAGCCATTGTTGAAGTAGCTAAACTTGTTACTCCTGAAGCTCGTGGATTTTATTCTAACTATGTACCAGCCTAACCAAGAAATTCTTGATAAATATGCTGATGTTTTAGTAAAATTTGCCCTTAATGGCGGTCGGGGTGTTAAAAAGGGTGACGTTGTTTTTCTTCAGGTTCCTGAAAGTGCTAAACCTTTACTAATTTCTCTTCAGCGTTCAGTTCTTAAAAGTGGGGCCAATCCTGTTATTCAATATCTCCCCAACGAAATGCTTCGGGAATTTTATCAATTAGCATCTTTAGATCAGTTAAAATTTTTTCCAGCCTATCTTCTTAAGGGGAGAATTAAGCAGGTCAATCATTTTTTAGCTGTTTTTGCTGAAACTGACTATCATGAACTTGAAGGCATTGATTCTCATCTCATTATGGAAAGAAATCTAGCCTTTAAACCTTATTATGACTGGAGAAATAAAAAAGAAATTCAAGGAAAACTCAGCTGGTCTTTATGTTTATATCCTACCCCTGCCATGGCCAAAGAAGCCGGATTAACTCTTAGACAAGCCTGGCATCAAGTTATCAAAGCTTGTTTTTTAAATTATGCTGACCCTATCAAAAAGTGGCAACGAACTCAGAAAAGATTAAAACAGATTCGTCATCGTCTTGATCGTCTTCAGATTGCTACCATCAATATTAAATCCCGACGTATTAATCTTAATCTTACTATTGGAGACAAGCGTCGATGGCTTGGTGGCGGTGGTGCCAACATCCCCAGCTTTGAAATTTTTACCTCACCTGATTGGCGGGGGACTAATGGTTATATTTTTCTTAATCAACCGCTTTATCGTAGTGGTAATTTAATTAAAAATATTCGATTAGTTTTTAAAAATGGCCGAGTCGTTGAAGCCAAGTCTGATTCTGGCCAAGATTTTTTAACAGAATTAGTAAAAATTAAAAATGGTGACAAAATAGGAGAGTTTTCTCTTACTGATCGAAGATTTTCTAAAATAAATCGATTTATGGCTGAAACTCTTTATGATGAAAATTTTGGTGGACAGTTTGGTAATACTCATATTGCTCTCGGAGCCTCTTACAAGGACACTTATTCTGGTGATGCTGCTTCTCTTTCCAATGCCAACTGGGAGCAGTTAGGTTACAATGAATGTGTTTCTCATACTGATGTTATTTCCACCGAAGATCGAGTCGTTACCGCCACCCTTAAAAACGGTCAAAAAATTATTCTTTATAAATCAGGCCAGTTTCAGATTTAATTTTTAGCTTCTTCTGTTGTTATTTTCTTTACTTTTTTTATTGGTTTTGTTGCTGTTAGTAGCTCTAATATTTTATCCAACTTCTGATTAATTACTTCCATTTCAGATTTGTTATCAAACCTTCTTTTGCCACTATCACCGCTGTTTTTTTCAAAACAATCACTGCAATAAACCGGTTTTTCTCCTGTTGGCATAAATGGTAGTTGGCATGACTTACCGCATTTATCACAAATAGCTTCATACATTTGTCTGTCAGAACCACCTCGGTTTCTACCAAAACTTCTTTGGCTTCGACCAAATCTTTTTTGTTTATTATCACCAAAACCGCGGTTGTCAAAGCTTTTAAAGCCGCGATCGTTATTAAAATTTTTCATTTTTTATCTTTAACTTATTAAATAAGACCAAGTATTGTATCAGTTTTAATTTTTAATTGTAGCAGATGATGTTGCCACCACTCCTTTATTTTTAATAAATTCATGAATTTCACTCCAGTTATCTTCTCCTAGTTTTGGTATTAAAATAAATTGGCCAGTAGTAGCCACTCCATTTATTAAAACATTTTTATCTGTTAGGGCTATTGATAATATCTTATATTCCGATAATTCTGGTACTTTTGTTACTAATTCGTTCATTGTTATAAAATCAATATCAGTAGTAATATATTTTGCCAAAGTTTTAAATGTCGGGATAATTTTAGGAATAAAGCCAACTTTAATTACCTTATCTTTAATAGCCTTAATTACTACTTTTTGTCTTTCTGCTCGGTTAAAATCACCGCCATCAGTTGGTGAATGTCTTGATCGAGCAAATTTAAGAGCTGTCACTCCATCAAAATATTGACTTCCCTTATCAAAATGAAGGTTTTCGTATCGGCAGGGGAATTCATCTTCCAGTTTTTCTCCCGACATTGTTGCTGTTAGTGCCTCAATTTCTTCATCAGTTTTACCACAACTATCTTTAATATTATCTTCTATTGGATATTTTGGATCATCAAAGCTTCGAGCCACTTTTACCTCAATTCCTCCTAAGTTATCAATTATTTTTATAAAACCATTAAAATCAATTGAGGCAAAGTATTTTATTTCCAAACCCAAAACTTGACCAATTACTTCTTTAGCTAGCTGGCCGCCACCTCCTTTACCAGTAAATTCTATCCTTTTATTAGGATATCTTTTATCGTCCATGCCAATACTAAAAGCTTCATTTATTTTTCTATCTATTGTTCCTTCTTCACTTATTGGTATTTTCACCCATAAATCTCTTGGAACTGAAATTAAATCAATTTCTTCATCTCTTGGTCTAATTTGTGCCACCATAATTGAGTCGGTTAAAAGTCCTCCTTCATGACCAGCTCCACCATACCCCAATAGTAATATTGAATATGGTCCTAATGGATCAGGGGTTGGAGTTGCCGTTGGGGTTATTTCTAAATCTGTCTTAACTTCTTTTTTATTTGGTTTAACTACCATTTGGTTATAGTTAATATAAATTACTACTAAAATTAGTAATACTAAACCTAGAATCCCCGCCAAAATCCACCAGATAAGATTATTTTTTTGCATAAATATAAATCAAAGTATATAACAATCTTTCAAAATTTTCTCCTTTCTTATTTTCACTCCCTCACTTTCCAACAGTTTTATTTTCTCTCTAACCTTCTTACCCCCAGTTTCCCCAAAAAAACCTCCTATTTTTCCGTCACTTCTGATTACCCGATGGCAAAAAATTTTTGTTGGATCAGGATTATTTTTTAGAGCCCGTCCTACTGCCCGGTAAGCTTTAGTTCCCAGCTCCTCTGCCACCTGCTTATAAGTCATTACCTTACCTTTAGGAATTTGCGAAACTATTTTATAAACTTTTTGATTAAAATTCATTATCAATTTTAAACTTAATCATATTATATAAAATAAATATAAACATCCAAACAAGCACATTATAATATTTTTTTACAAATGTTGACTTAATTTTAATAAATTTAAAAAAAATTAAAATCACAATTTGACAAACAACATCTCTTTGATATTATCAATGCAATGATACAAACAATTTCACATCGTCATATTAATTAATTTGCGGGTGTGTTATGGTATACCCGCTAACAAGCGGGTTTTTTTGTATCAAAATTATGGTGGTATTAGCTCAATTGGTTAGAGCGCAGCTCTGTGAAAGCTGAGGTTGACGGTTCAAGTCCGTTATACCACCCATTTTTATTTTTTAAATAATTTTTAAATTAATTATTTTAATGGAAGACACGATTAACATCCTTAAAGATCTTATTAAAATACCTTCATATGTCTATAAAAATTCGAACGAAAAAGGAATTATAGTTATAAGCCCACTGGGAGTCGAACACTTTTGAACCTAAAGTTTACAAAATTTTTCAAAGCTAAGTGAGCTAAGTGTTTCAAACTTCGAACACCTGATTAAACATCTGATTAAGCTAAGATCTCTTTTTAAGAGATTCAATATCTCAGTAAATTAATCTTTGTATTTTTCAAAAAAACTATTAATATCCCTCATATGTTGAGGCACATTATCATAAGCATGTCTGATTTCAAAAGCCAAATCCATTGCTGACAATGACGCTATAAAAAGGTCCGACCTTTCTTTTTTCATTTTAGCCACTCCATGAAAAAGTATCGATCCAAAAACAGACAATTCATCCAATGTTAGCTTTCCAATCTTAAAATCTTTAATAACCTCAACAAAAAACTTATTCCCTTGACTCAAAGTCAATTTATCAACAGAATCAACATCAAAAAATTTCAAATATTTTATTAACTTTTTATCAACCGAAATAAGTTTAATTTCCATTTAATTATACTTAAAAAGTAGTTTTTTCAAGCTATTGTGACCCAAAGATACGAGGTGGGGAACTCGGTTATTTTAGATTTAACTCAATACTACGAATTGTTTTATCAGGATATAATTAAGTATAATTTTGTTCCTAACAACTACTCCTTAAAGGTAATATAACTATTCTTCTTTATTATGATAAACATACAAACATCAAATGAAATTATTAAATATAGAGCCTTAGGTTTTAGTTATGATGACATCGTTGAAATTTCTAAGGTAAGCAAACCAGTAGTGATGAAGGTTTGCAAAGAAAGACAAGTGGACATAGAGGATAGTAAAAAATATGCCAGTAGCCAAGCTAATTTAGAGATTAAAGAGGCAATAATAAACCGAAAGATTATCTACAACACATTACTTTATAAGGTCAGTAGTGAAATAATGAAGCGTGATTTGTCTACAATGAAAGTTAATGAATTAGCAACTTTAATTGGTAGTTTAGAAAAAAGTTTGAATGTTTTAGAAGGTAATAATCTTAATAAAACAACAGATACTCATGAAAGAGTTTCAGATAAAACCTTGGCAAAAATGGCTTTGGCAGTTATCGGGGATGAGATACGAGATGATATTAAACGAGAAACTGAGTTGAAAACTCAACACGACATAACCAACTAATTCAATAAAAACTTTACTATTTCTTTACTGGTTTTTATAAACCCCCACAATCTGACAACACTGCCCCGAGATATTTTTGCAACTTAGCCTTTGTGAATGAATTTCCTAGATGTTCTTCATTAAATTGTCCAAATACTATGTCTTTGTTTGGCCAAATGCCTTTAGCGATATCATAATTACATCCGCAGAGTTTTCTAGTTACATCTTTCGATGCATCTTTAAGACAAGCACTTATAAAAGTCTCCCGTTCTTCTTTTTGAGATTGTTGAGATGTAGGAGTTGGGGTATATATAGGAGTTGAAGTGATATTAGAAGTCTCTTTTTTAACTTCAATTTGTTGATTATTAGTTAGTCGATTAGATTCACTAGTTTTGCTATTGAATCTACCAAGAAAAGCTAGGCCAAAAAACACTGAGATAATAACTTTTGTTTTTGTACTCCAAGTTTTATTGTATTTCCACATTAAATAAAGGCCAATTGGGAAAAATAGTATTAGTGTTAATATAATCACTCCAGTTTTTTCGTACCACTTCTTTTCAGATGTGATTGAAGATGTTTTTGATTTAGTCTCAGTTTTGATTGATACAACTTTCTGTGGGTCAAACATGTTTCCACAATTTTGACAAACAGCCATGCTTTTGTGTGTTGTAATAATCCTTTGTTTTTCTGGTACAAATAACGCTATTAAAAGACGAGGAATAGATAGAACTATCCATAATACCAGCTCTAACCACCAACCAATTAAAAGCCACCACAAAAAGCTATGTTTTTGTTTTTCACTTTTAGTTTCAGAAGCAACTTGTACAATTACATTACCGCTATTACACTTTGGACATTTTAAGATGTCTGACATATTAGTTTACATAAACAATTAAGCACCTTTTTAGCAATTATTGGCTATTTACTTAAAACTTTCGACCTTCATAGAATAACCCATCACTTCTCCAACATCAGTAATCGTACCAATAACTGTTACTAAACTATCTTTTTTTAATCCAGCTACAATATCTTTTTGCTCTTGGGTTATATAACACATAACAGTTCTAAGTGAATAATCATCGTTAATTGGACCTAATCCAATGTATTTACCAGAACTATCTATAACTGATAATTTACCAGTGAGTTCTACATATTTGTCTTTATATGTATTACTTGCATTCAATTCATTCTCTTTCAAGGCGTCTATTAACGTATCTGCTTTGACAATAATTGGACTAGGTTTTGGAGTGTTAGTATCCGTTGTCTTATTAGATGGTGTGGATGAATTTGTGGTAGTGTTGTTTCCTTTGGCTCCGCCAGAAATAGCTCCTATTAACACTAAAACTAAAATTACAGTAATAATCTTGTGTTTTACAAACCAGTTTCTTTGGTCTGCTTGACAATATGGACACTTTTTAGCTTTACTATCGATTTCTTTTTGACAACCTTTACATTTTTTCATTTTATTTTAATTTAAATAATAATGTGACTGTAAGTAAGATAACCAAGTTTACCTAAAATAAGGGCTTTGTCAATAGTAAATCAGACTGTGTGTCGGATGAAATTAACGGAACAATACCATAGCTTATGGTTATGGATAAGAGGTCAAACATTAAACAAAAAGTTGGGAAAAGGATTGCGGAACTGAGAAAAGAAGCTGGTCTTACTCAAGAACAATTAGCCATTAAAACTAACTTAGATAGAACTTTTATTGGCTACATTGAAAAAGGAAACAGAAGTCCATCTGTCGAAACTGCCAATAAAATTGCAAGGGCATTAGGCGTAAAAATAAATGATATTTTTAACTTTGAATAGTAACTTACCCTTCATTTTTTATTAGAACTGATAAAATACGGAAGAAGTGTATTTATTTAAAAAGTAATGAAAAAGTATGATACTGACCTTTGGGTCCAAAATCTTGAGGCAATATATCAACAGGCCTTAAAGGCAAAACCTGTTAAACCCTTTTTTTTATGTATTTATGACTATGTAAATTATATCTTAACTACTGATAAATTAGCTAAACTATCAGATATTTTTTATACTGAAAAAAAGGCTGATTATAAAACATTGGACCGATACAAAAAGAAATTGATTAACCAGATTGAAGATATAATTCCTAAATTAAAAAAATACAAAAGTAAAGACCAAGTAGAAAAAACTAAAATAGAAGATATTTTGTCTATTAAAAAAGGAAACAGTCCAGTCTTTGATCCAGAAGGGTGGACTTCAATTTTTGAAGATATGAAAAAAATAGCTATAAATGCTATTGGGCATAAAGAAGTTGATAGAGAGATTTTTAAGATTTTGGGTGTTGAGGAATATAACAGCAGAGAGATTAGAAAATGGAAAATGGGTAGTGTGTATCGTGATTATGAAGAGGAAGAAGCAAAAGTAAAAAGAATAAAAGAAACTAGGAATTGGTGGTCTTGGAACCGTTTAAAGTTGTTTTATGAAATGTACGATAATAAGGAAGGCATAAAAAAAGATATTGTAAAAAGTAAAGGATGGCTTCAATCAACAAATTTAATTTATTTAGAAAATGAAATAAAAGCGATAGTAAAAGATGTACCTCAAGATGAACTGAAGGTTTTTACTTATGATAGTTACTTAATGCATCTGCAAAAAATACACCGACAACTTTTGAATGAGATTGCCAAGTTTAAAAGACTTCTTGAAGAAAAAGATAAAGCAAAAATACCTTTTTATTTTGATGAAAATAAAGCGACTATTTTGATAAATAATAAAGAAATTAAATTTAAAAAAGGTGGTGATAGGATTACCTTGCTAAAAATTTTAATAGAAAAACGAAAGGGTATTGACTATGTTGATGAAGTTGAAAAAATAGAAGGTATTATTTCTGATAAAAAAGATCAAGATATAAAAAACAAATTTTATGAGATTAGTCGAGGTATCGAAGCCCGTTTGATAAAAAATGATATAACGGATTTTCTTATCTATCGTTTTGATAATGCACAGATAAACCCAAAATATAAATTGGAAAAACAGGAATAATTTTTCCGTACACGGAAAATACACGGTTAGGCACGGAACGACTTTCATAAACTGGTTTTAATGGAATTAAACCAGCTACAAAATCCAAAACAAATAACACGAACAGAAACGGATGTTTTTGTGTCTGGATTTTCAATTGAAGATTTAAGGCATATAACTGATTTCTTTTCCATTCTTATAAAAATTGACAAGAGGCTAAAAATACTCCCAATATGTTGGGAGTATTTAATTTGTGACTAATGACAGTTCAACAAGCCAGAAAAATTTTAGGTCAATCAAGCGATAAGTTTTCTGATGGAGTTATTGTTGATTTTATTCAAACAGCAGAACTGTTAAAAACATTATTTTACGAATTTATACGTGAAAGCAAGAGTATAAATCTATGCGATAATTACACTGATGATAAAAGAAAGAGCAGTAATTTACATTAGGGTTTCTGATCATAGTCAAATTGAAAATAATAGCCTAGAAACACAGGAAGAGGTATGTCGTAAGTATCTCAAAAATAAAGGTTATGAACTTGTTGAGCCAATTTTTAAAGATGAAGGCAAAAACGCTAAAAATTTTCAAAAAAGAGAAGGTGTTAAAAAATTATTATCTTTTTGTACATTAAAGAAAAATAATATACAAAAAGTTGTTGTATATAAGATGGATAGGTGGACAAGGAATGTTGAAGAAGGATTAGCCGCAATTTCACTTCTTGCTAAAGCAGGGGTATTGCTTGAGTCATCAACAGAAGCAACAGACGAAACACCAATGGGGAAAGCAGTTAGAACGATCCTTATGGCTATTGGTGAGTTAGATAATGGACTAAAATCAGAAAGAGTAAAGGATAATTTAGAGACACTTTTTTCTAAAGGATTATGGTGTTGGAAAGCTCCAATTGGTTATAAAAGACCAGATGAAAGCAAAGAAGAAAGGAAAGGAAAGCCTTGTATAATCGACAAAAAACTCGGTCCTATTGTAAAGATGATTTTTCAAGAAGCGAGCACTGGTACTAAAAAGAAAGTTAAATTAGCCCAAATAGCTAACGACCTTGATTTTGGAAAATATAATGGCAAAGAAGCAAACTGTAATTTAATTTCTAAAATTGTAAAAAAAACTTTTTATTATGGCTTAATGTACGCCCCTAAATGGAAAAAGTATCAATGGGGGATACACGAACCATTGATTGATAAAGAAACTTGGGAAAAAGCAAACAAGAACTTATTTGGTAAACGAAAATATAACATGCAAGATGTAGAAGAATTCCCACTAAAAGGGCTACTTGTCTGTGGAACTTGTGGCAGTGTTTTGACAACAAGTAATCCTAGGGGTAAGTACCAATACTATGAGTGTAAGCATAAAGGCTGTACTAAACAACAAAGACTATTGATTGATAGAGCAGAAAAACAGTTTATCGCCCTATTAAGATCAATTAAACCAAGCCAAGAAACACTTCAACTTTTTAATCAAATGGTTTTTTCAGAATGGGATAAAACCATAGAGTTGCAAAAGAAAATCATTGAACAATATGACACAAAAATTTCAGGATTAGAAAGTGAAATTAGTTGTCATTCAATATCGTCTGCTAAGGGAATTTTAAATGAAGAAGAAGCAAATAAGTTAATAGGAAAAGCAAGAGTTGATATAGCCTCGTTAAAATTAGAGAGAGGAGAAATAAAAATTGAAACATACAATTCAGAAATAACTCGTAATTTTACAGAAGCCTTTTTGAAAAATTTAGATAAATTTTGGCTTAAACTAAATCTCACTAAAAAACAACTTCTTCAGAATAAGATTTTTCCAAATGGGATAATATGTCAAAATATGAAAATTCGAACTGAGACATTATCCCCATCTTTTGAGTATATACAACAGCTAAAAGTACAAAATTCACCTTTGG
>CAZVMP010000022.1:0-10625 GCA_964628885.1 uncultured Gammaproteobacteria bacterium | reverse complement strand
TGCGGGAATAGCTCAATTGGTGGAGCGTCTCCTTGCCAAGGAGAAGGTCGCGGGTTCGAATCCCGTTTCCCGCTCATTTTGTCCCGGCCGTTTAGCTCAGTTGGTAGAGCGCATCGTTTACATCGATGATGTCGGGGGTCCGAGTCCCTCAGCGGCCACCGAATACCAGTTAAAACTAAGATACTTGGTATAATATGCTGATTTTTAGCCGAAGTGGTGAAATTGGTATACACGTACGCTTGAGGTGCGTATGTCGCAAGACGTGGGGGTTCAAGTCCCTCCTTCGGCACAAAATAAAAAACTTCGTTTTTTATTTAGAATCGAACAATGATATATATATTAATATAATAATTATCTTTGTTTGAATAATGGCTAAAAAGAACCTTAAAAACAAGGCAATTAAATTAAGAAAATCTGGTAAAAGTTACTCAGAGATACTAAAAGAAGTTTCTGTTGCCAGATCTACACTGTCTTTATGGCTTAGATCAGTTAATTTGTCAAAAAAACAAAAACAAATCTTAACTTTAAAAAAACTAGAAGCGGCTCGGAGAGGAGGAGAAAAAAAGAAGCTTATAAGAATAGAAAAGTCAAAAAAGATAATTGAAAAAGCAAAAAGTGAAGTTGGAAAAATTACGGATAGAGAAAAGTGGTTGGCTGGAATAATGTTGTATTGGGCTGAAGGAGCAAAACAGAAAGAGTCAAATATTTCTGTGGCAGTTAGGTTTAGTAACTCTGATCCAGAAATGTTATCTTTTTTTATTCAGTGGTTAAAAAAATATTTAGAAGTACCTGATGACGATTTAGTATTTGAAATATTTGTCCACGAAAAATATAAAGATCAAAAAGAATATTTTGTTGATTATTGGTCAAAAAAATTAAATTACCCGACCTCTAAATTTAATAGAATATATTATAAAAAACATAAGATAAAAACAAAAAGAAAATATTCGTTAAGCAACTATCATGGTCAGTTATTAGTGTCAGTGAGAAAAAGTACTAGTTTAAATAGAAAAATAACTGGTTGGATAGAAGGCTTTAATTTATATTGCCCCGTCGTCTAATGGTAGGACTTCAGGCTTTGAACCTGAATATTGTGGTTCGAATCCATGCGGGGCAACAAAATGGTATTGTTGTAAAAACAGATACTTTTTAAAAGTTTGGTTTTTAAACATAAATATAAATAACTCCTAGTTTGGAGTATTTTTTTAGTGGTAGAATGGCTTATGGTGATAAAAAATATATATACATTGTTTTTAGGGTTAATGATAGTGGTTTTTGTGGGAGTCGGGGTTGATGTTTTTTATCCTAACAAGCCGGTGATGCCAATTTACCCCGAGAGTGATTTTTATCTGAAAGGAGGAATGTATCAACCTACCGATGAAGAAACAATTAAGCATGAAGAGGAATTAAGGGAATATCAAATTGAGTTTGAAAAATATCAGGAAAGATTAAGAAAATATCATACAGAAATATCAATAGTTTTAACGGTAGTAGCGGTAATTTTAGTGGTGATAAGCTTAATGGTGTTAAAGAAGGTGACAGTTTTGTCAGATGGAGTTCTTTTTGGAGGCTTTTTGACTCAACTTTATGGGGTAATAGAAGGGTTTAATGCTGATAATAATCAAATTAGGTTTTTAGTAGTAACAGTAGGATTAGCTGTTTTGGTAACTGTTGGTTATGTAAAGTTTGTTAAGGAGAAACAGCGGAGTTAGTGCTAATAGGTGTTGTAGGAATGGGAGTAGGGATAATAATAGGTTTATTTTCCAGCTTATTAAGAATATCTTTATCGATACTTTTATAGGATAGATATCCGGCGATAGCCAAAAGGAATAATAGAGTGAGGATAAGAATTAGTCCAAAGATGTCATCATTTTTTTGAGTCATAGTTATTTCTGTCTAGTAATAGTATAAACGGTAGGGTAATAAAGGAAAATAGCTGGGGCTTCTTCAAGAAGATAGGTTTGAAAATCTTGGTAAATCCTTTTTCTTTCGATTTGGTCATTAATTTGCCTTCCTTCTTCTAAGAGTTTATCAATTCGAGGATTATTTAACTTGGTGATATTGGTATTGGTTTGAGTCGAGTGCCAAAATAAATATTGATCAGGGTCTTTGGTGATAGCCCCATAGGTTAAGAGAGTGTCATAATTATCAAAATTTGGTTGGTTTTCAATGGTGATAGAAACAGGAATTTCTAGAGTATCTTGCCAGGAAGTTTTGATTTCTTCTGCTAATGGGAGAAGACGTCTATCATTGACGTTTAGATTTAAGTGTTCAATTTTTTCATCATTAAGAAGTTCTTTAGCCCGAGTTCGGTTGAGGTTATATTCTTTTATATCTGGATGATAGGCCCAAGAATTAGGAGAGATTGGTCCTAGGGCTCGTTGGTTTCTATCCCCTTTTGGAGCGGCATAAGCCAGTGCTTGTCGGAGTTGACGGTTGCCAAGTTTTTGGGTGTTAATAAAGACGGCAACATACTTTTTAGTAGTTTCAATTTGCTTAGAGACGGTAGTTTTATGCCATTCATTAAATTCTGGTGGAAGTGAGCTAATTTCAATTTCATCAACATTACCAATTTTATAAGCATTAATAACATCAGTTTCATTAAAATAAAAATGGTATTCAATTGATGGGTTGCTTTGTTTATCTTTTGGTTTGAGTTGGAGCGTTTTTATATAGCCTTCCTGATAGGTAATTTTGGCAACGGTATAGTCACCAAGACCATCAAAGTTTTTTTTAATTAGAGGTTGAGTAAGAAGAGACATTATGGGAGTAAATTGGGTTTTAGAACTGATTTTAACAACAGATGAAGAGATTGGGGTGATAACTATACCAGGGATTTCATAGTTAATATCGTAGGCAGTAAATTTCTTACCGCTTGACCAATAAAGATTATCTTTTAGGGTAAAAATATAATCTTTATTTTCATTTTGAATATCGAGAGAATCAACTAATGGAGAGATAACAACTTTTTGGTTTTCGGATAGAACTGAGAGGCCGAGACTAATTTTTTGAGAAATATCATCAGGAAGATTGTCAATAGTATACCTTCCCTCTAATCCAATATGTCGTTGATGCCAAACAGGGAGATTGTAAATTTCAATTATATTTTTATGAAAAATAATTGTCAGAATAATAACTGTAAATATGGCTAAAAAAACAAAAGTATGTTTTTTGAAATAAAGCCACAACAACTCTAACTTAAAATGGATTTTAGTAAACAAGGTTAGTTAAAGGTTTGAATTATGGATGAAACAATAAAGGCTAAAATGATAAATAAAGTAAAGTTGAACATAATCTTTTCCCAGCCGCGTTTTTGGACAGCAACACTATTCATAAGATTTGATCTGGATTCTGTTTCTCCACTTGATTGGAGGAATATTAGGACAGAAAGAGTAATAGAGATGATGATTTGAATAATAGTTAGGAAGGTTTTCATTTTTTAGGCTTTTTGCTAATTATTAAATTAAAGAGATAAAAGATTAGACTAATTGTTATTGAGGTAACTAAATAATTCCAGTATGAAGAAAAATTAAAAGCAGGAATAGAAATACCTAAAAAATTGGTGGCGGGTGAGTTTATATTTTTGATATAAAAATCAGAAAAAAGAAATAAGGCTAGAGATAATCCTAGAGTGTTAATAACGGCCCTAAATAAACCCAAGGTGAGTAAATTTATAGGGAAGAAAATAATTTTTATGATTGGTTTAAGGAGAACTTCAAATATGGCTAGAATTAGAGCGATTTTAATAATTGTCCAAGGAATTGATTGAAATTCAAGATTCGCCCAGATTAAATTAGTGGTAATAAGAGAAAAAGTAAATAGTAATGTGAACCGGAGAATTTTTTTCATTTTTGTTTTTTACTAGCTCTGATTATTATACCAACAAATCCAATTACTGTAATAGTGGCGGCAATTAAAATAAGTAAATGAAACCAGTACTGATGGTTGGTAATTTTGAAATCAGTGGTTCCAGAGGGATGTTTAAGATTTATTTTTAATTGGTAGTTTTGTGGCAGGATTGATTTAAAATAGGAGAGATGGCCAAGATTAATTTTAACTGATGATAGTGGAGGAATGATGTCAATGGTTTTAGTAATATTAAGTTGTTCTATTGATAAAATTAAATTGGAAATGGAATGATAATTTGGGTTAGTAATAGTGGCTTGAAGTGGTTGGTAAAATTTTGATAATGATTCAATTTTTAAAGGAGTTTGGTTGGACTTTAGTTCCTCTTTGGCAAATTCTACAACGACGGTTTTAGCATCATGATTGTTTTTGAAGGCTCCGGGAGGTGGAGGTTGATTACTGTTTAACCCATGAAAAACAAAAGCAAAATGATTGGGGTCTAAATCATTAAAGTAATCAATTCCGTTAGTAGTTTTACCCCAAGTTGGATCAATTGAAACCCATGCTTGCTTGTTGTGGTCATAGTATTGGGGCCAGGCATGTAGAATATCAGTGTTGATATTAACGGGTTTGATTTTTATATTATTGCTATAAGCGAATCCTTGGACCTCTCTGGCAGGAATACCTTTGATTCGGGATAGAGTAATGAAAAGATCAGTAAACTCAGTGCAAAGTGAATAATTAGGATTTGTTAGAGCTAGAGATGCTCCTTGTCGAGAAGCAGTATCTACATTAGTGGTTCTATAATTTAAAGTATTAATAACATAGTTATAAATATCCTTTGGAGTTTCAAGTTGATTGGCAATACTGATTAGAGTTGGATCAGTTGTTTCCCAAAAAGTGTCAGGTTTAATATAGTCAGCAGGATTAATAGTATCGTAATTTAGGTTGGAGTGAAATATTTTTGTTTGACCAGTGGCATCAATATCCAATTCTTGTCCAGCAGTAATTGAATAGCTGGCTAAATAATTTCCATCAGAGTCGATGGTAATGTTTTGAGGTTGAGGAATTATCGAATAATAAGTAATTTTTTGATTATTGGTTTCTGGAGGGAGAGTAATAAAAAAGGTATCGGTTTTATCAGTATTGTTTTGAATAAAATATTTAAATTTGAAATCAAAAAGTTGGTAGTCTCCAAAGGTTACTAAAATTTTTTGGTTTTTGACGTTTTTGAAATAAATTTCGGTTTGATTATTTAGGGCAATAACATTGTCAGGAGAAACAGAAGTAAAGGAAATATTTCCAAAACTTGCAGGAACAGTAATATGAATATCTGATTTTTGAATGTTATGACTAGCTTGATTGTCAGGAAGGATAATTTCCCAAGTAGTCCCCTTTTGAGAAGCTAATCCTGGTAAAGAATAATTTAGGTTAAATTTAGTAATTTGATTTTTACCAATATTTGGTTGATTGAAAGTAAGGGATATATCAGTATTATTATTCTCTTGATTGACAGTTTTAATAATATTTCCACCGCCATCTGATCCAGAAATATTTTTAATTTCACTAGATGATAGAGAAATTTCGTACTCCTTGGGATATATTTGAGAAAAATTATTAGTAATGTCTATTTGTTGAGAGACAACAGCGTTTCCAGAGAGATCAATTTGGTATTTGGTTGTTTGGTTAATAGTAAATTCATCTGCAGCAAAGGCTATTTTAGGGATTATGAGGGTAATTAAAACAGTTAATATTAGAGTCATAAGAATATTTAAATATAACATGATTTATATAATTGACTTCGGGTATTATTCGTGTAGTATTGTTCTATGGCAACAGTATTATATAAACGACAGAAACAGATTTTAGATTATATTGATAAGAACATATCTGATTATGGGTATGCTCCAACATTGACTGAAATTGCTCAATATTTAGGATTATCTTCATTATCAACAGTTCATGAGCATTTGGCAGTATTGGAAAAAAAAGGGCTGGTTAGGAGATATCGGGGGGCGGTTCGGGGAATAGAGTTGATTAAAAAAGAGACTGAAGAAAGGGCTGAAATGTCTGCTATGACAGAATTGCCAGTATTAGGATTTATTGCTTGTGGAGAACCAATTGAGCCATATACTGATCCAAATGCGACTTTAGCAGTAAACTCATCTTTGATTAGACCGGGAGACAAATCATTTGTGCTGCAAGCTAAGGGAGACTCAATGGTTGATGATGGAATTTTGAATGGTGATTATGTGGTAGTTAAAGAACAGCACAATGCTTATGATGGGGATATTGTGGTGGCGGTATTGAAAAATGGTTTTGCTACTTTAAAAAGGTTTTATAAAGAAGCGACTAGAATTAGACTTCAGCCGGCCAATTCAACGATGTCCCCTATTTATGTTACTGAGGTGGAAATTCGTGGTAAAGTGGTAGCAATAATTAGACAGTTTAATTAACTTATGCTTTATGTAATTGCCACCCCAATTGGGAATTTAGGAGATATTACCATTAGAGCAATAGAGACTTTAAAAAAAGTGGAATATTTACTTTGTGAAGATACTCGGAAGACGGGATTATTATTAGCTAATTTAGGGATAAAAAATAAAGCTAAATTGATATCTTTTTATGATGAAGTTGAAAATCAGAAAATTCCAGAAGTGGTAAATTTGTTAAAACAAGACAAAGAAGTGGGGTTAATAACTGATGCTGGGACGCCAGTTATCTCTGATCCAGGATTTAAATTAATTAGTAAGTGTCGGGAATTAAATTTGGAATATACAGCAATTCCTGGGGCAAGTGCGGTGATTAATGGTTTAGTGTTGTCGGGGTTGTCTAGCGGAAGATTTGCTTTTTTAGGGTTTTTGCCAAAAAAATCAGGAGAAAGAAAAAAGGTTTTAGAAAAGTATATTAATTTTGAAGGGGCAAAAATAATTTATGAGTCCCCTTTTAGATTAATTAAATTGATTGAAGAAATAAAAATGGTTATCGGGAGTCAAGTTAAATTGTCCGTTTGTCGAGAAATGACAAAAAAATTTGAAGAGATAATAGTTGGGACTCCAGATGAGGTACTTAAAAAAATAGATTCTAAAAGAGTTAGAGGCGAAGTGGTGGTTATTTTTGATTAACTTTTTTGTTTTCAGCAGCAGCAACAATTTCTCTAGTAGCATCAATAGCATCTGGGCTAACAGAAATACTAGTAGCTCCCCATTTGACTAGTTTTTCAACAAGTTCGGGGTAATTACTGGGAGCTTGTCCACAGATAGAACAACTAATTCCGCGTTTTTTAGATTTAGTAATTAGTCGTTTAAGTGACCAAAGAACGGCAGGGTCCATTTCGTTGAAGCTGGGAGCAACCTCATTATTATCACGATCAAGACCAAGTGTAAGCATAGTTAAATCATTACTACCAATAGAAATACCATCAATACCAACATCAATAAATTTATCTAATAAAATGACATTGCTAGGAATTTCAGCCATCATATAAAATTTAAATGAAGGAGATCTTAGTAATCCGTTTTGGGCAACAATTTTTTTAACTTCAATTAACTCACGTGGAGTCCTGACAAAAGGAATCATTAACCAAAGATTTTTATAACCATATTTATTACGAACCATTTTAATAGCTTCAAGTTCCATAGCAAAGACATCTGGTGATTGAATATATCTGGAGGCGCCTCGGAATCCCATTAAAGGATTGGGTTCTTCTGGTTCATAAAGTTTTCCCCATTTAAGGTAACGATATTCGTTGGTTTTAAAGTCAGTGGCACGGTAGATAACTGGCCTAGGATTGAAGTTTTTGCAAAATTGAAGTAAGTTTTTAGCTAATTCATTAATAAATTTCTTTTGTTGGTTTTTAGCAATAATATATTTAGGGTGGGTTCCAATATTAGCCATCATAAATTCGGCTCGAAGAAGCCCAATACCATCAACGTTTCTTTGAGATAAGGTTTTGGCAAGATCAGGTTCTCCTAAATTGACATAAATTTTAGTGGCGGTTTTAAGATGAGAAATGGGTTTTTTAGCATCAATAGGTATTTTCTGATTGGCGATTAGATCACCTTTCCAAACTTGTCCGGTGGTACCGTTTATGGTAACAATATCTCCTTCTTTAAGGTCTTTGGTAGCAGTTTTAGTACCAACGACACATGGAACGCTTAATTCTCGGCTAACAATGGCTGCGTGTGAAGTCTGTCCTCCTTTTTCGGTAATAATTCCATTAACTTTTTTCATGGCTGGAACAAAATCGGGAGTAGTCATACTAGTAACAAGAATTTGTCCTTTTTGAGCACGATTAATTTCTTTAGGATTTTTAATGATAATTACAACTCCGGATCCAAATCCAGGACTAGCAGGGTCGCCAGTTAAAATAGGTTCTTGGGTAATATTAATCTCTTGTTCAAGCTTATTTTTGTTAGTGTCAAGGGTAGTGATAGGTCTGGTCTGGACAATATAGAGTTTTCCTCTATCAATAGCAAATTCAATATCTTGAGGTTTAGTGTAGTGGTTATGAAGTTTTTGACCAATTTTGGCAATTTTTATAGCCATGGAATCGTCAATTTTTTTTCGGTTAATTTTAGTTTTAGGAACCTTAGTTTCTCGGGTTTCATTTCTGTCTTTAGTTAATTGAATAGTTTGACTGACGTGATCTTTGGATATAATAGACCAAGTATTTTTATCAACTAAGTGTTGATCGGGAGTGATTTTTCCCTGAACAATGTATTCTCCTAATCCCCAAATAGTTTCAATAATAATTTCATTTTTAGCGTTAGTTACTGGATTAGTAGTAAACATAATTCCAGAGATTTCGGAATTAACTAGTTTTTGAACAGGTACGGCTACTCCAATCTCAAAATGATTATATTTTTTTTTGACTTGATAAAAAATTGATCTGGAAGTAAATAAACTAGACCAACATTCTCGAACTCGATTAACGACATTAACCTCTCCAATAACATTTAAGAAAGTATCTCCTTGGCCAGCAAAAGAAGCATCAGAAGAATCTTCAGCTGTAGCTGAAGTTCTAACGGCAACAGGAATATTTTTTAGACCACCAAACCCGGAAAGCCTTTTATAAGCTTTCATAATTTCTAGAGATAAACCTTGACTGACCGGAGTTTTACGGATTAGACTGCGGATTTTTTTTGAGGCAGTAAGTAATTGATCAGGTTGATCAACATCGGTAATTTTAAGAATATCTTGAATTTTAGGTTGGAGATTATTTTCTTTGATAAACTGAAAGTAGGCAGTTGAAGTAACAACAAAACCGTTAGGGATAGGAATACCGAGATTATACATTTCACCGAGATTCCCTCCTTTACCTCCAACTAAATTAACATCTTCTAAGCTGATCTGATTAAACCAGAGAATATTGGCAGTTTTGTTCATATAAAAATAATAGCAGAAATTTAGGAAAATATTTCTTAGCAGTTGTTTTAAGTTTCTGCTAGTTAAGGGTTATTTCTTAAATTAGCCTAATTTATGGGGAAATTAATACGTTATCAGAGTGTTATTTAATATTATTATCTATATATAACAATATCAAAATAGCTTTATTTCCAGCCTCTATTTTTAGTTTTTCTAATAGCTTCGGTTTCGTCGGGACGTTTGTAATCATCTTGGAGACGGATGGTAGTACCAGTTTCTGGAGTGGAGGCTTCTAAAATAACGGCATTTTTGATTCCAATCATGCGGTGGATTGTATTTACTGGGATAGTATAACCTTTTTTAATTTCCATATGGATTGTTTTTAGGTTATTAAGATTATCTCCAATAACTAAATCAGCTTGACCTTCAATAAGGAGGAAGGTTTCACTTTTTTCGGTATGAGATTGAAGTGAGAGCCGATGACCATCGTTAATAATTATTTGTTTAAAAGTATACTTTGAATTATTGTCAGTGTAGATAATTTCTTGTCCCCAGGGTTTATTAATGATTTGTTGTCGAGAAATTTGATTAATATTTTTCATGGTTTATCTTAACATTTATTTAAGTAGTTTAAGCATAATTCTTTCCAGAGCCAACTCTTTATTGATGGATAGTTGTCCAGTTTTAGACTGATAGTCAAGCTCTATAATTTGAAGGTAGGTGGTTTTTAGGTGGTTGCTATTGAATTTAGAATAACCGATAAGTTGTTTACGCAGGTGATTTTTGAGTAAATATAAAAATAATTCAAATGGCTCTTTGTCGATAACTTGGTGGAATATAGGAATAAATCGGGAAATATTGTGAGGATATATCTGATTAAGACACTTAAAGATGATTTTATCAATAGAAAAAGTTTCTACCTTAGCTTTAGGGAAGGATTTTAATTGAGTTGGGGTAATGGTTTTATCCTGCCAAATAACAATGTCAAATTCAGGGTTGTTTTTGATGATTTTTTGAACTTTATCAAGGATTGGTTTGGGAATGGAAAAAAAATTTAAAAAAACAATTATTTTGGGTTTAGAAAAAAGGGAGGGGCTATTGATAAAGCCATTGATTTGATCAAGATTAATTTCTTTAGGGCTTATTCTAAAAATATCGGAGTCATTTTTTTGATCCAAAAAATGATTTAAAGCTTGTCGGCTATTGAGTTGATGGTCGCCATGGAAAACATAGAACATAGGTTAGTTTATCAAAGAGATAGAAAAGGATGTAATAAACTGATAAAATATCGTTACTTTGGCTTTGTTCCAATGTTGTTTGGGGCTCTGTCAAAAAATGGCTCCGTCGTCTAGTGGCCTAGGACTCCTGGCTTTCATCCAGGCAATCGAGGGTTCGAATCCCTCCGGAGTCAC
>CAZVMP010000021.1:0-11742 GCA_964628885.1 uncultured Gammaproteobacteria bacterium | reverse complement strand
CTTATATCCATAGTTTCTATATGATAGATGGCCAAAAAATGTCAAAATCACTAGGAAATGTAATTTCTCCACAGCAGCTGATTGATTTGTTTGGGGTTGATGGAGCAAGGTATCTAATCACCAGATCATTCCCAAACGAAAACGATAGTGATATTGGGATTGAAAGGTTTAAAGAAAAATATAATGCTGATTTAGCTAATAATCTAGGTAATTTAGTTTCCAGAGTAGCTAAATTAAGCGAAGGATTACAAGTAGCACAAAACGAATCAATATTTTTGGATAGCCAGGTGGTAGAAAAGATTGATAAGTTAAAATTAGACGAAGCTTTAGGAGATATTTTTGAAAGATATATTGATAAAACCAATAACTATTTAAATCAGGAAAGTCCTTGGAAATTAGCAAAAGATGATGAAAAAAGAAAAGAAATATTAACTAGATCAATTCTCAATCTAAGGGCGGCAGCAGTAAACTTATCTCCAATACTTCCCCAGACATCAGAAAGGATTTTAGAAATTTTTAAGGGGAAAATTAAACCATTAGACAATTCTTTATTTCCCAGAATTTAGATGATTGACACTCATGCTCATTTAGAAAAAATATTGTGCGACACTCAAGGGGAGGTGGCTAAAATTGTTTTGGCTTCAAGCGATTTTATAAGTGCCCAAAAGAATCTAAAATTGGCAAGAAAATATAAATTCTTAGCACCAGCAGTAGGAATTCATCCTCAATCCCCTAGCAATAGAATAAACGATTTAGAAAAATTAATAGTAAAAGAAACAGTAGCTATTGGAGAATGTGGATTAGACTTTTCAGAAGATCTTGAAAAATTAGAAATGGAAAGACAAGAAAAAAGATTTCGAAAACAAATTGAACTGGCAAAAAAATATAAACTACCGCTAATAATTCATGCTCGAAAAGCGGTGGATGAAGTTATAAAAATTTTAAATGAATACCAAGGTTTATCAGGAGTCTTTCATTGTTATACTGGTGGAATAAAAAAGATTAAAAAAGTGCTAGATTTAGGGGAAAATTGGTATTTTGGAATTGATGGCAATCTGACATATGAGTCGGGATTAGGAGAAGTGGTAAAAAACATTCCTAAAGAAAAATTAGTTTTAGAAACGGATTGCCCATATTTAACTCCAGTACCGTTTCGAGGAGAAATGAATAAGCCAGCTTATATTAAATATACTTACCAAAAGACGACAGAAATTTGGCAAACGAGTTTTAAAGAAACAGAAAAAATTATTGATGGTAATGCCAAAAGATTGTTTAAAATCTAGAGATAATCAGAAATAATGGTTTCCAATTCCTGAAGACTAGGATCTTTATCAACAAGAACAACCTCATTGTTAATAAGCAAGATAGTACTACCCTGAACCCCAAGAGAATAAACTCGAGACATATCCTTAATATATTCAGGGTCATAGTCAATTTGAAGACGACGACAAATTATCTCTAAATTGGCAAATAATTTCTGACCTCTAGGACTACCTCGATCAAAAAGTTGAATTCTCATATACAAGTATTATACCTGACTATTTTTGGCAATTTGAACAGTATTAAATAAAAGTGAGGCAACCGTCATTGGCCCAATACCGCCAGGAACTGGGGTAATAAAACTAGCAATATTCTTGATTCGATTAAAATCAAAATCACCAGCGACTTGGTTGGTGATAGGATCAGTACTATAACCAACATCGATAACTACGGCATCTTTTTTAACAAACTCTGGACCAAAAAATTTTGGCTTACCAATAGCAGAGATAAGAATATCGGCTTGAGAAGTTATTTGAGAGAGGTTTTGAGTATAAGAATGACAAAGAGTAACGGTGGCATTTCTAGTGGTTAATTGAGCAAAGAGAGGAAGACCAACTTCAGGGCTACGATTAATTATTACGGCGTTTTTACCAGTAAAATCAATATTATAAGCCTCCATAAGCTTAATTATGCCCAATGAAGTAGCAGAAGGAATCCCTAAGTGATTTTTTTGGAAAAGTAGGGCAAGATTAAAAGGGTTAAGACCATCAGCATCTTTGTTAGGATTAAGAGAAGAGAGAACTTGATTAGTATTAATCTGAGACGGAAGAGGCAGTTGAACCATGAGACTGGTAACGTTAGGATTGTGATTTAATTTATCGACTAAATTAGTTAACTCTAAAGTGGAAAGATTTTGATCAAGATGATGAATTTGGCCACCAATACCAATAATTGAAGCTTGTTTCTTCTTTAAATCAACATATTTAAGACTAGCGGGGTCATTACCAACTAAAATTATATCTAAGGTAGGAGAAAAATTTAATTTAGCAACCTCAGATTTAAGAGAATCAGTAATTTGATTAGCAACGGTTTTACCGTCAAGAATAATCATAGTTTAATTTATTGGTTAATTAATGGTAAGAATTTCATAACCGGTAGAAGTAATTAAAACGGTGTGTTCAAATTGAGCAGAATTGGCCCCATCGAGAGTGCGAATAGTCCAGGCATCATTTTTATCTAAAGTTACTCGGTGATTTTTTGAGGCGTTAACCATAGGCTCAATAGTAAAAATCATACCAGGTTTAAGGGTAAGGTTTTCTTTAGGATTATCAAAATGATAGACAAAAGGGTCTTCGTGGAATTTAACCCCAACTCCGTGGCCACCAAGCTCTCTAACAACACTAAACCCATGTTTTTCAATGAAAGGTTGAATAATTTTGCCAACACAATCGTTAAGAGTTCGACCGGGTCGAAGAGAGGCAATAGCTAGATCAAGAGACTGTTTAGTAACCTCAATTAACTGTTGAGATTGAGGAGAGATTTGACCAACAGGAAAAGTGGCAGAAGTATCGCCATAATAACCATCTAAAATAGTAGTAATATCAAGATTGATAATATCTCCTGTTTTAAGAAGTTGCTGTGGTGAGGGAATTCCATGACAGACAACATTATTAATTGAAGTACAGATACTTTTAGGAAAACCTCCATAGTTTAAAGGAGCAGGCAGAGCATGATGATTAATGATATATTGATGAGCAATAGAATTAAGCTGATCGGTTGAGATACCAGGTTTAATAAACTTGGCAGTATAAGCTAGAGTGGTAGCGGCCAAACGAGAAGATTGTTGGATTCCTTTAATTTGTTGGGAACTTTTTATAATTACCATTAAGTTATTATACCTCGATATTTAGTGATTTTTAAAAAATATGGTTTAATATAATATGCAAAAATTAAGATTGACTGAACTTCCATACCCTTATAATGAACTTGAGGGGGTAATTTCCCAAAAGATAGTAGAACTACATCATGATAAACATCAAAATGCTTATGTTAACGGAGCTAACGTGGCCTTGGAAAAATTGGAGAAATCAAGAAACGGAGAAATAGAAATTAATAATAGAGAGGTTTTAAGAGATTGGAGCTTTAATTATAATGGAGTCTTGTTACATGAATTATTTTGGCTGGGAATGAAAAAACCAAGTGAAGAAAATAAACCTTCAGAAGATTTAATTAAAATAATTGAACAAAATTTTGTATCAATGGAATCATTTAAAAAGGAGTTTACGGCAGCAGCAGTAGGGGTAGAAGGAAGCGGATGGGCAATATTATGGCAAGATAAAGATAATAATCTAATGATAGGACAACTAGAAAAGCATAATTTATTGGCCTTAAACGGATGGAGGCCGGTATTGGTTTTGGACGTATGGGAACACGCCTATTATCTAGATTATCTAAATAACCGAGCTGAATTTGTAGAAAAATGGTGGTTGGCAGTAAACTGGGATTACCTGGCCAAGAAGCTAATAGAGTGATAAACTCAAGCTGATGGCAAACACTTCCTGGGAAAAATCAAGTAAATGGTATGGAAAAATTGTTGGTAGAGATGGACATTATTTTCATAAGATGGTAATTTTTCCAAAAATTAGACTTCTAATTGATTTTAAGAAAATAAATTCAGTCTTAGACTTAGCTTGTGGACAGGGAGTTTTTGAACGACAAATAGAACAACAAATTGAATATATGGGGGTGGATATTTCAAAAAGCTTAATTAAAGAAGCAAAAACTAATAACTTGTCTTTAAAACATAGATTTATAGTAGGAGATGTTAGTAAAAATCTCCCACTTATGGAAAACCATTATGATTTGGCAGTAATAATCTTGGCGCTACAAAATATAAAAAATATAAATGGGGTGATAAAAAATGCTCAAAAATATTTAAAAACTGGGGGAAAATTTCTAATAATTCTAAACCATCCAATATTTAGAATTCCTAGACAAACATCCTGGGGAGTGGATCAAAACAATAAAATTCAATACCGAAGAATTGATAGTTATCTGACAGAAAGAGAAATTCCAATTTTGACACATCCGGGGAAATTTTTAAAATCAGAGATAACTTGGTCGTTTCACTACCCCCTATCAGGATACAGTCAATTTTTGGCTAAAAACGGCTTTGTAATAGAGGGAATTGAAGAATGGATAAGTGATAAAAAAAGTACTGGGTCAAAAGCAAAGATGGAAGACAGAGCAAGAAAAGAGATTCCTGTATTTATGGCAATTTTAGCCAAAAAAATGTAATTATTTTTCTTTGATAAAGATATGACAGTGCCAGACTTCGGGAATAGATTTATTTAAAATATTGTTTTCAAACCAAAAATAATCTTGGCGAGAAAATCTGTTTTTTATTTCCAAATCAATATCGGGATCTGAAAGTTTACCAGACCGATTCCAGAGACAATAATGACTAACAAAAGGAATATTTTTAATAAGATTGGTATATGGGAAAGCAGCTTTAATAATAATTCGGTTACGACCCTGAAGAGTCTTGAGTAAAATTTTAAAACGGAGATCTTTATCAACCATGTTTAGGTAATTAAGATAAAAGAGAGTATCTTCATGGTGACGTAAATTTTCAATCGGAGTCGATTTGATAAAGAAGGCCATTGACTTCAACTCTTCCCAGGTTTTTGGAAGCTGAGAGTCACTAAGCATCATATTATTTTAGTTGCTTGCCAAAAGCAACACATTCTTGAATCATGTCAATTAAGACAAAACCAGGATGCTCTAAGGCGCGTTTAACAATTTCATTTAGCTTAGGAATATCTTTACAGTCAACAGATTCAGCAAAGACGTCGGGATTAACACTTTTAAGAAGTTTAACAGGATCAATGGGTTGATTAATATTACCGGTGGGAGTTGATTTAGTTCTAGAGCCTTTGGGAGTAGTTGGGCTGGTCTGACCAGTAGTTAAACTATAAAGAAAATTATTGGAAACAAAAACCTTAATATCAAGATTACCTCTAGCGGCAGTAATAAGATGATTTAAACCTTCACCATAGATACCACCATCTCCACCAACAACACAAACAATAAGTTTAGGATTGGCGATCTTAATACCAACAGCAGTGGCAATGGAACGACCATGAAGAGCGTGGATGGCATAGGTTTGAAAAAAATCAGCCATATTACCAGCGCAACCAATATCATAACTAATAACTAAATTATCTAAATTAATATCCAAACTAGTAAAGGCTTTTTGCAAAGAAGCAAAAGTAAGATAGTTATGACAACCAGGACACCAGGTAGGAGTGATATGTGATCGATAATTAATCATATATTATTTAAGCTCTAATAACTTAGTAATTTCTTCAGGAAAGAAGGGACGACCGTCATTTTTAGAGAAAGTAAGGTCGGGATTAAAATCAAACTGAGATTTAAGAACAGAAACTAATTGATTAGTACCATTATTCTCAATAATAATAACTTTTTTAAAACCCTTGATTATTTTTTGAAGGTTTTTATCAATAGGCCAAAGAGTTTTAAGTTGTAAAAAGGCAATTTCAGATTTATTTTTAGCAAATTTAAGAGCTTCTAAAATTGGACCTTTAGTAGAGCCCCAGGAAATAATTAATTTTTTAGCTGACTTATCACCAAAAAAATTGGCTTTGGGAGAAATTTCTTGAGCTAAATTTAGTTTCAAAAACCGTTTTTGCGACATTTTTTGAGACATTTGAGGATCTTCGGTAGAAAATCCAAATTCATCGTGTTCATAACTATTGGCTAAAAATTGACCATTAGGAGTGCCAGGGAGGGTTCGAGGAGAAATTCCAGTTTTAGTTAATTTATAGCGATTAAACCCTGGTTTAGGATGAGAAACAAGATTGCCGTGGTCAATTTTGGCTTTAATTTTAGATAAATCAACAGTACTAGCACTAGACTCGGCTAAAAATTTATCACTTAAAACAATAATTGGGGTTTGAAGTTTAGCTGCAAGATTAAGAGATTGATAACCCATTTCAAAAGACTCAGTAATATCACCGGGGGCTAAGACTACTTTAGGAAACTCGCCATGACCAGAATGAATGGCATGAAGTAAATCAGCCTGGGAGGTCCAGGTAGGAAGCCCAGTAGCTGGACCGGGACGGGAAACAAGATAAAAAACTAACCCAATTTCACTAATACCACAAAAACTAACAACTTCATTCATCAGGGCAAATCCCCCACCAGAAGTACCGGTGGCAGCTCTGGCGCCAGCAAAAATAGCTCCAGCGGCAATATTAGCAGCAGCGATTTCATCTTCGGCATGAATTACTTTAAGAGATTCGACAGCTTCTTGTTTAGCTGCCAAAAAATGCATAGCTCCAGTGGCTGGAGTCATAGGATAAGCGCTATAAAAATTACCACCGCCAGCCAAAAATCCCCAACCATAGGCCTCATTACCATCATAAAAATTAGTCTCTTTAAAAGATTTAGTTTTAGGGTTGATTGAAGCTAACTTAAGATGATTAAAATTAGTTTTAGCATAATCATACCCGGCTTGAATAGCTCGGCCATTAAGGTCACAAAATTGTTTAAAAAATCCGCAAACAATAGTTTTGGTGAGATTAAGATCAAGGTTAAATAGATAAGTAGCAACTCCAAGACTGATGGTGTTGATTACTAAAGGACTACCGATTTCTCCAGCCAAGGTCTTAAGGGGGAGATAAGAAAATATCCCTTGATTAGAATTAGCTTTATCAAAAGTTTCGTCGGAAAAAATTAAAGTTTTCTGGCTAAATTCGGAAAGATGTGGTTGCCATTGACCAGGAGTAATAGAAAAGAAAACATCAATCTGGTGATGTGGAGAAAAAACTTGATCTGAAGAAAAACTAATTTGAATAGTATTGTGGCCGCCACGAACAAGTGAAGGATATTCTGTATAATCGGCTAAGTTTAAACCGTGGGCAATTAAAATTTTAGAAAATAATTGACCAATTGATTTAATCCCCAAACCAGCAGGACCAGCAAATTTAACTGAATAGACTTGATGATTGGACATGGTTTTATTTTACTACGGATTATCAAGTTTGTTTAATGTTAGTTTTAGAAATCCAGCCACTAGTATTTGTATCAAAATAAATATATTACCAACTATTAGTTACTATTTATTTTTTAATGGCAATAATAATTAGCCGTTTAAGAGTAGTGCCAGGCGGCCAGCATGTCATAAGAGTGAGTTGATTAGAATTTTGATTAGTGGATAAGTAATCAATCTCATCAGAATTAACAAATTTGATTTGATCAACAGAATAATTATAAGGAGTATTGTCGAAATAGACAGTAATATTATCACCTTTTTCTAATTTATTAAGTAAATAAAAAACGGCATTATATTGACTAGCTTGATACCAATTAGTAGCACTGTGAGCAAAAATAAATACATTGCCCTTTTGATCTGGAGTAGCGCTTCCTGAAGCATGAGCAACTCCTTGAGTTAGGGCTTTTTGATACTCATTAGATTTATAAGGATTAACATTTTGAACTACTTTAGCATTAGCATTTATTTTTGGAATTATGATGGAGAAGTTGGAATCAATCGGTTTTATTTCCAGATAGTTGTTGTTATTTTTGTTTAATCGATAATTTATTTCAGCCTTAATAACTGGAGAATAAGTTTTGACAGGAATAAACAAAGCAACAATAATTAAAAGACCACCAATCAAGTTTATTTTTCCAAAAAGATATTTATTTCTTTTTGTTTTGCTTGATTTTTCTGATGGCATAAATAATTATACTCAAAAAACCAACTCCAATTAGAGTTGAGATAAATTTATGTTTGCCAATAAAATCTGTAATAATACCTTTTTGAGTTCCTAAAACTTGACCCGTTTCTCCGTCAGTAGGTTCGTTAAGAGCCTCATCTCCGATGGAATCAAGTTGATCACCATCTTCAGTGGAAACATTGTCGCCAATAACAGGAATAGCTCCTTGAGTTTCGGAATCAATTATTGTTTCAGTAGTGGTAGTAATGGTAATTTTGTCACCAACTAAACCAGAACCGTTGCCAGCACTATCAAAAGCTCGAAGAGCATAGTAATAAGTTTTTGAACAATCTGGAACGCTGTTATAAATGTCATACTCTTGATCAGACCCAATGTTTACTGAATGAACTAAAGAATCATTGTTGGCTGAAAAAGCTGAATCGGAAGACCGATAAAGTTCAACTTTAACAGTCTTACCATTGTCTGCATCAGTTCTAAAGTGAATTTTGAAATCACAATTATTGCTATTGATATTTTCTTTTCGATAATCTCGAGGAGTTCCTGGAGAAGAAGTATGGTAGTCAAGAAAAGCATTTTTACTGAGATTATCACTACCATCATTGGCTTCAACAATAAATTGATAAGAACCACTATCGTTCATGGCTTGTGAAAGGTCGCAATAAGAACTATTACCTCCGGCAATTAAAACAATATCGGAACCAAATTGAGAAAATCCAGAATCATTTGGACCCTTTTTAAGACATTTAGCAGTAACAACCTGGTTATTAAGATGAAGAGCCTTAAACTCTAACTTTAAATCTTTAGTATTGGTAGGACTTTTTAATTCTTGAATGCTTAAAACAAAATCAGCGGCATAGGTTGGCTTGATTATTAAACTAAAACTTAGGATGGTAAATAGTAACGTTAACATAGTTTTTTTGTTAATTTTTAAGAGAGAAAATCCTATTAGACTAATTAAGCTACTAATAATTAACCAAATACCAGCGGCGCCAGTAGCAGGTAAATAAGTAGAGGTACCTAAAACCTTACCCTCAATTTTTTGCTCAACTTCAGCAGAAACTGAATTTTGATTATTTTTGACAATAGGAACAATGGTTCCAACAAAATTGGTATCTACATAACCTGTAGGTTGAGCGGTTGCTAACAATAATTTAGTATTATCATAATCATAATTGGCAATAGCATAAGCTAAATCAGTATATTTTCCCGGTTGTTGATCATTGGAGATAACGGCCTGATAGACTAATCTCAACTTATTCTCTGGGGTGAGAGTACCAAGGGTTGATAAATCCCAAACTCCAGGAGAATGATATTGAGGTTCGCTTATTTGAGAAGTAACATCACTGCCATCTAGATAAATTTTATAAGTACCTGATTTATAGGTAAAGCCGTTACTTAAAAGATCAGTAACTTTAAGATGGTTTATATTATTGTTTTGAATAGTCAAATCAATAGTATATTCAACTGAGTCTCCAGGATTAAGATTACCATTCACATTATTAAACTTAGCAATAGTAAACTGAGGAGGAACTTTCCAATTGATAAAATTAACTGTTTGTGAGCTACCACTAGTTAAAGTTAAACTAATCCCATTGATTGACTTTAATTGATAAACAGGATTAATATCAATCTCGGAAACAGTGTAAGTCCCGGGGTCTAATTGATACAAGGCTGGAGCTTCTTCAGAAAAACTTTTGTTTTCTTGTCCGGTGACACTGGCAGTAAATGAAGTATTATCATCAAGAGGCTGACCAGAATCATCTAAAACATCTTTAGTAACTAACAGAGTGGCTTTTTGATAATTACCGATATAACAAGTGGTTGAATCACCAGCACTAAGAGAAAGATTATTTCTGGAAACTAATGAAGCTGATTTATTAAATGACGGAGTAGGAGTTAAACTTGAACCATTACTACATTTGATATCCGTAACCCCCATAACACCACACCAATTACCCCAATTATAGTTAATATTACCTTGACCATAAAATAAATGGCACATATTAAACTGAGTACAAGGCTTGCTTTCACCATAAGAAACTAAATTACTATAACCATTGACTTCACAAGCCCAAAGAGCACAAGTAGCAGCATCATGACACCCATTCCAGCCTTCACAAGTTCCGTGATGACCATAAGCTTCACCAAGAACAGTAATTAAAGACCCAGGCCCAGTATTTTCACAATAAATATTTGATTGATACCAATTTTCTTTGGTAATTTCATCTAAAACATATTGACCAGGATTTAAACTATAGACAGTGTAACCACTATCATTAGTAACTTGATTAATAGAACTAACTTCTTCTCCATTCGGAGTCATAGTTATCTCCCAATCAGAAAGGAAGGGTTCATTGTTTTCTCTGGTACCATTGGCATTAAGATCGTGGAATTTATAAACAGTAACTTGAGCACGCTGACGATTACCAAAACTATAAACTAGGCCAGCAACAGCATTAGGAGTATCAGGAAAACTGAACCCATTGGAGTTTCCGCTTGGTAAAGAGATAAGATGGCAATTATCATCATTGTTTAAAGGGAATGTTTGATCCCAACCAGTTTGACCTTCTTCACAAACTTTATAATCACCGGGTAATAAATGCTCAAACCAATACCAACCAAAATGTTGATCGTTATCAGTTAATGTTGTTTTAAAAGGATTAGATTCAAAATGACCATCACCGGTTGAACGGTATAAATTAATAGTCCAGTTTGGTAACAATTCTTCTTGATTATTATTTAAACCATCACCATTAAAATCACTCCATTTATAGCCGTGAATAGAACCATTAGGGGTATTGTAAAAAGTACAAACAGTACTAGTATCTTTTGATACTAAAACATTGTTTATACTATCGATTGAATTAAAGGAACCATTTTGATTACAACTTGCCCAAATTAAATCATAACCAGCTTGTTGATTTTCGGTAATAGTGTATTGACCAGTTTTAAGATTTTCAAAAAGAACAGTACCGTAGATATCAGTTGAAGAGGTAGATGGGTTAGAAGTATCAACCCCGGTACCATCAACATCAAAAGACCAATTAGATTCTCGATATTGATCGGCGAGAGTATTTAAGTCACCATCAAGATCAATAATTTTATTAATAAGAATTATACCTCTGTCGCGAGTGTTGGTGATAGTACAAGTAGCATTCTCTTCAAGAGAGAGCTTAAGAGTATTGCCACTGACTTCACCCATATCACAAACCCATGAACCATAAGAATATCCTGTTGGTCCAGACTCACTTAAAATATAGCTTTCTCCGGCTTTGATGGGGTGAAAGATAGTTGAATCACCGTAATCAGAGAAACCGTTTTGACCTTGAGCAGTAAGCGTCCAATCATGAGCTGCTTTAGTTCCATCACTACCATTAATAACAATTTTGTTTAATTTTAAGGTAGGAGCAACATCGTCGTTAGTAATAGTACAGGTTTTTTCATCACCAGGAAGTAAGGTAATTTTTCCATCAGAACTACAATCACCACCCCAACTTGAAGGAGTATAACCAGAAACTGAATCTTCGGAAACAATAATCTCTTTGTTGGCTAAAACCTGATAAGCAGTTCCAGAAATAGCGGCAGCGTCGTCGATATAAAGATTGAAGTCAGAAACAAGTTTAGTGCCACCGTTATCATTGACAACATTTTTAACAACTGTTAGTTTAGGAGCAACATCGTCGTTAGTAATAGTACAGGTTTTTTCATCACCAGGAAGTAA
>CAZVMP010000020.1:0-12171 GCA_964628885.1 uncultured Gammaproteobacteria bacterium | reverse complement strand
CTATAATGGTGATACTTTTGATTTCCCCTATTTGATAATTAGATCAGGAATAAATAGGGTTAAGGTGCCGTTTGAAGTTAATAGATGGGGGTCAGAAAAATTTATAGATTTACAAAATAAAATAAGACAAGGTCGAGGATTTAAATTAGAAATGTTGTCTAAAGCTTTTGGAATTGATAACCCTAAAGAGAAAGGAGTTAGAGGAGATGATGTTAGTAGACTGTTTGAAGAGAAAGAATTTCAAAAAATTGCTGATTATGTGGCCAGAGACGCAACTGCCACGAGTCAATTATACTTAATTTGGAAAGAATTTATGAGTGGAGAATTATGAAAAAATTAGATTCAAAAGATAAATATAAAATAGAGTTGGAAATAGTTGAGAGAAGAGACTATAACCAGCCAAAAAGAATGGATAAAATGGTCCAAAAAAATTTAAAAAGAATAATTATAAATAAATTAGACGGAAAAATGGGAGAATGTTAGATAGTAAAAAAGAGAACTAGGGATAAAATAATGGTATAGAGACCAAAAATCCAAAGCTTGCGTTTGATAACTAGTTTCCGAAGAAGGGAAAGAACAATAAGACCAGTTAAACTGGTGATAAAAAAGACTAAAAGGTTAATTGGAGTAATTAAATTAGCCGAAACAATATCACTGAGACTAAACAAAATAGCCCCAACAGAAACTGGAATAAATAAACAAAAGGAAAAATTAAAGGCAGTGACGGGAGATAATCCCAAAATTAGGGCAGAAAAAATGGTAACTCCAGATCTAGAGACTCCAGGAAGAATTGCTAGGGCTTGAAAGAGACCAATGATAAAAGCTATTGGTAAGGTAATTTTTTTATGACTAGCTTTAATAAATTTAGTTGAAAAAACTAAAACTCCAGTAAGACAAAAAAAATAAGGTAATAGCTTGAGGTCGGTAAATAATATTTCTAAATAATCTTTAAAAAATAAGCCAATAAGAGCAACCGGAAGAGAGCCAATAATAATATATTTTAGGTGAGAAAAGAAATATTTAGTTTGATGGCGAAAATAAAAAATGACTGAGAGAAAGGTGGCAGCATGAAGAAAGATATCAAGGTTAAGAGAAGGGGTTAGTTTTAAAAAATACTGGACTAAGTTGAGATGACCATCAGAGGAAACAGGAAGAAACTCACTAACTGCTTGAGTTAACCCAAGAATAAGTGATTGAATGAAGGTCATAAGATGAATTATAAACAAAATTCACTCTGTAGAGCAGTAGGAAAAGAAAATAAACAGAGTAAATTAACGCTTTGGAGACTGTTTTTGACGTCGAGCCTTACCGCCAGTACCAACCATACGACGCTCTTTGACCCGAGAATCAACTGTTAAAAGACCTTCAGCTCGAAGAATTGGTTTAAAGGAATCATTAAGTTTAATTAAAGACCTGGAAATAGCTAGACTGAGAGCTTGAACTTGTCCAGTTTTACCTCCACCAATAATGGTAGCGATAAAATAATACTTCCCAAGAGTTTTAGTAATTTCAAATGGTTTATCATAAACTATCTTTTCAGTTTTGGTAGGAAAATATTTATCAAGCGGTAGGTTATTAACCAGAGAATCTCCTTTACCGGTAAAAAATTTAAGACTAACGACAGCACTCTTACGACGTCCAATCGAGCGGATATAATTAGTTTTTGGAGTTTTTTTAGCCATATTTATTTGGTTAATTTATCAGCATAAGGATGATTGCTGTTTACAAAAATTTTTAAACGGGTCATTCTCTTGTCTCGCAATTTATTTTTAGGAAGCATACCATAAACACCACTTTTAATAACAAGTCTGGGATCTTTTTTAAGCATCTCTCCTAAAGTGAGCTCTTTTAAACCACCAGGCCAATGAGTATGGCGATAATAAATTTTATCAGTTAGTTTTGAGCCGGTAACTCGAATATCAGCGGCATTAATGGCAACGACATAGTCACCATCATCACGATGATAAGAAAAAGAAGGTTTGTCTTTACCGATGAGAATAGAAGCTATCTGGGTACAAACTCGACCTAAGGTTTGATTTGATAAATCAATCAAATGCCAATTTCTATCAACTTTATTACCTTTTAAAACAGTAGTTTTCATTATTTAGTCTCCTTTTTAACTTTCTTTTCCAGTTTGGGTTTAACTGCCTTTTCTGGTTTAGTTTTAACTTTTAGAGCTGACTTTAAATTACCTTTTTTAGTTTTTTCGACCGGTTTTTCCGGTTTTAAAACAAATTTAATTGGTTTAACAAAACTAAGTTTGACAATAAGAGCATCATCACCATATCTTCGACCAACACGGTTGATTTTAGTAAAGTTTTTAGTTTGTTGACCAAAAACTTCTTTAAAGGTTTTAAAAACATTATTAACCCAGTTTCTATCCTGTAAGTAGCGGAAAAGCTCTCTTTTAGCGATTAGCTCTGGTTTGGTAATAATAGTGTTGGACAAAGACTCGATAGTCGGAATAATTGATTTGGCCTTAGTCTCAGTGGTCTCTATTGATCCGTGAATAAAAATAGCTCGAACCAAAGACTGAAATAAAGCCTGACGCTGGTGATGGTTTCTTCCTAGTTTTTTACCAAAATTACGATGTCTCATATTAAAAAAATCAAGGTAAGATTACTTCCAAGTAAATCCCCTTTCTTTTAACCAGGAATCAATAATTTTAAGTGATTTTTCACCAACATTTTTAGCCTTACTAACTTCGGCTCGACCTGACTTAACCAAGGTATCAATAGTGTTATAGTCAGCTTTTTTAAGAGCGTTAGTAACACGAAGTGGCAATTCTATCTCCTCAACGGAAATATCGCTACCTTGAGGGGATAGTGAGGTGTTAATAGTAACAATCTCTTCTTCAAAATCTTTGGGGTCAGCAATCTGACCAAAGGCATTAATTAAATCCTTGGCTGCCATTTTAAGGGCATAAAGAGCATCAACAGAGCCATCAGTCCAGATTTCCATAATTAGTTTGTCATAATTGGATTTTTTTCCCAAACGGGTAGGCTCAACAGTGTAATTGGTTTTTAAAATTGGAGTAAAGGTGGCATCAAGAATAATTTCACCAATAATATCGGTTTTTTGTTCTTTGGCCATGGTATAACCAACTCCCCTTTCGACAGTCATCTCTATTTTAAGACTAGATTTAGCATCAGATAGAGTAGCAATAACCTGATCAGGATTAGCGACCCGACAAAGATCATTGTCAATGATATCAGCAGCAGTAACCACTCCAGGACCTTTTTTATCAAGTTTAAGAACAATAGGATCTTCTTTAGAATAATTGAATTTAACTTTCTTAAGATTTAAAGAAATTTCAACTAAATCTTCTTTAACACCAGGAAGGGTGGTAAAAAGATGATTGGCGCCGTCAATTCTGATACGAGTAATAGCGGCTCCAGGAATAGTAATTAATAATACCCGGCGCAAACTGTTGCCAAGGGTGTGACCAAAACCGCCGACTAATGGGCTAAGCTCAAATTTACCGTACTTAGCGGTTGATTTGACGGTTTTGATGTTGAACTTGTTAGTTTCAATCATGGAATTCTCCTTTTTATCTTGAATAATATTCAATTATTAAATTAATGTCGATATCATTGCCGATCTCTTCTTGGAGAGGTTCAGAAATGATTTTGACAGTAGAATCTTTTTTATTAAGGTCAAGCCAGGTTTTGGTTTTGAAATCTGATTCTTCGGCTGGAAGAGTCCCGATTTTATCGATTATTTTTTTATCAAGAGAAATAATATCACCAACCTTAACTTGATATGAAGGAATGTTCATAAATTTACCATTAACTAAAACATGACCATGACTAATAATTTGTTTGGCTGAAGAGCGAGAAAGACAAAGTCCAGATAAATATAAAACATTGTCGAGCCGTTTTTCTAAAAGACTAAGTAAGTTACCACCGACTAAGCCTTTAAGTTTTTTAGCTTTAAGGTAATAATTCTTAAACTGAACTTCCTGAACTCCATAAATACGTTTAGCTTTTTGTTTGGCCTTAAGTTGAATCCCGTAATCAGTAAGTTTCTGGGAAGATTTAGCTCCGTGCATACCTGGCTTAACAGCACCTCTTTTTTCAATAGGACACTTGGCTGAAAAACAGCGAGCGCCTTTAAGATAAAGCTTGTCACCAGCAGCCCGACAAAGTCGGCATTTAGCGTCTAATGTGATTCTTGACATAGATTAATTTAATTAGGTTGATAAAGTTTTAATATTAACCCCGTCTCTGTTTGGGAGGACGAGGGCCATTATGAGGGATTGGGGTGATGTCGGCAATTTTGTCAACATCAAAATCCCTTTTGGTGCGAAGATAGCGGAGAGCAGCATCGTGGCCAACACCAGGGCCTTTAAGATAAACTTCTAATTTTTTAAGACCATGATTTTTAGCCTCATTTAAGGCTTTTTCTATAGCAGTAGTTGCGGCAAATGGGGTTGATTTTCGAGAACCCTTAAAACCACAATTTCCAGCAGAAGACCAAGTAATAACCTTCCCTTTGGGATCAGTAACACTAACAATAGTATTATTAAAAGAAGATTTAACATATAAACGACCTTCAGCAAAACTTTTGTAAGTTTTCTTTTTATTAATGGTGGCTTTTGAAGCCTTTTGATTAGTTTCTGCCATAGATAATTATTTATTTGAACTGGTGGAAGCGGCTTTTTGTTGAGTTTCAATTTTTGCCCAGGCTTCCTTAGTAAGAGAACCAACAGTCTTCTTTTTCCCTTTTCGGGTACGAGCATTAGTCTTGGTCCTTTGACCTCTAACAGGGAGACTAACGATATGACGAATACCACGATAAGACTTGATAGCTTTAAGACGATCAATACTTTCTCTAATTTCTTTTTTAAGATCACCCTCAACTTTAAAAGATTCCAAAGACTTCATAAGAGAAGCAACATCGTCACGAGATAAATCCTTAATTCGAGTATTTAAATTAATTTTAGACATTTCGGCTAATTTTTTAACATTAGTCCGACCAATACCATAAAAACGAGTTAGGCCAATTTCAGCTCTCTCATTATCAGGGATTTCAACACCAAGAATTCTCATAGATTAAATTTACCCCTGTCTTTGGGTATGTCTTTTAGTGGAACAAATAACACGTCGAATGCCGCGGCGAATAACCACTTTACAGTTTCGACAACGGCGTTTGATGCTAGATTTTACTTTCATAGAAAGAGACTTGGATATTGTAACCTAAAATCGGCATAATATCAAAGAGTAAATTAAAATTAATTTCGATAAACAATTCGTCCGAGTTGACCGTCAGGACTGAGAACTAAAGAAACGGTATCGCCAGCAATAACCCGGATTCGGTTCATTTTTAATTTACCGGCAAGATGAGCAATAATTTCATTACCGTCTTCTAACTTAACCCGATAGAGGGCATTAGGAAGAACTTCGGTAACTTGACCGCGGACTGTTGGTTCTTTCATCAAATTTATTTTTGAAGTAAATTAGTAATTTTTTGATCAATATCAATAAAGATGGGGTCAATGGGGCGGTTGCCATCAACTTGTAATAATAAGCCCTTGGAAGAAAAATAATCCATAATTAAATCGTTGTTTTCATTATAAAATTTTTGTCGAGCAGCAATTGCTTGAGGAGTAGCGTCAGTACGACTTTTATCTTGGAAATCAACTCCCATTCTGGCTCTACGAGCTTGAATTTCCTCAAAGGTAACATCAAGGTGGATTATTAAATCTAAGGATTGATTTTGACTAGTTAAATATTTTTCAATAAATTGACCTTGAAGTATGGTTCTGGGAAAACCATCAATAATAAAATCTTTATTATTGATTTTTATTAAAGCGTTGGTTAAGACTTTGTAAGATAATTCTTCTGGGACTAAATTACCACTATCAAGATATGATTTAGCCTCAATTCCTTCAGGAGAATTAGCAGCAATTTGGTCACGGAGTAACTGCCCCATAGATAAATGAGTTAGATTATATTTTGAAGCAATTAATTTGGCTTGAGTAGATTTGCCACAGCCAGAAGGGCCAATTATGAATAAATTTAATGACATAGATTGGTTCTTTTTTCTTTGATAATTAATAAGTAAGTTTGTCGTAATTGTAAGTCTGAACTACATTTTCAATTTTTCTGGTTAATTCAATAATGACCGAAACAACGATAAGGATACTGGTACCACCAATAGTTAGGGTGGTAATATTGGTAATTTTTTGAACAACTGAGGGAGTAACAGCAATAACCCCAAGGAAAAGGGCTCCAATTAATAAAACACGATTAATTAAATATTGAAGTCTTTTTTCGGTGGATTGACCAGGACGGATTCCGGGGATAAAACCTCCAGATTTACGTAATTCTTCAGCAATATCTTTAGGCTTAAAAACAACTGAGGTATAAAAAAAGGTAAAACCAATAACTAATAAGAAATAAAATACCATATAGAAATAACCATCGGTTTTGAAAAAATTAGACATCCCGGTAGCAAAAGCAACCACGGTGGGATTTTTTACTTTAGATAAAAACTGTCCCAACATAGAAGGAACGGTAGCCAAAGACATAGCAAAAATTATTGGCATAACGCCAGCACTATTAACCTTGATGGGAAGATAGGTTGACTGACCTCTTTTGGCGTAGTTAATAGGGACTTTAAGAACGGCTTCTTCGACAAAAACGATGGCAGCAACCATGGTTAGAGCCATGGCAATAAAAATTATCAAATTAAAGCCAGTTTGAGGATTAGAAAGATCGGTAACTAAAAGGGTTTGAATTAAGGAAACTGGGAGACGAGAAATAATCCCAGCAAAAATTAACATAGAAATACCGTTTCCAACTCCGTAAAGGTTTATAAGTTCACCAAAAAAAATCATAATCATAGTCCCAGCAAGCATACTAGTAACAACTGCAACGGTATTTAATAAATTAAAATTGCTAATTATATTTTGAGATCGAAGAATAGCGTACATTCCTAAACCATTAACGATAGCAAAGGGGATGGTGGCAATTCGAGTGTAAAGATTTATTTTTGACTGACCATACTCCCCTTCCTTCTGAAGTTCAGCAAGCTGAGGAATAACTAAAGCTAATAGTTGAATCATAACTGAGGCGCTAATATAGGGACTTAAACCTAGGGCAGTTATAGAGAAATTAGCCAAGGTTCCACCAGAAAATATATCAAGAAGTGATAAAAGTTGATTTTGATTAAAAAATTGTTGCAACAACTCAACATTGACGCCAGGGACAGGGATGTGGGCAATAAATCTGAAAAGAATCAAAATCCCTAGAGTAAAAAGAAGCTTTTTTCGTAAAATTGGGGTTTTTAACCCTTCGAAATAAAGTGATAAGGTTTTGGTGTACTGACTCATTACTCTATCTTACCACCAGCAGCAATAATTTTTTTAGAAGCAGATTGAGAAACGGCAATTCCTTTAATTTTTAAAGGCTTAGTAATTTTACCAACAGACAATATTTTAATAGAAGCATTAAGATTTTTTAAAGAGATTTTAGCTTTTTTAGCCAAAGAATTAGAATCAACTAAATCATCTTTTTTAAACCATTTATCAATCTGAGTTAAATTAAAGGTGATAATATTTTTACGATTACTTAGTCGGTTTTTACCTCTCATGAAAGGGAGTCTTTTTAACCAGGATTTTTTAATCTTGGTTCCATCAAAAGTAAGTCTAATTTTTCCCCTGGCTTTGGCACCCTTCGAACCTCGACCAGTAGTGTGTCCCCCTAGCCCAGAACCAATCCCGCGACCGCGACGACGAGCCGGTTTAGTAGTAATTTTGGTTAATTGAGATAAGGTGTTCATATTATTTTTGAAGAGAATCAAGGGCTTTAAGTGTCGCCCAAACGTTAATTGATTTATTTTTAGAACCAATGATTTTACTAACAATATCTTTGATACCAGCAACTTCAACAACTGAGCGAACTGGACCACCGGCAATAATACCACTACCAGCTTTTCCAGGGCGAAGTAAGACAACAGCTCCTTTGAACTTTAGTTTAACTGAACCGGAAATAGTACCATCAATAATAGGGACAGTAATTAAAGATTTTTGGGCTTTTTTAATACCTTTTTGAATGGCATCAGCAACACTTTTAGCCTTACCTAACCCAACTCCAACGCGTGATTTTTTATCACCGGAAACAACTAAGGCAGTGAAATGAATTTGGTTACCACCCTTAGTTTTTTTAGAAACGCGTTTAATTTGAACCACTTTATCAGTAAATTCACTAACTGGCTTTTCTAGCCGATCATTTTTTTGGTTTGGTTTATAGCTTGGTGTCATATTAAAACTTTAATCCTCCTGATCGGGCGCCATCAGCCAAAGCCTTAACCCGGCCATGATAATGATAACTTCCACGATCAAATCTAACATGAGTAATTTTTTTAGTAAGAGCTAATTTGGCTAAAGACTCGCCAACTGCGGCGGCTTTTTGAGATTTAGTCCCGGTAGCAGTTTTAATGGTTTTAGTAGAAGCTGAAACTAGGGTTTTACCATGTTTATCATCAATTATTTGAGCCCAAATATGTTGATTGCTGCGAAAAACTGAGAGTCTAGGAATACCAAAGTTTTTAGCAACTTTGTTTCTAACCCGATTTAATCTTCTAGCTTTTTTATTTTGTTGAATCATAATTAAGCTTTAGCTTTTTTACCAGCTTTTAACTTTATAAATTCATTAAGATAACGAACTCCTTTACCTTTGTATGGTTCAGGAGGCCTAACTTTTCGAATGTTACTAGCAACTTGACCAACAACCATTTTGTCGGCCCCGGAAACAATGATTTTGGTTTCTTCCTGAACTTGAAAGGTTATTCCTTCAGGAGCAGTAATATCAACCGGATGAATAAAACCAACATTAAGCTTAAGTTTATTACCATTAAGAGAAGCTTTGTAGCCGGTGCCACGGACTTCGAGTTCTTTTTGCCAATGAGTTTGAACTCCTTGGATCATATTATTAAGATGAGACCTGGTGGCTCCATGGCAGGCCTTAACTTTTTTAGCTTCCGAAAGACGATTAACTAACAATTTATTATCCTTGAGTTCAACCCCAATTTTAAAGGGGATGGTTAAAGAGAGAGTTCCTTTTGGCCCAGTGATAATGACAATATTATTATCAATATTGGCAGTAACGCCAGTGGGAAGAGAAATTGGTTGTTTGCCAATACGAGACATAATAATTCTAGTTAAATTAATAAACTTCGGCGATGACTTCACCGCCAAGTTTTTTGGTTTTAGCTTCTTTTTGGGAGATAACCCCAGCAGAAGTAGAAATAATAATTAATGACTTTGGTGTTTTTCCCCAAGGAAGGGAAGAAACTTTTTCGTAGACCCGACAACCAGGCTTAGAAATAATTTTAATATCAGTTATCTTAGGTTGATTACCATCATAACTTAATTCCAAAGAAATGTTTGGCTTAGGACCTTTGGTAAGAGAATAATTAGTAACAAATCCATATCGTTTTAAAAGGTCAGTTATGTTGACGCAAAAATTTGAAGCTGGAGCAGTTATATCTTTTTTACCAGCTCTAGCGGCATTTTTTATTCTAATTAAAAAATCTATTGAGGTTGATTGCAACATATTTTTACCAACTGGATTTTTTAACACCAGGAAGCATTCCCTGATGAGCCAACTTGCGGAAGCAAAGACGGCAAATACCAAATAAACGAATATAGCCGCGAGGGCGACCACAAATAGAACAACGATTGTGATACCGAACGCGGTACTTTAATTTTTTTCTTTCTCTAGCTATTTTTGCAGTAGTAGCCATAATTATTTCTGGAGATTAGAATCTAAGGGTTTTTCAAAAGGAAAACCTAGAGCTGATAATAACATTTTTGCCTCATCTTTGGAAGCAGATTTAATATTTAAGGTTATTTGAACTGAACGAATCTTATTAACTTTATCAAGATTAATTTCAGGAAATAAGGTTTGATCTTTAATAGTTAGATTATAATTTCCAGCACTATCAAAAGCATTAAGACTCATACCTTTAAAGTCACGAAGACGGGGTAAAATTAAATTAAATAGCTTTTCAACAAAATCATACATTCTGGCGCCACGAAGAGTAACTTTTAAAGCAAGAGGATCATTTTGGCGAAGTTTAAATGAAGAAACAGCTTTTTTAGCTTTGCAAAGTTGGGGTTTTTGACCAGTGATAGCGGTTATTTCTTCAATAGCGGCTGTCAAAGATTCTTGACTTTCACGAGCTTCGGTAACGCGATAGTTGATAACCACCTTAGAAAGATGAGGTAGGGAAAAGATATTTCTTTTTTTACCGATGGTCTCAATTAGAGATTGTTTAACGGTGGTATTAATAGTGTCTTTTAACATAATTATTTTTTAGTAGAGGCGGAAGCGCCCTTAAGAGTGTCAACAATAATTGATTTACATTTTTTACAAATACGATATTTTTGACCAGATTTATCAAACTTATAACCAACTCGGGCAACTTTTTTACATTCAGGACAAACAAAGGCTAATTTAGAAATATGGATAGGACGCTCTTTTTCAAGAATGCTACCAGGTTTACCTTGGGTGGGTTTGAGGTGTTTTTTAAAAATATTTAAATCTTTAACTACTAAACTGGATTTTTTAGGAAAACTTTTAATAACTAACCCTTGACGGCCCTTGTCTTTTCCAATTAAAACTTGAACTTTATCACCTTTTAAGATTTTCATATTAATAAACCTCCTGAGCCATAGAAGCTATTTTATTAAAACCTAAATCTTTAATTTCACGAGCAATTGGTCCAAAAATACGAGTACCTCTAGGATTGTTTTGAGAATCAATAACAACCCCGGCGTTGTCGCTAAAACGGATATAGGAGCCATCATTGCGACCAATTTCTTTTTTAGTTCGAACAATAACCATCTTAACTTTTTCTTTTTTCTTAACCATTCCGTTGGGAATAGCATCTTTAACAACTGCTAAAACAATATCACCAATAGTGGCTTTTTTATGGAAATGACCTTTATAGACATGAATAACCTGGACTCTTTTAGCGCCGCAGTTATCAGTCGGTTTAATGATACTTCTGAGTTGAACCATAATTAATAATAAATTTAAATAGATTTTTTAATAATTTCTAAGGTAGTAAACCTTTTTAGTTTACTAATTGGTTTGGTTTCGCGAACTTTGATAACGTCTCCAATTTTGGCGGACAAATTATTATCAGCATAAATGTTTTTATGTTTGCTAATAATTTTTTTATAAATAGGATGACGACGAGTATATTGAAGAGAAACAACAATAGTATTGGACATCTTGTCAGAGACAACATTGCCAATAAAAGTTTTTCCAGTATTTTTAGTTTTGTTTTTCATCTTCAGTTTCCCCTAAGAGGGTTAAAATAAAAGCGATTTGCTTTTTAGTCTTTTTAAAAACAGAGGTATCCGACTGATTGCCGGTAGCTAGTTTTGATTTTAACTCAATAAGACTTTTTTTAAGGTCAATAAGGTTTTTTTTGAGTTCTTCGAGACTCTTTTGTCTGTAGGCAATTTTATCAGTTTTTTTCATAAATTCCACTCCTATTTTTTAGTAACAATTTTACAAATAACCGGTAATTTAGCAGCGGCTAGTTTAAGAGCTTTCTTGGAATCCTCTTGATTAACGCCAGATATTTCAAACATGATTCGACCAGGCTTAACAACGGCGACGTAACCTTTAACATCACCCTTACCAGCCCCCATGGTGCCGGTACCTTTTTGAGTAAACGGTTTGTCTGGGAAAATCCTAATCCAAGTTCGGCCGCTTCTTTTGGTAGCATTTGAAATAGCTCGGCGGGCAGATTCAATTTGATTAGCAGTAACCCAACCACGACTGGTACTTTTTAAACCATATTCTCCAAAAGTAACTAAATCCCCTTTAGCATTACCTCGCATTTTACCTCGGAATTGTTTTCTATATTTAGTTCGGCTTGGCTGTAACATAGTTAGTAATTAGATTAAACATAAATAAACTTTAACTCCAATATATCCAGAACGGGTTAGTGATGGACATTCGTGATAATCAATCTTTGATCTGATGGTACTTAAAGGAATTTTACCCTCAGAAAATTTTTCTTGACGACCAATTTCAGCTCCATTAATCCGACCTGATAAGACAACCTTAACTCCTTTAGCTCCAGAAGAGATTGATTTTTCAATAGCTGAAAGAACAACTCTTCGATAAGGCATTCTTTTGGTTAGCT
>CAZVMP010000019.1:0-12612 GCA_964628885.1 uncultured Gammaproteobacteria bacterium | reverse complement strand
CCGGGAAATCTATAAAAAATTTAGGAATTATTTTAAATCCGCTACCGACATAATCAACCAAAAATTCTGGTATTCCCAGACTCCATAATCCGTACCACATCGTGGTGTTTGCTGCCTTTCTAAGTGAAAAATCCCAAATATAACTTTCTCCAACAATGCTCTTAAAAACCTTTAGTCTTAAAAATAAATAAACAGTAGAAATTAAAATTATTGATAAATATTTCTTTATATTTTTTTGTACATTTCTACCCAGCAACCAATCTAACAAAATTACTATCCCTCCAAAAATAATCGCCGTTTCTTTAGACAGTAATGCAAAAACAAAAAACACTTTAAAATAATTATTATTTTTAAGGTATAAGTGACATGATATCAATATAAATAGTCCTAAAAATAATTCTTGAAATGCCGAAATAAAATTTAATCTAGCAAAATTACTTGCTGATAAAGCATAAAATAATGTTGATATTAAGGCTGTTTTTTCTTCGATTTTTATTAATATTAATAATTCATATAAAAAATAAATTATTAAACCAAATAAAACTAATCCGAATAAAAAATAAATAATTGAGTTCAATCCGAATAACTTATAAAAAATAAAGAAAAAAAATTGTGTTGATAATGGTCGATAAAAAGAAATACTTTGAGGCGATTCCTTAAAAGAAAAGAAGTCTAAAAACTCTAAAAAATTATCTATTTGGACCACTCTTAAATGAAACCAGTCATCACTTGAAAAGAAGTTAACTAATGATCTTGAAAATATTACTAGACTAATTAAAATTAATACTTTTAATTTATTTTTCAAAAGCCACTCTTTAAGCATTCTCATTTTATTATACACAGGCCCAAGTTCCAAATTCTGAATACTTTCTAAATTATTATTTTTGTGGATGCACATGGACTCGAACCATGGACCCCCGACTTATAAGATCGGTGCTCTTACCAACTGAGCTATGCATCCAAATTTAAATTTCTTTGTAGCAGGGGCGGGAATCGAACCCGCGACCTTAGCGTTATGAATGCTACGCTCTAACCATCTGAGCTACCCTGCCAAGTATCTCAAATTATACCAAAATATTTCTTGCTAATTTCTAATTATTTAAATACCATTCGTCCTTTTGGACTCATCAGTACCAACCCACATTGGTAGTGGTATTTCGGATAGATTCTTTAATTAATTTGCTAAAGCAAATAATCTGGAATCTATCCGATCAAACCTTCAAAAGTTATTTTGGTTTTTCTTTGTCTTTCAATGGATTGTTCATTATCATTCCTAAGTAGTTTATTTTTAGCTGGTAATTTATTCCACTCTGATATCTTTTCCACTCCTCTTGGTTGGTGCTGTAACTATAAATTTTAACTTCTTTTTTCTCAGTTATAGTTTCAAATAACACCAGATAATTTTCCTCGCGACTACCAACTCGTTCAGCTCCAATTATAGTTTGACCATCAAGATTAAGCCAATAATCAGGCCAATATGGTTTTCTATCATCTCCTTGTACTTGAATTTCTCGGTTGTAATTCCATTTATCTAAATCATATTGATACCAGGTTTCGTAAATTGGTCTTTGGCCGACTAATTCTCGATAGGTCTCAGTCTTATGGTAAGAAGAATCATAACTTTCTACTGCTCCGTTACCTAAATCCCGGTAACTTGTTTGAGGAACATAGATTGTCCTGGTTTTAGTTTCATATATTGGCTCATATCTAGAAATTCTGTTTTCTGACCAAACATTATATGCTCCGATTGGTTTTGACCAGCCTGATTCATGAACTGTTTGGTATTTTTCAATTTTAACCGTTCTTGACCAGGAAAACCCCGCTACATTAGCTTCAACCAAATTAGTCTGGAACAGTAGTAGCCACACTAAACCAACTACTATTATTCCTGCTAAAACTGTAGCTATTCTCCAAGTAGTTTTTCTTTTCTGTTGTTTTATTCTTCCTAAATCCAAATTACCAGTCTGGTAATAATCTTTTTTAAAGAGATCTTCTTCACTTCCTTCCAATAATTTATTTTCTGTCATTTGGTCTTGGGGTTTTAGTGTTTCTGAGTCTTCCTGCCAGATATCTTTTGGCTGATAGTCTGGTAGAGGACTTGTTCCCAATTCAATTATTAGATTATCTTGATCACTTTCTTCTCGCTCATTTCCACAAGCAATACAGTTTCTTTCTTTATCTAAATTAACCGAACCACAATGAGAACAGGTCCAATGAGGTGCTCCTTTAGCCAGTTCCAAACCGTACTTGTCAGTAATTTCATTATTACTAAAATGTTCCTTATCTTGTGGTGATTTTACACTACCACACCCTGGACATTTTAGTTGACGCAACGCCGAAATTCCTGTTCTTCCACAGCTTCGGCAATCCCAGTATTTTTCAAAAAAAGCCATAATCTATTTCCCCCTTCCTTTTCTAAAGAATCCAATTCCTTTGAAGTTTGTCAAAGTGCCATTTATAAAAGTCCTTTAGCTAATAAAAAGACTTTATTCTGTTTATGGGTTTTTATTAAACCCGTCGGAATTATAGGACATAATTATTAGTTTTGTCAATTTTGTTATTTTTTCATTTAAAAAACAAAAAAGTCGTCAACCTAATGACGACCTCTTTGTTTGTTGCGGGGCCTGGAGTTGAACCAGGTCTGTGAGATTATGAGCCTCACGTGCAGCCGTACACTACCCCGCAGGTAAGTCTTACGACTGGTCGAATTTTAACACAAGTTTTCTATTGAGTAAACCATTTTAACCACTGCCTTAATTGGCTAGTTTCTTCCGCTTCATAAACTTCCATTTCTAATTCTCCTTTATTCTCTTTTTCTGGAATATCCAACCAGATATCATTCTCTGTGCCTATTCCTAATAATATTTTTCTCTGTTGATCTAAAAAGGCACTACTGGTGGCATATTCTGCCTGTTTTATAAATTGTTGTTTTTGTCGCTTCATATTTTCTATTTTTATTTTTAACCCTTCATTTTTTAATTCCGCTGTTTTTAAGGTGTTATATTGATTCTTAATATTAAAAAATGTCCCCATTGTCACAATTACTGCTAATATCCCCAATAATCTTATCTTTATTTTCTCCATAAATTGTATTTTATCCTAGTTTGTGTTACTATAAGACGTATCTAAACCAGTTAATTAATTATTATGACCCAATTATCGTTAACTAACTCTCTAAACACGTTTGTTCAGGCGCTTACTGATAAAGGTAAGTCCACCAACACTATTGTAGCTTACAAAGGTGATATTAACCAACTTATTTCTTTTCTTTCATCTAAAAATATTACTGATGTTTCCAATGTTTATTCATCTCACCTTGATGATTTTAAACAGGATTTAACTAAAAATAATTACACTGCTAAATCTATTTCTCGTAAACTCAATTCCATTAAAAATTTCTTTTCTTTCCTTAAAAATGAAGGCTTAATTGATACTGATCCTTCAATTGAAATTAAACACCCTAAGTATGAAAACGATTTACCTAAAATTCTTAAGCCAGTAGAGTACCGTTCTCTTCGAGATGCTTGCCGTAATGACCCTCGGGCCACTGCTATTGTTGAACTTATGCTTCAAGCTGGTCTTAGAATTAAGGAAATTGAAAATTTAAAATTAGACAATATTAAGGATAATGAAGTCATTATTGAGAGTTATGAAAGTCATCCGAGTCGAACTATTCCTCTTAATAACTCCGCCAAACAGGCTCTTAAAAAATATTTAGATGATGGTCGTTATTCTAGTCGCTTTAAAAATGTTTTTGTTACTAAAACCGGAAAAACTTTATTAGCTAGAAATATTCGTAGTTTGCTGAATCGTTTTTTTATCAAAGCTGATATTCAGGATATTAAAGTTAATGATCTTCGCAATACCTTTATTGTTTTTCAATTAAAAGCTGGGGTTCCTATTGATATTGTTTCTCAGATTGTTGGACACAAACGGATCTCTACTACTGAAAAATATTTAGAACTTATAGATTCCAAAGAAGAAGCTCGCGGAATTAAACTTAAAGAGCTTTAATCTACAGTTTAGCTCTTTGAGCAATTTCTGCTTCCACCAACGCTCTCGGTCGACCATATTTTAGCGCCGATAATTTTTTAATCATTTCTGCCATTTTAGGGTTCCCTGGTTTCTTCTTTTCTACTGCAGCCACTTTTAAAGAAAACGGATCTTTTGGTACTCCGTTAACTAAAGTTTTTAGATAAATTTCTCCAGTCCCTAAATTTAGTAAGTCATGTTCTCCAAATTCTGGTTGAAATTGTTTGGTTAAAAACCCAGCGTCTGATATCCCTAGTCTAAAACTACAAATTGTTCCCACGTTACCAAAGACAGCATTTTTTACTTCGTCATCCATTTGAGAAATAAATTGATTAGCTACCGTCAAGTTTAAATGATATTTTCTAGCCTCAGATAAAATCACCGCAAAATCCTGAGTTGCAAAATTTTGGAATTCATCCACATACAGATAAAAGTCTCGTCTCTTATCCTCTGGGATATCTTGTCGGCTCATCGCTGCAATTAAAATCTTAGGAATTAATACTAATCCTAAAAATGCTGAATTCTCTTCACCGATTGTTCCTTTAGCTAAGTTTATAATTAGGATTTTACCTTCATCCATTGCTTGTCTAAAATCGAATGATGATGTACTTTGGCCAATTATATTTCTCATCATAGTGTTAGTAATAAATCGGCCAAATTTAGAGACAATATAATCCAGTACTTCTGATTTATGAAAATCAGAAGTTTGAGCAATCTGGTCAGTCCAATATCGTTTTACCATTGGATCTTTTACCTTAGGTAAAATTGTTTGTACATAAGACTGATCTGTTAGACAGCGGACAATTTCAATAAAAGTTGCTCCTGGTTCTGTCATGACTGTCAACATAATATTACGAATAGCATGTTCGAATCGGGGACCGACAATTCCAGTTTTATAAGGGTCATACAGTTTGTACATTAAGTTAATAATTGAGCTAGTTACAAAATCCTTTTGATCCTCTCTGTTACACTCCATTACGTTAAAACCCATTGGTCGGTCTGTTTGTGACGGGTCAAAGTAAATTACATCATCTACTCTTTCTGGAGGAATTCTTTCTAAAATGCTTTCAAAAGTATCATGTGGGTCAATAAAACAGACTCCTTTTCCTGCTTTAATATCCTGTAGTGCCATATCAGCCAACAACCAAGATTTACCAACCCCAGTTTGTCCGACAATATAAAAATGCCTTTGTCTATCCACGGGTGCCATATAGAACTTCTTTTCTATTCCTCGATAAAGATTATCGCCCAAATATAAACCTTCTTTTGGTGAATCTACCGGAGCTGATGCTTTTTTTGCCTTTAGCCAATAAATATTTGGAGTCTCAATTGATTTATTTGGTAGATGAAAAATTGAAGCAATTTCATCTGCTGATAAAATTGTCTTATTCTTTAGCCATAATATTACTTGATATTTATAAATAAAATCCTCCATAAACATCGATGTTAGTCTGATTTTCTTACTACTAAATTTATTCCACGGCGATTCAAATTGACCAAAACACGCCTTTATATTAGCAATGTTAGTCTTGGCAATTTCTCTATTTGGGGCTACTGCTACAATTCTAATTGCTGTTTCCAAACCGACTTTACTACATTTTTGCTCCATCGCTTCCAATTGCTTAGCTTCTACTTTATAAGCCGCTTTCTCTGGATTTGATTCACTTTTTTTAGTATTACTGATAAAACTTTTTCCCAACTTAGACCAAGATCCATCCGTCGGAGAGATTACCAATTGGATTGATACCGATTCTCCTTTTTCTAATTTTGATAAAGCCGAAGTTATTGCTGCCAACGGGTCAGTGGCGATTTCTTTATAAGTTTTTAATGGATAATGACTTGCCTTTTTTAGAGTTAGCCAAGCGTATTCTATCGCCCCATCATAACTATAAATATTAGCTTCTTCTGTTTCTTTTATATCAGCCCCGGCATATACGCTATATATTTGTTTTTCAATTAAATCCCGATATTTTTCCGGAATTGAAATATAAAATCTGATATCTTCATCGGTACCGATAATTTCCAGTGAGGCACTTGGTTGACTAACCAAAAATTGGCCAAATTTAGGCTTAGCCGTTTTATACATACTAGCAAATGAGCTAATAATTTGTTCCATGGCATCCATTTTGACTTCATTTTCTTGTGGCACTGCTATCAACAAATTAATTTGTTTAAGTGATTTTTCTTCTCGATCTCGCCATTTTAACCATAATACTACCATCCAGCCTATCAGCCCTAAAACTAATCCAACCATTATCATTAATAGTAATCCCGAAACCAAACTTGATAATTGTTCTGATAAAATTTCTGGCATTATTCCTCCCTAAATTTTACCCTACCCTGATTTTTTTTAATAATTTTAAGAATAAATTCTGATAACCATCTCCATGCCTCATCTATCGGCTTAGTAAATCCAATAGTAAAAGTTTTTTTATCGCTAGGTAGGGTTATTTTCGTTACTGTCGTTGCCACAGGTTGTAGTACTAAATCATCGTCACTTTTAGTTCCTTGGTTATTTTGTTTTAAGGTTAAGTCTTCTTCTACTTTTTCCATCCAATTTTTTACTTCCCTTGGTATCGGTACTTCTTTTTCTTTTTGCAGATCAATTATTCCCGTATTTTCTACCGGACGTTCACTTATCGGTATTTCCCGATTTAATCCCAATTCTTTGTTTTCTGGCATACATACAGTATAAATTAGATAGTATAATTAGCCAATGACTGAAACTAAATCCACTTTGTCTCAGATCAGAAAAATTGACAATATTAAACGATCGTTGTCATGGGTTACCAGCCTTCTTCTGATTTTTTTAATTGCTCTTTTCGTTTGGTTCTTTCGTGGCGGTAGTTTTCGTCTTTATGCTAGTATCTTTTTCTCCCTTTATTATCTGACCCACCAAATTTGGCTTTCTGTTCTTCTTATCGGTATTATCCAAAACATTATGTTTATTCCTTTCCGGATTATTGGCAGTATTACTGACCAACCTCTCAAGGATTTTGAAGAAGAATTAGATAAACAAGATACTAGTCAGCAGTTAGTCATTTTTACTAAAAAAGTTGAACATGGTAGTTTTTCAATTATTTTTTATATTTTTAATTTTTTTGTTAATGCTATTGCCTTTTTTTCTGCTGGACGCATCTTTTTAATTGATTTTTATAACAAACCCTTAGATCCTAAATTACTATATAAATGGGTACCTTACCCTAATTACCCCCTCAACGGCACTGATTTTAAACTTCCTTTTTTAAAGATTACCCAAACCTATGCTGTGCCTTGGCAGAATATCTTTACTGTTATCGGCAGCGTTGTTCTATTTTTAGTCGCTTCTAGATTGGTTTGGCGTCTTTTTCGATTTCTTTTCAAAAAAAATCAAAAAATTCTTTACGCCCGGATTCGCTACAATCGTCTTTTATCTATTATTGGTGGCTCTTCAGTTTTTTTACTCTTAATTATTACTTTTATCCTTCGTCATATCCCCACTGCTTTTGAAGGTATTTTACTTGTTGTTGACCTAACTCGCCAAAATACTCCTATGAATTTTGTTACCGCTGTTGGTACCTTTATTACCACTATTCACGCTGGCTACAAAAATAATTCCTTGGCCGCCAATCAAGCCAAGTTATCTGGAATTGATCCTAAGGTTATTAAAAAAGTCTTTTCTGACCAAATGAAAAACAGTATTAAAAATGCCTTTATTCTAGGTCTTGGAGCTTTCTTTATTACCAATCAAATCCCTTCTGCCTTTGAACTATCTGTAGCTACTTTTGAAGCTATTTACATGGTTTATCCTTATACTTTTGGTCGCTTTGTTCATCTTGGCACTAAAAATTTAAAACCAAAACAAAATGTCACCTCCTAATTTTATTAACACTCTCAATCATTACAAAGATATCCTTTGGCCAGTAATTGAATCGTATCTTCAGGAGTTAAAAAACTTTCCTAAGCATTGTCATCTTGACTCTGAATATCAATCCATTGTTGATTTTCATTTTGATATGACCACTGATTATCCTAAAAGAAAAGGGAAATATCTTCGGCCATCTCTACTACTACTCACTGCTCAATCCATGGGCGTTAACCTTGAACAAGCCTTGATTACCGCTGCCGCTATGCAAATTTCTGAAGATTGGATTTTAGGTCATGACGATGTTGAAGACCAGTCTGAACAGCGTCGCGGCTTACCAGCTCTTCAAAAAATTTATGGTGATCATCTTGCTATTAATGCCGGCGACTCTCTTCATGTTCTTATGTGGCGTGTTTTAGGTCAGAATTTCTCTCTCTTACCACTTACTACCGCTCAAAAAATCTATAATGAATTCTTTATCATGCTTAATCGGACTATTTTAGGTCAAACTATTGAAATTAAATGGACTAAAGATAATCGTTTTGATCTTTCTCAAAAAGACATTTTACTTATTTCTCAAAGTAAAACTGGTTATTACACTATTGCTGGACCTATGCGCTTGGGAGCCATTTTAGCTGGGGCTAATCAAAAACAATTAACTTCACTTTATAATTTTGGGATTTCTCTCGGCCTTGCCTTTCAAATTATTGATGATCTTTTAGATTTGACTTCCACTTTTTCTGGTCTCAAAAATCAAATTGGTAATGATATTTATGAAGGTAAACGAACAATTATGTTGTTTCATTTACTAAATCAGCTCGATTCCACCACCAAAACCAAATTAATTAAAATTCTTTCTAAATCTCGATCTCAAAAAACTCAAACTGAAGTCTTATGGGTTATTGATCAGATGAAACGTCTTGGTAGTCTTGATTATGGTCGTAATTTAGCCAATAATTTTGCCGCCAAAGCCCGAAAAATTTTTGACACTCAACTTCAATTTTTAGATCAGGAGCCTTTCCGTTCCCAACTTCAGTCGGGGATTGATTTTATCGTTAGTCGTAATCAATAATTTCCCTCTTTTTTTAGCTTAAATGTTACAATCAACCAGTGGATAATCAAGTCGACGAAATCAAGCAGAAACTCAACATTGTTGATGTTATTAACCGTTATCTGCCTCTCAAAAAACGCGGTCGTAACCACATTGCCTGTTGTCCTTTTCATGGTGAAAAAACTCCTTCTTTTACTGTCTCTGAAGAACTCCAAATTTTTAAATGTTTTGGTTGTGGTAAATCTGGCGATATTTTTACTTTTTTACAAGAATATGAACGGATTGATTTCCGTGAAGCTTTAACTGAATTGGCAGCTTTAGCTGGGATTGTTCTTAAAAAAACCGAATTTACTTCAGCTCAGGATAAGCAAAAAAGTCTTCTTTTCGACATTAATTCTCATTTAGCCAAATTTTATCACTACATGTTATCAGTTCATCCTTTAGGTAAATTTGCCCTCCATTATCTTAATGATCGGCAAATTAGTTCCGAAGCCATTAAACAATTTAATCTTGGTTTTGCTCCGGAAAACCCCCAAATTGCCGTTAATTATCTGACTAAAAAAGGTTATAAAGTTTCCGATCTTGTCGCTACTGGCACTTTTGGTCAAAGTCAATATAATCGACGTCTTTATGATCGCTTTCAAGGTCGGTTGATTTTTCCTTTATCTGATTATCGAGGTCGAATTGTTGGTTTTTCTGGTCGAATGTTGCCTACCACCAAAAATCAAAATTCTGGCAAATATATTAATTCTCCCGAAACCGAAATTTATCACAAGAGCCGCCATCTTTTTGGTCTTAATTTATCTAAAGACGCTATCAGAGTTCAAAACTCAGTTATTGTTGTTGAAGGGGAGTTTGATCTAATTTCTCCTTTTCAGTCTGGTATTACTAATATTGTTGCTATTAAAGGTACTGCTTTTACCGAAGAGCAACTCCAACTTCTCCGCCGTTATACCGATACTTTAATTTTAGCTCTTGATTCTGACTTTGCCGGTTCCACCGCTGCTCGCAAAAGTATTGAGTTAGCTGACTCAATGGAATTTGATATCAAAGTTTTGATTTTAGGTGATAAGTACAAAGATCCTGATGAAGCCGTTAGATCTGATCCGGAATTTTTTAAATCTCAAATTTCTCAAGCCGTTCCTATCTGGGACTTTATTCTCCAATCACAACTTAAACTCAATAATCCCGATACTATTAAAGGTAAAAAAGAAATTTTAGCAGTTGTTCTACCATTTTTAGTTAAAATTAAAAATTCTGTTATTCGTTCCGATTACTTTCAAAAGTTAGCTAATGAAATTGGTTCTGATTTAGAGGCTATCATTGAAGAGTCCCAGAAATATCTTTCCGCCAAACCCTCATCTACCCCAACTCCATCTATTTCATCAGACTCTTCTAAGACAACCCCGCTTCCTTCTGAGTCTAAAACTTATAAATTTGAAGAACAACTACTCTTCCTTATTATCGGTGCTAAAAATCCGGTCAAACTTAGTACTAAACTCTCTTCTCAGTTATCTCGATTTCATGATCCTCGTTTTAAAACTATTGCTAATCAGCTGCTTGTTTCTTCTAAATTTGATCCCCAAACCTTTGCTTCTGATATCCCTGCTGAAATTCGACCAGTTTTTCAATCTCTTTATCTTGATACCACTGTTAATCTTTTGGATTCACACACTCGCCTCCGTGAAGTTAAAAAAACTGTTGCCTTGCTTGATGGTTTTTATCTCAAAGATAGGCTCAATCTCTTAAGCACTCAAATTGCTCAGTATGAAGCTGATGCTAATAACCACAAATTAGCCCAGGCTGAATCTGAATATAATCAACTACTTTCTCAGTTATCTAAAGTTCAGGTTAAAAAAAGCTAGATTTATTGGTTAATTTCGTATACAATACTCGCTATGGCCACCACCCTCAATCTCTCCAAGATTAAACAAACTTTATTGACCCAGGCCAAGAAACTTCATTATCTAACCAATGACGAGGTTTTAGCCCAAATTCCTGAACCAGAAAAGTATCTTGAAGAAATTGATAATCTTTTTGATTACCTCTTTGAGAGAGGAGTTGATATTTTTGATAAAGTTGAATCCAAAGAAGTTATTAACAAAGAAAAAGAAAAAACTACTTCTTCTGATTTGCTGAGCATTCTTACCCAAAAAGGTAGTATTGACTCAGTTCGGATGTATCTTAAAGAGATTGGTAAAATTAATCTCCTTACCTTTGAAGAAGAAGTTTCTCTAGCTCAAGCCATTGAAAAAGGTTCTGATAGTGCTCGAGAACAACTTATTAACGCTAATTTACGTTTAGTTGTTTCTATTGCCAAAAAATATATTGGTCGGGGATTGACTTTTCTTGATTTAGTTCAGGAAGGTAATCAGGGTTTAATGAGAGCTGTTGAAAAATTTGACTGGAAGCGAGGTTTTAAATTTTCTACCTATGCCACTTGGTGGATTCGTCAGGCTATTACCCGAGCCATTGCTGATCAGGCTAAAACTATTCGCATTCCGGTTCATATGGTCGAAACTATCAATAAAGTTTACAAAGCTACTCGGGCCCTAACCCAAAGACTTGGTAAAGAACCTACTATTGAACAAATTGCTGCCGAAGTCGGCATTTCTATCGAAAAGGTTGAGGAAATCTATCGTATTTCTCAGGACACCACCTCACTATCTACTCCTGTTGGTGATGATGAAGATTCTTTTTTAGGTGATTTTATTGAAGATACTACCCAAATGTCTCCTTATGAAGAAACTAGTAAAGAGCTTTTGCGCGAATCTATTAAAGAAGTTTTAGGTTCTCTTGATGAGAGAGAAACTAAAGTTTTATCTCTTCGTTTTGGTCTTATGGGAGAAACTCCAAAAACTCTTGAAGAAGTCGGTAAAATTTTTAATGTCACTCGTGAACGTATTCGTCAGATTGAAGCCAAAGCTCTTCGAAAACTTAGACACCCTTCTCGTCGAAAGAAATTGCAAGATTATTTAGAATAATAAGTCTTTTTTCAACAATTTCAAACACGAATATTAAAGTTAAGATTGTTTACTAAATCTCTGCTTGATAGTTAAATTCCATTATTTTGCCATTTTTAACACTAATCTTATCTAGCTCCTTTCCAGTTAGCTTATTTATCATCATTTTTATTGGTCCATGATGACTAATAACCAGTATTGTTTTATTCTCATCTTCAAGTTTTAAGTCTTCTAAAAATAAGTTAATTCTTTTTTCTATTTCAGGAATACTTTCAATTCCCATTCCTTGATTAATTTTATTATCTTTATTAATTTCTGCCCAGTCAGTCAATTCAGATTCTACTCCAGTATATTCACCGTAATCTCTTTCTTGGATTAATTTACACATCACGATTTCGCCCTCAATTTGATATTCCCCAAGAATATGGTTTAAAGTTTCAACACATCTAAGTAGTGGGGAACAGAAAACTATATCAATTTTATATTTTTTCTTAAGCTCTTTCCCTGCCTCTCTTGCTTGCTTTATTCCAGTTTCATTAAGCCTATTATCATCAACCCCTTGGATTATTCTATTTTTGTTTGCATCTGTTTGTCCGTGTCTTATCAAAATTAATTTCATGGTAGTTATTATACTCAAAAATAAGGGTTAAAAACAAACAGTGTACCCGTCCTATACATATTGGACTTTTTAAGAAAATTAATAACAGTGTCCATAGGAACAG
>CAZVMP010000018.1:0-14077 GCA_964628885.1 uncultured Gammaproteobacteria bacterium | reverse complement strand
CTAGTTGATAACTCATCAGACTTTAATGAGTCCAATATGTATCTGAACTTATGCAGAGGTGAAAATGTGGAAATTAGTGTTCTAACGATTACTATATAAAGGGTAAGAGATTCAAGATTTGAGAGGTTGAGGATTGAAAAGTAAGAAGTTTTTAGATAAAGTAAACGGGTTATCTTTTTAGAAATTAAAAAAGGAAATTATGAATAAATATGTCTATTTTTTTGGTAATGGTAAGTCTGAAGGTGATAAGGAAATGAAGTTTGTGTTGGGAGGAAAAGGGGCTAATTTGGCGGAAATGACTAATTTAGGAATTCCAGTACCGGCAGGTTTTACAATTTCAACTGAGGTTTGTCGATACTATTATAATAATAATAAAAAATATCCAGTCGAACTAAAAAGACAGATAGATGAAGGGTTAAGAAAGTTGGAAGAAGTAACCGGAAAAAAATTTGGTGATGTTAAAAACCCATTATTAGTATCAGTGAGATCGGGGGCAGCAGCATCAATGCCAGGGATGATGGATACAATTTTAAATTTAGGGTTGAATGAAAAGGTGGTGGCTGGGATGGTAGAAAAGACTGGTAATGCCAGATTTGTATGGGATTCTTATCGGAGATTTGTTCAGATGTATGCTAATGTGGTGGGTAATTTAGAGCATGAGAAATTTGAATATGTGATTAATAAAATTAAGGCGGAAAAAGGAATTAAAGAAGATACTGACATGTCGGCGGAAAATTGGCAAAAAGTGGTAGCTGGTTATAAGGAAATTTATAAAATTGAGAAAGGAAAAGATTTTCCAGATGATCCTAAAGATCAGTTAGAGGGAGCGGTGGGAGCAGTATTCGAATCATGGAATAATCCTAGAGCAGTTATTTATCGTCAATTAAACAAAATTGATGAAACTAAAATTTTTGGGACAGCAATTAACGTGCAGTCGATGGTGTTTGGTAATATGGGGGAAGATTGTGGCACTGGGGTGGCGTTTACCCGAAATCCATCAACTGGAGAGGCTAAATCTTATGGAGAATATTTAATGAATGCTCAAGGTGAAGATGTGGTGGCAGGAATTAGAACTCCAAAACATTTAGAATCTTTAAAAGAAGATAATGAGGTAGTTTATGAAGAATTAATGAATATTTTTGATCGGTTAGAGAAGCATTATAAAGATATGCAAGATGTGGAATTTACCATTGAAAATGGTAAATTATTTATTTTACAGACCAGAAATGGTAAAAGAACGGCTGCTGCTATGGTAAAAATAGCGGTAGATTTGGTGAGTGAAGGGATGATTGATGAAAAAACGGCTTTAACTCGGGTAGAGGCAGATAAATTGGATCAATTATTACATCCAACCTTGGATGTAGGAGCTAAAAAAGATTTTAAAGTAATAGCTAAAGGATTACCGGCTAGTCCGGGAGCAGCTTATGGGCCAGTAGTATTTAATGCTGAAGATGCAGTAAAATCAGCAGAATCTGGTAAAAAAGCTATTTTGGTAAGAATGGAAACTTCTCCGGAGGATATTGCTGGAATGAATGCGGCAGCAGGGATTTTGACGGCTCGAGGAGGAATGACTTCTCATGCAGCAGTGGTAGCTCGAGGAATGGGACGGTGTTGCGTTTCGGGATGTGAAGTTATTAGTGTTTATGATAAAGAAAAGGTATTTAGAGTTGCTGGAATTGAGGTTAAAGAAGGAGATTTAATTACTTTAGATGGTTCAACTGGGGAAGTATTTTTAGGTCAAGTACCAACAGTGGAACCAAAGCTTAGTGGGGATTTTGGTCGGCTGATGAAATGGGCAGATGAAACCAGAAAACTAGGAGTAAGAACCAACGCGGATACCCAAAAAGATGCCAAAACGGCTCGAGAGTTTGGAGCTGAAGGAATTGGTTTGACTCGAACAGAGCATATGTTTTTTGAAGAGGATAGAATTTTTGCTATCCGACAAATGATTATTTCAGATACTATAGAGCAAAGAGAAGCGGCATTAGCTAAGATTTTTCCAATCCAGAAAAACGATTTTAAGCAATTATTTAAAATTATGGCGGGGTTGCCGGTAAAAATAAGATTATTAGATCCGCCATTACATGAGTTTGTACCAAAGGAAGATAAAGATATCGAACTTTTGGCGACAGAAATGAAAATTTCTTTTGAAAAATTGAAAGATAAAATCGAGTCATTACATGAGTCTAATCCAATGATGGGTCATCGCGGTTGTCGGTTGGGAATAACTTATCCAGAAATTTATCAGATGCAGGTGAGAGCAATAATTTCAGCAGCTTGTGAATTAAAAAAAGATAATAAAATTGAAGTTGTGCCGGAAATTATGATCCCATTAGTGGGAGAAGTGGAGGAGTTAAAATGGTTAAAATCTAAATTGATTCCAGAAATTGAGGAAGTAATTAAAAATTATGGTGTCAATTTAAAATATGAAATTGGAACTATGATTGAGATTCCTAGAGCGGCGGTAACGGCTGATGAAATTGCTGTAGAAGCTGACTTTTTCTCATTTGGAACTAATGATTTGACCCAGATGACTTATGGATTTTCCCGGGATGATGCCAGTAAATTTATTAAAGATTATATAAACGAAAAAATTTTGGTTGAAGATCCGTTTACTAGTGTTGATCAAAAAGGGGTCGGTAAGTTAATGGAGATGGCAGTAAAATTAGGTAGGGAAAGAAATAAGGATTTAAATATTGGTATTTGTGGAGAGCAGGGAGGAGATCCAGAAACGGTTGAGTTTTGCCATCGGATTGGTCTTGACTATGTCTCCTGTAGTCCTTATCGGGTACCAATTGCTAGATTGGCAGCAGCACAGGCGCAAGTTAAAAACCCTAGGAAATAATCTTAAGATATAAAATATTAAGATAGTAATTTAAATCTTAGTTTTTATATATTTAAATGATGTGTTGAGGTCTCCAATACTGGAAATATGTTTTCAGTACCTATAAATTATAAGGTTATTGTGGTATAATTTGTCCGATTTTAAGAATAAAATTTAAACCAAGAAAGCTTGGTTTTTAGATAAATTTTGTTTTAAATCGGTACTTTAAAAATAAACTCAAGAAGAAAGGGTGAAAAGTAAATGGTAGTTGGAGACAAGGAGGGTTGCTAACTTATTGAAGAAATAATTGGAAAAAGTATTAAATTAAGAATGGTTTGAACAGAAAGAATTTAAGGTTTAGCGACGGTATTTATAAGCGACAACAAGAAAATAAAATGATGTTTTGCAAAAGACGATAATTATTGATGTTGATGCTAAATATGCCGCTGCTAAAGAAGGGAGTAAAGATTATTGTTGGTGGAAGAGTCTTTAAATTAGCAAGATGTGTTTGGAAACTTAGAGACCGTAGATTTGAATGATAAAATTTAGGATTTTGAAGGAGGAAAATAATATGAATCAAGAGTTAGTAAATAGACTAATATGGTTAAACGGTGGAGAAAGGTGGTTGAGGTGTATATTGCCGAGACAATTGTTTAATTTCTTGGAAGGAGAAATTTGGGGAATTGAGACGGTTAAGTCTAAGTTGTTGTCTGATAATCAAGGGTGGGCATTTTTTTTGAAAAAGACTGCCTTAAACGAGAAACAGATTATGGCTGTTTTTTATAAAACTGGAGAATGGCCGATTTGTTATTTGGGAAAAATTAAACTGGGTCAGGGGTTGGGGCCGATTTTGGTAGATGAAACTTCATTAGTGAGTAACTGTTTAATGATTAATGATTTTCGAAAATTGGTAGTGGAAATGATGGTTAGAAAGGAGATTAAATTATGATGAATAAGAAATTGGGTAAAATTATGAAAGGCTTAGGCTCTAAATTTGAATTTATCGGATATAACTGGGCAGAAACAGTCATAGCTGGAGTTAGACTATTGTTTCATGAAGTAGATGATCTTTATTGTTTAGTAGTGGCTTGTGGTTTAAGTGATCAGAGGTTGCTCAAAAAGATTTTTGAAGAGATAAGAGAGGCAGGTTTTGGATCTAAGCCTTACACTTCAGAAGGATCTTGGAAACACAGAAATCTAAATATTTATGTGTTTTTTGCAGAAAATGCTGAAGAAGCTTGGTTGCAGGTATCAACAGATAATTTGGTGATTAACTCAATTGCCAAGATCGATAGGTTGACCCATCATTGGGAATGAAGGAGGATTATGATTAATCTGCTTGAGTTTATCCCGGGTCGGAAATACTATTACCTAGTAACAGGTAAATTATATTATTTCTGACCCGGGTAAATGTTTGTTTCTATAGAAAGATCTATACTGATGAGTCTTAGAGAGACGAAAAGCAAACATATCTTATAATATTGACAAAAGAAGATTTTTTTGGTATTATCGGGTAATAATTAACTAAAATTAATCACACTGCGTGGTTTATATAAATGGTTAATTGAACTTTAAAAAACAGGGAAGGATGGTTTGGGTATGGATATTAGGATGGAGCAATGGAAATATTTCATAACAGCTTATGGTTGTGGTGATGGAACAAAAATAGAGTCATTGCCAAGAGAACTGGAAACTGGACAATTGTTGTTGGTAAAGAAGACTTTAAACTTAGGATCTTTACCGGAAGCAAAATCGTGGAAGCAGGTGTTTTTAATTGATGGAGGAAAGATAGTAGTCACTATGCAAGATGGCCGATATGATTTTCAAGCTTTTAGTAATTCTGTGGCAGAAATTGTGTTGGTCATGATGAGATTTAACTGCCAAGTGGAAGTAATTTTAAGGGTGATGGAAATAATGGATGATTTTGGATGGACTCAGGTAGATGCTTGTGTGGAGCCGATGTTAAGACATTTAGCAAAAATGATTCCAGTAAAATTATTTAAGGAGTAATAAATTGAAACCATCATTTATAACAAAAGCTGGCGTATTTCATTGGTTTCATTTAGAAAATGAAACCAGAAATCGGGACTTAACGACGGGAATTTTGACTATAACTGGCGATTATGGTCGTCATAAAGTAATAGTTGAAATTAAGAATGGTTTGGCTAAGGTAATGACAGATGCTGGAATTCTTGTTAATTTAATGGAAAGATTGGAAGGATAATGAAATGGTAAGTTCAAGATCAAAATTAATTTTGAGGGCGAATAGAGCCTTGGGTGTAGTGACGAATATAATTAGAGTAACTTCAATGGAAGTCTTGCCAGTAGGGATAACTTTTAAAGCAAAGACAAGCATCCGATTCTTGGTTGATAGTAATTTGAATATAATTTACTTGTTAATCAAAGAAAAGATAATGCCAGTTGAAATTGATGAGATTAGTCGTGGTTTGAAAGATTTGGGTTGGAGTGAGAATGCCGAAGCGGCAAAGATATTTGGAGAAAATATTGAAAACTATCCAGCCTGGGTTTTATGTGTTTAAGTAGACATGATTTACCGGAGGGTGAACTTTGATGATAGAAGCGTAAGCTTTTTTGATTCAATAATTCATTCCCCGGTATTTTTTTATTATCTTATAATATTGAAAGAATAAGAGAGGTGTGATAAACTGGTGCACTTAATAAGGTTATGACCCAGATAGCTTGGGTTTTTGATATAAATTTATTAAGCGAACATTAAAAATCCGGAAGGAGATGGAAAATAGTAAGAGAAATGTTAACAGGAGGATTCTTGGTTATTGACTGGTGGGATAAAACTGAAATCTATTTCTAAGACCGACTTCTAAATATAGTAGGTTTAGATGGCAACGAAAGGAGATAATAAAAAATGAGAACTGGGCAGCAGGTGATGGCCGGAGAAATTCACTGTAATTTAGTGAGAGTATTAGGCAAGCCACTCAGAATGGAGTTGGGAGATTTTGAAAGAAATAGCAAGACAAGATCCATACTAAGGAGGGTGATAAAAGCGGAAGTTCCAACTGTTTATTGTGAGTTGAGCCCGATGGGTTTGACTTGTTGGCTATATAGTGACCATTTTTTTGTTAAAGACATCAGTAAAATAGAGTCTTTTTTTAGATTCAAGGGTGGAAAAATGGAAATTGTTGGGGATTTCCTGACATTTTTCGTTCTTAATACCAACTCCTAAAGGATGATTATGCCGGAGGGTGAACTTGATGATAGAAGCGTAAGCTTTTTTGATTCAATAATTCACTCCCCGGTATTTTTTTTGGAGAAAATTAAGGTTGAGTGGAAGAGTGTCTAAATTTTTTGAAGATGAAAATAATGAGAATAGCGGTAATAATAGTAATTAATGGAGAAAGAGGAAAAACGAAAAAAGAAATAGAAGAGGGAGGAATATTAAGATTAGAGTCAAGTTCTAGGGAGGCAGAATAGTGTCCGGGCCAAAGTGGTGGAGATAGGGTACAAGTTTGTTGGTTACAGCTAATTTGACGATAATAGTTGGCAAGAACATTATTGTCATCAAGCTTAATTTCTTTGATAATTTGAGAATTTTTGGAGATAACTATTTTGCCGGTGGTTTTAAAAAAATAATCAGTGTCGTTGTGGATTTTAGCAAAAAAGGTAATGGGGGTAAAAAAAACGTCTTTGATTTGAGGTTGGGTGGAAAGTTTTTGAATTTGACCAGTAGTTTTGGGAACTTCGGTGGGAGATAGGCTCAAAAGGATATGGGAGCCAATTTGTCCGGTGGTTTGAGTAATATTTAGGTTATTAGCAGAGATTTGAGGTGATTGATAAACAAAGAAGGTAAAGTAGAAATCGGACGGTTTAGTTTGAGGAAGAGTATTAATTTTTAATACTAGTTGTTTTTGGGAGTGAGGGGGGAGAGTAAAGGGTTGACCAAGCTGGAGATCGGCATTGTTGAGAGAAAAAATAATATTAGGATCACTGGTAATATTAGCGTAATCAACAGAGCCAGTATCACCGTAAGGGAGGAAGGGGGCTATTTTAGTATTGAGGATGATGGAATCATCAGAATTATTAGAGATTTGGTAAGCTTGGGTTAACCCAGAACCGGGGCGAATAATAAATTCAATTTGTGAAGGGGAAAGAGAAAGATCGAACATAAATTAGTTTATCAAGTTTATAAAGGATTAATATTTAGGAATGGCAATGAGATTAATAGAAGTTTGATAGTCTCCAGTAGCTTGTTGAGGAGAGATGACGATTTTATAAGTAATTCGAGTTCGACGGTTGGTAACAGGATTAGTTTCGGAGGCAATAATTTGAGGAGTTTGGTTTTGAGACAAATGAGCAAAAGGACGAAAATGGTTAAGAGAGGGAAAATAGGAAAGGGTGCCAAGGTGGTTGATATTGTTGTGAGCGTCAATTCCGACGGCATTGTAACCAAAGCCGTAGCTAGTATTATTGAGCCAGGGGTTAGCAGAGTTGATAGTACAACCGGTGTCACAGTTGGTATCAGGAATAATAATAAAATTTTGATTAGTGAGAGGGTGGTTGGCAATTGTCAAGATTTCATAGCCTCGACCGGAAGGGGTGGTAATGGTAGTAATATTTGATTTGGTAGAGCCAATATTAGCAGCTAGAGATTCAAAGCTAATGTCTAAATTGTCAATTTTAAAATAAAAAGGTTCCATTTTTTCGTAGAGGTATTGGAACCCAGCCTTAACAGTATAACCGTCACTGGCATAACGTCCGGGAGCGTTTTGACCAACAGTGTCGGTAAGACGAAAATTAGCTGATTGCTTTTGACCACTGGTCATATTGAAGTGCCCCCAATCAATATGGTAGCTGGGAGAATCAAAAGATTGAGCAAATAAAACTGGGGATAGTAGATTATGAATAATAAAAATAAATAAAATTAGAAAAAATACTTTAGAGTTACTTCTAAAGGATGGGAAAGTAAAAAAAGACCTTAGGAATAAATGGTGAGGGTTAGGAGTCATCGGATTGTTGATCAACAGATTCTTTTAATCTTTGGGAAGAGTTAAGAAGTGACTTAGCGGAATCTTTAATATATTTAAGATGATCTTTTTGAGTGGGAGATAAGGGGGTAGAAAGAAGTTGAGAAGAGGTGTCTATGATTTGACAAATGCCAGTTTTAAATTTAAGTGATAGCCATAAGAGAATGTTGGTTTCACTAATAGCTAGGTCAGTATCAGTTTTGGTTTTGGCTAAATATTGTTGACCAATAAACCAGGAGAGAGGGGTGATAAGAAGTAGGGATAAAAGTGGAATCAGGGAGGATAGAGAGTTGAGAGATTGAGCTAAAAGAATAATTAATGCTAGAGAATAAGATAGGGTGGTGGTGGGCGGATTTTGGAAAGCAATGGTAAAAAGGAGAAAATAAATAAGAAAGAAGAAAGGTGAGGTAAGTCCTTGGCTGTGAAAAATAATTAGATTGATAATAAAAGCGATAAGATAGAGAGAAAATTGGCGGCGAAAAAGAGATAAGAGAATAAAGATAATAGAAAAAAAAGCAATAAGTTGGGGAATAAATCTAGATACAGGAGAGATAGAGAGAAGGTAAGCGGTAAGTGAAGAAAAAACTAAAAAAAGAACGTTTTTAATTTGGGTCATTAATATAGTATAGAATAATTTTTCAGGGAAGGAAAAGTGGGAGTGGTTTATACTATGATTAATAGTTGGTGATTTTGGGATAGTATTCTGATTAGTGGAGTTAGGAAATAATAAGTTAGGAATTAAAATGGAGAGATTGGTTAGAAATATTGAAATAAAGCCTTTAATTTATGGAAACAGAATTATTTTAGTGATTTAATAATTTGTTTGGTTTTGATGTGGTTTTTTAAAAAAATAATATTAGTCTAGTAATCGATAGAATAGGAGTGAAATAAAGACAATTGGTGAGAAAAATGTTTTAGATTTGAATTACAGAAAATGAGCCGGTGAATAGTTTACTTTAAAGTTGATTGCTAATTTTTTTATAGACGGTTTGAGAAATTGTTTTTATGACATTGATAGCTTGATCTGGTCTTTGATTGGTCTTGGTCATAATACAGAGAAGATAAGGTTTTTGAGGGAGATAAACGATTCCGCAATCATGAAACTGAGTTTCGTTGGTATTTGAATATCTTCTTTCACCAAATTTATGGGCAACAGAGATGTTTTTAGGAACACCAGCAACAAGAGCGTTTTTATATTCAACCTGACTAAGCATTTTAAGAGCTTTCTCAGACATGTCTTTATTTAAATAAGAAGCGTTGTAAAGTATCCTGAAAAATGAAGCATAGTTTTTAACAGTAATTATATTACCACTGGGGTTTTGAAAGGCTTTAGAAATATCAATATCTAGGTCTTGGTAGACTTTTAATATTTCATCACTAGTAAGATTTAAGCTGAGGGTGTCGTAGGCATTGTTGTCAGAATATATAATCATTTCCTCTAATAATTTCTCAACAGGATATTCAGTGCCGTCAATGGTGGCAACCGAAGGTTTAATATTCTGGACTTCATTACCTGTTTGAGGATTGCTAGTAACAAGAAGTTTTTTCTTTAAAATTGAAGGGTCGGTTTCAGCCTTTTTAAGATAGGCAATTAATATAGGAACTTTAACCAAGCTGGCTGGGGAAAAGAGCTCTACTTCATTAATACCGATCCAGGGGCCGCTGTTTAAGTCGCGATAATAAACTGAGGCATGGGAGATATTTTTATTTGTAAGTTCTTTATCAATAATGGCTTCGATACTTTTTTTAAGGGGAGTGAGTTTACTGTTTGAACTGATATCAGAGTTACATTCCAAAATAGGATTAATGTATTTATAATTGAAATTTTTACGAACAATTTCATCTTCATTTTTATCTTGATTGTGAATTGAAGCAACTGAAAAACCCACAAAAAAGGTAATAATTATGCTGATAAACCAAATAAAAAAAGTTTTTTTAGAAAACATAAGTAGCTTTATATTATCATATCTAAATTAAGAAAAATGATAGAATAAGGGACTATGAAGGAAATAAAAACTGGGCAAGAAGTTAGAAGTCTTTTAGGAGAAGAATACCCTAAAGGAAAAGCTAAAGGAAAATTTCCTATACAAAGACATGTGGTAACTTATGAAGATAAAAAAATGGAAGGATTGAAACTTGGTTCTGGTTTAACTAAAGAACAGATTTTTGATGAAAAAGCGAGAGGAGAAGAATACAAGGGTGATGTTCAATCAAATCCAGATTATTATAAAAATGAACCTTAGATATGAATGACTTCAAACTGATTGAAAAAAAGTGGCGAAAGTATTGGGATGAACACCCAGAAATTTATGAGGCAAAAGATTTTGGAGAAGGGGATAAAAAGTATATTTTAGTAGAGTTTCCATATCCCAGTGGTAGCGGTCTTCATATTGGGCATGCGTTTTCTTTTATGGGAGGAGATATTCAGGCTAGATTTTGGCGAATGAGAGGTAAAAACGTATTATTTCCAATGGGATGGGATGCTTTTGGTTTACCGACAGAAAATTATGCGATTAGGACTAAAAAAAAGCCACAAACGGTGACAGAAGAGAATACTAAGCAATTTAAAGATCAAATGAAACGGCTAGCTTATTCATTTGATTGGAGCCGAGAGATAAACACAACCGACCCTGATTACTATAAATGGACTCAATGGATATTTATTCAATTGTTTAAACATGGTTTAGCTAACAAAAAGGAAATGCCGATTAATTGGTGTCCTAGCTGTAAAATTGGATTGGCTAATGAAGAGGTGGTAGGGGGAAAATGTGAGCGGTGTGGAGCAGAAGTATCTAGAAGGAACATATCACAATGGTTAGTAAAGATAACAAAATATGCAGATAGGTTAGTTGAGGGATTAAAAGAAACTGATTTTATTGATAAAGTAAAGCAGTCACAGATAAATTGGATTGGAAAATCAGAAGGAGTTAAGATTAGATTCGAGATAGTAGATTTGCCTACTGAATTAGAAAGTCAGAGAATTTCAATAAATGAGTTGGAAGTGTTTACAACCCGACCGGATACTTTGTTTGGAGCAACATTTATGGTGGTGGCACCGGAGCATAAATTGGTAACAGAAATTTTAGCTAACAGTGAATTTTTATCGGAGGAATCTTCTCGGCATTTGGAGATTAAAAAATATGTTAATGCTGCCAGAAAGAAAAGTGATTTGGAAAGAACTGAGCTAAATAAAGAAAAAACTGGAGTATTCTCAGGTTTATATGCAATTAATCCGGCTAATGGTCAAAATATTCCAATCTGGATTTCTGACTTTGTATTGGCTGGTTATGGTACTGGGGCAATTATGTCGGTGCCGGCTCACGATGAAAGAGATTTTGCCTTCGCTAAAAAATTTGGATTAAAGATAATACCAGTGATGAAACCTAAAAAAGGAGAATGGAATTTTGAAAAAGAAGCTTATACACAAGCGGATGAAGGAAAAATTGTAAATTCACCATTGATTGAAGGGATGAAATCAGGAATAGCAATAGAGAGGATGATTAAATGGCTAGAAGATAAAGGAATTGGCGAGAGAGCGTCATCTTATCACTTAAGAGATTGGATATTTTCGCGGCAACATTATTGGGGAGAGCCAATACCAATGGTTTTTTGCTATAAATGTAAGGAAAAATTGATTAATTGGTCTGATATTAGATTTCAGGAAAAAATTAAGAAATATACTGAAAATAATAAAGTTAGTATTGAAATATTAAAAAATAACCCGGGATGGTATCCAATAACTGATGAGGGGCTGCCATTAGTATTACCAGAGGTGGAGGCTTATGAGCCAACAGATGATGGGAAGAGTCCATTATCAAAAATTAGATCGTTTGTGAAATGTTATTGCCCTGTTTGTGGTGGTCGGGCGGAACGAGAAACAGATACAATGCCTAACTGGGCAGGAAGTGATTGGTATTTTTTAAGGTATGCTGATCCTAAAAATGAAAAAAAACTAGTAAGAAATGATTTATGGCAATACTGGGGGCCAGTGGATATTTATATCGGAGGAGATGAACATAATGTGTTGCATTTATTATATTCTAGGTTTATTTACCAGTTTTTAAGAGAAATAGGAGAAGTGTCAGCTGAAATTAAGGAACCATATTTTAGAAGAATGTCTCATGGGGTTATTTTGGGTCCAGATGGACAAAGAATGAGTAAATCAAAAGGAAACGTAATTGTGCCGGAAACAGTTGCAGATGAATATGGTCATGATGTGGTGAGAACGTACCTGATGTTTATGGGGCCATTTGAAGCAACGATGGCCTGGAGTGAAAAGACTTTAATGGGAATAAAAAGGTTTTTGGACAGGATGGATCAATTTATGAAGCTAAGAATTAATCAGACAGATAGTTTTATTGATAGCAGTTATGAGGTTAAAGTGATAATAAATAAGTTAATCAGAGGAATAACTAAGGATTTGGAGGGTTTTAGATACAATACGATGATTGCTAAAATGATGGAAGGATTAAATAGTTTATCAAGTTGTCAGGCTATTAGTTTGTCGGATATTAAAACTTTAATAAAACTGATGGCGCCAGTGGTTCCATATGCAACTGAAGAGTGGTGGAGTCAGATTGGTGGTGAAGAGTCGGTTCATAAAACGGTTTGGCCGGAAATAGAAGAAAAATACTTAATAGATAAACAAATAACAGTGGCGGTGGCAGTAAATGGTAAGGTAAGAAGCCAAATAGAGATTGATTCTAAAGAGGTAGATAATAGAAAGAGAATTTTAGAATTAGCTAAGGTGGATGAAAAGATAATAAAATGGTTGGATAACAGTTTGATAGTTAAGGAAATATATGTACCAGGGAAGATGGTTAACTTTGTAGTAGTTGATAAAAAATAAATGCTACAATGATATAGTTAACAAAAATTATTCAAAGTAGTTATACAAAATATATCAAGCAAATAGTTTGTTTGACTGCTAATGATAATTAGATCGGTTGAAAGACCGGAAAAAAGATGAAAATTAATGTTTTGACTCTAAAAAACGGAATTCGGATAGCAACAGTGCCTGTGGGAGGCTTAAAATCGGTGACGGTAGAAGTATTTATTAAGATAGGATCAAAGTATGAACTGAAAGATGAGTTTGGAATGAGCCATTTTTTGGAACATATGGCGTTTAAGGGGACAAAAAAAAGGCCGACAGCGGCAAGTATAAATCAGGAAATTGATGGTAAGGGAGCTGGTTATAATGCTGGGACTAGTCACGAAATGACTTCATATCATATTACAACAACTAAGGAAAATATGATTTGGGCAGTAGAATTATTATCAGACATACTGAAAAATTCAGTATATGATGAAAAAGAGGTTTTAAAAGAAAGAGGGGTAATAATTGAAGAAATAAAAATGTATCGAGACAATCCAATGATGGGTTTGTCTGGGGAGATGACTAAATTTTTATACGGAGAGTCATCAATAGGTTGTTGGGATATTGCTGGGGAAGTATCAGATATCGAAAAAATCAATCAGTTAAAGGTAATTAATTTTAGAAATAAATTAATTGATCCTAAGGAGATGGTGGTGGTAATAGCAGGAAACGTTGATGACAGGGTCGGTAGTGAGGTCGCTGGTTATTTTGAAGATTTTGTAAATGATATGTCGGAGGGGTTACCTAGAGTTAAGGTAAAACTTAATGGAGAAGGGTATCGAGAAATGACAAGAGAAGTAGAGCAGGGTCATTTTGCTATGGCACTGCCGGCTTTGAGGAGAAGAGATAAAAGAAAATATGCTTTTAGGATGATAGACATAATTTTGGGAGGAAATACTTCATCTAGACTTTATCAAAAGATTAGAGAGGATATGGGTTTGGCTTACTATATTTTTTCTATTAGTGATAACTTTGAGGAAGTTGGGTTTTGGGGAATACAATCTGGAGTTAAGTTGGAGAGATTGGATGAGGCGGTAGAACTAGTAAGACAAGAAATTGGATTAATAAGAGAGGGAATAAAAGAAGAAGAATTAAGTCGAGCTAAGGATTATTTAGAAGGAAAGACTAAGTTGGCTATGGATAGAACTAATTATTGGGCTAATTTGGTTGGATCTAAAATATTATTAGAAAATGAGATAGGAGATCCGGTAAGAGAGTTAAAAGAATATAGACAGGTTAGCTTGGGACAAGTAAATGATTTAATAAAGGATTTGTTTGAATTAAACAAGTTGAAGGTAGTTACTATAAGAAATAATAAAAAATAGCTTTAGATGTAATAACAAGTGAAAATAATGACGTTTTAGCAATTAAAGTATT
>CAZVMP010000017.1:0-16638 GCA_964628885.1 uncultured Gammaproteobacteria bacterium | reverse complement strand
TTTTGGATTCAGGGTCGAAAGACGGTTTTAGTGATCCTCGTGACCTATTTGGTATGGGCACGGGCTTACTGGATAAAAGCTACTCTGGGGATAACAGGCTAGTCGCATCCGATAGTTCATATTGACGATGCGGTTCGGCACCTTAGCCATAAAGGCTTATAATCGGGGTGGGCGGAAGTAATTCCGTTAGTCTGTAAATCACGGGTCTTTTTATTTTTTATAAATTTTTTAGGAAAAATTTAAATACTAGCTCATAACGGTGGACGCCTTAATTGACATTTTGATAATTTTTTAATTATCACTGATCAATGGCCAATACCGTGGGAAGTCTAACAAAAGAGCAAAAGTCCGTTTCTATTGATTTTCTTTTAGGAAACAGTAGAAAAAATACTTATTTAGAATTAATACTAAATAATAAGAGTTATTATTTGATTAATATCAGAACTAAAAGTTTTTTAGAAATGATTAATTTAGATATAAACTATCTTTTGTTATGACCCCGTAACGACTTGTTTTAACACTTGTTAAAACGGAGTTTCTTTTTTATAAAGAAGCTAATACGCTAGCTCCTACTCTTTTTATCAGGACGATTAAAAGACAAGAGGATGAAGGGATAGTCTAAGACCACAAGAGATTGTGGAACGACATTGCGATGTCGACTTGGCGCATCCTGGCCCTGAAGAAGGGGCCAAGGGTTGGTCTGTTCGCCCATTAAAGCGCTGCGTTAGTTGGGTTCAGAGCGTCGCGAGACAGCTGACTTCGGTGAATTTATTTTTGCCGAGGTGACATGAACTGTCTCTCCTATTAGACGCAATAAAATCTGAAAAATCTGTAGTAATGAAAAATGTAAGCGGGATAGGCTTACGAAGAATGATAGGATATAAATCTGGCTATATGCTGGAAACTCTTGTTAATGTTAGTCTACTAATATAGGGTTTGTATATTAGTGAAAATGACTATCCATTCCGATTTTTCGGAAGCAAGACAATCAGCAGGAAAGACTAATGACGATTATTTTTTTGATTTTGTGGAAGGGAGGGGAATATTTCTATATAGAAATATTCCATCAAAAGAAACAAAAGGTGGTTAGCAGGTAATTTATTTTTTAATGAATATCTCAAAATTCAATCGAAAGAAAGGTTTTAGAGAATTTAAAAAAAAGATTAGACTGTAGCTATATTAAACAAAATAGTAAGACTAGTAAAATAATAAATCGTTGGCATTAATGGTAAAGAGTTTATTTTTGAACCATTTTGCACATTAGAATCCTCACAGGCCATACGCCAGAGTCTAAAATTTTGGACAAGATATGGTCGGATCCCTCTAGTGATAGGGGGTGTAGAGTAAAACAAGAAATACTCTACCTTTGAAACAAAAAAGTCGGTCTCTATCCGTAGTAATCGTTCGATTCTTGAAGGGATTCATCTACAGTACGAGAGGACCTAGATGAGGAAACCTCTGGTGTGCCAGTTGTGCTGTCAAGTGCAACGCTGGGTAGCTACCGTTTCTATAAGATAACTGTTGAAAGCATCTCAAACAGGAAACTGACCCTAAGATAAGGAATCGTATCTCTAAGTAATTGGAGAGGAAAATCGCCGGGAGACTACCGGTTAATACTTTGCGAGTGGAAGCTTCGTAAGGAGTTAAGCTAAGCAATGGAATGATTGAAGAAATTTCTCAATATTATTTGGCTTTCAGTGCCGATTGCTTTCGGGATTGGAAGCCGAAATAGGCTGAGCCAAAAACTAATAAATTTTTGGTTAGGCGGGCAACTCAATTTAGAGGCCAAGAAGTTATGAAGTTGGAAAATTAATTACTTAAATTTGACTTAGTTTTTAAACTCTGGTCATTGGAGCGAGGTGGAACCACCTTTTCCCATTTCGAACAGAGAAGTGAAACGCCTTAGCGCTGACAATAGTTTTCCCGCAAGGGAATTTGAAAATAGGTCGTGGCCAGAATTTAGAAACTAAGTTCAAATGAAGTTAGTCTCAATTCGATAAATTTTTATTATTAATTTATTTGGGGAAGTATTACTTTAAGTTAAATTAAAGTTCTTCTCTACCAAAATCCCGAATAAATCGGGATTTTTTATTTATGACTAAGAAAGAAAAAAAAACTAAAGTCAAAAAAGAAATTTTGACAATGGAGGACCTGTTAAAACTGGAAGGAGTTGAAAAATTAGGTTTTAAAAAAGGTCAAGAGGTTAAAGGAAAAATTACAGTTATTAAGAATAAGGTAATTTATATTGATATTGGAGGAAAAACTGATGCGGTGGTAATGGGAAAGGAGTTTGAGTTTGTAAAAGATTATATTAATGATCTTAAATTAGGAGATGAAATAGAAGTCCAAATTAAACAACCAGAAAATGATAAGGGGCAAATATTAGTATCAATTCGAGGGGCAGCCTCTGGTTATGGTTGGAATTATTTTAATGAGAAAGAAAAGAGTGGTGGAGAGGTAACGGTTTTTGCTAAGGAATTAAATCGGGGAGGGGCGGTAGTAATTGCTCCGTTTGGATTTTTTGGATTTATCCCAGGATCTCAGATTGGATCAAAATATGATGAAGATCCAGATAAAATGATTGGTAAAAAAATTAAAACGAAAGTGTTAGAGGTAGATCAGGCTAAAAATAGACTTGTCTTTTCAGAAAGATTGGTTTCAGAACCAGACAAAGTAGGAGAAGAAGTTGGGGCAATTGAAAATTTAAAATTAGATGAGGTTTTTGAAGCAGAGGTAATGAGAGTAGAACCGTTTGGAATTTTTGTAAGAGTTAATTATGATAATGAAGGGAAGGCACTTAATTTGGAAGGATTAGTTCATATATCAGAAGTTTCTTGGGAAAAAGTGGGTGAATTATCAATGATATTTAAAGTTAAGGATAAGTTAAAAATTAAACTTATTAGTAAAGATGACGGTCGGTTACAATTTTCAATTAAGCGATTGACTGATGATCCTTGGAATAAAATTGAGGAAAGGTATCCCAAGGATAAAGAAACTGAAGGAGAAGTGGTAAGAATTGCTAACTTTGGAGCTTTGGTTAAATTAGAAGTTGGGGTTGAAGGATTAATTCATGTTTCAAAGTTAACTGGTGGAACTAATTTAAAAGAAGGTGATAAGGTTCAAGTTTATATTGAGAGTATTGATGTTCAAAAGAGAAAGATTTCTCTAGGAATTGTAGAAACAAGTAAGAAAAATGTTATCTATAAGTAAGATTTAAGGAAACTGGAAATTAAAACTCCCGAGAAATCGGGAGTTTTTGGTGATGACTTTACTAGAGGCGCTAGGATTGATGAAAAATAAATTTTGGATATAGGGGTAAAACAAGCTGAATTATAAAATAGGATTTTTAGTGGGCAAGGTATAATATATTTATGAAAAATAAACAGACTATTTTTGTTTGCTCTAATTGTGGTAATGAGTATTTGAAATGGCAAGGACAATGTGGCAGTTGTGGGGAATGGAATAGTTTAAAGGAAATTAAAACTTCAGGGAATTTGTTACGGGGGAAATTAGGACAGAGAAAAAAAGAGAAGGTGGAGATAAAAAAAATATCAGAGATGGGAAAAATTAGAAATAAAAATGAGAGTAATCAAATTATTTTTTCAACGGGAATTAAGGAGTTTAATAGAGTTTTGGGTAGAGGAATTGTTCAAGGGTCGGCAGTACTATTTGCTGGAGAACCGGGGATTGGAAAAAGTACTCTTTTGACTCAACTTGTGGGAGAAATAGGTGGCTTGTATGTGGCGGGAGAGGAGTCGGCTGAACAAATCGGTTTAAGAGTGAAGCGACTGGGATTAAGTGTGGAAAAATTCGATGTTTTAGAAACTAATCAAGTAGAGGAAATTGAAGAATATTTAGATAGAGTAAATAATTTATACAAAATAGTGGTGGTGGATAGTATTCAGACAATGATGTCTGAGGCTCAGGGAGGAAATTTGGGATCTTGGCGAGTGGGATCAGTGGGACAAATTCGAGAGGTAACTTTTAGACTAGTTCAATTGGCTAAACAAAAAAATGTAACGATATTTATAGTTGGTCACGTAACTAAGGAAGGGGATATCGCTGGGCCTAAAATTTTAGAACACATGGTGGATACGGTTTTATATTTTGAAGGAGAGAAGAATGGGGATTTGAGAGTATTAAGGACAACTAAAAATCGGTTTGGACCAACTGATGAAGTAGGAATATTTAAGATGGAAGAAAAGGGGTTAAGAGAAATTGGGTCAGAAGAGATAAATTTGGTATCAAGGGAAGATGATTTGGCAGGGAAGGCGGTGACGGTAGTTATAGAGGGGAGTCGGCCAATGTTGGTAGAAATTCAGGCATTGGTGGTGGAGAGTTTTGCCCCAATGCCAAAAAGAGTTTTTTCAGGAATTGATTATAATCGAGGACAGCTGTTGGTGGCAATCGGACAAAAAAGTTTAGGAATGCCGTTATATAAATATGATGTTTTTATATCAGTGACTGGAGGGATTAGGATTGAGGATACGGGGGCCGATTTAGCAGTGTTGGCAGCAATGTGGTCGAGTTACAAAAATATATCTTTGGTTCAGAAACCTCCATTTCTGACTAAAACTAGAACAGCTGTTGTTAAGAAAGAGGTTGGTAAAAGATTGGTCTATGTGGGGGAGGTAAGCTTGTTGGGGGAAGTTAAAAAAGTTAGAAACTGGGAGAAAAGAATAAAGGAGGCAGAATCAAGAGGGAGGAGAGTGGTGGAAATAAAAAATGTTAGGGAAATTAAATAAGGCTTGTAAATTAGAAATAAAATTATAAATAGAGATTTTAAGTAATTTGATATATAAAGGTAGGGTTTAGATAGGGGGTTGATTAACCTATAATATGATGGTATAATTAGAGCGTACTTTAATAAAGGAGGGTAGTGTGGTATCTAGTGAGGTCTGATTAATTCGAAAAATGAAAATGAGAAAAGAGGGTTGGTAAAGATGGAAGAAGTTAAGAAAGTGATCTTGTTACTTGAGTCATCTGGCAGGGATCGGGCAGATAAGGCCAGTTTTGCTAAGGGGTTTTTCCCAGAGATGGAAGTGAGGGTGGTTTTTGTAGAACCAGTAGCTTCTTTTGAAGAACTGCAAAGACTTTTACAGAACAACCAGACAGTGGTGATGATTGACAGGAAGATTCTGCCAGATATGGTTTTGGCAGAGTTACTGCTTTGCCACCACGATATCGTCAAGGAGGTCCAGATCAGGGAACCTTTTTTGGCTCAGGTCTTGAATGACGAAAAAGATGGATACCACTGGGAATTCAGAGGTTATTCAGCTACCCCAATAACCCAGGTTGTTTTCAAGTAAGAAAGATAAGGTGGTGGAACAGAAGTTCAGAAAAAGAAAGATTAGAAGAATTGCTCTTCTTAATTTTTAAATCTGAACTTATTCCACCACCACCTTTTTTGTTTTTAATTTCCGGTATAGCCGGATTTTTTTTTGGTAAAATTTGATAGATAAAGTTAATTTAAGATACTATTTGATAGTAATTAATTGGATAGTCTTTAACAAGAAAGACTTTTTTAGATTTTGACTTATTCTCTTTTGAGATAATAAGAAGTCTTTTTAGTTGAAAAATAAGAGAAATGGTGTTTGAAAGTAGGTAATTTTAGTTTTTCAGAAGTTTTCCACAATGACTGAGTGGAGGAAAAAATGGGTTAAATTAAACCTAATTATTATAAATAAAATCTTATAGGGTGTTGTGTTTTTAGAGACCAAATTTTTATAGGATATAGACAAGAAAAAAAAGTAAGTTATACTATTTTTAATGCTTCAGTTAACTAAAAAACTTTTCTCAATTAAGGGAGTAAGTAGAAAATCTAGTAAAAAAATAAGAGGAAAAAATAATTTGTGGGCAGAGAGACAGATTAGAGAGATGGCAAAATTGGGAGGGAAGTTAATTTTGATGTAGCTTTGAAGTTAGTTAGGGCACTTAAAAAATTAGATGTTGGGGAGACAAAAAAAAGAAACAACATTACCGATATTCTCAAAGCAGGTGGAACACGTATAGTGTTGTTTCTTCAACATCTAAATTAAAGCTTTTTTTAAAGAAAGTCAAGTTTAGTAATGCCGATGATTTGGCAAAATTAATTTAAATTAGCTTGAGAATAAGGTTGAGAGTAGCAGAGGGGGCAGGTCTGCTACTTTCAACCTTATTTTTAATTAAAAGAATAAAAGAGTAAATTGTGAGATTTAATTGACAAAGAAATGAAAAGTTTGTAAAATGAGAGTGAATTTAAGCAATTTCCCGTTTTTATGCTGTATTTCAATTATATTGATTAATTAAGATATTTATTAATTTTTTTAGAAATGCCCAGAAAGAAAACTATTGGCGTGGTGTCAGAGCCAAAAATAGTAAAATCTGCCACAAAAGTTGCTGAGATTAAAAAGGGAGAAGTGGAGAAAAAGTTAGAGGAAGTAAAGCCAAATAATAACACGGTTAGCTTTATTAAGCCACAAACAGTTAGACCTGTTATACAGAATGGACAAAGACCTCAGGTGGTAAGGCCACCAGCAAGACCAGTAATTGGTTATAGTCAGCCAGTAATTACCGAGCCAATTATGGGAGTATTAGAGATAATGCAAGATGGAAGCGGATTTGTTAGGCCAACTTTTTTACAAAATGGAAAAGATGCTTATATTGCTTCGATGCAAATTAGACGATACGGATTGAGAGCTGGAGATATGATTACTGGAGCTGCCAAAAAACCCAAAGAAGGGGAAAAATATTGGGCGATGGTTCGGATTGACAAAGTAAATGAAGGAGATTTGGCGTCAGCAGCTAAACGGCCAGAATTCAAGGATTTGATACCAGTATATCCAAATCAACAGATGATATTGGAAACTGAAAGTGAGGTTTTATCAACTAGAATTTTAGATTTGTTTTGTCCGGTGGGATTTGGTCAGAGAGGGATGGTGGTGTCGCCACCAAAAGCAGGGAAAACTACCTTATTAAAAGAAATTGCTGATGGAGTAGCTAAGAATTATCCTCAGGCTCATTTGATGGCAGTTTTAGTAGGAGAGAGACCAGAAGAAGTAACAGATATGCAGAGATTTATAAAAGGGGAAGTGGTGGCTTCTAGTTTTGATCAAAAACCAGAAGATCAAACACGAGCAGCAGAAATTGCTATGGAAAGAGCTAAAAGATTGGTAGAAATAGGAAAGGATGTGGTGGTAGTGTTCGATTCAATTACTAGATTGGCTCGGGCTTATAACTTGGCGATTCCTACCAGTGGAAGGACATTATCGGGAGGATTCGATCCAGCGGCACTGTATCCATCAAAGAGATTTTTTGGAGCAGCCAGAAAGATTGAAAACGGAGGATCATTAACAATTATTGGAACAGCTTTAGTAGATACCGGGTCAAAAATGGATGATTTGATTTTTGAAGAGTTTAAGGGAACGGGAAATATGGAATTGAGATTAGAGAGGAATTTGGCGGAAAGAAGGATTTTTCCAGCATTTGATATTTTAAAATCAGGTACTAGAAAGGAAGAATTAATTTTGGATATAGCAACTTTAACTAAGGTGATAGCTATTAGACGAATGTTTGATGCTTTGGGAGAAAATAAAGATGCTAGTGAGATGATAATTGCTCAGATGAGTAAAACTAAAAGTAATCAAGAATTTTTAGCAAAAATAGGCAAGAAGTAAGTTTAAAGTTATAAAATAAATGAATTTAGAAAAAAATTACATTAAGGATAGGGCAGTAATGGTGGAAAAAGCAGCGCTAGAGATGATGTATAATCCGGAGGTAGGGTTGGGATTAAAAGATTTAGATAATTTTGAAGGAGGAATGCTGTTGACTGATCAACGAAAAGTAGATATTTTAGGGTGTGTTATTGGGGTAAAACCAGCGACGATGATGACAGGTTGGTTAGAAACTGGAGAATTTGGTAATGAGGTAGAATTGGGTAAGATAATTAGTCGATTGGGGTTGAAGTGGAGTATGGGAATTAGACCGATGGTAAGAAAATTGGAAGTGGAAATCTTTGCGGCTCGAGATAAAGAAACCTTGGATCAATTAAAAGAAATAAGTCAACAATCTCCAAAGGATATAAGAAAGTTAGCTAAACTTCAGGGTTATCCAGAAACAGGGGTGGAAGTAATATTGGGGATGAGGAGGGGTTTAGATGAAAAGGTAATAAGTGATTTAGTTAAAGAAGATCCGGCTTACATGTCATTTTTTATACCACCAGTGCTATCGCGAGATAATTACCGGCGTGAAGTGAGAGATTATAGTCGAATTTTATTTAGTTCAACGAAAAAAAATTTACCAAAGACCTATGATAAAGCTTTAAATAGATGGGACAAAATTCGTAATAATTGAATCATTTAGTATAATAAAAAGACAATGTTTGATTTTAAAGACAGGTTGATTAGTGAGGGAAAATTAATTCAGGAATTTTTGAAAAACGAGGGAGTGTTTGTGGTGATTTTTTTTAGGAAATTTTTGGGTTGGACAGAATGGATTAAGGTTCAGATATCAAAGTTAATGTATCGTCAGAGAGGAAGATTTTCGCAAAGTTTTGTTAATATAAGTATGTTTACGTTGTTTTTTTTGGTAATTTTATTTTCGGGGACACTGGAAAACTTAATAATAAATAGCGAAGGGAGTGAAAATAGTGGAAGTAATTATTTATTGGCGGCAGCAGATAGGGCGGGGGCTAACACTCTGATTTCTAATTTACCAAAAGGAGAAACAACAGAGTATCGGGTACAGGAAGGAGATACGGTGTCAAGTATTTCTCAAAAATTTGGAGTTAATATCGATACAATTATTTGGGAAAATGATTTAAAATCGGTAGGATCAATCAAGGTGGGTCAGATGTTAAAAATTTTGCCGGTAAGCGGAGTTAAACATACGGTTAAAAGAGGAGAGACAATTTATAGTATTGCTAAAGATTTTCAAGTTGATGCCCAAAATATTGTTGATTATCCGTTTAACACTTTTGCTAATGATGAAACTTTTGCATTAAGTGCAGGACAAGAGTTAATTGTTCCTGATGGAATAAAACCAAAAGAAATAATAGTTGATAGAACTATATATTTAGCTAGAACAGTGGCTCCAATCCCGGGAGTGGTGGGTGAAGGGAACTTTATGTGGCCGACAAGTGGAGCGATTTCACAAAGATATGCTTGGTATCATCAGGCAGTAGATATTGCTAATCGGTCAAATCCAGATGTGGTGGCTTCTCAGGGAGGGACAGTAGTAACCGCTGGATGGAATGCTGGTGGCTATGGAAATTATGTGGTGGTGGATCATGGTAATGGTTATAAAACTCTTTATGCTCATTTATTAAACAATTCAATATCAGTAAAAGCTGGCCAAAGGGTAAGTCAGGGCCAGAAATTGGGGGTAATGGGAAGTACGGGACGATCGACTGGGGTTCATTTACACTTTGAAGTAATTAGTGATAAAGGAAAATTGAACCCATTGGATGTTTTAAAGTAATTAAGCAGATCAGAGATAAGACGGAATAGATAATAGGCAGAGATTATGCGGAGAAAAAGCCATTTAAAAAGTTGTTATCAGAGAATTGTTTTGGTAGTCTTTTTATATGACTAAATTTCTAAAAATTTATACCAGATTAGTATTGGTACTAATGCCGTTATTCTTTTTACCAGTAATATATGATGGTTTTGGATTAGGAAAGATTAGTTTTTTGTTGATAACTGGAGGGTTGGGGTTAATTTTTTGGTTAGTAGCAGCAATTTGGGGTAAAAAAGTAGAAGTAAAATTTAGTAAAAGCTGGTGGTTGGTAGTGGGTTTAGGACTGTGGTCAATATTATCATTTATAAGAATGAGTCAAGGGGGGCAGGCAAGATCAATAACTTCCACTCTAGGAATTAGTAGTTTAGTGGGATTAATATTTTGGTTTTTTGTGTGGTTACAGGTGAGAAGTGAAGAGGAATGTCAAAAACAGTTAAATTGGTTAACAATATCAACAGTTATAGTGGGAGTGATTTCATTGGGGGTATTTTTGATACCGGCAGCAAAATTACCATTTAATTGGCCTAAAGATAAACCTTGGTTATCGATTAATAGTAATTGGTCAATTACTGGATCATTAATGTCAGAGGCGATTTTGTTTATATTTTTAGGAATAGAGTGGTTAAAAAGATTAATAAAAAAGATAAAGGATAAAGTAGAGTTTTCAGATTATTTTAAAGAAGCAATTGTAACCGCCTTTTTAATGTTGATGGCAGTTTTGGTAGGGTATCGTTTGGTTAAATTAGGTTGGGTATATTTAGATGGAAGAACTTCTTGGGTGATTGCAACAGAAACATTAAAAAACAATCCAGTTTTTGGGGTTGGTTTAGGTAATTTTGTAGAAGCATTTTCTAGATTCAAGCCAGCAAGTTTTAATTTAACAAATATGTGGATGAATACGTTTGGAGTATCGCTTTTAGGAATTTTGCATTGGTGGACAGAATTAGGTTTAGTGGGATTGGGATTAATTTTAGCTTTGGCAGTAACGGGATGGAGAGGAAAAAATAAATCAGGAATAATATTATTAGGATTAGTGTCGCTATTGACACCTCCGACATTTTTAACAATATTTTTATTATTTTGGGTGACAGCAACATTTTTTGGAGAGACTAAAGAGGTAAAAATGATTCTGGCGGTGGGTGAGAAAAATACTAATATTATGCCGCAAATTGTAGGAGTCTTAGTTTTAGTAATAGTGATAGGGGCAGGATACCAAATAGTAAGACCGGTGATAGCTGATTATTATTGGAGAGAGTCTTTAATGGCAACAATAGAAAATGATGCAGTGGGGACATATGATAACCAGATTAAGGCTATTGGAATGAATCCTAATTTAGCTGATTATCGAGCGATGTATTCTCAAACGAATCTAGCTTTAGCTGGAAATTATTTTAATATTCCTGAAGGGGAAGAAATGACTGAAGAAAATAAGGAGAAGGCATCAACTTTGATTCAACAAGCAGTCAGAGAAGCACAAGCAGCAGTAGGTTTGGATCAAAGCATGTCGGGATATTGGACAAATTTAGGATCGATTTATCGGGCTTTGGTAGGAGTGATAGAAAATACTTTTGATTGGTCATTTCAATCTTATCAGCAAGCGGCAGTATTTGATCCAGTTAATCCTAATATAAAGATGGAGCTGGGATCATTAGCTTATGGGGCTAAAGATTATGCTTTAGCAGAAAGATTTTTTGAGGAGGCGGTTAATAATAAACCAAATATGGCTAATGCTTGGTATAACTGGGCTTATGCAGCTAAAGAGCAAAATAAGATTCAGGAGGCAGTAACTAGGTTGGATCAGGCAGTAAAATTAGTACCAATGGATTCATCTGATTATGAAAAAGCCAACGAAGAGTTAACAGAATGGAAAAAAGAGTTGGATGAAGCAGTACAAAGATATCAGGAGTCATTAAAGCAACAACAGGAAGTATCTGAAAGAGAAGAACCAATACTAAAAACTCCAGAACCGTTACCAACAATGGGAGCAGAAGAAAGAGTAGATGTTCCAGCAGAAGATTTGGAACCAAAAATTTCAGTAATTCCGACAACGATGCCTGAGATTACTCGGGAACCGACAGAAACAGAATAGCTTTAATAGGAATTTTAAGTAAAGGATTTATTTAAAATATTTTATTTTTATCCAGTAAGTTAGTTTATAATCCACCACTTAAATTCAATATCTTCGGAAATAGAGGAATCAAGACCGACGGTAAAGGAATTATCAGACTTAGAAATAACTTGGAGATTTTGGTTTTTACCACCATTGGTAATGGTGACATAAATTTGAGAGGAGGGGGTGATTTGAGTGTTACTAAGAGTAATATTTAATTGATTGGCAGGTAAAATAGCGGTGCCGGATAAAGAATTGGAATTGGTAAGGTTGGAGACTTGAATTTGATTTAATTGTTCGGGGGCGGCTACAATTAGGCCGGAAGAAGTATTGGCCTGGATAACAGGAGAGTCAAGGGATTGAGGAAGATTGACAGTGGGGAGAGGAATAATAGTCTTTGATTCAGTTTTGGATTGTGGATTTTGAGAAATTAATTTTTCAATGGCTGATTTTTCAGAAATAACTTGATCCTTTTGGGTGGAATCGGTGACAAGAGTAATAAGTTGGTTGTAGGTTTCTAGGGCTTGAGGGAGAAGACCGGCTTGTTGCTGAATCTTGGCGAGATCATAAAAATTTTGAGCCTTAGTTGGTTCTAGAGCGATGGTCTGGGAAAGGTAATTAATAGTAGTTTGAGCGTCACCTTTTTGGGCATAAACGGAAGCAAGAGAACGAGTAATTTCGGCATTATCAGGAGATAATTTTTGAGCTTGAGTAAGGTCGGTAATAACTTGAGATAGAAGTTGGGGTTGAGAAGTTAAGACACTTTGATAAATACGAGCTCTTTGGTAGAAGCCACGGTAATCGTTTGGAAATTCTTTTATGGCATTAGTGGCTGCCAGAATTGATTGATTAAGAAGTTCTATGGTATTTTGGTTGCTTGAGTCTGTTTGAGATTGGGTAGCTTGAGAAAAATATTGTTGAGAGGCCAAAAGATAGTGCTGAATTGATTTTGGGACTTGAGTAGGTGTTATATTAGTTTGCGGTAAAGTATGGTTTGAATTAGAATTATCAGTAACATTTTGGTTTTTATTCTTAAAAAGAATAAGGCCAGAAAAAGAGAGAATAGTTAAACCTGAAATTGAGAGAAGAGGAAAAATAGGGGATTTAAAATTAGTTTCTTTTTTGAGAGAAAAATTTTTGTAGTTATTTCTTGACTCTTGTTCATTTACATCGATACCAAGTGATTTCAATTTTTCTATCTGGTTTTTGGTTAATTTGGGCATATTTTAGTTTATCAGTTTTTTAAGATTTAACTTTATTAATTAATTTTTATTCCTTCAATCATTAAACCATCTATTTTTATATCATTACCGCCAGTTCCTTTATACCAAGTACATTGAGTTCTATTGTAGCGAGTAGAACCTCCGACACAAGTAGTTGATCCTCCTGGACAACCAGCGCCACTACCAGTCCAACTAATAGCACCATCGGTTAGTTTATAGCAAGAACCAGTACCATTGACTTCATCACAGGGAGTGCCGGCACTGACATATTTTGTAGTGCTACCGGTAGCATTCCAAGGATATTTTGCAGCAGCCCAAGTGCAAGAAAGGGTAAGGTTTCGAATGGCAGAACCGGCACAAGTGGAAGCTCCACAGGCCCCATTGCCAGTATACGAGGTATCGGTTCCGTCGGTTCGATAGGAATAACAATTTCCTAATCCAACACTACTACAACTACCAGAAAGAGTATATCTGGTAATAGCACCAGAAACAGTTGGAGTGTATTTTGGAGGTATCCAGCTACAAGTAGAGTAATAGGATGTATTTTGTGGAATACAACCTCTAATTAGAGTATTAGTACAGTAATTAGCACAACCCACTGATCCATAATTATTATAACTCCATCTTTGAGGAACCTTGTAACATGATCCAGTACCAGAGGAGTTACAGCTTCCAGAAGGGCAGTACTTATATTCTAAGGTACTTCTAGTATAAGTGGCTAATGGAGGAGCTCCACAAGTTGCTCCTTGGGTACAGCCATTATAATGACTGGTTGAGTTTAAGTTAGCATAACTACAACTAGCATCACAACTTCCACTGATACCCCAACAATTACCAGAACAGGGAGTGGAACTGTTGGCACAGGTGGTATAAACGGTGGCGGAGGTAGAAGTGTTGTAAATACAACCTGAGTTACAAGTTCCAGCAGTGGTGTACCAACAGTTAGTTCCAGAACAAAGAGAACCTTGGGTGCAAGTAGTGTAAACAGAAACGGCAGAGGTATTATTATGGGTACAACCAGAATCGCAGTATCCGGCTGTTCCCCAACAAGGGTTGCCATCAACAAAAGGGTCAATTACGACTGGATAATTTCTTAAAGGATTGTTGAGCCACTGTTGACCTTCCGGAGTTATTTTTTTAGTAAAGATAAAGGATCGGCAGTCTTTAAGAGGGGTTTGGGGGTCTTGGCATTGAAGGTCAATAATTATCCCGTTATGTTTGACGTCGGGGTTGTTGATTTCGTACATATAAGGAGTTGGAATTTTGAATAAATATTGGTCGGTTGAGGGGTGAAGAAAATTTATTTGATTATTTTCAATAATGGGGTAGGCATTAAATAAAGAAACTTCTTGCTCAAGAAGAGGAACTGTTTGTTTTTCGTTAAGAATATATTCTTCTTTAAGTTGGTTTGCTTCTAAAGTATATTGAAGATCAATATAACTGGTACCATTCTGGAAAATTTTGGGGTAAAAAATTTGATTATCTTTTGCTTGAGCAGAAACATTGTTGTTGGCTGATTTAAGAGGGAGGAATTGAATATAAGAATCCTTGAGCTGAAATCTAACATTAGATTCCATGTCCAAGAAGTTGCTTGGAAAATAAGCTGAGTAGTTTATATTTTCGTTTTTATAAGAATACGAAGAAGGGTCTTTCTCGGTGATTGATAGTTGGTCAACAGACGAACTGGTATCAAGTTTAAAATTGTTTTTTTTGATAGTTTGAGAGGATTTTTGTTTGTTGATAAAAAAGAGAGTTAGAGAGATTGAGCCAAAAATTAGAGCTAGGGTAATTAAGGTCGGAAGTATTTTTTTAGGCATAGTTTTATTATAAGGTGGCTAATTTTAAATTTCTAGCAAAAAGAAAATAATAAATATTTTGTTTTAATTAATAATCCACCAATTAACTCCAATATCGTGGTTAAGAGGGTAGTCAAGTGAAATAGTAAATTGTGATTTTAGTTTTTCAGAGGTTTCTTGGTCGGTTTCAATTACTTTTTCTTTGATATAAAGAACTTGATTGTTAGTAGATCCTATTGGAGTGAGGTAAACCATAGAATCTTGAGTAAGTTTGTCGGTGGAAATGATAAGATCTGTTTTGGAAGCAGGAAATATAGCAGTCCCCGCGGTGGCGTTGGAAGCAAGCATGGCGGAGGTGGTTGCGGTAGGAATTTCTTCTTCAGAGGTAATAATAAGAGAGGCGCTTTGGGTGGCAATATTAATTTTGTTAGAGTTGATTTCGGTAGCAGTTAATTTTTGAGTCTCAATTTCATTAGCAGCAATAAGATTGCCAAAAAGAGATCCAGTAACAGCAAGATTACCATTAATAACAACGTTGCCATTTTCGGCAATAACAAGAGTTTCTCCCATAATATGAACAGATCCAGTATTGTCTGGTTGAATATAAAGAGAGGTGTTGGGAGATGAAATAGAGTTGTCAGAGATAATAATTTGTCCGGTGGTTAAGAATCCACTAATAAAGGTGTTATTAAATTGAGAATCGCCATTGACCATGAGATGGGCTCCAATTATTAAATTGTCAGTTAAAGACAAGTCTCCGGTAATGGTGGCATAATCACTAGAGACATCAATCGACCAATTTTGTGATTCAGCAAAAATAGCACTAGGGTTAGTTTCAGTTTCGTCTTGATTTAAGCTTGAAGTAACAATGGCAGTAAGTTCTTCTCGAAGAGAACTAATTTTTTGAGCCATAATATCACCGAAGGATCCTTCGCGAGAAATAATTTGATCGGCGTATAAGGTACCACTAATTGAGGCAGTTTCAGTTGTTATTTGATTAGAGTTTAAAGAGTTTGTTTCAACTTGTATTGATTGAATGTTATCAGAGTATAAATTGTTTGAATCAATCTGCCCTGACTGGAGATTAATAGTGGTAATATCGTTTGAATTAATCTGTTCTGATTGAATAGCTGTAGAAGAAATATTTTGAGTGTCAATTTGGTTAGAATTAATATTGGTAGTGCTTATCTGGGTTGATTGAATTTGGTTTGCAGATAAATTGTTAGTAGAGATTTGATTTGACTGAATGTCTGTAGAAGAAAGATGATCGATTTGTGCTAAAGGAGAAATTAATTGGTCAGAAATTATTTTTTCAGATCTTAGATTTTTAACCAAAGCGGTGTTGGCAATAATGTTTTGAGCGGTGACGAGACCTGATTTAATTTTTGCGCTGGCAATTTCACCAAATTGTGCAATTCGAGAAACGGTCTGGCCAAGAGTATTGGTAAGAGAATAAGTGGCTGATTCGATTTCGTTTTTGGCGTCTTGGTAGCCAAGGAAAGAAAGGGTTTCTGGAGAAATATTATGATTGATATTTATTTGGCCAGTTGAAGTGATATTGAGGTCATCAAATTTTTGGTCTAATTCTTGTATTCCAGCAACTAATAGAGGAGTGATTAGAGAATACTGAACTCCAAGATACCCTTGGTCATCGATAGTAACTGCTTCTGGAAGAACTTGTTGAACCTGTTGAGCAATTAAACCTACCTGTCTAGCATTAGAAGAATTATTTTTCCAAGTAAAGTAAATTGGGTCTAGTTGGAAAATTCGATCAAGAGGATTAGTAATAGATCCAGAAATATTTTTTAAACGAGAGTCTGAAGCGGAAGCCCAAGCAGTAGCACTGGCACCAAGATAAACACCATTGGAAGTAGCTCTAACAGTAATAGAGCCACTGGAATTTGAGATTAAAGAAGCGGCGCCACCAACTTGTAGGGTAGCAGTAGGGTTGGTGGTACCAATTCCAACTCTGCCATTAGCAAGAATAGTTAATCTATCAGCACTATTAGTAACA
>CAZVMP010000016.1:0-18104 GCA_964628885.1 uncultured Gammaproteobacteria bacterium | reverse complement strand
TCGTAACAAGGTATCCGTACTGGAAGGTGCGGATGGATCACCTCCTTTGAGGTTTGTTCCGTTGATAAAACGGAACCACTCAATTCTTTCTGGTACTAACAGTTGGCTCTAGATGAATGCTATTAAATTTTAATCCCGCTTGCGGGATTTTTTATTTTCTTGTCGTAATATTTATTACGACCCAAAATCATTGAAACACAGGCTGTGTTAATTAAAAAAATATAAATTGGAAAAGATAAGTTAGCTATAGAGTAACTTTTTATTGAGAGAATACTAAACAAGCTTGCCACTGTGTCTGACAGATAAAATTTCCAATCTTCCGTTTGAGGATATTTCCATGTTTTTATTAAAGAAGGTAAAAACGCCAAAAAGTCAGTTAATATTGATAGCGTTAATCCTAGTCCTGGATTTTTTGTAGTTTTCCAAATTATCAAAGAGAGAGCTACCAAAAAGAATACCAAAAAATCAAATTTTTCTGTTCCTCCCATTCCTTTCTTAATCGATAAGGTAAGAATAATAAAAGAGCCAATTAACTGTGCTAAAGCCAGGAAAATTCCATTCTTATCTCCTTGCTCAAATAATGTTCCCACAAATAACAGTGATATTAAAAAAATCAAAAGTCTTGTCATTCTTTGCGGTTTAAAATTTCCTCTAACAACCGCTGTTATCCCAATAATTGGGGTAATGAAACCAAAAACAATTGACAAGGTTAAAAAAAATGATTTCATTTCAGATTCTAACAAGTTATTTAGTTTTAAGATATAATTCGACTAAGAATAAATGATTCCAAAAATAGACTCAAACAATCTCCCAAAACACATTGCCATCATTATGGACGGTAATCGCCGTTGGGCTAAAGCTAAAAACCTTTCTTCTGGCGACGGTCACAAGGCTGGAGCTCAAAATCTGGAAGTAATTATGAATCACTGTCTTAATCTTGGTATTAAATATCTGACTGTCTATGCTCTCTCTACTGAAAATTGGAAAAAACGTTCTCCTGAAGAAGTCAAGGGCATCTTTGATCTTTTAGTCTGGTTAGTGGCTAACAATTTTCAAAAATACTCACAGGCAGGTATTCAATTAAATATTTTAGGTAATTTTACTGTTTTTCCTGACTACGTTATTAAAGCTATTAATAAATCTGTTTCTGTTAAAGTTAACCGCCCAAAACTGGTTATGAATATTGCTCTTAATTATGGTGGTCGTGATGAACTAGTTACTGCCGTTAAAACTATTATTGACCAAAAAATTTCTTCAACTAAAATTACTGAGGATTTAATTTCTCAATACCTTTACACTACCGGGCAGCCCGAACCAGAACTAATTATTCGTCCTGGTGGAGAATCTAGGCTATCTAATTTCCTTCTTTGGCAGTCATCTTATTCCGAACTTTATTTTACTGATATTCTTTGGCCTGATTTTGGTCCAAAACAGTTAGATGAAGTTATCGTTTGGTATCAAGGTCGTCAGCGTCGTCTAGGAAAATAATTTTTTAAATTATCTTAACTCCCAAGACTAATCCCAGTATCTGAGCTATAAAGTAAGAGATAAAGATTACTAAAAAACCAATTAATCCCGCCGTAATTTTACCTTGAGCCATTTTAATTTTATCCGGACTTCCGGCCGCCGTCATCAATCCAATACCACCAGTTATTAGTAAAAATAACAATATTATTCCTGCAATTACATAAATATAAGGAATTAGAGCATTAAAAATGTCTGCTAGATTAGAGTTTTCAAATTTAAAACCAACATCTCCATATTTTGGTAAATCCACCTCAGCTCCAAAAACATTCTTAATTAACATAAATATTATTATACATCAAAACCTAACCTAGCCCCGGTATCATTAAGATATCAACGGCAATTAATCTAAATATAAACAAGGCAAATATTGATACTAATAGTCCAATAATAGCCGAAGTTATGGTTTCTCTTGCTCCTTGAACCTTCTTCTCATCTCCACTGGAAGTTGCCATTAATATAAAACCATAGACCATCAATAAAAATGCAATTCCTCCCGATATTCCAAATAAAATTTTTAATAACCAAGTAGCAAATTCATTAGTATCATATGGGATACAGCCTAAAGCCGTCTCGACACATCCTCCTCCGGATGAAGTTGAGGTTGAACTTATCCCTCCTTCATCATTTGTAAACTGACTTGCTCCCTGACAGCTTTTAGTAGCAGCGTTCCATTTACAGTAATAAGGGTTCATAGAACAATCACTTTCTCTTGTCATTTTAATACAGTCTGCTTCTGATTCAGCTGTTGCAATTTCTGAAGCCAATATAAAATTATTCTTCCCGGCCAAAAAACAAATTACTAAACCAAATAAGCCAATCATACTAAGCTGGAAAAATCTTTTTTTCATTAACATCATCATACCAGATGCTACACTTAAATAGTGAAATTTAAATTTTTTAAAATACCTTTTTTTATTTTTTTTCTCTTATTGGCGTTTTTAATAACTAAGCCACTTGTAGCTAACAATCTACAGAGTCAAATTGATCAAATCACCAAACAAATCGCTGATTTAGAATCAGCTATCACCCCACTTAAAACTGAGTCGTCTGATCTTCAAAAAAAAATATCATCTGCTAAATCACAAATTATTAAAACTGAAACCGAAATTTCAGTTCTCAACCAAGATTTAGTTGATAAGGAAGCTGATTTAGAAAATCAAAAAAAACTTTTAGAGGCCCGAGTCAGACGTTACTATAAAAACAGTAAAAAATTTAATCCTATTTTAATATTTTTATCCTCCAAAGAGGGGACATCACTTTTGCAACAATATAGCTGGTATCAATCTGTTATCAGTCAAGATAAAAATATTATTACTCAATACACCACCGATATCTCTGGCCTAAATTTAAGTAAAACTAAACTTGAATCTGAAAAAAATAAGTTAGCTAATCTTAAAAAAGATTTAGAGTCTCGTTTTGGTTTTTTGGCTGGAGAAATCGAAAAAGCTGAAACTTATAAAGCTGAACTTTCCGCTAAACAGCAAGCACTTATCGCTGAAAAAACTGCCATGTTTAATACTTCCGTTGGTGAAGTTTCTTCTTCTGAAGATCCTGCCTCTCGGGCTGATTATAATCCTGGGTTCTCTCCAGCTTTCGCTATTTTTTCCTTCGGGGCCCCTCATCGTAAAGGGATGAGTCAATATGGTGCTTTTGGTCGAGCTAAGTCCGGTCAAAATTATGAAACCATTCTCAAAGCTTATTATGGCGATATAAAAATTGAGAAGATGGAAGTTGGTGGCTCAATAAAGACTTCTGTTGGCAGTCTTCCTTTTGAAGAAAATTATTTGGTTGGAATTGCTGAAATGCCTGCACGTTGGGGAGATCAGGGCGGTTTTGAAGCTCTTAAAGCTCAAGCTATTGCCGCCAGAACTTATGCTCTAGCCTATACCAATAATCTCTCAGGAACAATTTGTGTCACTGAGTCTTGTCAAGTTTATAGTAAAAGCCGTTTAGATTCTCCTGGAAAATGGAAAGAAGCTGTTGAACAAACTCGTGGTTTGGTTATAAAAAGTAATAATACTGGCAATATTTTTTCTACTATGTATGCTTCCACTGCCGGTGGTGCTACCTACTCCTATAACTCTCTTGGCCATTCCACTCCACAATTATGGGATACTGTTTGCGGAAATCAATCTTGTTGGCCCAATGATTCTTATGAAAAAATTGCCGGATCTCCTTGGTATTATAAAGGTTGGTATAAGACTAGGAGTAATAATGTCTATGGTCGGTCTCATCCTTGGTTAAATCAAGAAGAATTTTCTGATATTATTAATGCTATTTTATATTTCAATAAAACCGGAGATTCTAGTCATCTTTCTCAGATTCAAAACTGTATCGGTTCATGCGACGGTAATGCTTGGTCTCGAGATGAGCTTCGGCGCCAGGTCTCTGATAAGGGCGGCCCCGTTTCTTCCATTGGCTCAATTAGTGTTGATTATTCTACTAATGGAGATACCAAAACTATCCACCTTTCTACTGATAAGGGTCAACTTGATTTTTCTGCCGATAGCTTTAAAACTGTTTTTAATCTTCGAGCTCCTGGAGCTTTGGTTGTTAAGTCAGGACTGTTTAATATTGAAAAAAAATAATATTTCAATTTGATAAAGTTGATAAAATTGATAAACTACATTGATGATTCGAGCTAAAGATCTTGATACTATTGCCCCTGATGACCCTATTATTTCTACTAAAAAAACAATTTCCTCCTCGAAAAAATCCAAATCAACTTCTTCTAAAAGTGAGGTTTCTGCTGTTGAACCGGATATTTATAATTTACTTGGTTATACTAAAAGTCCTTTTTCTTCAATTCTAGTTAAGCCAAAAATTCTCTCTTTTCAGGAACAAGACGATGGTGAAAAAATATATGTGGCTCTCAGACCTCACTGGGTTAATAATTTTTCTTGGATAGTTACTTTTATTTTTATGATTTCTGCTCCTTTATTTTTTAGGTATTTAGATCTCTTTGATTTATTTCCCCCCAGCTATAAAAATCTTATTTTAGTTTTTTGGTATTTTTTTGTTTTTGTTTACGTTTTTGAAAATTTTTTGAAATGGTATTCAAATGTTTTTATTATTACTGACCAGCGGATTATTGATATTGATTTTAAAAATATTCTCAATAAGCATTTTATTCAAACCCGATTTTCTCAAATTGAAGATTCTTCTTCTTCTATTAAAGGGGTTTTAGGTACTTTTTTTAATTATGGCGACGTTGTTATTCAAACTGCCTCCAAGGATAGCGAAATTAGGTTTGAAAAGATTGCTAATCCTAGCAAGATTATTATGGTCATTAAAGATATTCAAGATTTTGACAGGCAAAGAAGGGGGAGAAGGTGATGTTTTTTAATCAGGAATTAACAGGCTATTTTCTCTCTGTTGTTAAGATCTTTTTAATTATCTTTGCTGTTATTTTCATTTTTTTATCTACCATAGTTGCTAAACAAGTTAATTCCATTACTAGAAGTATTACCGATAAATTTAATCCCGTCCTAGTTATTATTTCCTATATTTTTTTAATTTTAACTCTAATTTTAACCTTGGTTGTTCTGACTTTGTAGTATCATTAATTAATGCACTTCACTTGCCGCTCTCTTATTGGTAAAAATACTCCTCGTTGGTGGTCTCAATATTGGGAAAATGAACCGGATGATCAACAAAAGTTTACTAAAGGTCATTTATTTGGTCTCATTAGTCTTGAATCTTTTGATGTTTCCGATCTTCAAGATATTGGTCGAGAGATTATTAGTCGGGTAAATCAATTTTACTTTTCCCTAGATTCCTTTTCTATTAATCAAAATCTAATTCAATCACTTTCTCATATTCAGCAAGATCCCAAATTCTCTAAATTAAAAATTAATCTCACTCTACTTGTCATTATCAAAGAACAGTCATTTTTTGCTGTTCTTGGTGATTCAAAAGTTGTTCTCCAGCGGGAATCAAAAATTAGTCAAATTCTTTCTGGTACTGATCAAAACATCGCTTCTGTTTTTGGTCCAGTTTTAGACGGTGATAGATTGCTTATTGTTAGCCAACTATTTTTTAATAGTCTTGGTTTTGATCAAATCAAGAATTTTTTAGTTGATACTAAAATTTCCAATATTGAAGAAAATTTTCTATCATTTCTTTATTCTTTAACTGATCAAACTGGTCATGCTTCAGTCCTAATTGAAATACATCGTGACGTTGATATTCCCCCTGAGTCTTTGTCTTCCGAAGCTAGTAATCCTAGTCATTCACCAGCTTCTCCTCTCCCTCCCCAAAAGGCTTCTCCTTCAGTCTATGTTCGTCACCATCCCGGGTTTAAAATCAGTAGTCATAAAAAAATTCAAATTATTATTGCTTTAGTTCTTTTAGTTGGTTTGTTAGTTTCTTTCTTTTTTGGTTACCGCAAAAATCAATCTATTAAATCCGAATCTCAATTTCAGTCTTTTAAAACTGAGCTTGAAAAAAAACTTAACAATATTTCCGTAATTAAGAGCCTTAATCTTGATGCTGCTCATCAAGCCGCTAGAGAATCAAAAGATATTATTCAAAAAATGGCCGATCTTAAAATTCACTCAGATAAAGTTGCTCAGTATCAATCCCAGGTTGATTCCATCTTATCGCAAACTGGTGATAGTGATGTTTTTACTCCTCAAATGGTTTATGATACTTCATTTATTACTAGCCAGCCCAACTTTTCTCGCCTAGTATTTTCTCAAAACACTATTTATCTACTTGATTCTGTTAATGGTCGGATTGATAGTTTTACTCTCAAAGAAAATTCAACTAAAAATATTAGTATTTCTGATGACATTAAGTCTGCCCAAAAAGCTTTCGTTGATAATAATGATATCTATATCCTAGTTCAAAACCAAATCAAGCTAGTTAGTAAAAGCGGGTTAACCTTAAAACTCGATTTAAATTCTCATCCTTCAGTCAAGGCTACTGATGTCCAGTTTTGGAATGGATCTCTTTATATTCTTGATGGTCCATCTCAGGCAATTTGGAAATTCACTCCTCATGCTTCTGGATTTTCCTCACCTCAACCATGGTTGAAAGGGGAAGCCAAGCTTAATATTGGGGCCAACTCTCTTGATATTGATGGTCGTATTTGGGTTTTAACCGATTCTGGTCAAGTTAATCTCTATACCAGTGGAGTTGATTCTAAATATCGTCCCCAACAGTCAATTAATTTCACTAACGCTAAATTTATTAGTGCTCCTGTCGACAGTGATTATTTAGTTTTTAGTGATGATTCAAAGTATGTTTACACTTATAAAAAAACTGGTGAGTTCAACTCTAAATATAATTTGGGGGATTTAAAACTTTTGGATTTAACTTTTGATTCAGCTTCCAAAGTTATTTACTTCCTAAGTAGTGATCAAAAAATTTACAAAATTACCCTTTAGTCTTTCTAGCTTTAAAAACTTTATAAAATTGATAAACTTAGGCCTATGCGTTATTTTAATCGGGAATCTCGTGATTTCCAGTTTATCCATAAATTTGAAGCCGGTTTAGTTCTTACTGGAGCTGATGCTAAATCTCTCCGAATTCAACCGCCACAATTCTTGGGTTCAAAAATAGAAATTATTAACGGTCGTCCAATTATTTTTAATCTTAAAATTCCTAAATATAAATATTCTCAAGACCAAGTTATTGATACTACTCCCGAAAGAAACCTCCTTCTATTAGAAAAAGAAATTGCCAAACTTCAATCTCTCCGTCACCAGAAATATATGATCATTCCTATTGCCATTTACCTTCGAGGTAAATGGTTTAAAGTCGAGATTGGCGTTGGCCGAAAACTACGCAAATACGAAAAACGTGCCAAATTAAAAAATAAGGAAATAAAAGAAATCATTCGTTAGAATATTTCCTGGGCTGCTTTAAAATTCACCAAATTATTACCACTTACAACTCTTCTGTTATTTCTATAATTAATCTCATTAAATAATTAGCGGAGATGCCAGGTAATGAACCCGGGTCCGAAAGCTGATTTTAAAAAACTTCTACAAGCTTAGATTAGCCTTATCCTTCACCCCTAACAGCTAAAGCTAACTCAAAGCGCTAGAGTGCCGATTAGTGAAGGTATTACCCTTCGCTTTAGCCACCAAAAAATCGGGATTTTAGTTGCTGTATTTCGGTTTAGTTGACACTTTTTGATTTCCTCCGAAATAGAAAACCAAAAAATGGTTGAGTGCTTATGCTAATGCGTAAGCGGGTGCCTCAGGAGCAAAAGCGCCAGTAAAGGCGTCTGCTACTTTGGTTAAATCAACACCAAATTTAGATTTGGCATTATTGTTTAACTCTGTTTATCGACTCATGAGTCAAAGTCGGCTTGCCGTTTTTTAAAGTACTAACTCCGTCGATGCATTACATCTCCATTAACATATTATACCAAAGATACCCCTATTTTATCTCTTGCTTAACAATATCTAACATTTACTATTCTTAATTCCGTCGACCTAAATCAGTGTTAGTATCTAGTACTGGCTGACTAAACACTCTTTCATTTTTAATTTGTTCAGCTGTTTTTGGCGTTATTACCGGTTCGCTTGGAGGCATTTCACCATCTATCATTTGCCAACCTTCTATTGGTGTTAGAGAGCTTAAATAAAAATTTTCTATATTTAAACCATGAGGTGACAAGGATTCTCTTAACTCCTCAGTAATCTCTTCTTCAATTAAACTCCGATTAGTTGACAAGGCATTAGCTAAAGTATGATTAGTAATTACTTTTCTAATTCGACTCCTAGTTACTGGTCGGACTACTTTTGAGACAAAATTTTCTCCAATATTTTGCCAAATTTCAGGGAGTCTTTCTGTATCCAGTTTAATCAAGGCCGTCGCTTCTACTGCCACAAATCTATTGTCAGAAGTTACTGCGTTAATCACTTCATCACCCATTATTTCCTTATTATCTTTTAAGAAAATATCTTTAGAAACTGTATATTCGATTAGTTGTGCATTAAACAATTTCACTCGGTGAATTATTGGTACCTTAAAATGCATTCCTGGATACCAGACATTTTTTAACACTCCTCTAAACACGCTGTAAATACAACCTACATGTCCAGGTGGAATTGTTACTATAAACCCCCCGACTACTTCATCAACCAACAAAGATACCAGCAAATTATCAATAGATGCCATATATATTATTATACCAGTTTATAAATTAAAACGCTCCGCCAGCTCATTTAATCTTTTCTCTGGTTGATTACTTTTAACTATATACGAAGATATTAATATCCCCTTAGCTCCTAACTTTAGTGATATTTCTACATCTTTAGGTGAGTGTATTCCTGCTCCCACCAGAATTGGTGTTTTAGGATATTGGTTAATCATCTTTTCTATCATATCTGGCTTCTCTGTGGCTACCGATTTATCTTTACTCCCAATCAGGTATTTTGGTTCGTAAGCAATATAATCTGCTTTTATATTTTTTGCCCAACCGTTAGCTTGACCTAAACTATTTAAACACACTACTACTTTAAAACCTTTAGGCCAGATTTTAAGCATTTTTTTAATTGTTCCTGGTTTCTTCCTAGACTCAGAATGATTTAGTAATGACCCTCCGATTTCCAAACTCAAGGCCTTGGTTGGTGATATTGATCCAGTTTTAGCTCCTTCAAAGATTTCTCCTACATCTTGAAGCCAAACCTCATCTTCCACAATTTCTCTAATTTTTACTGCATCTAATGCTGATACTACTGGAATAATTTTTACCCTTGTCTTTTCTGCCACCTTTTTACATATTTTTGCCAATTCTACTGCCTTATCGCCAAAAGTTTCTTTATATATTTTAAAATTTACTAAAATCATTTATTTTTTTAAATTATATTTTTGTTGAACCTGACGGATACCATTTTTAAAATTATCCATATTTTCCGACGTTATTGTACCAAAGGATTTACTAATTGTATTAATTATATCTGTAAAATATTTTTGCATTTCCGAATTAACTCCATCATCACCTGTCTCTGATGCCAGATACCAACTATCAGCCTGGTTAGCTACCGATAAAAAAGGCCATACTTTTTGATTTTCTTTTAATTTATCCATCATACTCTTTCTTGGATAAATTTCACCAAAACTTCTTGTTTGAGATTGAGCTGTATATAATTTTTGTAACACTTCTGGAGAACTTAAGTATTCTAAGAATTTCCAAGCCTCGTTCTTATGAGCACTATGTTTATTAATTCCTTCAGTCCAATAACTCGCCCAATGGTTATCTGTTAATTGAGTATCATCACTAATACTAGTAATTTCTCCTAGCACTGCCAACTGTGGCATTGGAGCTATTCCATATCTTAAGTTTGGATTTAAATTATCTAAATCAAAGACTCTCCATGATGGCGCAAAATAAAATGCTAATTTTCCACTAGCAAATAAATTAGTTGAATTTGGTAGGGTATCATCCCAGACATTATTTTCAGATTTAGCAAAAGAAACATAATATTTTAAAACATCTTCAATTTTAGTCTGATTAGCATCTAAATTTTTAGTATCCACCTGATTTTGTTTCATCATTAACCCTATAATATCGCTCCAATGATCTACGTTTGCATTTGCTAACCCCAAACTTGCTCCAGCTGTTAGAATTCTTCCCTCAGGGTCTTTTACCGTTAGTTGTTTTGCCGCCTCACCTAATTTCCACCAATTGTTTGGAACTTCTATTTTTTCCTGTTCTAGCAAATCTTTATTATAAAAAAGTGCTAGCCCATCATACATTATTGGAATTGATAGCCATTGTCCATTTTCTTTTAAATCTTTTTTATATATATCCAGAAAATCGCCCTCTAAGTTAACTTTGGTTACTGTTTCGCTTGGCACCGAATCTAGGTAATCTTTTAACATTGGCAGCCAAGTATTGTGAAATCTAAATATATCCACACTTTCTCCTTCTCCACCACTTTTTTTAAGTCTCCCATCCAATCTAGTCCGATAATCATTCCTTAAATTACGAATATATTTTACTTTTATTTTAGGATTTTTAGATTCAAAATCAGCAATTACACTATCCATAATTGTGGCATCTTCCCATAATCCCCAATAATTTAATACTATTGCCTTATCAACTTTTTCTTCCTTTTTAGGAAAAATTAGAAACATCGTTATTGCTATTAAAATTACTCCTATCACTATTATGGCTAATTTCCATCCTAGTTTCTTTTTTTGAGAAGTTCCTGTCGTTGATGACATTGTCGTGGTCACCGGTTGATCGTCAGCTTCCTTTGTTGTTGTTAAATTTTCTGATCCCGGCAAAGATTCTGTTCTTTCCTCTGCTTCCACCTCCATCTCTACTCTAGCTTTTCTTGGCGGTAATGGCGATTTTATCTCATCTAAATTCACACTTATATCATACCCAAAACCTTACCTTGTTGCCAGATTTAGATTTTAATTGGTAAAATCCTTTTTATGAGTTCCCTTACAAGTTCGATTCTTGCCAGCTTTTTAATTAGTTCTCTTTCTTTTTTAGGTCTAATTTTAATTTTTGTTAATCAAAAACTAATCAAACGTCTAACTCCACTTCTAGTTAGCTTTGCTATTGGTAGTCTCTTAGGAGATGCCTTTATTCATCTTATTCCAGAATCATTTACCTCTCTTTCTCTTGGATATTCATCTTCCTGGTTAATTTTATTAGGGATTCTCCTTTTTTTTATTTTAGAAAAATTTCTTCTTTGGCATCACTGCCACGAAATTGATTGTCATCAGGACTCGAAGCATATTGTTACTCTTAGCCTTGCTGGTGATACTGTTCACAATTTCATTGATGGAGCTCTGATTGCTGCTAGTTTTAATATCAATCACCTTGTTGGTGTTACTACCACTTTGGCCGTTATTCTTCACGAAATTCCACAAGAAATAGGGGATTTTGGTATTTTAGTTCATCATGGTATTTCTATTAAAAAAGCTGTTTTTTATAATTTTATTTCTTCTCTAGCTAGCTTACTTGGGGTTTTCTTAGTTTATTTTCTTAATCTAAATTTTTCCTTTGCTTTAATTCCCGTCACTGCCGGAGGGTTTATTTATTTAGCTATTGCAGACCTTATGCCCGAACTACACCGCCATCAGCCCAAGTTTTCTCAATCTCTGCTTCAACTCATCTTTATAACCTTAGGAATTATTTTAATGTCCTTACTTATTTTTGTTGGTTAACCAAACTCTGATATTAACAGCTTGATTTGTTATTATTTTTTATGGAAATAAGTATTTATACTGATGGTGGTTCCCGTGGCAATCCTGGTATTTCCGGTTATGGTTTTGTTATCTACGATTCAAATCGTCAGGTCATCTATCAAGAATCCAGGTTTTTAGGTATTAAAACTAATAACGAAGCTGAATATTCTGGAGTTATCGCCGCTCTTAAATGGATTAAACAACATCAATCTTATTATGACTTAACTAAGTTAAATTTTTTTTCTGATTCTCAACTGGTAGTTCGTCAGCTTCAAGGAAAATACAAAGTTAAGGCAGTTACTTTATTATCTCTATTTGCCGAAGCTCAACAGCTTTTAGTTCAAATAAACCTTCCTTATACTTTTACTGATATTAGACGCGACTTAAATCAACTAGCTGACAAATTAGCCAATCAGGCTATGGACCGCCGACTATGAAACATCTCAAGAATATCTTCATTGCTATCCTAATTACCATTTTTCCTCTAATCTTTCTTTTTCTCCCCATTATTTTTAATTACAGCAAAAGTGGTAGTAATACCTTTCTTTTAGGACGAGAATATTCTCATCTTTCTCGTGATGAAATCATTTCTCGAATTAATCAGGATTTTATCTTACCTCAGAATATCAATTTAGAATATAATCAACAGATTTTTCCATTAAATCTTGACACCATTCCTATTAGTATTAACTCTTCTAAAACTGCCTCCAAGATTCTCTACCGCCGTCTTGATGAGGGGATAGTTAATTATGTTAAATACTTTTTTAACCAAAAAGATTTCAATCTTAATCTTGACTATGATTCCGATCAGTTAGATCAACAACTTGAAGCCATCTCTTCTCAGATTGATCAACCTTTTGTTCCCACTCAACTAATTATTGATAAGAAAGATATTAAAGTTGATATTGGCACCACTGGTTTAAGTCTAGACCAATCCGGTCTTAAGGAAGAAATTATTTCAAGCCTTAGTTCCGGTAGTTTTAATAAAACTATTTCTCTTACTACTAATTCTATTGGTACCATTCCTAGTTTAGATCAAATTAATCAAACTGTTATCCGCGCTCGCAAATTAATTGGCAAGTCAATTAATTTATTAACCGACTTGGATAATACTACCATCGATGATCAAACTTTAATTTCTTGGCTTGGTTTCAATCAAGATTTTGATCAAGAAAAGATTTTGTCTTATTCCCAAAACTTATCCAACAGTCTTCAACGACCGCCAGTTGATGCTGTTTTTAAATTTGAGCAAGGTCAGGTTATAGAATTTCAACCAGCCAAAAATGGGTTAACTCTTAATGCCTCTCAGTTAAGTCAAGAAATTATCTCTACTCTTTCCAGTCTTGAGGTCTCAGAGGAAACTAATATTACTACCAAACTTTCTTACCAGCCAGTCTTTCCTAAAATAAAAAATAGTGATGTCAATGACCTTGGAATTGTTCAACTTTTAGGGAGTGGTACTTCTACTTTTAAAAATTCTAGTAATACCCGCAACATTAATATTGTTAAAGGTGCTTCTATTATTAATCGGATTTTAGTTGCTCCTGGAGACACCTTTTCCTTTGTTAAATCTCTAGGAGAAGTTTCTCTCGAAGCTGGTTATACCAAAGCTTATATCATTCGCCAAGGTCGAACCGAGCTTGATGTTGGTGGGGGAATTTGCCAAGTATCCACTACCTTATTTCGAGCCATGTTAAATTCTGGTCTCAATATTACCGAGAGAAAAGCTCATGCTTATCGGGTTAGTTATTATGAAGAAGATAGTCAGCCTGGTTTTGATGCTACCGTTTTTATTCCCAACCCCGATTTAAAATTTATTAACGACACTGGCCATTATCTTCTTATTCAAAGTTTAGTTGATATTGAAAACCGTCGCTTAACCTATGAGATATACGGCACCTCTGATGGTCGTAAGGTTGCTATTACTAATTATCGTCAATGGGGATATGCTCCACCTCCTCCCACTGTCTGGATTGATGACCCTACTCTCCCTGTTGGTAAAGTTATTAAAGACGAAACGGCTGTCCCTGGGCTAAAAACTTCTTTTGATTGGACGGTTACTGATGCTAATAATCAAATTCTTCACCAAAAAACTTTTACTTCTAGTTTTGTTCCTTGGGCGGCTGTTTATCGTCGTGGTCCTACTGATTAAATTTTCATCCTTGGATCCCTATCAAGTTCATCAATATTTTCAACAAATTCGTTTCTTAAGGCCTTATAATATGTCGCCACTCCAATCATTGCCGCATTATCAGTATTTAAACTCTTCTGTATTGGCATTAATATTGGTAATCCTAATTCTTTAGCCAGTTTTCTTAGTCTCTTCCTTAATTCCAAATTTGAAACTACTCCACCACTGGCCAAAAGCATCTTTGGTTTATATTTTTCTGCCGCTAATTTAAACTTACGAATCAGTGTTTCAAATACCGCCTCTTGAAAACTAGCTGCTAAATTACTTAAATTAGACCCAATCTTTTCTATCGGCCAATCCTTTATTTTGTAATAAAAGCTTGTTTTTAATCCAGAAAAACTATAATCCAAAATTTTTTTATCTGCCAAAGGGTGGGGTAGTTTAACAAAATCTTTATTTCCAGATTTAGCTAACCTTTCTATAATTGGTCCTCCTGGGTATCCTAAACCCATCATTTTAGCCGCTTTATCTAAAGCTTCTCCAGCAGCATCATCTAAAGTTTCTCCCACCACCTGATAATCTCCAATTTTTTTTATCCATATTAACTTAGTGTGTCCTCCTGAGGCTGTCATTGCTAATGCGGGTAATTTTAACTGTCGTTCTGGTTGACCATTTCTATTTTTTAATAAATTTGACAGAAGATGTCCTTCAATATGGTTTACTGCAATCAACCTCTTATTATATTTTTTTGCCAATTCTTTAGCCTTATTTACCCCTATTCCTAAAGCGATTGCTAATCCCGATCCTAATGTTACTCCAATTATATCAATATTTTTCATCCCCAAACTTATAATTTCTTCTATTTTTTTATGACCTTCTGATTTCCACCTAGTTTTTTTAATCAATCGCGATTTAATTAGTGCCTCTGCAATTACTGGTTCAATTCTTTCACTATGGGCTCTTTTGGCAATATCTGGTACCACTCCACCCCACTTGGCATGTAAATCCGTTTGTGATGAAATCACATTTGATAAAATCCTGTCATTATCCAAGACGGCAGCACAAGTATCGTCACAACTGGTCTCTATTGCCAATATTCTCATTAATAATGTATTATTAAATTATAAACTTATGAAAACTAAAAATAGTACTTATTTAATTTTAACTTTTGTTCTGCTGATTTTATCAGCAATTGGAGCTTATTTCCTCTATCAGCTTTATCAAGAACGTCAGACTTCTACTTATAATTCCACTACTGTTCCTAAAATTGAACTTATTCCTACCGATATTATTGAGCCAGAAATTATTGATTCTCCTGTTACTGCCACCGATCCTACTCAAATTACTTCAGCGGTTATTCCTACTATTACTGATTTTCCTGTCGAAACCACTCAAATTCCTACTCAAATTCCTTCCCCAACTCTAATTCCTACCACCATTGTTGCTCCAGTTACTGCCACCAGTGTTTTAACCTACAGTAGTCCAACTGACAAGTTTTCTGTTGTCTATTCAAATACTCGAAAATTTTATCAAGATACTGAGCCGAGTGGTAATCGTTACACCTTTTCTAATCCTGGAGGAAACTTCGCTATTCATGTTAGTTCTTCTACAGAATGGTCATGGACTCACCCAAGAAGAGAATTTAGTAATGCACTCTTAGTTGCTGGTAAACCTACCTTTAAATATGATACTGACACTCAAACTTTAGTTGATGTCCAATCAGAGACTAAAAACTACACCATTCAGTGTGTTCATAACGGTGTTTCTAGCCTCAAAACTGAATGTACTGAGTTTATCAACTCCTTTAAATTAATCTAATCTTTAGGAAGGCTATAATTTATTTCTCGAGTATTCTTATTAATGTATTTAAAATTTACTGACACGGCTTTAACCCTATCCTTTAATTTGTTTAGATAATCTTGACCCATCTGTTCTGGCCATTCGATACAGGCAACCATTTTTTCATTAAACCTTTCCAAAAATTCAATCTCTTTTAAATCTCTTGCCTTCGTTATTTTATATAAATCAAAGTGTAAAAAAATTCTTAAGTCATTTAAGAAATTCTTCTTTAAAGAGTATTTTTGTATTTTATATTCATTGTAAATTACAAACGTTGGTGAAGTAATTCTTTCACTAACTCCTAATATTTTTCCTATTTTTCTTGAAAAGACTGTTTTTCCGCATCCCAAATCTCCTGACAATAAAAATACCACTGGCCGAATTTCCTCATTTTTTAAATTCTTTTTAAGCAGAAATTCAGCTATTTTTTCAGTTTCTTTTTCTGATTTTGAAATTAAACTGGCCGTTTTGCCAGTTACTAAATCTCCTCGTCTTAACACTTTAATTTCTGATTCTGTAATATCAATTACTGTTGAAGGTTTGTTTTTTGCCAATTTACCAGCATCTACAATCACTTCAATCATCTTTTTTTTCTTTTGTGATAACGGTCTTAGGAAACTAGTAATAGAATAATTTGGAGTCCTTCCTGATAAATTTGCTGAAGTTGCAGTTATTGGTCCTCCGACCAATTTCACTAAATCAGTAATATATTTACTATCTGGAATCCTAATTCCCAAAGTCCCATCTTCCGCTTCAATTCCTTTTGCCATTTTATGTTTTCCTGGACTTACTACTGTAAACGGTCCTGGTAATAAATTTGAATAAATATTTTTTCCATTTTCATTAATTTCCACATATTCTATCGCCATCTTAGTATCTAAAACTGCCACAGAAATTGCCTTACCTGTCCATCTATTTTTAAACCCTAATAGTTTATTTACTGCCTTTTGATTGGTTGGGTCTACCGCTAAAATATAAACCGTGTCGCTAGGATAGACTATTAGTTTTCCACCCTTAATTGCTTCCGCGGCTTCTTTCAGAACATTTTGATAATTTTTGGTAATATCCAAAATTTTCATCTCCTTATTTTATCATTTTCCGCCAGTTTTCGTGCTAAAATATCTCCATGGACAAAGCTTATAATTCTTCCCGAGAAAATGACATTTACCATCTTTGGGAAAAATCTGGTGCCTTTACTCCCAAAGTTCCTAAAAATCCTAAATCCGCTCGGATCAAAGATCAGCCTTATTCCATCATTTTACCCCTACCAAATGCTAATGATCCGATGCATATGGGTCATGCTCTTTTTACAGTTCAGGATATTTTAATTCGCTATCACCGAATGTTGGGCCATCCTACCTTATGGCTTCCTGGTAGCGACCATGCTGGTATTGAAACTCAGTTTGTTTTTGAAAAAAATTTAGTCAAGGAAGGCAAGAGTCGATTTGATTTTGATCGCCAAACTCTCTATCGCTTGATTTGGGATTTTGTTGAGGATAATCGCAAGCTTAATCAATTCCAAATGAAACAGCTAGGGTTTTCTATGGATTGGACTCGTTATCACTATTCTCTTGAAGAACCAATTGTTCAAAATGTTTTAGCTACTTTCAAAAAACTTTATCATGACAATCTTATTTATCGTGATGAAAAAATTGTTAATTATTGCACTTACTGCGGTACCGCTTTTTCCAACCTTGAAGTTGAACATAAAACCGTTAATTCTCATTTATGGTATATCAAATATGGTCCTTTGACTGTTGCTACTACTCGTCCTGAGACCATGCTTGGTGATACTGCTGTTGCTGTCAATCCTAACGACAAAAGATATCAACATTTAATTGGTCAAACTGTTACCTTACCCCTAGTTAATAGAAAAATTCCTATCATTGGTCAAGATTCTATTGATATTAAATTTGGCACCGGTGCTGTTAAAGTTACTCCTTCCCATTCTCCTGAAGACTACGATATGGCCAAAAAACACCACCTCGAATTTATTCGTATTTTTGATTATGATGGTAAGTCTAATCAAAATGTTCCTGAAAAATACCGTGGATTTTATCCTAACCAGGTTCGTCAAATGGTTGTCAATGATTTAACTGCAGCCGGATTAATAGAAAAAGTTAAAGAGTATTCTCATGAAGTCGGTCACTGTTATCGTTGTGGTCGGCCAATTGAACCCATCACCGCTCCTCAATGGTATCTTAAAATTGATAAGTTAGCCAAGCCTGCTATCAAAGCAGCTAAGGATAATCAGGTTAAATTTTTCCCCGTTCGTTTCAAAAAAACCTACCTTAATTGGATGGAAAATATTCGTGATTGGAATATTAGTCGACAAATCGTTTGGGGTCCCAGAATTCCTGCTTGGTATTGTTTAGATTGTCATCCTGACATTAAACTTAATTTTTTAGATAAAAACAAAAATATTGTTTCCGAATTTTACCGC
>CAZVMP010000015.1:0-19472 GCA_964628885.1 uncultured Gammaproteobacteria bacterium | reverse complement strand
ATTCCTTCATTTACATACATCCTTTCTATTTTAAAATTACCCCTAGTTTTTTGATTCCAGTCTACCAACGAAACTTGCATTCCTTTTTTAATTATTCCTTGATGAATTCTTCCTACCCCTAATTTTCCTAAATATTCATTTTTCTCAAATGCCGAAATTAACATTTGAAATGGCTTTTCTAAATCAGAAACTGAATTGGGAATTGTTTTTACAATTTCTTCCAAAAGGGGATTAATATCAGCTTTATCCTCAAAATTTTCTGGCAGACTAGTATAAGCCTTACCATCCTTACCAATGGTATAAATTATTGGAAACCCTAACATTTCTGGATCATCTACTAGTGATAAAAACAAATTCTCGGTATCTTTAATAACTTCGGCTATTCTGGCATCTTTTCTATCAATTTTATTAATTACTAAAATTATTTTTAATCCGTATTCTAAGGCCTTTTTAAGCACAAATTTAGTTTGTGATAGTGGCCCTTCGGCAGCATCAACTATTAGTAATGCCCCATCAGCCATATTTAAAATTCTTTCAACTTCACCGCCAAAATCAGCATGTCCTGGAGTATCGATAATATTAATCTTTGTTTCTTTATAAAAAATAGAGGTATTTTTTGACAAAATTGTAATTCCTTTTTCTCTTTCCAAGTCGTTACTGTCCATAATTCTATCCATCTTCATTTCGTCCTGGTTAGTCCTAAAGGTATTACTTTGCTTTAACATGGCATCCACTAAAGTTGTTTTCCCATGATCAACATGAGCGATTACGGCCACATTTCTGATATTACTTAATTTAGGCATTCGTCTATTCTACTACAACCTTCAAATTATTCAATTATTAAAACATTAAAATAATAGTATTCTATCGTTAATTCTGTATAATCATTTATGTCAAATAAATTTTGGTATTTTTTGATTTTAATAAGTCTCCCAATTGCCATTTATTTTCCTTTAAAACTAATCTTTCCCCAAAAAGTTAATCACAAAATCAACACCCTTACTCTTAAGATTGATGAGGTTAGAGAAACAATTATTCCGGTTCCTACAGTTATTTTAAGTTCTGGAATTCCTGATAAGCATCTTATTAAAACCAGCTTTATTCCTCAATCACCTGAGAAAAATTGGGATCAGCCTTGGCAAGATGCCTGTGAAGAAGCCGCTCTTTTAACCGTTGATTATTTTTATAAAAATATTTCTCCCTCTAATTTAGATATTAAAAATGATATTTTAAAAATGATTGATTTTGAAACTAATCAAGGCTTTAGTCGCGATGTTAATTTGTCTCAGATGGCCATTATTGCCCAAAATTATCTTAACTATAATACTAAAATAATTGACAATCCTTCTCTCGAAGACCTTAAGTCATATATTGCCGCTGATACCCCTATAATTGTTCCTGCCAATGGTAAAATTTTATATGCCGAAAATAAACATTTTCAGTCCGGCGGCCCTTATTATCATAATTTAGTTATCCTTGGTTATGATGACCGGACTCAAAAGTTTACTGTTCACGATGTTGGCACTCAATTTGGCGCTTATTTTAAATATAGCTATCACCTATTACTACAAAGTATTCACGATTTTCCCAATTCTGGTTCTAAAGAAGATATTAATCAGGGAAGCCGGCAAGTTTTAATTTTGGTAAAATAGAAGATATGAAACAAAACCTAAAAATTTTCACCTTAGTTATTATTTCTTCATTATTAATTTCTGGCTGCACTTCTAAGGAGCCAACTTCTACTAATATGGAACTAAATGATTTGCCTACTGGCACCCAAACTACTATTTCTCCTTCAGAGACCTCTGTCCCAAAAACCGATCCAATTGTCTCTCTTAAAACTAAAAATGGCGAAATTCTTATTAAGTTATATCAGGATAAATCTCCTAACACCGTTGCCAATTTTATTAAAAAAGCCGACGCTGGTTATTATGACGGACTAAACTTTCATCGAGTTATTAAAGATTTTATGGCTCAAGGTGGCGACCCCACCGGTAGTGGTATGGGCGGCGGTAAACAAGATTCTGAGCTTAATGACATTCCTTTTGTCAGAGGGAGTTTAGGTTTAGCTCGAACTGGTGAAACTAAACTTGTTAGCAATGATAGTCAGTTTTTCATTTGTTTTACCACTCAAGGCTGTCAACATTTAACCTCCGAGTACGTTAATTTTGGTGAAGTTATCTCTGGTTTAGAGGTCTTAGATCAAATTAGTCAAGGAGACAAAATTATTAGCCTAACTTCAAAAACTAAATAATCATGAAAAACATACCTTATTTTCTCATTGGGATTGCAGCTTTAGTTGGCTTATTTTTCCTTATGTCGCAACCTCCTAAGGATATTAATTCTTTTGTTCCTAATTTTGAAATTCCAGCTGATTTTGCTAACTACGACTTAATTTTCTATTGGGGTAATGGCTGTCCTCATTGCGAAAATGTTGAAGCTTGGCTATCTGAAAATAATCAAGACAATCAACTTAAAATCAACTCCAAGGAAATTAATCAAAATAAAGATAATCAAGTTGAACTTTTTAGTTTAGCTAGCACCTTTTGTCCTGAAGTTATCCAAGACGGGGGGATCGGTGTTCCCACTTCTTTTGACCCTGTTACTCAAAAATGTATTCAAGGAGACACTCCCATCATCGAATTTCTTTCCGATAAGCTAAAACAGTAAGTATGTCCAAAAAAAAGGTAAAAACCAAAATAGGGTTTAAAAGTATTTTTCGCCTAATTATTTTTTTATCTATTATTTTTATTTTAATTAGTTTTTTATCCGATAAATCCATTAAACCAAAACCTAATCTTAATCCAGTCATTTTAGATGAATCTCTTGGTGGTGATATTTTAGGTGATTTTTATTCTAATTTACCCGAATCCAGTCGTTATCAAATTGAGAATATTGATCAAACTCCAGTTGGAAAATTTTTTACTGATACCATTAAAAATATTCAAACTCAATTAGATGGCTTCCCTCAAAAGCAAATTAAAGAAATTAAAAAAACGGTTATAAAAAATATTTCTGACGACATCATTCGTAATATTGATGAAAATTAATTTATGAGTCTTTTAGACGAATTAAAAACTAAGTTTGATTCTATTAAGCAAAAGTTAAATTACCATCAAAATCTTACTCGCTTATCCCAGTTAGAAAACCAATCTCAGCAGGATAATCTTTGGGATAACCCAGCTTCTGCCCAAGAATTACTTCAGGCCATTTCTGATCTCCAAAAAACTATTTCTCAAATTGACCAAATTGATTCTCAATTAAAAACTCTAGATGAATTTAACAATCTCTTATCTCAAAATCCAGATCCGTCATTGGAACCAGAAATAGACCGGCTTGTTGATCAGCTTAATCAAGATATTTCCGCCCTAGAACTCCAAACTTATTTATCCGGAAAGTATGACTCTAAATCAGCCATTCTTTCTATTCATTCTGGTCAAGGTGGAACTGAAGCCATGGATTGGGCTTCTATTTTACAACGGATGTACTTACGCTTTCTTGAGCGCAAACAATGGTCGTATCAAGTTTTAGATCTTATCCCTGGAGAGGAAGCTGGTATTAAATCTGTCTATTTTAAAATTAACCAACCTTTTGCTTATGGTTATCTTAAAAATGAGTCGGGGGTTCACCGTTTAGTTAGGCTGTCTCCTTTTAATGCCGATAATCTTAGACAAACTTCATTTGCTAAAGTTGAAGTTACTCCAATTTTAGATTTTAGTTCTGATTTTAAAATTCCTCCAGAAGATATTGAATTTTCTGCTTTTAGGTCTGGTGGTCACGGTGGTCAAAATGTTAATAAAGTTTCTACTGCCGTTCGTTTAGTTCACAAACCTACTGGAATTAGTGTTTCTTGTCAAAGTCAGAGAGGTCAGGAACAGAATAGAGAATTAGCTCTTCAGATGTTAACTTCTAAACTCTGGTCAATTGAAGAAGAAAGGAGACATCAGGAACAAAAAAATATTAAAGGTGATAATGTTGTCGCTGCCTGGGGGCATCAAATTAGATCCTACGTTCTTCATCCTTATAAAATGGTCAAAGATCTTCGGACTCGATATCAAACTCAAGATACTACCGGAGTTCTTGATGGTGACCTTGACGCCTTTATTGAATCCGAATTAAAATTATAAATGCCAAAAATTATTAGAAATATTCTTCTAGTATTAGTTTGTTTAGTTTTTTTATCTCTCGGAGCTGCTTTTTGGGGAATTAGGGTTATTTCTGCTGATTTAGGAAAACCTCCTCAATATTTACTAAATCTCCTTAAACAGGCCAAGTCTAGCAATAACCATCTTTCTAAAACCAATTTTATCGTTTTAGGCTTAGACAAGCGCGATGATCAGTTAGAAAAAACTCAAGTCACTGATACCATTATTTTTGTCTCTCTAAACCATCTTGACCAAAAAATAACCACAGTTTCTCTTCCTCGTGATCTTTGGTTTTATCATCTTGACGCTAAAATCAATCAAATCTACCCTCTTTCTCTCTCTGAATCCGATCAAAATTCTTTTATAAAAACTAATTTTGAAAAAATTATTGGACAAAAAATTGATTATGCTCTAGTTTTAACCACCGATAATCTCATTGATTTTGTCAATCTTATTGGTGGAGTTGATGTCGTTCTTGATCAAGGATTTATTGACCAAGAATATCCCAATCCTGATTACATTAAAAATCCTTCCCCTGATATTCCCATTTATAAAACTGTTGAATTTAAATCTGGCCCAATTCATCTAGATAACACCAATGTTACTGAATTTGTTCGATCTCGCAAAGGTGGTCAGACTGTAGCTCAAGGGGGGACTGACTTAGCTAGAATTCAGCGGCAACAGCTTTTAATTGAAGCTGTTTTAGACAAGGTTAAATCAGCTCATTTTATTCAAAGTTATTCTCAGCTTGTCAATTTTTATCATTTTTGGGATCAATCTCTTATTAAAGATATTTCTGATTTTGATATCATTGATATCATTTCTAGCCTTAATTTTGACATTAAGAACCTTAGTTTTCATAAAATTGAGATTCCGGTAGGGGATACTGCCAGCGATGGTTTAATTTACCATCCCAACCGACTTTTTAATCGTCAGTGGGTTTTCTTACCTTCAGATAAAGACTATCAATCGTTTCATCAATTTTTTGACGCTATCTAATTTGTTATACTGAATTATTAGATTTTAATTTTATTTATGGATATACCTAATTTATCTCCTAATCAATCAGTTTCTGTTCCTCCATCACCTCCTCAATCTAACTTAAAATACCTTTATATTATTGTTATTGTTTTGGCCATTATTACCGGTTTTTGGACATCTCGGTTTTGGCCCACTAAGACTTCCACTGCCTCTCTTGATCTTGATACTAACTTAGTTGATAGTCAGGCCTCCAAAATTGTTGAAGGAGAAGAAATTAAAGCCGGAACAGTTTATGGTAATCTTTCCAAAACTTTTTCTGACAGCGCTACCGGAGTTATTAAATCTGGGGGAGTTAACGGTGAAGGGACTCATACTTTAGAGCGTTCCGGAGGTGTTACCCAAAATGCCGCCCTAACTTCTTCAGTAATTGACCTAGACTTATTTCTTGATAAGCAAGTTGAAGTCAAAGGCGAAACCAATAAATCCAATAAAGCTGCCTGGTTAATGGATGTTGGCAGTATCAAAATAGTCGAATAACATGAAAGTTGTTTTTGATAAGGTTGATAAAAATTTTGGTCTTATAACTGCTCTTAAAGATATTAGTTTTACTGTTAATCAAGGAGAATTTGTTTTTATTGTTGGACACTCTGGTGCTGGTAAATCAACTATTATTAAACTTCTCTTAAATCAAATTAAATCCAGTAATGGACAAATTACTATTGATGATATTGATCTTAAATTGGGGACTAAAAAGGAAATTGACAATATCCGACGTCAAATTGGAGTTATTTTCCAAGATTATCAGCTCATAATGGATAAGTCTGTTGAGGAAAATATTGCCTTAAGTTTAGATATTATTAATTATCCAAAATCTCAAATTTCTTCTAAAATAGACGAAGTTATTAAGCAGGTTGATCTCAATAGTCGTCGCTACTTATTTCCTTCACAACTTTCTGGCGGTGAACTTCAACGGGCAGCTTTAGCTCGAGCCTTAGTAATTGATCCTAAAATTATTTTAGCTGACGAACCCACTGGTAATTTGGATGCTGAGAATTCCTGGAATTTAGTTAAACTTCTTAAGAATATTAATGAAAACAGTCAGACAACTATTATTATGACCACTCACAACCAAGAAATTATTGATTCTCTCGATAAACGCCGGATTGAAATTAGAGATGGTCAAATAGTCTCAGACTATATCCCCAATCAACCTAAAAAACCAACTACCTCTTCTAAAAAAAATATTAATTTAGTTAAAAATGACACCGAATAAAACTGCCTGGCACCATATTAGACGTTCACCTATTCAAAGCTTAACAGCACTTTTTTTGATGACCTTCAGTTTTATTATTATTTCTGCCTTTATTGTTGTTAATTCCGGTCTTTCTCGAGTCCTTGATTATTTTGAAACCAAGCCTGAAATTACCATCTTCATTAAAGATGGAATTGATCAGCTCTCTATTGATAATCTTAAAAAAGAAATCACTAACTATTCTGATATTAAAGAAGTTAAGTTTGTTTCAAAAGAAAAAGCTCTAGAAATCTACAAACAACAAAATAAAGACAATCCAATGTTAACTGAAATGGTTACTGCCAGTATTTTACCAGCATCTATTGAAGTTACCGTCTCCAATCCCAAAACCCTTGATCAAATCTATCAAAATTATGCCACTAAAACCGATATTGTTGATGAAATAATTTATCAAAAAGATATTATTGAATCCCTGCTTGATTGGACCAATACTATTCGTAAGGGTGGTCTAATTATAACTGTCACCATTATTTTTATTAGTTTTATTTCTATTGTTTCTATTATTGGTATGAAAACTACTAACCGCAAAGATGAAATTAAAATCAGTCGTCTTTTGGGGGCTTCAAATTTCTATGTCAAAAAACCCTTCTTACTTGAAGGCATTTTTTATGGGTTATTAGGTAGTTTAATTGGCTCTATTTTAGTTTTCTCTACCTTATATTTTACTCAAAACTCTATTAATGCCTTTTTCCAACCAGTAATCTTTATTTCTAATAGTCTAAGTTTTTACTCTTTAATTATTTTTATCGAGTTAATTTTTGGCTGTTTAATTGGCTTGTTGGCTAGTTGGATTGGGGTCAAGAGGTATCTCAAATTTTAATAAATGTTTAAAAAGTTATTTTTTCTATTTATTAGCCTCTTTCTTTTAACTTCTCTTACTCCTAATTGTTATGCTCAAAGTGCTGATGAGCTCCAAACTGAAATTGATCAGTATATTAAAAAATTAGATGAATTAGGTAAATCAAAAGATACTTTATCAAATCAAATAAAATTATTAGATTCACAATATCAGCTTACCTTACTTAAAATTACTCAAACCGAAAGCTCTATTAAAAATCTGGCAGAAGAAATTTCTAAGTTAACTGTTGAAATAGATAAGTTGGAAATTGAAATTAGTAAGCTTTCTGAGAATTACATCCATCAAACAGTTCAGAATTATAAGCTTGAAAAACGAACTCCTGTTTTTGCTTATCTTTTTTATTCTAATTTTAATACTTTTCTCGAACAGCATCGCTATATCTCTTCTGTTCAAAAAAATAGCCAAGAAAACCTTATTAATATGGAAACTGTCCGCTTGAATTATGATAATCAAAAAACTGTTAAGGCTAAAAAACAGGAAGAAATGGAAACTCTTCAAAAAACCTTATCAAGTCAAAAAATCAGTCTTATTAGTCAAAAAGATGCTAAAAATCGGCTTCTTCAAAGCACCCAAAATGATGAAAAAAAATATCAACAATTATTGGCCACTGCTCAATCACAGCTAGCCGCTTTTAGAAGCTTCTCCAGTTCTGTTGGGGGGAGCACTTGTCTTAGTAGTTCTCCTGGTGGTGGTAGTGATGGTAATTTTTATTCCCAAAGAGATCCCCGATGGTGCCGTCAATATATTGGTAATTCCCAGGATACTATTGGTGCCGTTGGTTGTTTTATTAATAGTATCTCCATGGTCTATAAAAAACTTGGCTATGAAACTACTCCTTCAGCCTATGCTGCTAATTCCAGTAATTTCTGGGGCAACACTGCTTATATGTCCACTCCAACTCCACCTCCTGGTTATAGTTATAAACAAGTTTCATATAATAGTGGGGTAATTGACGATGAGCTTAAAGCCGGTAGATATGTTATTGCTCAGGTTAAAATGAGCAATGTTGCTGGGATGCACTTTGTTGTCATTATTAGTGGCAGTAATGGTAATTACACCATTCATGATCCTTGGTTTGGCGCTGATCAAAAATTTTCAGATCGATATTCTCCTGGGTTAGTTATGAGTCTTAGACTTATTACCAAATAATCAAAAATCCCCCACCTTTCGGTAGGGGATTTAGGGAATTATAAATTTCTTAGTAACCACGGACTTTCTTTCTTAAAGCCAATCCGGCTAATCCTGACAAAACGACTCCGGTAGTTTGGATAAGCAACATGCTTCCAGTTTCTGGAACAATAATTTGTCCACCTTTGCTTGTACTAGCAGTTCCAATGTAATAGATAGCATCGTCTTTTTCATGGATGTTATCAACACTAGCTAAAGCCACATTAGTTTCCTTAGTTAAGGTTTTAACTTCAGTTGCTTGGTCAATTTCAGCTCTAATTAAAAAGCTTTGAGAGTGACCAGCATTAAGTTCATCAATTGTCCACTCAATTTTATTATCGGTCTTATTATAAGATCCAGGAAAGAAAATTAGTTTCAAAAACGGTGGCAACTGATCAGTTACCTTGATTTTTCTCATATTAGTTGTCCCAGTATTAGTTACCTTGATTTTAAATTCAATGACATCTCCTTGTGAGAAGACTCTGGTTGAACTAGAGATATTATCAACATAATCAGAAGAAAATATATATCTTACTTTCTTATCAATTGATAATGTTTTTCTATTATCAACACTGGTATAGCTATCAGCTTTTACTAAAGCAGGGGTCACTAATGATCCTGCCATAATAGCTGCCATTGCCAGAGTTAACAATAATTTATTTTGTTTCACCTGCTTCATTTTATTTATCTAATAAATAATTATAGGACATTATATAAACAAATTATCCCTTTGTCAAGTCACTGTACCCATCCTATATATATCAAGCTTTCTATTGAGTTTTTATTAAAGGAAAAACAATTACCACTTAATGGAATAATTTTTGTGAATTTTGCATCAAAATAGTTATTTTATCCTTTTTCATAGTCAAATTATCCTGTACTAATATGTACAGGATAATACAACACTAAAATTTATATCAAGTATCAAAATATTTACCTTAGTACCCAATTATATAAGCCCACTGGAAATCGAACACTTTTAAACCTAAAGTTTACAAAATTTTTCTTTTTTAAAATTATTTCCTAATTTATAACTCATTAGACTTTACTAAGTCCAACATATATCTGAACTTATCTAGCCACTTCTCTAGATTGGCTAAAATGTTAGTTTTGATATACTCATATCATATGAAGTCATACCTTATTGACCAGCTCTCTGTCTTTTACCCTTGTTATAACGAAGAAAAGAATATTAAGAATACCGTTGCCCAAACTATCCCAGTTCTTAAAAAAATTACTCCTAAATGGGAAATAATTCTTGTCAACGATGGTTCCAAGGATAATACCGGCAAGGTTTTAACAGAAATTAAAAAACAGTCACCTAAAGAAATTAAAATTATTACTCATAACCCCAATCGCGGTTATGGTGGCGCTGTTAAAAGCGGTCTTTATAATTCCCAATATCAGTGGATTACCTTTACTGATTCTGATGGTCAGTTTGATTTTGCTGAAGTTGTTAATCTAATTAACCGGCAAAAAGAAACCAAAGCAGATATTGTTATCGGCTATTATTTATCTCGACAGGTATCAAAATTAACCATTCTAACTTCAAAAATTTGGGAACTAATTGTTTTTATCCTTTTTGGTCTCAAGGTTACTGATATTGACTGTGCTTTTAAATTAATCAATAAAAAAGTTGTTGACACCATCCCTAAACTTGAATCCGAACGAGGAGCTTTTATTAGTAGTGAATTTTTAATTAAAGCTAAGAAAGCTGGGTTTAAAATTGTCGAGGTTGGAGTTCACCATTATCCCCGAACCGAAGGTCAGGCTACCGGTCGTAGTCTTAAAGTTATTTTAAAAAGTTTTTCTGATCTTTTCCGTCTTTGGTTTAAAATTAATTTTAAAGGTGATTAAAAAATTCCTTATTAAAAACTGGCTCTTAGTTTTAATTCTCTTAATTGGTGCCTTTCTTCGGTTTTATCATTTAGGCGATTATATGGAATTTTTAGGTGATCAGGGACGAGACGTCTTGGTTATTCGTGATTTTTTTAAGCATCAAGATCTCTTCTTTATTGGCCCCCGAACCAGTATTGGTGATATGTATCTGGGCCCATATTTTTATTATCTAATTGCTCCTTCACTTTTATTGGCAAATTTTAATCCAGTTGGACCAGCGGTTTTTATTGCTCTTTTAAACTTAGTAACCATTGTTTTAATTTACCTTATTGCTCAAAAATGGTTTAATCGCCAAGTAGGTTTAATGGCTGCTTTTTTATTTACTATTTCTCCGGTAGTTATCAAGTACTCTAACTTTATTTGGAATCCTAATATTATGCCCTTATTTTCCCTTCTCTTTATCTACTTCTTTTTTGAAGCCATTATCCGTCAAAAATATAAGTATTTTCTCTATGCTTCACTTAGTTTTGTCATGGTTATTAATAGTCACTATCTCGGATTAGCCCTACTTCCTCTTCCTGGTATTTATTGGCTTTTGACTTTTATTAAACACTTTAAGGTTAAATCTAAACAACTTCGCCCCTTCCTTACTAACAGTCTTTTAGCGGTTTTAATTTTTATTATCTCCCTCACCCCTCAGGTTTTATTTGACTTTAAACATGATGGTCAAAATCTTAAAGCCCTAATCAGATTTTTTACCTATCGGGAAAATACTGTCAGTATTAAGCCTTATAAAGCTATTCCTGAACTACCACTTATTTTTAACCAGGTAAACAGCAGTCTTTTAGCGGCTGAAAATTTATCTACTGGCCTGATTATTAGCATTACCTTTGCTCTTTTAATTGGAGCCTATTTTCTATTTACTAAAAAAAATAAAACCTATTTTTGGGTTATTTTTGGTTGGTATTTACTTGGACTCTCAGCTCTAGCTCTTTATAAGCAGCATCTTTATAATCACTATTTTGCCTTTCTTTTCCCAGTAGTCTTTATTTTAATTGCCGTCCTGATTCACCGCTTTAAATATCTTGGAATCCCTTTATTTTTATTTATTTCTTTTATTTCTTTAACTAATCACCCCTTCCGTTGGTCACCAAATCATCAAATGGCCACTGTTCAAAAAATAACTCAATCCATTATTACTGAATCTGATAATCAAAAATATAATTTTGCTTTATTAGCTAAACAAAATTACGATGATCCCTATCGATATTTTTTAACTCAAACCGACGAAACTAAATTAGTTAGTTTAAATCAACAGGTTACTGACCAGTTGTTTGTAGTCTGTGAACCATTTCAGATGGACTGCTATCCTATTAATCACCCCGAGTGGGGTGTTGCTGCCTTTGGTTGGGCCGAAATTGATAAAGAATGGGAAATTGATGGTATTAAAATTTATAAGTTAATTCACCCTCAAACTATTAAATAGTTTAAAATTAATCAAATGAAATCACTATCTATAGTCATTCCTTGTTATAACGAAGAAAATAATCTTAAAAGAGGCGTTTTAGATGAAGTTAATCAGTTTCTTGTCACCCAGAAATTTAAATGGGAAGTTTTAGTTTGTAATGATGAGTCTACTGATAACAGCCTTGCTTTAGTTAAAAAATTTGTTGCCAAACACCCCGGATTTAAGGTTCTTGACCTACCTCATGGAGGCAAGCCTTCAGCTGTTTGGGGTGGCATTCAACAAGCTTCCTACCCAATTGTTCTTTTTACTGATATGGATCAGTCAACTCCTCTTAAAGAAAGCCTTAAACTTTTACCTTATTTTGATCAGGGTTATGATGTTGTTATTGGTTCTCGAGGAGCTGTTCGTCAAGGAGCTTCTTTTGTTCGCAAACTCATGGCTAAAGGGTTTTTGTTTGGCCGTCGCTTATTTTTACTTCGCGATATTATTGATACTCAATGTGGTTTTAAAGCTCTTAGAACTGACCTAGCTAAAAAGATCTTTCCTGAACTCCAGTTCTTTAAAGAAAAATTAACTAATTCTGGCTGGAGAGTTTCTGCTTTTGATGTTGAAATGCTCTTTATGGCCCAAAAATGGGGTTATAAAATTAAAGAAGTTCCTGTCGCTTGGCAGGATGAAGATGCCAGCACCACCAAAGGTGATGATGCTACTAGATTCAAAAAAGAATCTACTCAAATGCTTCAAGAAATTATCCGGGTCAAACGTAACCACCTCCTTGGCTTATATGATCAAAAAAAATAATTCTTGGGTTAAAATACTTCTGTTTTTAATTGCTATTGGGTTTTATTTTTTCAGTCGGATTTGGCATCTTACCGCTATCCCTGTTTTTGGTGACGAAGCTATTTATATTCGTTGGTCTCAAATTATTAAAAATGAAGAAACTCTTCGTTTTATTCCTCAAACTGATGGTAAACAGCCTTTATTTATGTGGTTAACATCACTATTTCTTAGAGTTATCAGTCAGCCTTTGATTGCTGGTCGTATTGTTTCGGTTGTCGCTGGATTTTTTACTCTCATCGGAATTTTTTTAACTGTTTCTATTTACCCTTCATTTTTTGAGCAATCATTTAGTCCTATTAAATTTATTAAAAATTCATCTAAAAATAATTTTTATTTAGGCCTGCTTTCATCAGTTATCTATATTTTTCTCCCTTTTAGTTTCTTTTTTGATAGACTCGCTGTCCCCGATAACCTTCTTTCAGCTCTCGGAGTTTGGTCTCTTTTTATTTCTCTTTTACTGGCTAAGTTTAGACGACTTGATTTAGCCCTTATTCTAGGGATGGTTTTAGGTTTATCTTGGCTAACTAAGTCACCGGCAATTTATTTTATTGCTCTTTCTTTTGGAACCTATTTCATTTTTAATCTCGATTATCTTAAAACTCTCTATTTACCCATTATTTCTACTCTTCTATCATTTCTGATTTATAACCTTCTTAGGCTTGGGCCACAATTCCATATGATTGCTCTTCGTAATCGTGACTACATTTGGCCTTTATCAGAGATAATAAAACACCCCCTAGATCCCTTTAAATCTCATTTTGGCAGTGCTTTGACTATTTTTAGTCAATATATTTCCTGGCCTATTTTAATTTTATCGCTTATTGGTCTTATTCTTTACTTGTTTTACCAAAAAAATACCCAACTTATGGTTTTAGTTGCCTGGGCTCTCTTACCGCTTTTAGCTAATTCTGCTATGGCTCGGGTTTTTACTGCCAGGTATATTCTTTTTATTCTTCCCCCTTTAGTAATCTTAATTACCATTAGTTTGTCCGTCTGGTTTACTAAAAATATTACTAAAATAGTTTTTCTTTTTATATTGCTTATTCCCAATATTATTTGGATTAAAAATATCTCATCTGATCCTTTTAATTTTAAATTACCTTCAACCGAAACTGGTTATCTTCACGACTGGACTTCTGGTTGGGGAATTAGTCAGGCGGCCGATTTCTTTAAAACCAGATCTCTTGAAGCAAATGTCATTGTCGGTACCGAAGGTTCTTTTGGGACTCTCCCCGATGGTCTTCAAATCTATACTGATGGAGTTCCTCAACTTACTGTTATTGGCCAAGGCTTAGGCTTTACTCAAATTCCTCAAAGTTTGACTAATGCTCGTAATTTTGGCGATGAAGTTTATCTTTTAATTAATAAGTCCCGTCTTTCCTTATCTAGTTTGGAACAAGATAAATTAACTCTAGTTCAAAGTTTTCCTAAACCAGACGATGATGAGTTGCTTTTATACCGTCTAAACTAAATTCAACTGTTACAATAAGCTATGCATAAATTTATTAAAAATAAATTTTTTTGGCCCATCCTTACTTTTTTATTTACTATTCCTGCCTTCTTTTTTCTCCTTAAACCCGGTTATTATAATATGCACGACGATATGCAAATGATTCGTCAGCTTGAGATGGAGAAATGTTTCCAAGATGGTCAAATTCCTTGCCGATGGACTCCAGATCTTGGTTACGGTTATGGTTATCCACTTTTTAATTTTTATCCGCCAATGCCTTATTTAGTTGGTCAGGTCTATCGAACTCTTGGTTTTTCCTTTGTTAATTCTGTTAAAGCTACCGCTGTTACTCAAATTATCCTGGCCGCTGCTTTTATGTATCTTTTAGCCTCATCAATTTTTGGTCCAGTTGGTGGTTTTATTGCCGCTATTTTTTATACTTATGCCCCTTATCACGCTCTTAATATCTTTATTAGAGGAGCTATGAATGAAGCCTGGGCGGCTGTCTTTTTTCCACTAGTTTTTTACTATGCTCGTCGCTTAGTTTTAGAAAAGAGGAATAAATTTGTTTTTGGTCTAGGCGCCTCTTTTGCTGGAATTCTCTTATCTCACAATCCCATGGCTCTAACATTTACCCCGATTCTTTTTTTCTGGGTTGTTTTTTGGATATTTAGCCAATATCAAAAACCGTTTTTAGACTTCATTAAAGCTCAAATTCCACTTGTAATTAAATTATTTTTTTCTGGTCTCTTTGCTGCCGGCTTAACTGCTTTTTACACCCTGCCAGTTTTATTAGAAACAAAATACGTTCAAATTAAGACCATGTTTGAAGGCTATTATCATTTTTCAGTTCACTTTGCCGGTCTTAATCAATTGTTTATTAGTAACTTTTGGGGAGATGGAGCTTCGGTTTGGGGTCCTCAAGATGATATGTCCTTTATGGTCGGCTATTTGCACTGGATTATTCCTCTTCTCTTAGTTATTTTTATTCTTATTTCTCTTTATCAATCCCGAGGTAAACTTTCCCAAGTCGATTCTCGTTATTGGCTTATTATTCTTACCGTTGTTATGGCTATTTTTACTATTTTTCTTACTCATAATAAATCCACCTTTATTTGGCTGCTTTTACCCGTTATTCAAAAAATTCAATTCCCTTGGCGATTTCTTAATCATTCTGCTTTCTTATTATCTCTTACTATTGGTGGCCTTGTTTTGTTTATTAATAAATTTTTCCCAAAAAAGTTAACTATTATTGCCATTATTATTTCTCTGGCCGTTATTGGTTTGAATATTAATTATTTTACTCCAATGAAATATGGTCCCTTAACCGATGATGAAAAATTTTCTGGTAAAGCTTGGGTAAATCAAGTTACTTCCGGTATTTATGACTATCTTCCTAAGACTGCTCGTATTGCTGCTCTTGGTCCAGCTCAAGAATACATTGATGACATCACTCCCAAAGATGTTTTTTATACTCTTTCTGGTGGTAAAAAGGGGACTGATTGGACTCTTTTTAATCTTAATCTTAATCAACCTTCTCGGGTTATTCTTTCTCAGTTAGCTTTTCCTAAATTTATTGTTTTAGATAACGGTGAGGAAATTGAAACTGAAATTGAACCTGAGCTTGGTCGGTTAGTTATTAATCTTGAGGCCGGTGATCATCAAATCTTTATCAAGTTTGTTAATACTCCTATTAGGACTGTTTCTAACTATATTTCTTTATTCTCTTGGTTATTTTTTGGCTTGTTTTTGTCAAAACCTTTATGGCAGAAGTCAATCTCCAAGAGATAAAACACAAGACTACTTCCAATGTTCTTTTTCTTTCTCTTAGAAATATTGGTATTCAGGCCGTTTCTGTAATTGGATTTTTTATCCTAACAATTCTTTTAGGTACCGGAGAAGTTGGTTTATTCTCTATAGTCGCTGAATCAGTTGGTATTTTAGGTTATTTTTCTGATATTGGTCTAGCTGCTGCTTTAATTCAAAAAAAAGAAAAGGTTAAAAAATCGGATCTCCAGACCACTTTTTTTATTCAACAGCTATTAGTTTTTTTATCCCTTGTTGGCATCTCTTTGGCTTATTCTAAAATCAGTTTAAACAAATCCTATGGTCCTAAAGAAACCTGGATTTTTATTTCTCTTTGTTTTTCTTTTCTTGCTGCTTCACTTAAGACCATTCCTTCAGTTTTACTAGAAAGGAAGCTTAACTTTAAATTTATTTCTACCGTTGATATCGTTGAAAATATTAGTTTTTATTTTGTTGCCGTTATTTTTGCCTCATTGGGCTTCGGTGCCTATTCTTATGCTATCGCTACCTTCGTTAGAAGTATTTTAGGATTAGTAATTATTTATCGTCTTAGTCCTTGGCCAATTGGTTTTTCCTTTTCCAAATCTAGTGCCAAGCAGCTTTTTAAATATGGTCTCCCATTTCAATTTAACTCTCTTATTTCTATGGCCAAAGATCGACTTTCAAACGTTTTTGTTGCCGGTATTTTAGGCCGTGAAGGTTTTGGTATTTTATCCTGGGCTCAAAAAGGTCCTCGGATTCCTCTTAGTTTCATGGATGCTATTATGAAAATAACTTTTCCTACCTTCTCCCGTCTTCAGGATAACCCCAAAGTTCTCCAAAAATCTTTAGAAAAGAGTCTTTATTTTATTGCTTTATTTGTTTTTCCTGCCTCAGCTGGAATTGCTCTAATTGCTCCTGGTCTAATCAATCTTATTCCTAAATACACTAAATGGGCCCCAGCCATTATTCCTCTTTATTTCTACAGCGCCAATGTTGCTATTGCCTCTATCACCAGCCCTCTAACCAATGCTTTTAATGCTATTGGTAAAATCACCCTAACTACCAAACTCATGATTATGTGGGCCGTTCTTACCTGGATTCTTTATCCTTATTTAACTATTAAATATGGTTATCTTGGAACTTCAGTTGCCACCCTTTTGGTTGGTTTAAGCTCTGTTGTTGTCTGGGTTCTGGCTAAAAAAATCTTCAATCTTAATATTATTAAAACTATTTTTAATCCATTTTTAGGTTCTCTTATTATGTTTATTGTTGCTTATTTTTATCAATCCCTTGTCCCTGGTTTATGGCCAAATTTTCTTGGCACCATTATTATTAGTTTAATTGTTTATAGTTTATATACTTGGCTTTCATCTCAAGATGAAATCATTTGGTTATGGCACCAGCTCCAATCTCTAAAAGACAAAAATTAACCACTATCTTTACCATTATCTTTGGCAGTCTTTTATTATCAGTTACCATGTTTCGAAGCGGTCTTAGCTATAATTTTGGTCTTGGTTTTTGGGGGCCTAATGGACATGATGGTATTTGGCACCTTAGTCTTATCAATCAATTAAAGCAAAACATTCCTCCTAAAAATCCAGTTTTTTCTGGTACCATTTTATCAAACTATCACTGGGGCTTTGATCTTGTGGTGGCTTTTATTTCCCGCCTAACCTCAATTTCTGCTTCATTTTTATATTTTCAAATTCTACCCTTTATTTTTGCTCTTCTACTTGGTTTCTTGTCTTATAAATTAGCTTATTCTATTACCAAAAAGCATCTCGTTGGCTTATTTTTTGTCATCTTAAATTATTTTGCTGGTTCATTTGGTTGGCTTTATACCTTATTTATCCATCATCGTTTTGGAGGAGAGTCACTTTTTTGGTCAATGCAATCAGCCTCAACTTTATTAAACCCACCATTTGCCCTCTCACTTATTATTATTCTCACAGGTTTTATCTGGTGGCAAAAATATCAGACTAAATCACTTAAGTATGCCGTTATTATCGGACTTATTTTTAGTCTTTTAAGTGCTGTTAAAATTTATTCTGGAATTTTAATTGGCTTGGCATTTAGTTTACTTTGTCTTTATTCTTTTTTCTTTGATAAAGCAAAATTTAAGTTTAACCTTACCATTTGTTTGGTTATGGCTACAATTTCTTTTTTAATTCTTAAACTCTTAGGAGTTTTAACCGCTTCCTCTGTTATTGAATTTAATCCCTTTTGGTTTAGTCGTTCTTTAATTGAGTCTCCTGATAAATTCTATTGGCCCAGACTTGCTTCATTTACCGCCAATCAAACTAATCTTTTAATCTCTCTAATAGTTGATTTTAGTCTAGTTGCTATCTTTATTATTGGTAATCTTGGTTTTAGGTTTTTAGGTATTTTTTCAATTAAAGACAAGTTTTTAAAATCATCTCCAGGTTTTAAAATTGTTAGTTTATCTCTTTGTTTTTTAGCTTTTACTATTCCCATTTTCTTTGTTCAAAAGGGTACTGCCTGGAATACTATTCAGTTTTTTTACTATGGCCTCTTTTTTGCTAATTTTTATTTAGCTATATTTTTATCACATCTTTGGTCTCGTCAAAGGATTGTAACTAGTTTAATTTTAATTTTAGCCTGTCTTACCAGCTTTGCTACTCTAAAAGATTATTTTGGCTTTCCTCCGCCAGCTTCCTTGCCCATCCCTGAAGTTGAGGCCATTAATTTTCTTAAAACCAGACCCTCAGGAGTTGTTTTAACCTACCCTTATAATCCTTATCTTAAAAACGATTTATCTACTCCAATTCCACTTTATGCTTATGAAACTACTTCTTATCTCTCTGCCTTTAGTCAACATCAAAGCTTTTTAGAGGATGAAATGAATCTAGAAATTACCGGTTCTGATTGGCGGCAACGACGACAAGAAGTTGATACTTTCTTTAAGACTAACGATAAATATTTTGCCCGAGGATTTTTGATTAACCATCAGATTGATTATATTTATCTAGTTGATAATCAGAAACTTCCCTTAGACCCAGCTGATCTCCAGATAGATAAAATCTATGATTCTGCTTACATTCGTTTGTATCAAGTTAGAAAATGATAAACTATTACTAATCTATGAAGTCAAAGATCAATATTTCCGCTGTTATTAATGTTCGAAACGAAGCCAAGCATCTTTCCAAATGTCTTAAATCTATTAAAGACTTTGCTGATGAAATTATTGTTGTCGATATGCATTCTACCGATGACAGTCTGGCTATCGCCAAAAGTTATCAGGCTCGAGTTTTTAGTTACCGCCCGATGAAATATGTTGAACCAGCTCGAAATTTTGCTCTTTCTAAAGCTACTGGCAAATGGATTTTACTTCTTGATCCTGATGAGTACCTTTCTACCACTCTTAAAAAAGAACTTAAAAAAGTTACTCTTCGCTCTGATGTTGATTTTGTTAAGATTCCTCGAGCTAATATTATCTTTGGTAAATGGATTCGTCACGCCAATTCTTGGCCAGATTACCTGATTCGTTTTTTTAAAAAAGGAGCTGTTAGTTGGCAAAAAGAAATCCACAGTCAACCGGTTACTAAAGGTAACGGTCTCACCCTACTTGATGCTGAAAAATTAGCCATTAAACATAATAGATC
>CAZVMP010000014.1:0-21279 GCA_964628885.1 uncultured Gammaproteobacteria bacterium | reverse complement strand
GTTTGTGGAGAAAAAGTAGTGGGAGGGGGAACAACTGATCATTGTCCAAGGTGTTTGTGGGGAAAACATGTTGATGAAGAAATTCCTGGGGATAGAGCAAGTGAGTGTCGAGGCTTAATGAAACCAATAAGAAGTGAATACAAAAAAAATCAATTTAGAATTTATTATAAGTGTACTAGTTGTAACCATGATTTTTGGGTACATGAAGGAAAAGGAGATAATCGGGAAATATTAGTGGAGTTAAGTAAATACTAAAAAGTTGCGGAATAAATCAGGAAATTATGCGGTAATTTGGAGGCTAGGAGGATGGTATAATCAGAGGATGAAAATAAGTAAAATTTGGAAGAAAAAGACAAAAATAAACAAAAAAGAAAAGAAAGATAAGGATAAACTGAATGAAGATTTTTTAAAAAACCTGCCGCCTGGAGTAAGGATAAAGAAAATAGAGATAAGGCCAAAAAATATAATTAGATGGTTAATTTATGGGGTGCTATTTTTTTGGTTAATATCTGTTTTAGGAGAGGCCTTGGTTGGTTCAGCAGTAACTCAAGTATCAATGTCAGAATTTATTGATAGGGTTAAAAAAGATGATGTTAAAAGGGTAACAGTGTCAGATAACGAAATTGTGGCAGAATTAAATAATGAAGAAAAGTTTTTGGTAACTTCAAAGGAACCAAGTATTTCTTTGATAGAAATATTGCAAAAAGAAGGAGTTGATTTAACAAAATTAGATTTGGATGTTAATAATCGTCAAGGATGGAAAATGATGGGAGAAATTTTGGGGTTAGTCTTGAGTATTGGAGTGCCAGTCTTATTTATAATTTGGATGTTTAGACGACAAGGTGGTGGTAGTGGTGGAGGAATGTTTGGATTTGGAAAATCAACAGCAAAATTGTTTATTAAAGGGAAACAGAGTTTGACGTTTAAAGATGTAGCCGGGGTGAAAGAAGCCAAAGATGATTTAATGGAAGTGGTAGATTTTTTAAAACATCCGGAAAAATATCAAAAAATGGGGGCTAGGGCTCCTAAGGGAGTTTTGTTGGTAGGGCCAAGCGGAGTGGGAAAAACATTGTTGGCTAAGGCGGTGGCTGGAGAGGCAAATGTGCCATTTTATTCAATGGCAGGGTCGGAATTTATGGAGATGTTAGTAGGAGTGGGAGCTTCTAGAGTAAGAGATTTGTTTGGGACAGCAAAAAAAGCAGGAAAGGCAATTATTTTTATTGATGAAATTGATGCAATTGGGAGAATGAGGGGAGGAATTGATGGTGGTCACGGAGAAAGAGAGCAAACATTAAATCAAATTTTAGTAGAGATGGACGGGTTTGAGGTTAATACTGCGGTAGTGGTGTTGGCAGCAACTAATAGAGGAGATTTATTGGATCCGGCATTATTAAGACCAGGAAGATTTGACAGAAGAGTGGTGTTAGAGTTACCAGATTTAGAGGCAAGGAAGGATATTTTGGCAATTCATGCTAAAGGAAAACCATTTGAGGAGGAGGTAAGCTGGGAAGCGGTAGCTAAAGCAACGGTTGGCTTTTCTGGAGCGGATTTAGAAAACATGTTAAATGAAGCAGCAATTGCGGCGGCAAGAATAAATAAGGAGAAAATTGAGAGAGGCGATATTGATGAGGCAGCGCTGAAGGTTAAATTGGGGTCGGAGAAAAAAAGAAGTCAGAGTGATGAAGATAAGTTAATGACGGCTTATCATGAAGCGGGCCACGCAATTGTAAATTTTGTAGAGAAATTGGATCCAGTATCAAAAGTATCAATTGTGTCGCGAGGAATGGCTTTAGGATTTACTTTAGTGCCACCACAAAGAGACGTGATTCATCAGACAAAGGGAAAATTAATTAAACAAATGGCAATGGCAATGGGAGGACGAGCAGCAGAGGAAATAATTTTTGGAGACATTACGACAGGAGCTTCGTCAGATATTTCTCATGTGACTAATATTGCTAGAAATATGGTGACGGAATGGGGAATGAGTGATTTGGGACCGATAAATTTTGGACCACAAATGGATATTAATGATTTTGGTCGAGCTTATATGGATTCGGGTAAAGTGTCTGATAAAATGCAAGCACTAGTAGATGATGAAATTAAAAAATTAGTGGATATGGCTCATAATGAGGCTAAAGAAATATTAACTAAAAACAAAACTAAACTAGAAAAAGTTGCTAAAGTATTGGTTGAAAAAGAAAGTCTTGGTCAAGAAGAGTTTGAAGAGTTGGTGAAATAGGCAAGCTGTTTGATTAGGTGTTATTATTGGGTATGGGTTTTATTGGTTGGCATTATTTAAATGGTTGGAGGTGGTATTGGGGGGCAGTGGTTTTAAAGTTAAGGCAGATTTTTCACTTTTTTTCCTTTTCAATTTTAATAAGAACTTTATTTAAGCCATGGAAGAGGTTAACCGGAGATTATGAAGGAGGATTTGATGTAGCTAAATTTTTTGAAAAGATATCGTTTAATATAATTTCATCAACAATTGGGTTGGTAGTTAGAATTGTTTTAGCTGGTTTTTGTGTCTTATTGGCGGCGGCTTATTTAATAATATCAGTGGTTGGTTTTGGATTATGGTGGTTAATACCGGTATTGGGGTGGAAGTGGTATATGAATGATAAACAAAGATCGGGAGATTTGTTAAAACGGCTGGTAGTAAGAATAAAGAGTAATCCTGATAATGCTGGAAAGTATTTGGTTGAAAGTGAAATGGGAAAATTTATAGTAAAAAAAATAGAGAAGGATGTTTTGGAAATATTGAAGAGGGTGGGTTTAGAAAAAGAGATCGTTTCTCAATTGGAAGCAACTAGTCTTGAGGAGTTAATAAATTTATTTTTGATTGGGAAGGGAGAAATAAAAAGTGAGATTCAGAAGTTAAATATGTCTGAAGAAGAATTGGTCTTGGCAGCAAAATGGTGGGATAAAAAACAGAAAGATAAATTGGTTGACCAGGAGAAGGTTTTAGGAAAACCAGGGATTGGCTGGAATTTATTGTTTGGTTATACTCCGACTTTGGATAAATATAGTGAGGATTTAAGTTTGGGAGATTTTTTCGTTGGTAATTTGATTGGGAGAGAGGAAGTAATTAGAAGAATGGAGAGAGTTGTTAATAGTGGTAAGAGTATTTTGTTGGTGGGTGAGCCAGGAGTGGGGAAAATGACGGTGGTTTATGAATTTGCAGAAAGAGCAATTAATGGAGGATTAGGTCGAGATCTGGCTTACAAAAAATTATTATTATTAGATTATCAGGCGGCAATGGCTGGGACGGAAGATAAGGATGCTAAAAAAACAATATTTAAAAAAATATTGAGAGAGGCGGAGGCGGCAGGGAATATTGTTTTAGTAATGAAGGATTTATTTCGGATAACAAATGCTGAAGTTGAGGGAGATGATTATACTGATGTGCTTAATTGGGTTTTAGAGAGAGGCAGGGTGGCAATAATTGCAGTGTCTGATAAGTTTGGATATGAAAAATTTTTAGCAGGAGATTTAAGAGTTTCAAAAAATTTTGAAGCGGTAGAAGTGGTGGTGCCAACTAAAGAGGAAGCACTTTTAATTTTAATTGAAGCTGCGGAAGAATTAGAAAAAAAGAATGAGGTTGAGATAACGGCAGGGGCGTTAAAACAAGTATTAGATGGGAGTGAAAAATATATAACTGAGACACCGTTTCCAGAAAAAGCAGTAGAATTATTAGATATGGTGGTGGCGGAATGGTCGGGGACAGGTAGGGTAGTAGGCTTAGAGGAAGTTAATAAGATTTTGTCGGAAAAGACAGGAGTATCAATTAAGGTTTTGACTGAGAAAGATAAAGATAAACTAAAAAATTTAGAGGAAGTAATGAGTAAAAAGTTGGTGGGACAGAAGGCGGCGATTGATTTGATTGCTAAGAGTTTAAGAAGTCGGTTGGCCGGAGGAAAGAGCGAAGATAGACCAATCGGTTCGTTTTTGTTTTTAGGACCAACCGGAGTAGGAAAAACTCAGACTGCAAAAGTGTTGGCAAATATTTATTTTGGTTCAGAAAAAAATATTTTAAGGTTCGATATGGCGGAATATAGTGGGGTAGAAGCTTTGGAAAAATTAATAGGAGCTTCAAGTCAAAATAGGCCGGGGTTGATGACGGTGGCAATACGAAACAAGCCGGCAAGTTTATTATTGCTGGATGAAATTGAAAAGTCAGATAGAAGTGTTTACAATTTGTTTTTAACCTTACTGGATGAAGGTTATATAACTGATGATTTGGGAAAAAAGGTAATGGGAAATCACTTGTTTGTGGTAGCAACATCAAATGCAGCGGCTGGGTATATTCGGGAAGAAGTAAAAAACGGGATTAGGGGAGAGGAATTACAAAAAAGTGTTTTGAACTTTATTCAGAAGGAAGGAATGTTTTCTCCAGAATTTCTTAATAGATTTGACGGGGTGGTAGTATTTGAACCACTAGAGGAAAAGAGTTTATTCTTGGTAGCAGAGCTGATGCTAGAAGAATTAAAGGAAAATTTACTAAAAAATAATATTAAATTAGGTTTTAATAATGAGGTAGTAGAAAAAATAGTGAGGGATGGCTATAACTTGGAATTAGGAGCTAGACCAATGCGGCGAGTAATAGAATTGGATTTAGGAGATGTAATTGGGCGGGCGGTGATAGACGACAAAATTAAGCCTGGAGATGAGGTAATAATAGGGGTGGAAGCAGTAACCAATGAATTTATAATTGTGGATTAATACCTATCTTGTCTCTTCAAGATTAATGATTCGCTGGAGAATTGCTAGAGAACCAAGAGTGACCGGTTCAATACCACTTAAACCAAGATTAGAATCCCCCAGATTTTGAACGGAAGAGAAAGGGGTATCAGAACTATAGTTAATAATACCAATATCATAGGGAGTAGAATTAAGGTCGATAATAGTGTTTTTGGAAGCTTGTTGGTCATAGGTACCTTCGGTAATAGCAGAAAGGTAGGGGCCGGACTCCATTTCAATGACGGTAAGATTGTTTTTAAGATAAAAATTAACTAAGGCTCGATTTTGGAGAAAAGTCCCAAGAACGGAAACAGCTCGTTGATTAGTTAGAATTGAACCCTGGTTATTAATAAAAGGAAAAAAACTATTAAAACAATTTTTGAATAAGTAGGAATTCTGGGTATGTTCATCGAAAACAAAACGAGGAATTTGGATATCACCAATTTCACTATTTAAGGTAGCGGCTTTGCCAAGAACATAGATACCTTTGACCCGACGAACATTTTGCATAACTTCAGCCAGAATGTGATAAGCAGCAAAACCAAGAGGGTAATCAATGTTAAAGATTAGAGCAGGAGATTTTTTAAGCTGAGCGGGTTTAGTAATTTTAAGACGAGGGTCAAGGTGGGGTGAAGAAAGGATATTTTTGACAGGAAAAATTTGAACAGTGATATCTAGGTATTCTCGATTAGGAATAGTAATAATCTCAAGCTGACGTTGGACCTTTTTATAGGCGGACTGATATTTAGTTTGGTGGAGAAGATGTCGGGAGGCATAGTAAAGGAAATCGGTTTGATTAAGGCGAGCAGATGGCTGCTGAATATCTTGCCATTGTTGGTAAAGGCGGGGATGGTGACGGTGGAGAGAATTAATTATTTGGTTTTGGTGGGTGGTAGGAAAGCCAGTAATGGCATTAACTAGACTATGGGAGTTGCTGGAGACAAAATAAATTTCTTGGCGGGAAATGTGGAATGAGGGAGAAACAGTGGCGGCAATATTTTTCCACCATCTTTGGCTGGTTTTAGTGTAATTAAGCCAGGAAGCAGATAAAAGTTGAATTTTGAGATCAAGAGGAGAGTGGTAAATATGTTGAAGTTTTTCTTCCCAGTCGGAACCAAGAGAGCTGAGAAACTTTTCCCGAGTATCAGGAGAAAGTTGAAATTTTTTTAGAAAGTTAGGAGTATGGAGATCTTTAATAAAGAGAGAAAATGAAGAATATTTCTTATGAAGGAGGTGGTTAAATTTATTCCATTCAATTTGAAGGCTGATAAGAATATTAACAAGATCATCAATATCGGAGACAGAAGAAATAAGATAAGCGAGAACTTTGGTTTTGGGGTGAAAATAAGCAATTCGGCGGCGACTTTTAGCAGTGACGGTTGTCCACGAGGTAATATCAGGATAGCCAGCGTCAGTATAAATTTCTGGACTTTGGCCTAGGATAATCTTAGAAATTTTAGAAGTATTTTGAGGGAAGCGATTGAAGCAGTAAATTAGAGCAGAAAAATCGACTTCGGTGGAATTCTGAGCTAAAGGGTGGAGTAGAGATTTTGTGCGGAGATATGAGGGTTTAAGGGAATGGATGGTAATTTCAAGATTGGATTTGAGAGCAGAGCGGTAAGAGCGAAGGTGGTGGGTGATAGAATTGGTGCCAGAAGAAGAAGTCATAGATGATTAATTTTAACAGACGGGAGGAATTAGTAAAAAAATAAGGAAATTGCTATAATTTGGAGTATGACAGAAATGGGTGAATTTAGAATGAACAATGAGTCAATTTCTCGAGTTCAAAGATTAGCTAAGTCTATAGAGACGGCAAAAGTTTTTGGAGAGACTAGTCCTGAAGCTGAAGAAAGGGCGAGGAATTTATTAGGGTCAAGTTTTGGGTCTTCATATGAATCAGTTTTACAAATGGACGAAATATCAAAAGATAGGGGAAAGCCGGATCAAACTCGGAAAAATGCTAAAAATTCTTTAGAAGAATTGGGGGCGGCAATGTGCTTGGTGGCAGATGGGAGGGCAATTGATTTATTGTTAAGTGGAGACTTGAGGTCAAGTTTACCCGAAAACATGCAAGGGATTGAAGAATTTGTGGCTAAAAATATGTTTATGGACGGGTCTGATGATGAGACAGGAAAAATGATTGTTTCTGGGTTGGTTAGAGTGGAAAAGATGAATAATAAGGCAAAATTGGCCCCAAAAGCTTTTGGAGAAAAGAAGATAAGTGAAACCAAGGAAGTAATTAGTGATTTGGTGGAGAGATTTGATAGTGTTGATCCAGAATCTTTAGCTGGTCAAAAATTATCAGCAGTAGTTGGTTATTTAGACGAGACCTTAGTAGGAAGAGAAACAAGGAGTGGAACTAGTTTTAGACCAGCTTATAACGAGGAAGGGGAGCGTATTAATGGGGTAGAAGCGGCTTGGCAGGTAACTCCAGAAAAATTAGCTGAGTCAATGTTGTTTATGGATTCGGTAAGATGGCAATCTTATACTCCTCCAGAATGGTTTAAGGCATTAGATGTGGAGACTCAGATAAGAATTGAAACTATGATATTAGTGTCTGAAGGAGCTTTTAGTTTAATGCGCGCTGGTAAGGATTTGGATAGGATTTTGGGGAACCCATTATATTTTTCTTTAGATGGGGAAAGGATGACGAAGCTATTTAATGGTGATTTTAAATTAGGAATGTCAAAAATACTTAATGATTTGTGTGAATTTCATATTTCTGAGACTGGTTCTGGGGACAAAATCCCCTTTTTGAGATATAAAGAGGAAGTTAATAAAGATGGAGTAAGGGTTATTAAAAAAAGTGTGAAGGATGAGATTGAAAATATACGTGATTATAAGGAAAAATTATGTCTTTTTTTAGCCAAGAAAAATAATAGAGCGGTTCCAAATTATATGGATAGGATGAATGCTTATACTGCTTGGAATTTATTTTTTGTATTTGGGGATTCAAGTGTGGCTGATAGAATGAGATTATTACCAACATATGGGGGAATTATTTGTGATCCCCTAAGAACTTTAAATCCGGAATCTAAAGCTCATGGGAAATTAAAAATATCCAAAGGAGAAAAAGAACTTAGTGATGATGATTTGTTTGAAGCTGAATATTTTGGTGGGGAGGTTGGGACTCATTTAGAGGATATGTTAAAACTTGAGAGGGATTTGAAGGAAAATATTGGAGGAGGAAGTAAGTCTTTAAGAAAAAAAATAATTGATGGCGACCTACCTTTGTTTAGATACAGAATGTGTTATGGTTTGTTGGATTTTATCGGAGAGAAAGATTTATATACAGCTGATGGAAAGGATGATAAGGGAAAGGTAAGTTGGAAACCGATGAAATCGGGAAAAAAAGAAACCTTGGCAAGCTTGCTGATGAATTATGCTTCGTTTAATAAAGATGGAGAATTAATTTCACATAAAGATCCAGATTTTTTTAGCTTTGGAGAAAGACAAGTAGATTTTCTTAATTGGTATAGAGATCATCAGGAGGCAGCAGCACTGTCTTTTAATTGTTTGACAAGTAAGGCTGAGGTTAAAGATGTTAGTCAATTTGCTAGACTTTTGAAAGATAAAATTGGAATGTTGCGAGGGTTGAATATAAATGGTAGACGATTGGAATATAGTACTAAACCTGATTATTGGGCAAATATAATTTGGGGATCATTGCCAATAGACAAGGATAGGTTGTCTACCGATTATATAAGACTAAGGGTTTTGGATTCTCAAGGGAAGGATTCTGAGGCAGCTTATTCTTTTTACGTAAACAATGTTTTAAAAATGAGGTTTGGTTTAACCGATACAGAGGTAGATATTTACAAAATAATGAATCTATTAGGTTTGTCAATTAAGCGAGGGGAAGACCCTGGTTCTATAAGAGTATCAATAAGAAATGAGAAGCTTAGGAGGAATGATTATGTGGCGACTAGCGCCTTAAGAAGAAAACAACGAGAGTTTTATAAAGCTTAAAACTTATTTAACTTTTTCTTTTAGAAAATAGGTCGTAGGTTTTTTTTGTGTTAGTAATAGCTTTGTGCCAAAGTTTTGCTGATTTAGGATCGCCATCACTGCCTACTGACGCCTGAGCACCATACTTATTGTCAATTTTTTCTAGCCCCTTACCAACTCCTTCTCTAGCAAGTGGTTTAGCAACTTTTCCTAGAGGAATAAAGCTTTCACCAATACCTTTACCAAAAGAGGATGGTTTGGCTTGTGAAATTGCTTGAGGAACTAGCTCTGGTATTTTTGAGAGCATGGCAATACTACTGAGACCAATAACAACTGGTAGGAAGAAAACAACTGGTCCTCCTATAAGTAGGGGTGCCCAGAGACCACCGCTAATATTATTCATAAGAATATTAGCAATTAATAAAAAGAAAACAGTAACAGGAAAGACAGCTAGATTGGAAATAATCCCTAAAATCCAGGTTGAGAAACCAACCTTTGAATTTGGGAAAGCTCCAAGGAAAAGTTCAAATGGGCCAAAGATTATTTTTAATAATATTGATATATAGCATTTAGCTAGTTTAAAAATTATTTTGAATAAATAAAATACTATAATAATAGAAACAATTACTGATATGGCAACAGCTCCAATAGCGGCTCCTCCTAATGTTGCGACACCTCCGGTTGTTACACCTCCAATTACTGCACCGACTACTGCTCCTAGAGCCATAATTGATAGTGATGGAGCTAATCTTTGGATTAATGCCCAAACGCCCCAAAAATCCATTTTAGTAAGAGCATCAAAAGCATAAGGTTTATCATTAAAGAGATTTCTTATAAGGTTGATAAGCCCCATAATAGACCAATCTCCCCAAGCAAGAGGAATTAAATTTTCTGATTGACTGATATTGGTGCCTTTAAACAGGAGAGATAGCCCAAGATAGTAAAATAAATTCATAATATCGATACAGAGTCCAGCGATAGCATATGAAAAGGTTACAAGTACTAAAGTAGTGATTACTTTAGGCATGGAGCTTTGGATGGTAACTACGGTTTGAGGACTGGTTTTAATTCGAAGCATTATCATTAATCCTAGGACAATAAAAAATATAGATATAAGGATGTAAACAATATTTCGACTGGCCTTCCAAAGATTTAAGATGTTTTTTAACCCTTCAAATCCGGTAGCAGCATAAGCAGGTTTTCCAAGAAAATTTTCTTTAACTTGGGCAATATATTCTATCCCTGAAGCGGATGGAGTAAACATGGAAGCAATTATTTGATTTGATGTGCCAATTAACCCTTGTGGAGTATAAGAGACCGGATACCCATTAGGAGTTGTCTCTCCACTAAGAACAGAGTCGGGAATGGTGCCGGAGAGCATAATTTGAATGCTCATCAGATTACTACCGAGGGCGGAGTCAATCCAGGCTTCTTGATTATTACCTTTTTCAATAGCGTCCTGCTTTTTTTTGATGTAGTTTTGGCTTAAGTTAGGGTTTTCTTGGGCTAAGATAGCTTTAACAGAAAAAGTAACAGTAGTAATTGAGATGATAATTAATATTACTTTAATGATAGTTAATTTTTGAGGGAAGAGACGGGTGCTGCGGAGGTTGAGATGATGGAGTAGTTGCTTGAAGGTCATAGATTAATAATTAATTTTAGCAAACTTAATAAATAAAGTGGTAATTATTTGTAAATAACAGTAAAGCGGTCAAGTTGGTCAACTCCGTTTTTAGTTAACCAGTCTTGAGCTTCTTGTTTAGCAAGGTCAGTTTGATCCTGACGGGAGACAATAATTTCTAAATTATTGGCCTCAAGATAGCGGTGGGCAGAGAAGTATTTACCCTGATAAGGGAGGAAATTATAAAGAGGAATTTGATAATTAATCTCGGTAATTCGGTTGGCAGAGGGATTTGAATTAGATGGAGGTTGGTTGGAAGGAGAATCAGAATTTTGGAGAGAAGAATTAGAGTTTGGGTTGGATAAAGGGTTTTTTGAGGATTGTCCAGGTTGAGTTTCGGTTGGAAGTGGAGGATTGCTGGTAGGTAGGGAATAAGTAATTTTAATAATAATAAGAATAATGACAATGATAATAAGGATAAGGAGATATTTGTTTTGAGTTATTTTTTTGAGCATAGTTTATAGTTTGTAATTCCAGTGCTCTGGTTCTAATTGATGATGATAAAAGCCAAATCGAGAAGCGTTGGAAACCAGCCACTTGTAAGCAGGAGATTGAGAGGTTAATTTGCCTGATTTATCACCAAAGTCAATAGCTCGACCGGTTTGGTGAGGAGAGGTACCAGGATAATTAATTTCTGAGATGGTTTTTAATTCATCTCCTTTATTTTCGGATAAATATTGTTGCCAAAGAGATTCTTGTTCTTGGGTGCTGCGATAACAACTGAGAAGAGTGAGTTGATTGTCGGGGTTTTGGGAATTAAAAGCAGAAATTAATTGATCAAGTGAAGAAAAAAGGCGTTTGTCGAGGCGACAATTAGAAGATTGGTTGTTTTGGCCATTATCAATTTGTCCTAGAATTTGGGAATTTGGGTTGTATTGATAAGCCTGAAGATAGGAACTATCTAATGAGAGAGCAATATCTTTATTGTAAGGGAGAGTATAACCAACTCCTTCAAAACAAATACCACTAATGGTTCGATTTGAACCAGAACTTACATTATAGGCATAAGAAATTAGTTCATATTTTAAGCCATCGAAGCTAGGGTTATAAGAACCGGGTCCACAAAAAAGAGTGTGATGGGCGGGAGTAAAATATTTTTGTTTTCTAGTTTCTTTGTCGACTATCATTTCTCCATCGGTGATTTCAACAGCGGCTCCTTGGTTGGTTATTTTGTCTCCTTCCTGTGGTAAATTGAGAAAAACTTCGTTGCATTGAAAAACTTGATCAGCATTGAAATTATATAAAAAACCCTTAGCGCCTTCTTCAAGGGCGGTGTGACGGTAAGCAATTACTAGGGCTTTTAAGCTTTCTATGTGCCAATGACGGAAACCTTCGGCAACACCTAAAAGATAGTTGTGTAGGTTTGACATAGTAACTTTGCTATAACATTTGTCTTGGTGTTCTCCTTTAAGATCACCTCGATGTTTAACTCTATATTTAGGTGGTGGATTGTAGTTTGGATTTTGTGGATCTGTTGGTTGAGGAATGGTTTCGTAAACACAAGGAGTGTTATCAAAATAATAACCGCCTCGACCTGATTCTAGGTCGGCCCTTTCATATTTATTTGCTAGACCCCTGTTTACAAGAGCAGTGCAATTTGGGTCGTTGTCTAAAACTCCGTCATGGTTTAAATCTTCGTTTTTAACCATTAAGACTTGAATGTTGGTTATATCTCGATCGTTAAATTTTTTTTCAACATCAACCTTATCTCCTCCATATAGTTTAATAATTTCTTTGTATTTGTAGCCACTTAGAGCTAGACCGTGACTGCCACGTTGACTGAGACCGGGGCCGTTTTTGACGGTAAATTCTGGATCACATTGAATACTATCAAGGTCAAGTATTTCTCCAAATTCTCCGCAACTGGGGTTTCCCCAACTGTCTGGAGACATATTACAGGAAAAAGCATCTCTTAGGTTTTGACGGTTAAGTTTAGCTTCGTTGGTACATTGGATTTGATAATGAGTTTGATGGGGGAGAATTCCAAGAAGCATATTTTGCTCTTGTTTATCACTGTCTTCGGATAATTTTTTGGCCTGTTGGGCAGTGTCGTTGGTGGGAGGAGCAGTTTCACCTTGAAAACTGATAGGCATAATATTGCGGATAGTGTCGTTTAGCTGGGTACTAGTCATAGGGGCGGCAAGATCTTCATTCATAAAGACACCTTGAGGAACTTCTTGGATATTATTGTAAGCATTAATATAGCAAGAAATTGGGTGTTTTGGGGTGAAAGAGGGGATGGGAGCTTGAAGACAGCTTAGAGGTTGATTAGGGTTTTCTCTTTCATAAAGAACATCTTGTCCCTGCTGACACATAACGGCGATAATTTCAGTGATTTTAATATCAGGACAAACATCAGGTTGATCACTTTTAATAACTTCGTCTCGGTATTTATTATTTTTTTTAGTTAAAACCTCATAAAACCAGACTCCTTTGCGATAACTTTTAACAGATTCGGGGATGGCTCGGGAGGCAATATCCTTGTCTTGGCGAGTATAATCATTGGTTAGGTCGCGAGTATCTTTGGTAGAGGCTTGGTAATCTTCAGAAATATAAGTAATTCCGAAAAGGTAACTAAAAAAGCGAACAATGCTTTCCCAAATACTACTAAAGAATTCAATAATTCCACCCGACTCTTGAGTTTGGGTGGTGGAAGGAGAGTTGGGTTGTTGGGCTAGAAGAGTAGGAGTTTTAAACCAAAATAGGCAAAAAAAACTTAAAATAAGTAAGATTTTTTTAATCATTTATATTATTAACCAATTTTAAAGATAGTGACTTCAACGCCAGTAAATTGTTTAATAAAGAGAATAACTAGCCAGGAGACAATAATGCCAACAACTCCAATAACGGCATAGGTAAGAGTGCTGGAGGCGGCGGCAATTTTTTTAGAGTCGCCCCCAGAAGTAAGATATTTAAAGCCACCGACAATAAACATAATAAAGAAAGCTAGACTGGCAAGACTAAAAACAACGGAGATAATATTTTGAAAAAGACATTCAAAACCATTGATAGTAGCAACCTCGTCAGCAGAAATACATTTACCAGACCATTTTTGAGGCTGGGCTAAAACTGGCTGGGGAAGAAAAAATTTGATGATTGAATTCATAATTTAATTATACAATAGACCAACAAAAAACCCTCCGTTTGAGCGGAGGGTTTTAAAAACAACCTTTTACTTATTAAAAAGTAGGGATATTAAGTTTAAGAATATCAATACCAAAGACGGCACCGATAAGTTTCATAATAGCCCAAGCGGCAAAAACGATGGCTAGACCAATTAGAGCGTTAGTAATTTGAGCACGAGCTTCACCAACCTTCTTTTCATCACCGCCGGAAGTTACCCACTTAAGACCACCTAAGACGAGAATGAAAAAGAAAACTAAGGAGACTAGAATTAAAACCAAACTAACAGCGCCAGAAATAATACCGCTAATAGTTAAATTGCCAAGTTTCTCAAAGTCGCTAGTTTTTGATTTTATCTCAATAGATTCTTGAGCGTAGATGGGGGCGGCAATGGCTGCAAATTGGATTTGTTGTTTAAGTTTATTAAGCATAGTTTCTATTTAAATAATTAATTAATTAAATAATAACAAATTTAAAAAAATATTAAAGAGAAGGCCAAGTTAATCGGAGATTTTCAAGATTTGGGATACCAAAAAGAAGACCAATAAACTTAAGGAGGGCAAAGATAATAAAGACAAGAAGTAGACCAATAAAAGCGTAAAGGATGGCATGTTGAGCCTCTTTCCATTTTTCGGGATTACCTTGAGAGGAAATTAGGTGGTAGGCATACATAATAAAATGCCAAATAAAATAAAGGACAGCAACTATTAGAAAAATAGAAATAAGACTTTGAATAACACTATTAACATAAGTTGCTGGTTGAGAAATGATATTACTGGAGTTAGGGATGGCAGGGTTGTTGATTTGAGCAAAGATAGGTTTTATAAAGGTGGTCATAGTTTTTAACCTTTAGGAACAAAATTTTGGATATTAAGCGGATCAGTAATTCCTAGAAGAGTGGCGATGAAAGCACCGACACCAAGAGCAACGACAACAATGGTAAGACCAAGAATGCCGTTGGTTAAGCGGCTACGGGCGGCCTCAACTTTATTTTTATCTCCTTGGGCAGAAATAAAAGAGTAGCCGGAAAAAATAATTTGGATAATAAACCAAATAACAGCGATTATGGTTAAGACGCCAATAATATTGCTAATGAGAGTTTCAAGTGGTTTAGCAGGATTAAGATCGTTGGGAGCTAGACCAGGACCTTCTAATTTATAGTTGACAGTTTGAGCAATGAGAGGTTTAATTTGGGCCATAGATTGTGGGGTTAATAATGTCGATATTAAGGATAGAACCAACAACGCTGGCGATGATGAAGGCGGCAGCAACAATAACTAGGCCAATAATGCTTTGGGTAATTTTATTCCAAGCTTCTCCAGTTTTTTTAGGGTCACCGTTGGCAGAAAGATAACCATAACCGGCAAGAATTAATTGAACTACAAAGAAAATTCCAGCAACGACTCCGGCCAATTTAAAAATGTTTGAAAGGAGAAGAAAAAGTCCTGAACCTTGTTGACTATTATAACCGGTAGGATCTGTGATGGTTCCAAAGATTTTATCCATAAGTTATATATATATTATAAACCAGAATTAAGAATTTCGACACCGGTAATAAGGCTAATAATTTGAATAATAAAATAAGAAGAGAAGACAATGGCAAAACCAATAAGAGCGCTGGTAATAGTTTGTTGAGCTTGGGAAGATTTTTTAGAGTCACCAGAGCCGGCACTAATAATAACGGTAATACCACCAAAAATAAGTAGGGCTAAAAAGATAATTCCAGCCAAGGTGAGGGAATTTTTAAGAAGAGAACTAACAAGCGGGCCAATAGTATTGTGTTTGGGGCCAATGGCGGTACCACTATTATCAACAAGATTATTGCCAATATTAACCTGAGCAAGAAGAGATGATTTCATTGGGAAAATTATACCCTAAAGGAGAGAAAAAATGAATTAATTGGAGTAATGGCTAGATTTAAAGAAAATAGTGCTATAATACGCCACAAATTAGATTATAAATAATAAGTCTAGATTTAGATCTAATCTTTAATTAAAATTAATTATGAAAAAAATAGTAATAATAGTATACCTAATACTAGGAGTGGGTTTTTTAGGGTTGATGGCTGGGGTTGAGACTAAGGAATCAGAGGGGTTAAAAATAGCTTTAAGATTAAGACCAGTAAAAGCGGCGGGGTTAACATTAACTCCAAGTGTTGGTTTAACAGCAACGGCAGAAGCAACTCCAAGAGTGGAAGCAATGCCGACTTTGGCGCCGGTAGTGAATATAAAAGAAGAAGCAAAGAAAGGAGAGTTGGAGTATAAATTGGTGGAATGGAATGGATTAAATACTCTTAAGGTTGCGATTGGTTGGGCAGTAAGAAAAGGAATTTCAACAAGTACATTAGTTTTATTATTATTGTTGCCGTTGGTAGCAACATTGGTGTCATTTTTACACTATGTGGTGGGATTATCGGGATATGGAATTTTTATGCCGACGATGATTGCGGTGGCATTTTTAGCAACAGGAATACCGGGGGGGTTAGTATTGTTTGCAGTTATTTTAGTCTTGTCATTGGTAAGTAAGTCAATTTTGAGAAAGCTTAAATTACACTTTTGGCCAGCAAGATCAATGGGGCTGGCAATAATTTCAATTGGGACTTTTGTGTTTATGGTATGGTCATCAATGATTAGTTGGATAGATATAAGTCAGGTGTCAATTTTCCCGATTTTATTTATGATTTTATTAGCAGAAGAATTTACTCGGACCCAGTTGTTAAAAAGTAAAAAAGAGGCTAAAAAATTAATGATAGGGACAATAATTTTAGCATTGGTAGGGGCGGTAATGATGGGGTCGGTGTGGATGCAGAATTTGGTTTTAAGACATCCTGATTTGATGACAGTATTAATACTGGTGGTGAATTTGTTAATAGGGAATTATGATGGGATTAGATGGTTGGAGATTGCTAGATTTAAGAAGGGAATTAGGGAGAAAAAATAATTGATTGTTTCAAAATTAAACTTATGTTTAATCTAAAAAAATATCAGCGATTTTTAACTAAAAACGAACGGAATAAAGTTTATTTGCGAAAAAATACTGCTACGGGTAAGGCAATTGCTGATAGTAAATATCGGACTAAAAAAAAGTTGATGGCAGTGGGAGTGTCGGTGCCAAAACTGATAGCCAGGTTTAAAGGACAAGAAAATTTAAATGATTTTTGCTGGGAGAAATTGGAGGGAAATTTTGTTATTAAGCCAGAATCAGGTTATGGTGGAGAAGGGATTTTGATTATTAGGAGAAGGGGAAAATGGGCAGGAGAATGGTTGAAAATGAATGGCCAAGTTGTGACAACAGCAGATATTCAGAGACATTGTCAGGAAATATTGGCAGGAAAATATAGTTTACATAGTATGCCAGATGCGGTATTAGTGGAAGAGCGGATAAAAATTCATCCATTATTTTTAGCATTAACTAAGTCAGGGACGCCGGATATTCGAGTAATTGTCTATAATAGAATTCCGGTAATGGCAATGTTTAGAATTCCAACAGAAAAGTCTGGAGGTAAAGCTAATCTTCATCAAGGAGCTATTGGTTTAGGAGTAGATTTGGCAACAGGAATAACTACTTTTGGAATTGAGGGGGGTGGAGTATCGATTTCTAGGATTTATGATTTTAATAAAAAGAAGAAAAGAAAGGTTAATGGAATTAAAATTCCATTTTGGCGGGAAATTTTAGAGACAGCAACAAAGTGTCAAATAGCTCTGCCAGAATTAGGTTTTATGGGAGTGGATGTGGTGTTGGATAAAGATAAAGGTCCGGAAGTCTTAGAGGTTAATGCTAGACCAGGATTATCAATTCAGTTGTGTAATAAAGCAGGGTTAAGAGCTAGGTTGGAAAAAGTTGATGAGATTGAGGTAAGGAGTGTAGATCACGCAATTACTTTAGCAAAGTATTTATTTGGAGAAAAATTTTTTGAAAAAGTAGACGAAAAAGAAAGAAATCGGTTAATTGAACCAGTGGAAAAAATAAGAGTAAAAATACCGAAGGGGTTTGAGCCAAAATTTGATAAAAGTAGAATTATAAAAAATGGAAAACATCGGATGATTGAGGTGAAAGCTAAGGTAGATACTGGAGCGTTAAGAAGTTCAATAGATTATAATTTAGCTAAAGAGTTAGGGTTGCTGACAGAAGAAAGAGTTTTGTATTACCGTCACTACCGTTCGGCTTTAGGAAGAGCTCATGAAAGACCAGTGGTGTGGCTGACATTTTGGTTAAAAGGGAAGAAGATCTCAACAGCGGTAAATGTAGCCAATAGAGAAGGGTTAAGTTCTCAGTTTTTGATTGGGAGAAGAGATTTGGGTGGATTTTTAATTAAAAGTTAATAAAAAAATGACAAATAGAGTTGCGGTTTTTGGAGGAAATGTTGGAGGGAGTAAATTTAGAGAATTAACAGCAGTAGCTGATAGGTTGAAAATTAAATTGGAAGTGATTTCGTTTAAAGAATTGGTTTTTGAGACAGAATCTGGTCGAGTATTTTTTAGAAATCATAAGATTGATGATTATGATGTTTATTTTTTTAGGAATAATAAAATTTATTGGGAAGAAACTAGTTTAATTTTGGATCAATTAGGGAAAGGTAAAATAGTTATAGACCCAGTGATTAGAAGGTGTCGACAAAGTGATGTTTGTAAGGCTAACCAGATGTTGAAGTTGAGCCGGGCGGGACTGTTGGTACCAAAGACTGTTTATGGGAGTTTGGAGTTTTTGGAAAAAGAAGGGATAAAAGAATTTGATTTTCCGGTGATTATTAAAGGAAGCCGGGGAGATAGAAGAAGACAGGTGTTTAAAATATATGGACAAAGAGATTTTGATGAAAAAATAAAGGAATTAAAAGAAGTGGAAAAGCGTGGAGAAAATAAATATATGTTGCAAAAATATATTGTTAATACAGAGGATTATCGGGTGATGGTGTTGGGGGATAAGGTGTTGGGGGTTATGAGGCGAGCAGTTGGAGATAATCCTAGACTGAAGGATAGATTTGAAAAAAGTGACTTGCCAGATATAGTTAAAGAAGTAGCAGTAAAAGCGGCAAGGATTTGTGGAATTGCGGTGGCAGGGGTAGATGTGGTATTTGAGGATGGTGATTTTAGTCGACCAGTGTTATTTGAGGTTAATAAGACTCCTAACTACACCAGATTTGAGGAAGTGACAGGAATAAGAGTGGCAGAAGAGGTGGTAAAATTTTTAGCAAATATCAAAAACGAAGGTATTTAATTTTGAGTAAGATATTGGTAAAATGGGATTACTTTTAAGGGTGATTAGCTCAGTTGGTTAGAGCACCGTCCTGATAAGACGGGGGTCGGAGATTCGAGTTCTCCATCACCCACAGTAGAGATTGGAGTAAAACGTTGTTTTTTAAATGATTTATTTTTTAAGTTTTAAAGCAATGGTAAAATTGAGTAATGAAACGAGAAGCTTTAGTTAAGGTGTTGGCAGTTACAATGGCGGTAGTGGTGGTTGTTTTTGGTAGTATAGAGAATTTGTTAAGAACTATTAGGTTTGCGGTTAGAAAAACCGGGGAGAAATGAAGAAATTTGTTGGAGGAGTATTATTGGTAATATTGGTGGTTGGAGGGATAGTGATTTGGAAAGATGATGATAATTTTCTAAGTCCACAAGGATTAATTCAACTAAAGAAGAATGATGATAAAAAGTTAATAACTTTAGGGTTTTTACCAACATGGATGGTGGGAAAGACAAGGGTTTATGGGAAGGAGGTAAGTCATTTAATATTTTTGGGGGTAGAGGCTGAGGAAACGGGAAAATTAATTTGGGATTTCCAGTCGAATAAAATTAATAATGAGGCTTATTTAAAGCAGAAGGAAACAACAAAAAACTTGGGAGGAAAGAATATTTTAGGGATTAAGTTGTTTAAAGATGACAAGCTTGATAAATTATTAACTAATCCTAGTCATAGGAGTAATTTAATTGAGGAGGTAAGGCGGGTGGTGGAGGAAGAAGATTTTGATGGGATTAATATAGATTTTGAGTATCAAAATAGCCCAGTAAAAATTTTAGGGGAAGAGTTTGGACTATTTTTAGATGAGTTAAGAAAAGCAGATTTGGGAGAAATAAGTGTAGATGTGTTTGCTAATACAGTAATTAAAGGGCCAGCGGAGGAGCTTGGGAAATTGGTTGATAAAATAGACTATTTAGTAGTGATGGCTTATGATTTTCATCGTCCTGGGGTTGATTATGCAGGGTCAGTAGCGCCGTTGGGATCAAAAATAGGAGAGAGAAATGTTGGTGAGGTGGTGGAGAAGTATCTGGGTTTGAATTTGGATGGAGATAAGTTGGTAATGGGATATCCCTTGTATGGATATGAGTGGAAGACTTATACTGCTGATTTTGAATCTCAAGTAAAAAGAGGTTGGTGTCAAATGGCTAGCTGGAATCGAGTAAGGGGGTTAATTAAGGAAAAAGAATTGACGGTTAATTGGGATGAATTATCAATGACGCCTTGGTTAGTTTTTGAAGAAAATGGGGAAATTAGACAGATATATTTTGAGAATAATCAGAGTTTAAAGGTGAAGATTGATTTGGTAAGACAGAATAAATTAGCGGGTTATGGATTTTGGGCGCTAGGATATGAAGGAGAGGATAAAAGTGTTTGGGGGTATTAGATATTTTTTTTGAGCCACTTTTCTCGTTTAAGAAAGAGAATCCCTAAAATTAGGAAGGCCCCAAAGATAGTAAGAAAGCTTTCAATTTTATCGAGACCGTGGGCCAGGCCAAGAAGGGCTTCGCCTACATTAAGGCCGAGATAACCAAGAATTATAGTTCTGATAATTAGGGCTAAAAACATCATAGAATAGAATTTCTGATGTTTAATGCGAAAACCACCACAGAAAGCAGAGATAAGGGAGACAGGAACTACGGGAATACAAACAGAAATAAGGATAAAAAGTTCGTCTTTGATGGTTTTTTGAAAATCGGCTTTGACTTTTTCAATTAAATTCCAACTAATACCGATATATTTACCAAATTTATCAATAAGAGGGCGACCACCATAGAAGGCAATCAGATAAACAAAACTAACACCAATAATGGCTCCGAAAGAGTAAGGGAGAGATACTTGGGTAATAATTTCCCAAATAGTTTGAAAAAAGGGAAGGTTGGGGTCAATAAGAAAAGCTCCTCCAGACATAGTAATGATAGGTGAAGGAATGGGGACAATAATCTGTTCAATAATTCCGCCAACAAACATAGCCAGAGGACCATGAGATTTAATCATATCGAGAATGGATTGAAGTATTTGAGTCATGGGAAATATTATACCTTAAATAAGCTATTGACGTTAAGAAAAGATTTAGGTAGAATAAACCCACTTAAATAATGCTAAGGATTAAACTCAATATATTAAAACAAGAGATAGGGAGGGGTGTCAGGCGAGGGTAAGGAAATAAAAGATTTGAATTGTGGCCGAAAGCATTAAACTTTCGGCTTTTTTTGTATTATTTAAGAGTATGTTTATTCTGGGCCTGTGGCTCAGTTGGTTAGAGCACTTCATTTGCAATGAAGGGGTCGGGAGTTCGAATCTCCCCAGGTCCACAAAATAGATCGTGGATCGTAGATTTTAGATCGTAGATAGATAGTTAGGAATAAGGAGATAAAGAAATTTATCTCTTTAAACTAATTGTTTGTACTTTAACAATTTATCGAATCGAAGTAATTTTATTTTCAATTTCGTTTTTTTCTTGGCAGCTAAATTGAGCTGCTAACCCCGCATTGGCGGGGATATATTGAGTAAAATTTTAACAAGCCATAAGGCAAGTATTACCCAATATGTAA
>CAZVMP010000013.1:0-23480 GCA_964628885.1 uncultured Gammaproteobacteria bacterium | reverse complement strand
TACCCACAGTCCCAATAATACCATAAAAAAAACAATCCTCTACTCCGAATTTACTCAATAATAATGGCTGTCCTACCATCATCGCTGAATTAGTAAACCAGTATAAAAGAATCCCTAAAGAAAAGTTCCATCCTAAAAATATTGTCATTATTGGCATCATATAAAGTGATTGGGTTCTCATTGCCGCCATCATATCATCCTCCTTATCTTCTGTTTTTTTAGCTATGTTCTGGGTTATTTTTGGATCTGGCATTGCCGCCTTAGCTCCAAAATATTGCAATATTCCTGATCCCAACAACAATACTAACGGTAAAACCATTTTTACTCCCATTCCATCCTTAAAAGAATTTGCTGGAGTCTTTGATAAATCTCCCCCCAAAAATCCTAAATCAAACCTAAACTCTTCATTAATTTTAAATGGTTTAATTAGCTGATTATTAACCTCTTCTAAACTACCCTTGCCTTGAGAAAAATTAACCACCATACTAAACGCTGAAAAAAATAACAATAGTACTACTATCTGTAAAATCTGTGGCAAACAACCTGACATCGGATTAATTCCTTCTTGTTTATATAAATTCATCTGTGCCTTAGCTAAAGCTTGATTATCTTTACCATATTTTTCTTTCAAAGACTTTAGTCTCGGCTGTAATGCTTGAATTTTTTTAGTTGATTTTAAGCTCGGCCAAATTAATGGCAATAAAATCAATTTAATAACAATCGTTACTACTACAATTGACCAACCAAAATTCCCTAATAAATAATAAAATCCAAACAAAGCATTTACAAACGGGGCTTTAAACAAGTTCATAATAGTTTTTATTTTACCAAATCTATTCCACTTTTTCCGCCCGGATAACACCTTAAGACTCTTTTAATTCCTAAAAACAATCCTCTTATTATTCCATATTTTTTAACCGCCTCATAAGTATATTCTGAACAACTAGGAATAAACCGACAGTTTTCTCCTCGAGAAATATATTTTTTATACCAAACTAATAATTTTAAAACTACCTTTTTCATTAATCCTTTAATTTTTCTATTAACTTGTTTATTTCTATCTCTATTTCTTCTTTTGTTTTATCTTTTATTTCTTTTTTTATTAAAAAAATTATTCTTGTTCCCACCTTAAACTTGTCCAGCTTAGTTTCTAAAATCTGGTTTAATCTCCGTTTAATTTTATTTCTCTCTACTGCTTTTTTAGAAACTTTTTTAGAAATTATCCATCCAAATTTAATCTCATTGTCCGTCTTTTTTAAAACCAATACTCCAAACAATGGTGAATTAAATACCACTGATCCTAAACTCTTAACCTCTAAAAACTTTCCTCGACCACTGAATCTGTTTATTTTCTTTATCACCAACCTATTATAATCTAGATTTTAAATCTCCAATAAACTAAAACTTAAAATTAAGCTGAAATCTTTTTTCGCCCTTTATTTCTTCTTCTCTTTAAAGTATTTCTTCCGGCCACGCTTTTCATTCTTTTTAAAAATCCATGGACTCGAGCTCGTTTTTTAGATTTTGGTTGATATGTTCTTTTTGTCATAAGTCAAATTTTACCACAAAACCCCGGATTCTATAAACCAAGATTAATTTAACCCTTATCTTCTAAAACTTCCCCTTTCATTTTGTGGAAAACTCATTTATTATTATGTGGATAACTTAATTTCCTCCCCGAAATTTTATTTTTTTGCCCAGTTTTATTATTTTATAAACTTTTAATCAACTCATGGATATTGACCGCCTTTGGAAAAATACTCAAGAAGAACTTAAAATAGTTTTAGCTCCGGCAGTTTTTCAAACCTTTGTTAGTAAAACTGAACTCATCAGTCTTCAAAACAATAAAGCTACTTTAGCCTGTCCTAATTCCTACTTAGTTGACATTAATAAAAAACGTTATTATCAAATTTTTAAAAGTGCCCTTGATAATCAAACCAAAACCCAAAATACTCTTGATTTTATTGTCCAAGAACCTCTTCTCAATCAATCTCCAATTACTTCTCCTTTATTTGAATATTCTCCTAAAAATACTTCTCACCAAAATAATCTTCATCCTAAATTTACCTTTGATACTTTAATTGTCGGTAATAGTAATAATTTTGCCTATGCCGCTGCTCAAGGCATTATTAAAAATCCCGGACTCTCCTACAATCCCTTTTTTATCTGGGGTGGAGTAGGGGTTGGTAAAACTCATCTTATGCAAGCTGTTGGTCATCAACTTTTAGAAACTAATTCTCAATATAAAATAAAATATTTTCCTGCCGAAACATTTAGCAATGAGTTAGTTTCTGCTCTTAAGTCAAAAACTATGAACCAATTTAAAGAAAAATATCGAAACTTAGATTGCATTTTAGTTGATGATGTCCAATTTTTAGCCGGCAAAGAATACACTCAAGAAGAATTCTTTCATACCTTTAATGCTCTACATATGAAAGGTAAACAAATTATTCTTACCTCCGACCGTAAACCCAGTGAGATTGACCATCTTGAAGATCGACTTGTTTCCCGATTTATGGGTGGTCTTACTGTTGATATTCAGCTTCCTGATTATGAGATGAGAGTAGCTATTATCAAACAAAAAACTGAAGAACATCAAATCCAAATTACTCCTGAAGCAATTTCTTTTCTTGCCACTAATATTGAATCAAACATTCGAGAAATTGAAGGTAAACTTCAACAAATATCAGTTCAATCATTATCTCAAAAAGTTACTCCTATTGATCTTAAATTTGTTCAAGATTTTTTTAATCCCAATTCAAATCTTGGTTTTAATTCTTCATTAAATTTAAAAATTAATCCTCGTCATATTATTTCTGTCTGTGCTAAAACCTTTAATATTAAAACCGGTGATCTCTGTGGTCCAAGTCGTAAAAAAGATTTAGTTTATGCCCGACATATTACCGCTTATATTCTAATTACTGAAGCTGATCTCCCTTTAGAAGAAGTTGGTCGTCTTCTCGGTGGTCGAGATCATACTAGTATTATTCATGCCAGAGACAAAATCCACCAAGACTTATCCACTAATCCACAAATTACTAAACTTATCAACCAAATAAAATCCTCTTTTTAATCCAATTTTATTTATCCACAAAATCTCTTCATTTATCCACAGACTTTTCCACATTTATTTTTTAATTTTTCCACCGAATTTTACCCAAAGCCTATCATAAATTATAAGATAAAAACCTTAAAAACCATTATGTTTTTCATTAAATATATCTTTTAAACATTATTAAACAATATTTTTTATCCCATTCTTTCACTTAAAAAAATATTAATTCACTTATTAACCTTACCTACTAACTACAACTACTATTTTATTATTAATTTTATATAATAATAACAATGAAACTTTCTCTTCTTCAGGAGAATCTAAACCTTGCCTTAAATAATGTTTCCCGTTTTGTTTCTTCTAAAAATCAACTTCCTATTTTAGGAAATATCTTATTATCTACTGATCAAGGTCGTCTTAAAATTTCTGCTACTAATTTAGAATTAAGTATTAATTATTGGATTGGCGCTAAAATTGATCAAGAGGGGAGTATTACTATTCCTTCAAAAGAAGTTACTGAATTTATTTCTTATCTCCCTCTCGGTAAAATTGATTTATCTCTTAATAAAACTAATATTTTATCTATTTCTTCTGCTAAGATTGAATCTAGTTTTACTACTTCACCCTCAACCGATTTTCCTGAATTTCCTAAAATAAATCCAGAAACTATTTTTGAAATTGATCTTGATATCTTAACTCAAGCTATTTCTCAAATGGCTTTTTCTGCTGCTACTGATGATACTCGTCCTGTTTTAACTGGTATTTTATGTTCTTTTTCTCAAAATTCTTTAACTCTAGTTTCTACTGATGGTTTTAGATTATCTTTTAAAGAAATTAAATTAGTTAATTCTTTAAATCTTAAAACTGATAAGCCAATTACTTTTTTAATTCCCGCCAGGAGTTTAATTGAAGTCACTAAATTAGCTAAAACCAATCAAAAAATTAAAATAGGTCTCACACTAGATGAACATCAGGTAATGTTTGTTCTAGACGATATAGAACTAGTTTCTCGACTTATTGAGGGAGACTTTCCTGATTATAAAAAACTAATTCCTGAATCATATCAAACAAAAATTTTTATTAATCGTGATGAATTATTTCAATCAGTTAAATTAGCTTCTGTTTTTGCCAGGGAATCAGCTAACGTTGTTAAAATGAATATTAAAAATAAATCAGTTGAATTAACTGCTAATGCTCCTCAAGTTGGTCAAAATAAAATTGAAATTGAATCTAAAGTTGAAGGAGAAAATCTTGAAATTGCTTTTAATTATAAATTTTTAAGTGATTTTCTTAATATTTGTAAAAGCCAAGAAATTTTAATTGAACTTAATGAAAGCTTAACTCCAGTATTTTTTCATGATCAATCAGATCCTTCTTTTACTCATATCATCATGCCAGTTCGTCTCCAGGATTAGTTAGTTTGCCATATCTTATATCCCACCATTGCCATCATTATTGCACTTAAACTGATTATTAATAGATATTTTTTTAAAAATTTCACTGACTCCAAATAATTTTTATCGTCCTTGGATTATTTCCAGTTTCATAAAATAACCAATAATTTATCTCTTCTAATATTTTATCTTTATCTTCAATTAATCCCTTAACTGTTAATATTCTTTCTTCACTAGAATATTTTTCAGCTATAAAAGTTTCTTTTTTTTTAGGTAAAAAATCAGAAAAATCATAATTTGGAGTCATATCCAATTCTTCAATTTCTTCACGAGTTAAATTAGAAACAAATAAGTCTTTTTCCTCTATCTCAAAGTTCACAATTTCTTCTTTTGTTTTTCCATTATATTTTCTTTCATTTATTATTGGTTTTACTGAAATAAAATCATCAGTTTTATTATTAATAACTGGTGTTATTGTCGATAGGTTATCGTTTATATCACTATTTTGATTATTAGTTTTAATTTTTAACCACCACATTAATACCGCCACTATAAATAAAATTATTATTAAATAATTTTTTTTTGACCATTCAATAATCTTAATTTTTTCCATAATTCTTTTTTTGTAAATAATCAAAATGATTTTTATTATCAACTCCAATACCAGTACAAATATCAATTAATCCAGTTGTTACTCCACTTCCTCCTCCTGAATGAGCAAATTTAATAGTATTATCGTCATATGCTATCACAATTGCTGAGTGTGAATAAGTATGTTTTCCATCTGCTTCAGCTGGTTTTTCCATATATAAACCATCACCGGGTTCAATTTCTGATTTAATTTTGTCACAATTTCCAAAAGGGATATTTGGTTTAACATTATCCATTGACGCTCGAAAGCCACCATTTATCCAAGCCCAATTTCTAAAATGACCGCAATCGAGTCCTAAATTACCTTCACGGTGTCCTTGCCAATCTGACACCGAATAGCTTCCCCAAGAAGGATTAATTCCTTCTTGAGGCCATGATCCAGTAAGCCAATACGGTACCCAAAAATCAAATTCATAAGCTAAATATTGAGCCGCATATACCACCCCACACTGTTTTCCATATTGATCACCAATAAAATTTTTTAATTCATTATTATAATCTTCAACTGTTTTTGATGACATCGATATCGCTTCTGGAGAAACTATTGGTACATGACTATTTCTATAGAAATCTGTTGTCATATCTACTCCACAACTTTTAATTCGACCATCTTCTGTATAAGTAATCTCGCCGTGAGTTATTTTATTATCAATTTCTTCAATTTTTGGCACCAAACTAGATATTAAATTTGACTGTAACATTTGATAAATAAATAAACATACAATTATTATCACTACAATTGGTCCTATCGCTATTCCTACTGCTATTGTTGGTATTATTACTATCGCTGAGCCTATTTGAATTACACCATCAATTATCTTATTGCCAGTAATTGCTAAAGATTCTTTTATTTTTTTAGCAAAATTAACTCCTAATTTATCAGCAATAGCACCAATAAATTTTTTTGCCAAAGTAATTGCTGTTATTAACCACCCTGGTGGTCCAGTTGCCACTCCTGCAGCCACTCCTATTCCACCAGCCACCATTGCTTTAGCTCCACCCTTAGCTACTCCACTCAATATTGCTTTAAGCCCTCCTTTTATTCCTTCTTTAACCAATATTTCTGCTGATTTTTTTACAAATTCCGAGGCTACTTGATTACCTATTTTTGAAGCAAACTTATTAGTTATACCAACTACCCCTTTTTCTACCCAACCTCCAGTCATTTTGCTGATATTATTAATTGTTCTTATTCCACCCCTAACTCCACCACCAATTGATTTAAAACTCTCTATTATTTCCGGTTGACTTAAACTACTGACAACATCATCATAGGCTCTTGCTTGAGGTAATTTTTCATAAGGAATTCTTATTCTAGTTAATCTTGAATCCAGTTCTTCATTTTTTTTGACTATTTCTTCAACCTCCTCTGGTTTTTTTCGCATCAAACCTACTATTGCTTGAACCTCAATCCAAGAATTTCTTATTTTTCCTACCGATTCGTTTTTATTTGATTCTACGACTACATTCTTTTGATTTTCAATTCCACCATCTCCAAAATAAAATTCGGAAATTAAATTTGCTTTTGTTTTTACTGCTTTAGTTTGATCTTCATTTATTTCTAGGTTAGCCTCCCTAACTTCCTTTTCAAACTTTTTTTCAAATAATAATTTTCTATATCCTCTAACTTCTTCAATATTATTTTCTTGCCATTTATCCAAAGATATCTTTATTTCCTTGGCGGTTACTTCTACCCCTATCTTATTATTTTTAGGTAATACTTGAGCTAAACCAGCCACTTCTTCAGCTTGAGTTCTAAACTCATCTTGATTTACAATTTTGCCTATTTCAGTTTTAATTTTCTCTTCCGACTCTTTGTCTCCTCCCAAGTTTTCATTAATCCCTTGGCTTAACTGGGAAATTTTTTCCTCAACATAATCAAAATTTTTCTTTTCTACCCGTTCTTTTAAAATATTTAAGGCTATTTCAGGACTTAAAACAGATTCAACCCCTATTAGTTGGCTAATTTCTTGTTCAAACTTATTACCAACATTCCACTTTTTACCTTCTTTTTTAAATTTTACTAATTTTGCTATTGCTGCCGTCTCTATCTCCGTCCCTGTCGATCCTTGGCTTTTTTTAACATTACCCTTTGTCTTCTTCATCACTAAAAATTATACCAACTTTAATACTAAAAATTAAACTATCCCGTTGCCAAAAAGATCATCATAATCTAAATCTTTTTTCTCTTCATTAGCCTTAGTTTCATTTTTTTTCTCTTCAAAAACCGGAACTGGCTTTTTTACTAACTGAGGAGGTTGAGGTACCTTTGTTTCCTCGGTGTTAATAAATATTGGTTTTTGTTTCTTTTCCGGTTCAATTACTTCTGGTTTAATTGGTGGCACAAACCTTGTCTCTTGAGTTGCTTGTAGTTGATCAATTTTAATCTCTCCTTCTAATTTTTTTTCTGGTGGCTTTTCCTCTAGTAAGATATTTTCATTTTCTTCCAAAGCTTCAATTTTTCTCTGTAGTACTGTTTCTATTTCTACCTCTTCTTCTTTCTTTTCTTCCTTCTTTTCTTCAAGGTTAACTATTGGTTTAGCTGGCAGGGGAGTCGAAGTTATATTTTTATTTTCTTGTTTTAAGTCTGGTTTCTTTGGTTCTTCTAAAATAATCTTTTTCTTATTAAGCACCTCCTCTGGATTAGAAGTAATCAACATATGCTCCTCATCAGAAGCAACTACTTGAATTGCTACATGGTTTTGACCGGCAAAAAATATCCCTTGACCCTTGTCGGCTGTTAATAATAATTGTTTTTCTCCTTCACTTAGATAAAATACTTCTCCGATCTGGTCAATTGCTGCTGCATGTTGCTTTAATAAAATTTGAATAGCACTATTAGTTACAATCTCTTTACCATAATCAGTTTGTAAAAAATCATCTACATCTTGTGTAATTGTGGTTACTCCAAGATAATATTTTCTTCCTCGTTTAACAATTCCTCTCAAAAAAGCTGCTGAATCTTCATACTGCATTAAATACCAAGCCTCATCCACTACCAGAATTCTTTTCTTTAAATTCTTTTTAACTACCGTCCAGATGTAATCCAAGATTATATTCATAGCTACTGGTCTTAAGGAATCTTCTAAGTTTTTTATTCCAAATACTACAAATTGGTTAGTTAAATTAACTGTTGTTTTTTGGTTAAAAATTCCTGCAAATGAACCTCTAATATATTTTTCCATTCTTGCTGCCAACATTTTTGCTCTTTCTTCTTCCATTCCAATCAGTGATTTATAAACATCTTCAATTAAGGGAGGCTCTCTATTTTGAGTTGTTGGATCTGGAGTAATTCCCTTCATTTTATAAGCATCCATCATTGCTCGGTCTAAAATTGATTCTTCCATTGGGTCCATATTTCCTAACATAATTTTCATTAATCGATGAATTGATAGTACTTTACTGTTTAAAGCATTTTCTCCTTCTTCTTCCGCCAATGATAAATCAAATGGGTTTATCTTTGACTCCTCCCCATATCCAAAGGCAATATATTGTCCCCCTACTGCCTCCGCTAAATCTCGGTACTCATTTTCTGGATCAATTATAATAATCTCTGCTCCTAACATTAACGATCGTAAGGCCTCTAATTTAATCATGTAAGATTTCCCGGCTCCAGCAGTTGCAAAGACTACTGAATTATAGTTTTGCATTGAAAATCGATCAAAAATTACCAGTGATCCGTTATGAATATTGATTCCGTACATAACCCCCTTATCATCTGATAAATCAGAAGACACAAACGGAAATGTTGTTGCCAAAGAAGTCGTATCCATGTTTCGGGTAATATTCAATCGGTCTTCTCCTATTGGTAATCCTGTTACAAATCCTTCCTCCATTTGTAAAGTTGCTCTCTTGCTTACCATAAGAAGTGATCCTAAAGCTGCCTCTAAATTTTTGTTAATTCTATCCAATTCCTCCTTAGTCTCAGCTGAAATCGTTACATATAATCCAAATTGGAAAAATCTTTCCTCTCCTTTAACTAAATCTGCTTGTAAGTTTAGAGCGTCTTCTAATTTAGCTTGCGTTGCTGGGTTAACTAATCGTCCTCTCTGAATATCGGTACTAATTTCTGCTTCCATTTCCGTAATCTTTCTCCTTAAATCATCCAGAATTGCTTTTCCATCAGTTGGATAAACATACATTGACACACTTAAAGTGGCATCAAAATTAATTAGTGATGACAACCAGTTTATTCCCACAAAACGGGGATATGATGCCATAAACAAAGTTCGATAATATTTGTTATCAATTTTGACATGATTAAAATCTACCTCCAGTGACGCTGGAGCAATAATATCTTTAGTTGACACCAAGCCTTCATTAAATGGTTTTTTTTCCTCAACTACCGGCTTATTTTCCGTTCCTGTTAACTTCTCTCCCACTGTCGGTTCATCAGTTTTATTATTTTTTTTACCGAATAATTTCATATTACTTAGTTGTTACTATTGGAGTTTGATAATTAGTGGTTTCCATTTTTTGATTAGTAGCCACTTCTTCATTATATATTTTATAAAATAATTCAATTAATTCTCGGTTATTTAATGGTATTATTTCTAAACCTAATCTGGAAAATAATCTAATTAGATGGTCTTTTTTTGGTTCCAAACTTGCTTTTGCTTTTTCCAGAATTTCCATTTTAGGATAGGGTAGGCTATTAACTCTTTTATTAAATAAACTAGTTATTGTTTGTTTTCCTGCTGATTTAATTCCTAATTCTAAAGAAGAAAATTTAACTATTGCGTAAAAAGTTTTTGATAATACTTCATTTTTCTTAACCATCTCGTCAATAAATTTCCGATAACTCCCAATCCTTTCCTTTAAAAGTTTATTCGCCTGCTTTTCTTCCGCTTCTTGAAGTCTTTTAAGATAAACTCCAACATCTTTTGCGCTAGATTTAATTACAATTTGTATTGGAAAATTTAATGAATTTAATATTCCTCCGTAAGCCACCACTAAAGCTACTTGTTCTTTTTCTGATAATAAATCAAAATTAACTGAAGATATCTGCATAATTGAAGCACAGGATCCGTCCTTCATTATTACTATCCCGTCAACAATATCTTCAATTGGTAAATGATCTTGAGTACTCCCTTTAATAGCTATTTTTAATGGGTCAGTTGTCATATTCTTAATTAATCATAAACTAATTACGGGCAATAATCCTAATTGGGTCAACTATCTTTCCACTCAAATCAACATTAACCCGATCAAAATTATAACCTTCCTTTTCTGCAATAATTAAGTACCGTCCATTAACTAGAGGAGTGGAAATCTTAAATTGCCCTAATAAGTTAGTTTTAATTACCCTGGCCGGATTACCATGATCATCTTGTATTTCTACAATTACTCCATCAATAATCTTTCCTTCAGTGTTAGTCGCCATCCCCACAATTATATTCGGAATATCCGGTCTATTTGGCATGGGAATTGCTCCAAATACCGCCTTACCCGTAGCCCCTAATTTCTCCGATTTTAAGTTTAGATTTGTCTTTTCATCTCTCCAATCAGTGGTTTTAGTTTCTTCATTCTCTCCCTCAACGGTAGTTGTTTTATCTTGAGATATTTCCTCCATTGTTTTTTCTGTCTCATTTTTTTCTTTTACCATTTCTGACTCATTATCTTTTTTTTTCAAACGAAATCTTTCCCGAATAAATTCTTCTTTAATAGCAGTTGTGTCTTTAACTGCCGAAACAAATAGATTTTTTGTCTCTATTGCCTCATCTGGATCGTCTGTTTCAGCTCCAGTTTGGTCAGATTTAAATTCCAACCAACTATTATCATTATTTTTTTTATACAAAAAAATTGTTGGAGAATAAATAGATTTAATAAAAGCTGTAATCCAAGTTTCCAGGGGTCTATCTTCAAACGGGACAAATGCTAATAATAATCCTAAGCCACTAAAAAATAACATTAATGGCCATTTTACAATGACAATTATTTTTGTTGAATTTATTAGTATTGCCAGTAAAATTCCTCCAGCCGCCTTCAAAAATTGTTTTAAAGTCATATCTCCCACCAGCTTAAATTCGTAGGACGAAATTTGCTGTGGAATTGGGTGTTGTTCCATCATTAAATTCTACCAGTTATTTATCTTTTTTATTTAAAATTATTTTTATTTTTTTACTTTCTTTTTAAGAGAGAGTTGGATGGGCTTGTTTTTGTTAAACTACACTTATGTCTAAGTTGTTAATTATTGATGGTCATGCCGTTATTCATCGAGCATATCACTCTATTCCCGAACTAGATTTTTTTGGTCAACCTGTTAATGCTCTCTATGGTTTCTATTCTATGCTTATTTCCGCCATGACTCAATTAGAACCAAAATATTTAATTGTTTGTCTTGATTCTCCTGGGCCCACCTTCCGTCAATCTGAGTTTGTCGGATATCGAGCCAAACGGAAACCTGCCGACCAATCTTTAGTTTCTCAACTACCATTATTAGCCTCTTCTTTAGTTGATTCTGGGATTACTACTTTTTCTTTTGGTGGTTATGAGGCTGATGATCTTATTGCCACCGTTTCCCGTCGGGCTGAAACTAAGGGTTTTATTGACCAAAACATTATTATTACCGGTGATAAAGATTTAATGCAGCTGGTTAGTCCTAAGACTTCTCTTTTAATGCCTCTTCGTGGGTTGTCAGAGACTAAATTATTTCAACCACAGGATGTTTTTGATAATTTAAATGTTTTTCCTCATCAAGTTGTCGACCTCAAAGCTTTAATGGGGGATGTCTCTGATAATTACCCTGGGGTTACCGGTATTGGTCCCAAAGCTGCTTCCAGCCTGCTTTCAGCTTATGGTAATCTTGATTCTGTTTATAATCACCTAGATGATATTAAACCTTCTCTTAGACAAAAACTAATCACTGATAAAGATAATGCTTATCTTTCTCAAAAACTAGCTCTTCTTATCGACAACATCCCTCTTAAATTTAAGTTTAAAGACTCCCTTTGGAACCAAAATTTAATTAGTCATCTTAGACAAACTTTAATAAATTATGATTTTAAATCACTTGTTTCTCGTTTAGATCAAAAATCAAAACCTCAACAATCATCTTTGTTTTAAAAATTTACCTTTAACACCTTGCTTAAAAAATCAAATACTAAAAAAAACAATACTTCGGTAAACGGAGTTCATCATAAAACCGCCAAGCCTCGCATTGCTTTAGTTCAGGATTATATTAAAGAATTTGGAGGAGCTGAAAGCGTTCTAGAAATCCTCTCCGACATTTTTCCTCAAGCCCCAATTTTTACTTCCATTTATCATCCTCAATCTCTCGGTCCTCACCAGTCACGTCTCCGTCAAAAGTGGGATCATCGGATTCATCAAAGTTTTTTTAAATATATTCCTGGAGCCCATAAAATTATTAGTCCCTTGCGTTTAATCTCACCCATAGCCTTTAAATCTTTTAATTTTTCTAATTTTGATATTATCATCACTTCTGCTACCGGTGCCTATTTTCCTAATTCTTTAAATAAAAAATCTGCCAAACTTGTTTGTTATTGTCACACCCCTCCTCGTTACCTTTATGGTTTACCTACTGCTCGTCGTTTCACTCAAAATCGAATAGTTAAATTTATTGTCAATATTCTTAATCATTTTCTTAGGATTTGCGATTTTCATTATTCTCAAAATGTTGATCAATATATTGCCAATTCTAAAACTACTGCCGCCCGTATTAAAAAATTTTACCGTCGTCAGGCTACAGTCATTAATCCTCCCGTTGATTTACCTAAAAATAATTTAACTTCTTCTCCTCAATATTCCTATTATCTTGCTGGTGGTCGTCTAGCTCAAGCCAAGCGTTTCGATATCGCTATTAAAGCTTGTAATCAGTTAAAGCTTAAACTTAAAATTTTTGGTCGTGATTTTTCTGGTGTTTTAGATCAACTTAAACAAATTTCTGGTCCTACCATTGAATTTGTTGGCGAAGTTGACCAAACTGTCAAATCTCAGCTTTACCATCACGCCAAAGCCTTTATTTTTTCTGCCGATCAGGAAGATTTTGGCATCGTTCCAGTTGAGTCTATGGCTTATGGCTGTCCAGTTATTGCTTACCGTAGTGGTGGGGTAACCGAAACTGTTATTGATAAAAAAACTGGAGTTTTTTTTGATAAACTTACCCCCAAATCTTGTGCTCAAGCTATTGAAAAGTTCCAAAAATTAAAAATTAACCCTTCGGATTGTCTTTCTCGTGCTGCCGAATTTTCCACCGCTAAATTTATTTCTAAAATTAATCGTCTTTTATCCACTATTTAGAATTTAACCAACTCTCTGCCTCCAGAGCTGCCCGACAGCCATCTCCTGCTGCTACAATTGCTTGTTTATGGCGGCTATTAACACAATCTCCAGCTGCAAAAATTCCTGGTACATTGGTCATTGTTACTAAATCCTTATTCCTTCCCACTATTACTTGTCCATTTTCGTTTAACTCAATTATTTCTTTTACAAAATCAGTTGCTGGCTGACTACCAATAGCCACAAACAATCCATCTAAATTCAGTATTTTTTCTTCATTAGTTTTGTTATTTATTATTTTTATAGAATGAAGTTTTTCTTCTTTATTGATAGGGTTTATTTCTCTTACTTCACTATTCCACAAAATTTCTATTTTTGGATTATTAAATACTTTTTTTTGTTCAATTATCGAAGCCCTTAGTTCATCTCGTCGGTGAATCAAATAGACTTTTTCACATATCTTTGCTAAAAAATTAGCTTCTTCACAAGCAGTGTCACCACCACCAACCACTGCCACTCTTTTGCCTCTAAAAAACATTCCATCACAGGTGGCACAGCCGCTAATTCCTCTACCTATTAATTCTTTTTCTCCTGGTAACCCCAACCATTTTATTGCCGCTCCTGTCGTTATAATTACCGACCTTGCCTCCAAGGTTTCTCCATTTTCTAATTCCACTCCAAAAACTCCATCTATTATCGATGGTTTAATTACTTTCTTAACTACTCCTTGTTTTATCTCAACTCCTAAATTTTTTACTTGCTGTTGCATATCCATCATTAATTTAACTCCACCCACTCCTGTTGGAAATCCGGGATAATTATCTACTAAGGTTGTAATTGTTAGCTGTCCTCCAGGTTGATTTCCAGCAATTACTATAGTTTTTAAATTTGCCCTGGAATTATAAATTGCTGCCGTCAATCCTGCTGGCCCAGATCCAATTATTAAGACGTCTAATATTTGTTTATTTTTTATCATGATTTTATTTTATCATCACCACAGCTTTACTTTTCTAGCCTTTACATTAATATTTTATTAAGTCATGATTAAAAAAACCAAAATTACTTTATTTCTTATTTTCAAAATCATTCAGGACAAAAAACGGTTATTATTTTGGTTTTTTATCCGGTTTTTATCAGCCCTTTTACCTCTTTTAACTATTTATCTTTATTCCTTGGTCATTAGCCAGGTTGAAAACCGAGTTGATTTTAATTCTATTATCTTTGTTATCCTTCTAATTTTCATTGTCCGTTTACTTGATAATTTTACTCGCCTTAAATCTGTTAGAGAGTTAAATGAGGTTATTAGTAATATTCGTTTTGATATCCATAATTATTTTTCTCAAGATATTCGTGCCGAGAGCAAAGAGGAAAGAAATCAAAGTATTCAAGCCATTCGTAATTTTTCCGAAGCTACTACCATCACCTTGAACCTTTTTCGCCAACCTGGAGTTGATAGTTTTGTCTCCCTGATTACCATCCCCATCATTCTTTATTTTGTTGACCTTAGAGTCCTTGTTTTAGTCATTAGTTATGTTTTAGTCTATTCAATCGTTGATTATTATACTACTCAACGTTATATTAAACTCAAAGACATTCAAAACACTAAAACCGAAAACTACTACAGTAAGTTTCAGGAATCAAATGATACTCATTTAGAACAAAAAGCCTATATTTATCATTTTACCCGAATCTGTAATTGGAATTTTGTTGAATGGTTTTCTATCCAGAATATTGCCGTCTTTTTTTATTGTCTTATTCTGGTATTCAGTGTTATTTCAGTTTATTCCGGTAATTGGAACATTTCTAATATTGTTTTAGTTATGGGTTATGCTAGTTCTGTTCAAACTCATCTTAATTCCTTTTCTGATATCAAAGATAATTTAGCTAATACCACCGTTGCCATTGATCGTTTAGCTAAAAATAAGAGTATCTCTGTTATTGATCTTGATGACCTGGTTTAAACCTTCATAAACCCCCCAAACTTGTTAAACTACCCTATGCCAGAGCTTCCCGAAGTTGAAATCGTCCGTCTTTTTTTAGACAAGCATGTTATTAGTAAAACTATCTTAGATTTAGAAATTCTTACTCCTAAAAGTTTTATTTCTTCTGGTAATTACCATCAATTAGTTATCGGACAAAAAATAATTTCAACCTCTCGACTTGGTAAACAACTTTCACTTTCTCTTCAAAACGGTTTAGTTTTACTTTTTCATCTTAAGATGACCGGTCAAGTTGTCTATTTTCCTTTTTCTCAAAAAGGAGTCTTTCAAAAACGAAACGTTCTCGGTCATCCCACCAAAGATTCTTTTAAAAACTTACCTAATAAATCCACTCGTTTAATCTTTACTTTCTCTGACCATTCTAAACTTTTTTTCAATGATCAACGTAAGTTTGGTTGGGTTAGGCTCTTTACTCAAAATAATCTTGTTGAGTTTCAAAAGAATATTGGTTTTGATATTCTAAGTCCCGAATTTACTTTTAAGTATTTTTATTCTCAGCTTAAGCAAAGTTCTCGAGCAATAAAAACTATTCTTCTTGATCAATCAAAATTTGCTGGAATTGGCAATATTTATGCTAATGACGCTCTTTTCTTAAGCCATCTTCATCCTCAAACTCCAGCCAATAAAATAACTTCTTTTAAAGCAAAAAATCTTTACCAAAACATCATAAACATAATCAAAGAATCTCTGAGTCACGGTGGATCAACTGCCAAAGATAATAAATATATTCATCCCGATGGTTCTTTTGGTCAACACCAATACCATTTTCGCGTTTATCAAAAAGAAAACCAAGCTTGTTTAGTTTGTCAAACACCAATTAAGCGGATTATTGTTGGTTCTCGAGGAACTTTTTATTGTCCTAAATGTCAACCACTTTTGGTAAAATAAAAAAGATGATAGCTGTTTTTTTTATTTTTCTATTTTTAATTTTTTCTTTTTTATTTCCTACCTCATTAATGGCTCAATGTCCCGTTTGTATTGTTACTGTTGGTGGGGGAATGTTCCTTGCTCAAAAACTTGGTATAGATGATTTTTTAGTTTCTCTTTGGATTTCTGGTCTTAATACCGCGATTTCTTTTTGGGCTGCCACCAAGATTAAACACCGAGTTTTTGGTAGTCCAATTATTCTTTCAATTATCATGTTGGTTCTGACCTTAACTTATTTTATTTTTACCGATCAGGTTGGTGGGGTAACCAACAAGGTTATTGGTTTAGACAAAATTATTTTTGGTCAAATTCTAGGCATGTTTGTTTGGTTTTTTGGTATCTTTATTGACCGCAAATCTCGCCATCTCAATAATGGAAAAATATTATTCCATTACCAAAAAGTTATTTTTCCAATTAGTGTTTTATTAATTTTTACTATTCTATTTAAGTTAATTTTTAAGTTATAAAAGTTAATCCCTCTTTTTGGGATAATCCAAAATTTTGGATTGGAGGATTTTATGAACAATCAAGATATTCAAAAATTTATTAATAAAGCCAAAGATTTAGAAAAAGGACATCAAATGGACCTTTCTTCTGGTGAGGATTTGTCTCTGGCTATTATGAACTTAATTAGTATTGAAGAACATATGTTTTTTACCTCCCAAAAGTTGGGTGATATTAAATATATTGATATTTTAGATACCGCTCGGGAAATGAGAAAAGAGTTAATGAAAAAAATTGTTAAAGAGGGTCAGGGTGAAGTTTGGTGCACTAGTAAACATCTTTTGTCGGCCTCAATGCGACTTATGGAAGTTGGTACTAAATATTTAACCAAAGGTGATAAAAAAGAAGCTAATACTTATTTCAAAAAATCTTTTGATCTCTATAATCTTTTTTGGGGGTTAAATCTTGGTTTGATTGACTCTTCTCCCAAAAAGGTAAAATTTCAACCTCAAGACAAGCCTTTGCCTAAAAAAGATTTTCTTGGATCTATCAATAGTATCATTGGTAAAATTCTCGATTGTTGTCGCGAATAATTATTTTTGAAATACCAAGTAACCTCCCAAGACTATTAATATTCCTGGTCCAAGATAGTCCCACTCAATTAACCTTGGAGCCAGCTTGTTTATTAGTAAAATTACTCCCCAAAGTATTAATACTAAACCTAAAAAACTCTTTTGTCTTTTTTCTGGTTTTATTTTCTTTACTTTTATCTCTTTTTTAATTTCTTTAGCTACCGTCTTTGCCTTATTATCTATATCTTGGGCAAATTCTTTGACACTATTCTCTAGATTATATTTTTTATTTTTTTGACTCTCTTTTGGGATTAATAACCATAAAATTAAATAAATTAAAACTCCACTTCCGCCCCAAATAGTTAATGCCACAAAGATTATTCGTACTAAAATTTCATCAATTTTAAAATAGTCAGCCAGTCCACCGCAGACCCCTGCAATAATTACATTATCAATTCTTCGATAAATTTTTTTATTAGTCATCTTTATATAATATAATAAATTTATGAAAGCTGAAACAGAATACCCAGATCACTATCAGCCACCAGAGGAAACCCCAAATTCTCAGTATCAAGATGCCTTTGATGCTTATGTGGAAATAACCAGATTAAAAGAAGATTTTAAAAAACTTAAAGAAAAGAGTTTTGTCGATTCCTTAACTGGTTGTTATAACCGTAACGCTTGGGAAGATTATCAAAAACACTTTGATTTAAATCGTGGCAGTCAGGTTACTTTGGTTGTTATTGATGTTAACGGCTTAAAAAAAACCAACGATACTCATGGTCACCATACTGGTGATAACTTAATTATTAATACCGCCTCATATCTTAAAGAAGTTTTTTCTAGAAAAGGAGATCGTGTTTTTCGAATTGGTGGTGATGAGTTTGTTGTCACTTGCGAGTATGTTATTCCTGACAAAAGAGAAAAATTTAACACCTATCTTAATAAGCAATTAGACCATAATACTCTTTTCCATAAAGGTCTTGATTTTGCTGTTGGTATTTCTCATTTAGGTTCCCAAGAAAATATTTCTCTAACAGAAGCTTTAAATCAAGCCGATGTTGCCATGTATCAAGACAAACAAACGCGTAAGTCACAAGTCTCTTCTTCAGAGTCGCTGTAATTCCCAAAAGACAATCTTCTCACTTATTTTTTCTTGTCTTTTTATTTCAAATTTTTCCAACGAACTCACTTCCCATACTTTTTCTGTTTCTGGAGGCCTCTCAACCGGTGCTATTAAAAACAAGGTTTTTGCTTCTGGATATTCGTCTACACCCATTGGGTTACAGCCACTTCTAATCAACAGAAACCTTAAGTCGTAGGCTCTAGTATCGCCACTTATTGTTGTTGCCACATTAAAATCCTCTGGACACCCATTTACTAAGATTTTTTCCACAATGTTTTTAGCTATTGGATAATTCCAGCCATTAGGATGCCCAAGAGGGACGTAGTTGGTTATTGTTACTATCTGAAAATAGCTTATTATTAAAATTAACCCCACTGCTAGAATTATTTTTTTAGTTTTATCTAAAATTTTGTTAAGGCACCAAACCAAACTTATTAATATAAAAACCCCTAGTGGATAGACAAAGTAATGTAGCTCCATTTTTCCACTATTTTTTGCTTGACTCATTACCCACCAAATTGTTTTTATATTATAAAAATTATTTCTCAGCTCAAAGACAAACCACGGTAAATTACCTAAAATAAAACCTAAAGGTAGGGCTAAAAATGTTTCTTTTTTCTTAAAAATTTTATTAATTAATAACAAAATTAATATTGGTAGCCCCCAAAGAATTGCCGCATAATGAAAGCCAAAAGATAGTCCCCACAAAAACCCCACCGCTATTAAATATTTTATTTTCCGACTTTCTATATATTTATCTAAACCAATTAAGGCCATTATTGACCAGGGGAGTAAAAAATGGGGGTTCCAAAAAAAACGACTGTGAATTATAAAAAATCTTGAAAAAGTAAACAAACCAAAAATTGTTAAAGCTTCTATTGATCCAAATTTATTTTTGACCCAATTAACCAAAACCAATATAAATCCTAGCTCTAAAAACAACAATATTATATCGATGGATATCGGATTCCAATTAGTAATTGTTCCTAAAAAAGCCAAAACATAATAATATTGTGGCCCAATAAAAAAGCCCCGATCCATAAATGTTTTAGAACTAACCATTGGTCCAATAAGTCTTATATCCTTGTTCTTTACCATTTCCCAACTTTCCAATAAATGTAATCCTTGGTCTAAATGATATGTTGTTCTTTCTTGAAATTTATAAAGTCTTAAAAATAAATATAAAAAAACTAAGACAAACAAGCAAAACTTATAAAATATATTTCTCTTTTTCATTGGTTCTTAAGTTTATAATACTATTAATGAAACTGATAAAGAAAAATAAGTTTGCTTGGTTTTTTTTCCTTTCTTCCTTATTTATATTTGCTTTTGTTTTTTATTTAATACGCCACTTTATGGTTAATTTAGATGAGTTAGACAACATATTAGCTCCATACCTTATGTCTCAAAATAAGTTTTTTTACCGTGACATTTTTAATATGCATTTTCCTCTTCCTTTTTATCTTGCTCATTTATTTGGTCCACTCTGGATAACTCAGAATCCAAGCAGGGCAATAGCAATTTTTCGTCTCAGTCTTTTATTTGTTTATTTTTTATCCTTTTTTTTAGTTTTCATTTCATTTAAAAACAAAAAAACGAAAATTACCTTTTCTTTATGGATTATTTTACTTAGTTTTATAGCCCCACTTTATCACGGAAACCTTTATCTAAGTGAAACATTTACAACTATTTTTATTTCTTCAATTTTTTGGCTATCTTTACCCGTTATTTTAGATTTAGAAAAATTTTCTAACTACCATTTTTATTTATTAATATTTTTTTCTTCACTTGCTTTTTGGACACAGCCAATGTTAATAATCTTATTTTTCATTCCTTTTTTATTCATAAACAAAAGACAATTATATAAATTTATTCTTATCTCTTTTTTCTTAAACCTAATCCCTTTATTTTTATTCTTAATTAACAATCAAATTGTTAGCTTTTTCCAACAAGCCGTAGTTTTTAACTATCAAATATATTCAAAATTTTTTCCTGAACAAATTAATAGTTATTCAATGTTTTATCAAAACCTATTATCTTTCTTGAAAAATGAATTAGTCTTATTATCAAGCTTTGACAGCTACACTTCTATTTTTCAATTTTTAGTTCATTTATGCCTAATAGTCCTGTTTATTGTTGTAAGTAAACAAAAGAAATATAAATATATTTTAATTTTTATAACCATATTTATTTCTGTCAATATTCGAAGTATAAAAATTATTCCAGGTTCAATCTACAATTTTGCAATTTTCCCCTTATTAGCAATTTCATCTGCCTCGGTATTTATGATTTTTGTAAAAACAGTAAAGTTAAAATTTAAAAATTTGTTTTTTTTAATAATTATTTCTATTTTTATTTTAAATCTTATAGAATTTTCACCAATATTTAAACAGTCTCTTAATCGTAATTATAATTACGACGCCTTTTGGAGTTATCGTCAAAGAATTGGTGAAGACATTTCAAAGTTAACTAACCCTGAAGAAAAAATTTTAATATACCCTCACGATTCTGATTTTTATTTTTTTTCAAAAAGAGAACCAATAGATATTTTCCCTTATTGGTATCCTTGGTTAGATGTTAACAATGAATTTAAAAAAATAAGAATTGACGCTTTAAAAAATAACCCACCAGCACTAATATATTATGGAAACCTCGAGTATAAAACTAATCCAAAAGCTTATGCTGAATTTTTCCCAAATCTTTTAGACAACTATATAAATTTATCAAAAGACAACCAGTCAACTAATTATTGGCTAAGGGCTGATTTATTAGACCGCCTTTTACCACTAAACTTTTCTGTCAATCCTTCCACCAGCGAATAACAACAGCCACAATAGTTTTGTTTATAAAATCCTTTTGTTTTTAATTCTCTAATCACTTTTTTTGGGATTAAGAACTTAATTTCAAATTCTTTTTCTAAGGTTATTCCAATTTTCTTAATTATATTTTTATCTTGATAATGACTAGTAATTAAGGTTGAAGAAACTAAATTAAATTCATTTTTCTTAGCCCACTCAAACAACCTTCTTAATCGCAAATTCCAACAATTAATACACCTTGATGGTCTCTCTCTCCACCTTTCTCCAAAAACGTTGTTTTGAAGGCTTAAAAACCACTCTTTTGGGCTCCAATCTGGCACCACCACTTTTATTTTATTCTCTTCAGCCACTTTTTGTACCGCTTTAAGTCTAGCTAGGTATTCTGATCTTGGCTGGATATTTGGGTTATAAAAATAGGCAACTATTTCAACAACATCTTTATTATTTTCTTTAATTGATTGGATAAATTTTAATAAACAGTCAGCGCAACAAACATGAATCAATACTTTTTTTATCATAAATCAAAACTAACGAGGTTTTGTTCTCAAAAATTCTCTCATTTTTTCAAGCCCTTTTTTTGCTTCTGGTCTTTCAAAATATTCTCTGGCTGGTTTTAATTTCTCAATTAACCAATCGGCCAGTCCGTTTTTAAGATCAAGAGGGAAGAGGTCTCCTTTCTTGTAATCTTCAATCAACTTATCAATTTTGGTATAAATAATTTCACCGCCAAATTTTTCAGGCCTAGAAATTTTAAAATTACCCTCTTTTTCACCAAAAAATACCAAAGTCTCAACCCAGTTTATTAGCGGATTAAACTCAACTTCTTTTGGAGGAGCATAAGCTTTGTTTATTTTTTCTCTAATTTCATCAGGGCTATCATGAATAAAAATGGCACTTCCGGGCTTTGACTTGCTCATTTTTAAGGTTTCATTATCATTTTCTCCCTTCAATGGTCCTGTTAATCCCGCAATTAAATTATGGTGAACTGCTACTGGTGAGATCTTCTCACCCTTCTTATTTTTTAACGGATTAATTTTTAACTTTTTAGCAACATCTTTTGCAATCACATGAGCCTTTCGTTGATCCATTCCAGCGTGAACAATATTTGCTCTCAGGCTAAAGATGTCGGCTACCTGTAGTGGTGGATAAAATAATGTCGCCATATCAACATCACTTCCTTGGTTTTTTCCCATGATTGAAATTGAGCGCAAATTTCTTGACAGGGTTACCTGCCTACCTACTTCCATAAAAGTTTCCCAGTGAGTTAAGTTGTTTTTGTATAAATCTCTTCCGGTTATAAATTTGACTTCTTTTTCGTCAACCCCAAAACATCTTAAAGAAGCAATTAGTCCTGCTTTAAAATAATTTTCGGTTGCCCAGCGGATATTCTCCCAATCTCCATCTAATTTATTGTTTAAGTAAGAATGAAAATCGGCCAAAAAAATTTGACACTTTATTCCAGCTTTTAAGAAATCAGCAATTTTACCCATTGAAATCAAACCGGTCCCCAAATGAACCATTCCAGAAATTTCAAAACCAATATAATGCCTTAATTCTTCACTACCCTTAATTAATCCTTTTAAATCGTCCTCTGTTAATATCTCCTGACAATTACGAGTTATTAGTCTAATCTTTTCTTTTTCGTCCATTGTCGACAGTATAAGCTATTTACTCCCCCTTTTCTATTTATAGAATTTTCTGATTTGAAACAAAAAATACCAATTTATTGCCGTACCAACAATCAAACTACCAAGATTAATATTAATTAAATATGAAACAACTGTAACCAGTGATGAATAAAACATTAAATTCCAGGCCTTTTTTGATCTTTTTAGTAATCCCGGGATAGCCATTGCCATTAACACTATTGAGATTAAGCTAATTATTCCATGAAGTAAAAAACGAACCCCATATCTATAACCATATGACCAACCAACTCTAGCTATAGGACTAATCATTGTCACTAGCCCAAATGTGGTTAGCATCGATATTACCCAAATAACTAAGCTTACTATCATTAAATATGGTCCGTATTTAACTAAAAGCTCACTTACTGAATTAGGTAGTTGGGGTAATTTTTTAGAAACATCAAGTAATTTATTTTCCAATTCTCTTAACATATCTTTAATAGCTTTAGATTCAGTTTTATTTTTTGTTTTCATAATTAATTAATCATAGCATTATTTAATATAGTTTGTTAATTTTAAACCTACTAATTGCAGATTTGACTTTGGTTTTTATTTTAAAAATTTTT
>CAZVMP010000012.1:0-24416 GCA_964628885.1 uncultured Gammaproteobacteria bacterium | reverse complement strand
AATTTTAAACCTACTAATTGCAGATTTGACTTTGGTTTTTATTTTAAAAATTTTTTCAGCTAGTTTTCAGCTCCCAAGTTATAATTATTGTATGAAAATTCTAGTCATTGAAGACGAACATTTGATTGCTACTTCAATTAAAAAAGGTTTAGAACAAGAACATTACATTGTCGATACTGCCTTTGATGGTCTTGAGGGTTATGATTTAGCTTCTTCTGGTGATTATGATGTAATCATTCTTGACCTAATGCTCCCAAACCTAGATGGTTTAACCATTTGCCAAAAACTTAGGAATAATAATAATCACACTCCTATTTTAATGTTGACTGCCAAAAGCCAACTCCAAGATAAAATTAGTGGTTTAAACTATGGTGCTGACGATTATCTTACTAAACCCTTTGCTTTTGAAGAATTATTAGCTCGAATTCGGGCTATTAGTCGTCGACCTCAAAAAACTAACGGCAAAATTTTATCTTATCGAGACCTGTCTCTAGATACGACCACTTTTATTGTCAAAAGAGGTCGCAGGGAAATTAAATTATCTAGCAAAGAATATTCTCTTCTGGAGTGTTTTTTGCGTCATCCTAATCAAATTTTAACCAAAGATCAACTAATTCAGTATGTTTGGAGTTATGAATCAGACATTCTTCTCAATACAGTTGAAGTTTATATCCGTAATCTTCGTCAAAAAGTTGATATTCCTTTTAAAAATCAAAAACCTTTTATCCAGACCATTCGTGGTTTTGGGTATAAATTAGCTTAATAATCTTTAATAAAAACAATTCTATGTTTAAAAAAGCTCGGCTTAAACTTACTCTCTGGTATTTAGTCATAATTATGGCTATTAGTTTTTTATTTAGTGGTTTAATTTATCAACTAATTAACAATGAAATGATTCGTTTTGCTAATTCTCAACGTCTTCGTTTTGAACATCGTTTAGACCCGCTCCAAAAAAATTCTCCTTTTATTTTTATTGATAACGATTTATTAGTCGAAAGCCGTCGTCGATTATTATTAAACCTTATTTTTGTTAACGGGGCAATCTTAATTGTTTCTGGTAGTTTATCTTATTTTCTTGCCGGTAAAACTCTTTCTCCAATTCAACAGATGACCGAGGATCAAAACCGTTTTATTTCCGACGCTTCACATGAAATTCGAACCCCTCTTACCGCCTTAAAATCTCTTTTTGAAGTTTCACTTCGTGATCCAAAACTTAATTTATCAGAATCAAAAAAAGTAATCATCAGTGGTTTAAGTCAAGCCAATAAGCTTAAAAACTTATCTGACTCTTTGTTGGAAATTAGTCGTTTTGATAGCTATCAATTTCAAAGTAAATTCCAACCAGTTTCTCTCAAAAAAATAATCTCCGAATCTATAAACCAGTTAAAACCAAAAGCTGATCTTAAAAAGATTGCCATTATTTCAAAAATTGATCCTAAAAAAGTTAATGGCGATTCTGACAGATTGATGGAAGCTTTTGTTATTTTCATTGACAATGCTATTAAATACAGCCCCAATAATAGTAAAATTAAGGTAGTCTCGACCATTAAAAGCCAACAATTAATTATCAAAATAGTTGATCAAGGTATTGGAATTAGCTCAAAAGATCTCCCAAACATTTTTAATCGTTTTTATCAGGCTAATAATGCTCGGTCCAAGGATCGTGAGTCTGGTTTTGGGCTTGGACTTTCAATTGCTCAAAATATTATTACTTTTCATAATGGCAGCATAAAAGTCTCTAGTGTTTTGAATAAAGGCACCACCTTTTCTATCACCCTTCCTATTTTCAGTTAATTTTCAGAATACAAACAGATAATTTACTTTATGAAATTATTAAAAAATCTTAAAAAGAAATTATTTTCACTTCCAAAAGTTTTTAAAATTATAATTATAATTATTTTAATTGGAATAATTTATTTTATCTTTATTAAAGATAACTCTTCTAAAAATTCTTCATTTCAACAAAAAACAACTACTGTTACTAAAGACACCTTCCTTAGGACTATTTCTGCTTCTGGGGCAATTACTTCCAGTGGTAGTACTAGTATTTATACTAGTTCTTCTGGTCAAGTAACCAGTGTTTATGTAAAAAATGGTGATTTTGTCAAACAAGGACAGCAGCTTGCTAAAATCCAGTTGGATCAAGATGGTCAAAAAAAACAAACCACGGCTTGGGCTTCCTATTTATCTGCTAAAAATAATCTTGCCTCCGCTAAACAAAACAAAATATCTCTTTTAAACCAACTTGAGTCTTCTCAATTGGCTTACGATACCGCTAAAGACGCTCTCGATAAAATTAACGACTATGCTAAAACCGATCTTCAAATACAAACAATTAACACAAATTATAATCTCGCCAACCGGTCTCTTGATATTGCTAAAGAAAAATATCAATTAGCTGACTCTGCCATTACAATTGCTCAATCCCAACTTACTTCATCATGGTATTCTTACCAACAAGCCTCTAACACTCTATATGCTCCTGCTAGCGGAGTTTTAAGCAATTTTGCTCTTACCGCTGGAATGTCCGTTGCTAACCTTTCTGCTAACTCTTCTTCTAACTCGTCTTCTGAGGCTACTCAATCCGTTGGAATTATTATTAATCCTGATAGCCAAATTACGGCTTCTGTCTCTCTTACTGAAACTGATGTTGTTAGTGTTCAGGTTGGTCAAAAAGTGACCATTACTATGGATGCCTTTCCTAATAATTCCTTTACTGGTCAGATTTTGGCTATTAATACTAACGGTCAATCAAGTAGTGGGGTTACCTCTTATCCAACCATTATTATTTTTGATACCTCTCTTCCAAATATCTATCCAAACATGTCAATTAATGCCAATATTATTATTGAGTCAAAGCCGGATGTTTTATTGATTCCCTCTCTTGCTATTGAAACTAGTAACGATGGAACTTCAACCGTTCAAGTCATTAAAGACGGAGATGTTTCTAATGTTGTCGTTACTTTGGGTTTAACCAACGATAGTCAAACTGAAATTCTTACTGGTCTAAATGAGGGTGATGTAATTATTTCTTCCTCAATCAGTAATCAAGAGAAATCAAATAATAATACTTTTTCAGATTTTAATTCTTCAAACAGAAACAATAATGGTTTTAGAAACAGTGGTGGTGGGGTAATGATGGGTCCTGGGGGGCCACCCGGTATCTGAAAATTAAAAATATGAATAAATCAAAAGTAATTATTGCTATTAAGAATCTTTCAAAGATTTACAAAACCGATCTTTTAGAAACTGTCGCTCTTAATAATGTTTCTTTCAAAATTAAAGAAGGGGAATTTGTTGCTATTATGGGTCCATCAGGTTCTGGTAAATCAACTTTAATGCATATTTTAGGAGCTCTTGATAAACCAACCTCTGGTCAGTATCTCCTTGATGGAAAAGATGTTGGGCTTCTCTCCGAAGATGAATTAGCTGATATTCGTAATCGTAAAATTGGCTTTATTTTTCAAGCATTTAATCTTTTACCTAGAACCTCCACTCTAAATAACGTTATTCTCCCCTTATCCTATGCTGGTGTTCCAAAAGAAGAACGCCAAATTATTGCTAGAAAATTTTTAAACATGGTTGGACTTGAAGACAGGCTTAATCACACCAGCAATCAACTTTCTGGTGGTCAACAGCAGCGGGTTGCTATTGCTCGTTCTTTAGTTCTTGACCCAGCCTTAATTTTAGCCGATGAACCAACTGGTAATATTGCCACCTCTCAGGCTGATGAAATTATGGAAATTTTTCAGAAACTAAACCAACAAGGTCACACTATTGTCATGATTACTCATGAACCAGATATTGCTCAAGTTGCTAAAAGAATTATTTTTATCCGAGATGGTCAAATCGTCAAAGATAGTCTTAATCATCAGCGTCGTAGTACTTCTATCAAAAAGGAGGTTTTAATCCATGATTGAGTTTTGGGAAATGGTTAAAGAAAGTTTTATTAGCTTAAGACTCAATAAAATGAGAACCGGTTTGGCTATGCTTGGAATTATTATTGGCATTGGTTCTGTTATTGGACTAATTTCTATTGGTCAATCTAGCCAAAAATCGGTTACTTCTCAAATTGAGTCACTTGGATCAAATTTAATTACTGTTTCTCCCGGTTCTCAACGTTCCGGTACGGTTAGAGGTGGATCAACCGTTAAAACCTTAACTCTCTTAGATGCACAAGCATTAGAAGAGGCTAATTTATCAGCTGTTTCTCTTGTTTCTCCTGAATATTCAGGCCGTTTCCAAGTGGTCATTGACCAAGCTAATACTAATACTTCTGTTTATGGAGTAAAGGCTGCTTATGCCCCTGTTCATAATCTAAAAATTAGTATTGGTCGTTTTATTACCGATAACGATTATAACTCTAATGCCCACGTTACTGTTATCGGTCCAGATACGGTTGAAGAATTATATGGTGATTCAAACTATAATTGTTTAGGAGAGACGCTTCGTATTGGTGGAATTAATTTTACCATTGTTGGAATTACTGTTGCTAAAGGAGGGGGAGTGATAAGTAGTGATAATCTTCTTTATATTCCTCTTTCTACTGGTCTCAAACAACTTTTCGGAGTGAATTATCTTTCCTCTATTTCTGTTCAAGCCGTTAGTAGTGATGTCATAATTCGAGCCCAAAATCAGGTCGGTCATCTTCTTCTCAACCGTCATAAAATTTCTGATCCTGCCCAGGCAGATTTTAATATTCGCTCATCAGAAGAAATGCTTGAAACAATTTCTAATGTCACCGGTACTTTTACCTCTCTTTTATCTGGTGTTGCCGCCATTTCCCTTGTTGTCGGGGGGATTGGGATAATGAATATTATGCTTGTAACCGTTACTGAAAGAACTCGAGAAATTGGTCTTCGTAAAGCCCTTGGTGCTAAGCGAAAAACAATCATTACTCAATTTTTAATTGAATCAATAATCCTTACTTTTAGTGGAGGCATAATTGGTATTTTTCTTGGAGTTATTCTTTCATATGGTTATTCCTTTTTTAATACCTCGATTTTTACCATCTCTTTTAGTTCAATTATTCTTGCTTTTTTTGTTTCTGTTGGAATTGGTCTTCTCTTTGGTTGGTATCCTGCCAGAAAGGCTGCTTCTCTTCAACCAATTGAAGCTCTTAGATATGAATAGGTCTTCAGTTTCTTTTCAGCTCTTATTTTTAATATAAAAATAACTTTAAATTAATAATTAAACTATAGTTTTTCAAACAAAAATTTTAAAAAATATGAAAAATAAAAAACAACTTACCACTCAAGTAACAATAATAATCATTGTTGCCGTTATTTCTTTTTTTGTCGGCACCAAGTATCAACAATCAAAACTTACTTCTCGGTTTAGTCAACGTTCTAATAATTTTTCCAGAGAAGGCATGATTCCTCAAGATGGGACCAATCGCGGTAACAGATCCCCTCAAGATAATAATAATAATCATAACCAGCCTCCTGGTTTTCCTCAAACTATTGGCAAAATTATTAATATTGACGAAAATTCTATAACTATTAAAACAAATGATGGTGGCTCAAAAATTATTTTAATTTCCGAATCAACCGTTATAAATCAATCAATAGAAGTGTCTAAAACCAATTTAAAGGTTGGCTCTTCTGTTCATGTAAGTGGCAGTGTTAATTCTGATGGCTCAATCTCTGGTCGCCAGATTGAAGTTGGTCCTGAAAGTGTCACTATTTTAGAAAATACTAAAGAATAAATTAGTTTATCTACCCAAAACCCTCCATAAACGGAGGGTTTTATTTTCTAAATAAAAAGAAATATTTTATTCTGCTTTTATTGCAATTTTTTTTGGCTGTGATTTAGGTGACTTGGCAAATACCACCGTCATCATTCCATTTTTACATTTTGCTTCTGGTTCAGCATTGTAATCAATATCACCAGGAACTGACACTTGATAAACAAACGATTTTCTCGATTGTCTAATCATCTTTTTCTTTTCTTCTTTTTCGTTTGTTTCAGCTCGAATTAATAAGACTCCTTTTTCAAAGGTTAATTCAATATCTTTAGGATCGATTCCCGGTACTGCCGCTTCAACATAGACATTTTTTTCATCTTCAGCGATTGCCAGGCCATTATTATTAGAAGTAATGATATCGCCGTCAAACCACCAATCAGGATTTCGATCAAACCAAGGTGACATTAATAATTTTTTAGGAATTAGAGTGTTCATAATTTTATCCTTATCATAAACTTATAATTAGCAGTATCATACCAATACTGCTAATTTATGTCAATAATGAACCTAAATTTAGTTTCAAAATTAATTATTTCTTTTCTAATTAACTGGCTAAATTAGTTAATTACCAATAACTTTGACATATTCCATTTCTGGCATTTTTCACACTTTAAATATTTTCGGCTAAACATATTTATCGATAAAAAGGTTTTTAGAAAAGTAATTCTTTGATGGTGTCCACACTTAATACACTTATAGGCAAAATAATGGCAATGCCACCGCACTATCCAAACCAATAATCCTAAAATTATCAGCCACCACCAAATAAACAACCCTCTTTCCAGTAAATTTGTCGCGGCAATTACTTCAATGGTAATAAAGATTACTAATCTCCAGACTACTGCCCAAATATCTTTAATTTCTACTTTTCGATATTTCATTATTTAATTTTACTTTAAACTTAATTTTAATTTTTGATAGATTATAATTACCTATGGCAAAAATAAAAGTCACTAAAGATGGTCCTTATATTGTCTCTGATAAAATTCCAGTTAATCAACAAGAAACAATTTTAGACGAAGAAAATATTCCTTTAAAAACCAAGATTGTTAAAAAACTTTCTTCTAATCAAGAAACTTATCTTTGCCGTTGTGGCGGTTCTAGTGATAAACCTTTTTGTGATGGTTCTCATCGTAAAAACGGTTTTGATGGCACCGAAAATCCTAAAAATCTTACAGAGAACCCCAAAGATACTAAAGTTGTTAGCGGTCCCCAATTAACTCTTCAGGACACCCCACATTTGTGTAGTGGCGCGGGGTTTTGTAATCGTGCTGGGGGAGTTTGGAATTTAACTAAAAATTCAGATAATCCCGAATCCAAAAAAATTGCCATTCAAGAATGTCACCATTGTCCTTCTGGTCGGCTTATTGCCGTTGACCCCAAAAACAATCAACCTATTGAAGATAAGGTCAATCCTTCTATTGGGGTTGATTCTTTTGGCCCCTTAAATGTTAGCGGTAAGGTTGACATTGAATCGGCTGAAGGTAAAACTTATCCAAGTCGTCCTCGTCGAGCCCTGTGTCGCTGTGGTAAATCAAAAAATATGCCGTTTTGCGATGCTTCTCATCTTCGTTAAATTATTATTCCAATTAACTTCAAATCCTTTTTTAAACTTTTCTGCTGTTGTAAATTGAAACGCTCTAAATCCTAAATTTTTGCCACCTTAATATATTTCTTAATATCATCAATAAAAACACATTCTTGGGACTTTAATTTTAATTTTTTCAGATCACCTTAATCATTAAAGGCTAATCTTTAATATAATTTAGGATTTTTATAAGGAATTAATGTCAAAATCACCGCCATTTCATAATAATCAGTTCTCGTTAAGACATTATCAGTAAGAATTCCAACCGCTCCGTTTGCTTGCTTAGAATTAGAGCGTTTAAAAACAATATCGTCTGCTTCTCCCAGCTCCATGCCGTTTTTAATTAAAGTTACTATTTCTTTAGGGAGATAGAACGAAGCCGTTCGACCTTGATTTACTAAACCATCTTTAGATTTAACCACTACCCAAGCAAAAGTTTCCATCCCTTGCTCAACTATTTTTGACCCACCTTCAATTCCTACCCAATAATCAGCCTCTAAAGATAATTCAGAAACCTTATTGACTCGGTTAATTGCTCCTTTTAAGGTTTCTTCTTCAGTCATTGGTTGTGCCGACACTCCTGAATCAACAGAGATTCCTTCAATTTCAAAAGCTTTGTTAGGAAACATTTTACTAAAACCCAAACGGACACTATCAATCTTAACTGGGTTTTTAGAAGCAATAATTATTTTAATCATAATTTATTTTAACAATTAACCTTATTATTTTTTTCTTTTTATTATCTTTCGGTCAAAGAAATTAAAGAAAATTTTTTAGGATTTAAAACCCTTATTATCTTCCTTCACAAGCCAAACCATTGCCCACCCCCCTGGCATTATCAAGTCTCATTGGATCATTGGTAGCACTAAACCCACAACATTCAAAAAACTCTTGTGCCTCTGCATGTGAAGAAAAATCATTACAGTCCCTATCAGGACCATCACAAGAATATTTACATTTAGTGTTGGTAATAGTTTTTAAAAGAACCGTCGTCGGAGTTATTGTTGAGATCTTTGATGGTGTTATGAGGGTCGGGGATGATTTAATTTGACAAATAGTATCTCCCCACAAGCCAACTTTATTATTTTTAGCCGTAACTTGAGCCTCTTTATAATCGGACTGATATTTATAAGGTTTAGAGTAAGTATATTCGTAACCAAAACCTTTTAAAATTACCTCTTTACCAAAATCAACTGTTTGATTATTTATCCAAACAAACCGCAATAATCGTCCATACTTATCAATATTACCCTGAGATAAATCAGCTTCAAGCCAGACCAGTTGATTTAATAATTTATCTTGAGTAAATTTTTTAGATTCGTTAGCAAAACACAATATTTGTTCTCTAGTATCAGAAAGCTCGGGAGTATCAATTCCAATAATTCTAATTTTTTCCAATTTATTATCAATCAAAACTTCGATTGTATCCCCATCAACAACTCTAGTTACTAACACTTCTTGATCATCATCATTCTTTACCAGAATTGTTGGACTTGGAGACGTTAATGGGGTGGTTGTAGTACTATTTACCTCACTTGTTGGGGTTGTTGATAGCTTGTCAATTTCTGACAACAAACCTTTATTATCTTGCCGGCCGCCTATCATTCCCGCCAGATAACCCGCTGTAGTAAACAACGTTAACCCTAAAACTATTCCTAAAGTCACCGTCTTTAATTTACTCTTTTTCATTTTTTTATTAAGAAAAATAAATAAAAACACTCCAATTAATATTGGAAAAAAAGCTATAAATATAACCAACAGTATTGGGATAAAAATAATTTTTCTCTTTCCTTTTAAAATCTTTTTTAAAAAATCCATCTACCTTGTTTTATCTATCCAGCTTGATTTATTATTTTGATTATTTTCAAGTTTTACATAACCCTTACCATTAAAAGAATCGTTATACCAAACTCCTTTTTTTACCCCATAACAAACACTTCCCATCTTTTTATTTATGTCATAAACCTTAATTCCTCTACAGTCACAAATTGTAAATTCCATTTTGAAAAAATCACAGTTAGTCGAGGTAAATAATCTAGGCAAAAACACAAAACATATTAAATAATGACTTAGTGCCATTCCAAATATTAATAAAAGCCAAATTTTTTTATTCTTCTTTATAAAAAGCCAAGAGAAGATAATTTGTATTATTATAAAAAAAGGAGTTAACCAAACGTTAAAGATACTGCTTCCCCAAATAAGATAAAAAATTAAGCCTAATAAAAAGAGAAAAAATAATATTAAAAAACAATTAATTTTATAATGATTAACGGTATTATCTTTCATTTTTTAAATTTTTAAAAATAATAATAAGATTTTATTTAAAAAATTTGTAGAATTGTTGTCGATAATTTTAGTTAAATTTAATTTACCCTGGCTTGTAATATTTTTACTCACTTTACAATTCTACCTTAAATATCTCTCATTTTATATATAGATTAGGGTGTTTTTCAGTTTTATTAAGATGATGAACTCTATCTTCAATCCAACCGCTCTATTAATTAATAATATTGTAACTTTCTTTTAAAGACTTCTTTCCCACTCCTATTATCTAACTGCCTCATAAAAGCTTTAATTTAATTGATGTTATTCCTAATGATTTAACAAATAAGCTGAAGCCCGGCCTCTTCCTATCTGCTTAATAATTCCCAACTTTTTTAATTTTTGCAAATTTAACTGAGCCGTCCGTTTTGGACAATTTATGATGTCAATTACCTCCTGAACATTAATCTTACCCAGTTGATCTAAAAAATCGATAATCTGTAGCTGATCTTTATTTAAAAATACTTTTGATTGAATTTTATCATCTAACTTTTTTAACGATAAGCCAACAACTTTTTCTTTTACCTCATTTACTTCTTGTTTAAACCCACCAATAAAATACTCTAACCAAGAAGTAAAATCTGTCTGTCTACTTTCATAAGTTTTACCCACCTTAATTTCCGAATAATACCTAGATCGATCATTATTATAATAATCTTCCAGAGCAAAAAGTCTTCGAAAATCATAAATTGCCATGTTTTTAGTAAAGCACTTAGCCTTAATTGTCTTTTTTTTAGAGAAGTCGACCCGTCCTTGTTTTGTCAAACTATTAAGAAATTACTTAAATTTAATTTAAACAAATCTATTAATTTCTCTTTCTAGGTTTCTTTTAAAATCTTTAATTATTAACCAGTGGCTTTTTGGTAAGAATTGCTTAAGTTCTAATTCAAAATTTATCTTTGTTGAATCAAGTTTAGTTTTTGCCTTAGTAAGTATTTTTCTTTGCTCTAAAGTAATTAAATTAGACCTAATTAAAAAATAAAGATCATAAAAATCGCGTGGTTTTGATCTAGTTAATAATGCCTGAATCTTTTCTTCGACTAAATGTTTTCTATCCAGTAGCGATATTGAATATGGAATAATAAAATCGCCCGAAATGGTCATAATTTCACTTATATCTTGAGATTTTCGTTTTGAAATTTGAATAAGTAAAATAACTTTTTCGTCACCAAGATTCATTGAAATTTTGGCCAAATAACCTCCTGTTGTCTCTTTTGATTCTATAATTTCCGTTTTAATTCCCTCTCTTTCAATTGCCCCAAGAGTTGATTCAATTGCTTTTTCAATTTGATTATATGAAAATAACTCTGCTGAAAAATCTAAATCCTCAGAAAACCTTGGACTGTTAAAAGCAATTCGAAGAGCCGTTCCACCCTTAAATAGTATTTGTTCAGTATTCTTTTGTTGATAAAAATAAGACAAAAATAGGTGTTGAACATATTCTCGTCTCACATTTAATTCTGTCGTTTGTAATTTATTACTTAATTCCTTAACAGTATTTGTCGAAATCATAAGAGGTTCTTAATCAACTTTTTTAATAAATTGCTTTGATAAAGCTCTACATATTTAAAAAACTTCTTCATATTAATAACCTCTTTTGCGGCTATTAATAAACGATCGTTAAGAGTGTTTATTTTTAATGAAACAAAATAAAGATAATCACAGAAAGCTTTTTCTTTGTCAGCCATAAAAAATGAACGGTTACCTTTCCTAATCAACGAATAGCCCGTATAGGCGTTTTTTTTAATCGATTGATATGAAAACGAAGTGGAGTCAATTGTAAAAAGCCTGGTTGGTTTAGTTGTCACTGATGTTACTAAATAGGTCATTTCTGGAAGAATTCCATAGTATCCCAAAGCATATTCAAGAGAAATATAAGACGGCTGATACAAAACATTAGCAATTTCTTCTTCACTGGGAGAATCGTTCTTTAGGATATAAAATCCTTTTTTAATTCTTAAAAATAAACCATTCTTAGTTTGAGTCTCTAAAAAATATTTTGTTGCCTCAATATTTGTACCAAAAATGCGACTAAAGAGACTAGGAGTAAATATTTTTACCCCTTGTTTCAACAATTCTTCTCGTACTTTAATTGGTTTCAGTAAAGTGTACATATTTGCCTTTATATGAAATGAGTATAATCGTATTTTTATATAATGTCAATTAGTTGTACGGGTCGTGTACATTTGAGACTCAGGGTACCTTTTAAGTAAATAATTAATTGACCGATATCATTTTTTGATTCTAAGCGATTATCAATCTTTATTAGTTTTCATTTACATTGAAAACTATTTGTATTATGGCAATAAACATAACAGATCAAAATCGAACCAAAATTAGTCAAAATCTTCTAATAATCTTTTCTGGTCTATTAAGCTCAGAGTAAAATATTTGCCTTATTTTAGTTTCGCCTAAAAAGTCGCTTTAATAGATAGCTTACTGAACAATATAATTTCTCTCGGCTTTATAGCTTTCTTGTAAAACCTCTTGAAAATTAGTCACCCTAACAGTCACTTCAGCCCGTAGTTTTCCCCTCTTTTCTATAAAAGTTGAAGTGAAGGCACAGCTATTACTCTCACCACTGTTTAAACTTATTCTATTCGTTTGTTCCTGGTATAAAACCTCACCATTATTTTCATTTAGGTAAAATTTCCAGTCACAAAAGCCCAAATTTATATTCTTGCTTTCAAAATTTTCAATTTTTGCCGACCACATTCTAGCTTGTCCGGGAGAAAAGGTTTCTTCTTCTGGGCTAATAATAGTTACCACCACTTCTTTTTTTTCAGTTTCTGTTTCAGTCACTTCGCCTTCCAGCACTTCTTCTTGATTATTTTCAATTTCTGTTTTTGGTAAGGTTGATTTCTTGGTTTTTAAAAAAATAAATCCAACCAAAACTAACAAAATTAAGATAAAAATAAGCCATTTATTATTTTTCATAATTAAATTTTACATTATTCATAATCAAAGATACTAGCTGCCAATATCTAACTTAGCTGGTTTTTTCAAATAATTTCATTACTTATTTATTAATTTGTTTTAAACTCCCTCCCGTTCCATGTTTGATTTCAATTTTTCCCTTTTTCAACTCTTCTAATAATTTTCTAGGATCAGTCATTTCCACCATATTAAATCTATAACCAATTCTATTAGCACTGTGAGCATCACTATCGGCATATGGTGGAATATTTAGTTTTATCATAGTTTTTTTAGCCATTCGATGCCACAACCAATACGCTTTTTTTCCAAACTTTCTTTCCAAATCTCCATTATGGGTTTCTGCTCCATGAATTAACCCTTTTCTATAGAGTTTTATTAAAGAATTTTTTTTAGCCGACATTATCCCTGTTGGGATTTTAGGATGAGCCGCAATTATTAAAGCTCCTTTCTTAACAAAAAATTGTAACAATTCTTCTATTGTTTTCTTTCGATTCATTAATCTTGTTGTCGTTGGCTTCAATTCCTTTTCTTTAAGTTTTTTATTTACTATTGTTGGACTTAATCCTAGTACTAAAAAATGCCCCCTAAGGAATGACAGTTCACAGCCAGGAATAATATATATCCCATATTTTTTATAAATCTCTTCTGTATCTATATCAATTGCGAGGTTGTGGTCGGTAATTGAAATTACATCTAACCCTTTCTTTTTGGCTGTTAAAATCATCTTTTTAACTCCATCGACTCCATCACTCCGTCGGCTGTGCATATGCAAGTCAAATTTAAGCCACTTTTTTTTGCCCATAATCTTGTTTATATCATTAAACTAGTTTTAAAACACCTCTTTTACTCTCAATTAATTATCATCATTGGGTCAACCCAGTTGACCAGTTCTTCCTTATTCTCCACGTACCCTTTAATATTATTTGTTTTTGATAGACCAAAATGTAAATGTTTTCTCTCTCCATCAGTTTCCGAGCTTTCACCCAAACCCAAAACTCCTATTCTTTGACCCATTTTTACCTCTACCCCAACTTTTATCATTTCTTTAGGCCTCAAATGTCCATAAATTCCATAAACTGTTTCTTCCTTAATCTTGTGTTCAATTACTACCACTCCGCCATACCCAGAGGCTATTCTTGATACTAATACTTTTCCGTCAGCTATTGATCTTATCTCCACCTCCTTGTCGTCATCAGCATATTCTACATCTACTCCAGTATGATACCCCCAAAATCTTTCCGGAGAAATTGGGGAATTTTGCGGTGTTATATAATCTCCAAACCCCTTTTTTGTTATTCTCTCCCTAAATTCCTCTACTGGCTCCGATACTTCATTTTTTATTACCTCTTCCACCCCCTTATTTTCAGAAATTTTTTCTGTTATTTTTACTTCTTTTTTTAAGTCAAAACTTTTCTTCCCCCACCATCCTCTCCATCCTAAAACCCCAATTATTACTAGCAGTGAAATTATCCATTTTTTCTTCATTGATATTCCTTACCCTATATTTATTTTTAATGATGTTAATCTGGAATGAAGGAATGGATTATCAGGTACTTAAGACCAAAAATATAATAAGTACCAAATTAAGTTTAAAAACTTAGGTAAAATAATAATCAACAATTCCCTCGGCCAGTACCTCATCTGAACTAATAATTTTATTTCCAAAAGATCTGTAGTCCACAACCAAGGGGAGTTCAGTACATCCCAATATTATTGCCTCTGCTCCACTTTCAAAAACATTATTCAATGCTTCAAGATATTCTTTTTTCTTTGATGCTTCTTTCCCAGCCAAAATATCACGGATAACACTATCGGTAATTTCGATTTCCTTTTCGTTTGGCAAAATTAATTCTATCCCATTCTTTCCTAACTCTTTTTCATACAGACCTGACTCTAATAAAACCGGAGTTCCAAATAAACCAACTTTTGAAAACTTATTTTTAAGACACTTTTTAGTAACTAAATTAATTATCGAAATAAATTCAACATTTGAATGATTTTTTAATTCTTCCAATAAAATGTGAACCGTATTACTCCCTAGACATAATCGTGTTACCCCTGTTTTAGTTAAATTTTTCACCGATTCAATTAACATTTTTCTCGCAGTTTCTATTGAACCTTTATTAGATATAAAGTCGGGGATAGGCAAGCTTTCAATAATCAAATCAGGATAATCGTTATTATTTTTAGCTCCATATTTAGATTGGGATAATTCAATTATTTTTTCATAAATAAATTTAGTTGCTTGTGGCCCAACCCCTCCAATAATCCCTACTTTCTTGTTGGTTTTCATATTTTTCATTAATCTAATTTTATCATTTCTATATAGCCATCATGGCTATCTCGGACAAAACCCAAACCAGCCCGATTATTAAATAATCAACTTTATTTTTTTAAATAGAAAATAAATCAAGATAGTTCTTGTGCCAAAATTCTCTCCCATATTCCACCTTTTTATCTTTCTGGTCTAGAATTCCAATTTCTACTATTTTTTTTACTAAATCGTTAGCTTGAGGCCGGGATAAATTTGTCCACTCCTCAATTTTACGAACACTCACAATTGGTTGTTTATAAAGATTTTCTAAAACCATAACACCCTTTTCGGCTCTACGTCCTAAAGATTGAATTTTTACTAAATCACTTTGTCTTAATATATTTATTTTTTTAGATATTTCTACGGCTTGAGTTGCAATTATTGCCACCCCATCTAAAAAGAAGTCTAACCAAACCGACACATCAGTATCTTCTTGGTGATAAGAGTCTAATGATTCATAGTATGCCTTTTGGTTATTCATAAAATATTCGGACAAGTATAAAACCGGTCGTTCCAAAATTTTCAATTTACATAAATAAAATGTCGTTAACAAACGTCCAGTTCTTCCATTTCCATCCAAAAAAGGATGAATGGTTTCAAACTGGGCGTGGGCCAAAGCCGCCTTAATTAATGGCGGGTATTCATCTTCAGAATATAAAAATTTCTCAAAATCATCTAAACATCTCAACATTTCTTCAGGAGGGGGTGGAACAAATCTAGCAGTATTTGGTGAACCTCCTCCAATCCAGTTTTGTGATTTTCTGAATTCTCCTGGTGTTTTTCCAGGAGCATCCACTGTTCCTTCTATTAATTCTTTATGAATTTCTCTTATAAATCTCAAAGATAATGGTAACGATTCCAGGCGTTTAAGTCCATATTCCATTGAGCCAATATAATGAATAATTCTATCCACATCTTGTGGATATTTACTCCTAATCCCAACCCCACTCTTGATAACATCTGCCATTGTTGCTTTAGTTCCCTCGATTTCACTTGATTTTGTTGCCTCTTTTATGATGTACATAAAGATGAAAAAATCTAAATCAGGCAACAACTGAGTGATTCCGTCTAATTTTCCCAACATTAAAACCGCCTTAGCGTGTAATTGTTGAGTTTTAGGATTCAACACAATGGCTTTAGCCGGAGGAAATTTATCCGGTATAAAAGCTTTATAACCAGCCTGTTGTTGTCTTGTATTACCAATTTTCATAGTTAATGTAAGGATTATACAATTAAAACCTTACAACTGTCAATAAGTTGTTAGGATAACCTTCACTTTTAAAATAAGCCGATAATACCAAATAATTATTTAGCAGACTAAATAATCCTTGAGCATTTATCTCTCTATAAGACGTTATAATTAATAATGGAAAATCACAAAATAAATATTCGTTTAAGATTGGTAGTAATCAAAAATGAAAAAGTATTAGTTCAATATCGTCAAAAACATGATTATTTTCATTATTTTGGTGGACATATAGAATATGGAGAAACTATTTTAGAGGGATGTATTAGAGAAACTGCTGAAGAATGTCATGGAGCTAAGTTTGAGTTTAAAAAAATTCTTTACCTTCGTGATTTTTTTGATCCGATGAAAAATGGCGAACAAAGCCTAGAGTTGTTTATTCTTGGCGATATCAATAAGTTTAAAGAATTAGAACACTGGCTTGATCCAGAACATCCAGACGGAGATGTTTGGTGTACTTGGTTAGATATTAATAATTTACCTGACAATTTATTGCCCCATCCATTGTCAAAAAAGCTTCTAAAAGATTACAAAGCCGGTTTTCCAAGAGAAGGGGAATATCTTGGTAGGATGGATAAATAAATCAAAAATAGATAATCTCACCCCCTAAGTTATCGGAAACAATAGGGAATACTCAAATTCTAGCGGACAATCTAGACGAACCGGAAATATATCTAAAAAAACTAAATTAATTATTATCTTTACTATTTTCACCAATGTTACCATTTCCTATGGTAGAAATCGGAAAAGATAGTCGATTAATCAACACTGAACCGCAGCCTACTTTACATCAAGTAAAGCCAGAAAAAGTTTCCTACCTTAAAGATCTCTCTATTATCGATGGACATGCATCACAATTTCTCGAGATAGCTCAAAAAGCAAAACAAAAGAATTTTAATCTAAGTTTAGCACTTGGTGGTGATTTGCCAGAAGATCAAAAAACTAACTCAGTAGATCTTTATCCGGCACAATCTAACTTCAAATATCCTGATAGCAATTTTTTGTACCATGCTAATGGTTTTTCTAAACCATGGAACACTCAAGTAGACATCAATCATTTAATTAAGAATTATCCTAATGACAGATGGAAATTTTATCTATCAATGGACTATCAGACACCAGAGCAAAAAGAAAAAATAAAATTATTCCTTACAGAACTAGGAAAAAATGCACCGAACAAAAAGTCTCTTTGTTAACCAAAACAGAAGATCACCCTTACGACAACCCCGATATTTATACTTGGCAACCAATAACCATGGCTGGTATTTTAAAAGACTTGTGTCAAGATTCTAGATTTACCGGTATCTGGTCTAGTGTCCTACACCCATTTCAACGACCAATCCCGGGAGTCTCAAAAGATCATCTTGGTTTAGTCCAAGAACCAATATACGGATTTAACGGAAACAGCCACTCAGGAAGAATGCTCCAACTAGGTGAAACAGTCATAAATTTATTACCTAAATATGGTGACAAATTCGGTACTCATATTTTTATACAATCTTGCCAAATAGTCGGAGTAATGCCAAGCGAACCCTGGAGAATTTTAGAAGATAATTTACCCACCAATAATAAAGAGATATACCAAAAATTTGGAATAAAAACTGGTAGCTAATTTGAAGTGCAAAGCTTGTGGGTCTGGAGTTAATTTGTCTCTATATTAATCAAACCTAATTAAAGGAATAAACATTTCTTCTGGACTTGTACTATTATGATTACTAATGTGACATTTTTTTGATTAATAAGAAATCCTTAGTAAGGTGTTCATAATCAGGACAAATCATTTTAATCGAATCATACTCTGAATAGTCTAATTATTGACTTTTATAAAAAATTTTTATTTACGCATTACAGTTTACTGAAACAAAAAAATCAGTCTATTTGAAAGAAGTTGATAAAAATTGGTCTAATACTTCAACTCTGTGACAACAATCTCTTTTGTAAATAAATCAACAAAATAGTTTTTTAATGATTCGGTGTTTGGGTTTGATTGATTACATGTCATTAAATCTATGTGCAAGGCATTCTTTTCTGGCCAAGAGTGAATAATCAAGTGTGACTGTGATAAAATCCAAATTTTTGTTAAACCATTGTTGGTAAACTCATGTTTGTTTTGACTTACTACATCTAGTTTTAGTTTTTTAATCAATATTTTTGCGACTCTATTGATAAATTTTTCATTAATTTCAACATTATCTTGAAAAATTAACTTAATGGCGATGTGTCTAAAAAATGGAAAATTAATCATTGGTATATAATTTTTTGGAATTTGATTTGATAATTTTAGTACTCGGTGTCCAATCTAATACATAAAGAGAACTTTGTGAACCGATACTCTCTGCGCCATAATATTGATTAAAATGATTAAGTTTGGCTTTTATAATTAGATTGTGATCGAGTATTAATTTTTGTATTTCTACTTCCCGTTCTCTGGCTCTGTCACTATTTCCATAACAAAGGTAGATTCTTCCTAAAAAATTCTTCTTCATTAAATTAATTGCTTGGTTTAAAAAAATATTAACCCCTTCTATGGTATAAGGAGGGTCGGTAAAAACTATATCATATTTATTAAAATATTCCTGTAATATAGGTTGGCGTAAGTCTTGTCGCATCACTTCAATATTCAAGTTATTTTCTTTAGATATTTGTGTTATGAGTTTATTTAAACGGTCATCAATTTCAAAGACTGTTATTTTTTTGGCTTTACCAACTAAAGCGGTGGCCACAGAAGTCAAATCGTCGTCCCCTAAAAAAACAATCTCTTTGTTCTCTAAATCGCCATTTTTTATTATTTTTTTAACCCTTTTAATAACTGTTTTTCTTGTGGCGTTAAATTGATCTAGATGGCGGTCTGGTGTTGGTCTTATTTTTTTATAGTGAGAAAAAACATTCCTATTTTTTTTTACTATTTATATTTGTCTCCATACATATCTCGGATAAAAAGTTATTAAACTCCTTGAATATGGCGGTTTTTACTTCTATAAATTTACTTTTTGTTTCTAGAATATCAGTAAATTCGTGTATTAAACGATAGCTGTGAACTTGTGGTAATCCGATTTCTCTGATTATTTCTTTACTTGTACGTTTAATTTTTGAAGAAATAAGTATCAAAAACCTTAAAACTAAGTTTTCTCGTATTTCTAGTTTTTGAGCTGTTTGTGATATTTTTAATTTGAGTTCGTTTTTCGTCACAGTTTATTATAAATTATTCTTTAATTTGAGCTTTACAAATATCCCCTATTATAGCGTAATATACGCTATGAAACCAGAACATAGTTTTTCTCCCCTGAACGAGGAATGTTTAAAAAGTGTCCTTTCTTTTGAGCCAATCGAAAAATTGGGTCAAAATTTTTTAGTCGATCCAGGTGTAATTAAAATTTGGATTATTGATACTTTCCCAGATTCCAAGAAATTCCACTGTATTTCTGTTTCTTAGCCAATCGGAAATAAAAAACTCACCATCTTTTGCCTTCAACATCTCCGTTAATGACAGGTAATCTTGATCTGATTTAGTAATCAGCGAAATTTTAGTACCCTCAACTACGATTTTCTTCGATTTAACCATAACAGTATTACAGGCTGTAAAACTGAAAAATCTTGATTCCAGAAAAAATACAGAGGAAAGTTAGAGGTTTGTAGCTATTCCATTTACATGGAAAGATAGGTTAAAAGCGGAGGAGGTGGGATTCGAACCCACGAGTCCTTTCGAACACACGCTTTCCAGGCGTGCGCCATAAACCACTAGGCGACTCCTCCAAATTTAAAAAGTACGAAAGTGTCCTATTTTAACAAAAATAATTACCTATTTTTTATCAAACCGTCTAATTTCATTTTTGCTTTTTTAAGCAACACTTTTTCGTTATCATATTCCAATTTTTCACCTGCTTCCTCAAAACTAAACCAATCTCTCTTAATCACTATCTCATTATCTGAATATTTCAAATTACTCGGCTCCGTGTATTCCATCAAAAAGAAAGTCACTTTTTTAATGATTTTCTCCCGTTTTTCTTCATTCCATAAAATATAATTATTAGATCCAATTTTAGACAAAATCTTTGCCTTTATCTGTCCTTCTTCTTCTACTTCTCGCAATGCTGCTTGCTTTAAAAACTCTCCTTTTTTTAGATGACCCTTAGGAAATTTATAGACCGATTTTTTACTTCGTTTCTTTTTTGGTTTAAATCCAGAGATGGTTTTAATTACTAACCAATAAATTTTATTGTTTTCTTCTTTAAATACGATTCCTCCCGCTGACCTCTCATCATAATACAAATTATCTTTAATTTTTATAGCTTCATTTTTCATTAGTAAATGATTATATCCCAAAATGGTAAAATTAATTAATTATTAGTTATTATTTTTATGAAAAAAATCACCACTCTTAGCTTAATTCTTGCTAGTACTTTATTTCTATCTGCCTGTACTACTTCTCAAAATAAAACTATTAATCCTGATCAATTAAATAGTAGTCAATCTCAGTCTCAGGAAAATTTTTCTCTTCGTGATCTTATTTCCAAAAATATCCCTCAAAAATGTACCTATTCTAGTCAAGACCAGGATGAGAATTTTGATATTGAAATTATTATTCATGGTCAGAAGTTTAAGCAAACCATCAACTCTAAAACTGAAGATGGTGATATCTCTTTCTATACCATTAGTGACGGAGAATATTTTTATAGCTGGGGAGGTGGTCCAAATCCTAACTCTGGTTTAAAAATAAAAGCTGATTTTGCAACAAAAGCCGACAATAATTCCGATCTTGATAAATTAAAAACTAATCAAGCTGACCTAGATGTTTCTTACCAAGGAAAATGCTCTCCTGTCATTATTACCGATTCCGACTTTGATCTTCCTAAAGATATTGTTTTTGAAGACTATACCCAACTGATGGAACAGATTCAACAGAATTTTATAAACAATAATCAGTAAATAGATTTTGTGTTTCCGGTGAGAATCGAACTCACATCACTCCCTTCGGAGGGGAGAATTCTATCCATTGAACTACGGAAACTAACAATCAAATCTATTTTATCTCAAACCTACTTGGTTATCGAATCAAGCCTAGAGCCATATACCAAGTAAACGGTTTTTTACATACCGGACAGGTAGTTGGGGGAGTTTTTCCTTTATGAATATAGCCACAGTTTAAACACTTCCATTCTAATTCTGCCTCTTGGTTGTAAAGGGTATTGGCATCCATGTGTTTTGCTAAGATTAAAAATCTTTCTTCGTGTTTTTCCTCCACTTCTTTTACTTCTCTAAACAATCTTTCTGCCTCTTTATCTCCATCAATTTTTGCTTGTTTCTCAAACGAAGGATACATTTCTGTCCACTCATGATGTTCTCCTTCTGCTGCGTATTTTAAATTTTCTATTGTATCTTTGCTAAACGGTTCTATAAGTAAATCATCTTTAGTTGCCACTGGTCCAGTAATCATTTCGTATTCTTCTTCAGCGTGGATTTTTTCTTGATCAGCGGTTTCTTCAAATACTCTCGCAATCCATTCTAAATTTTGCTTTCGGGCCATTTTAGCAAAGATTGTATAGCGGTTTCTAGCTTGACTTTCCCCAGCAAATGCTTTTAATAAGTTTTCTTGTGTTTTTGTCATATTAATACTATCTTACCATACTTATTTTTTTAAATCGGGTATAATAGCCCAAATGATTGAAAACCGTTCTTCTTCATCAAATCAAGAAACTCAATTTCTTTCCCATCTTAAAAATATTGTTGATATTAGTCAGGAGAAGGCCAATGTTGTTGTCGTTGGCGGAATTGCTCTCAGGGCTTCTATGAATCAACCAGTTGAGTCCCATCGTCCTAACGGTACTACTCCTGATATTGATATGATTGGGCTTGGTCCTAATCCCGATATTCTTCAGCAAACTCGTTCTCGTGTTTATCAATATCGTCACTCTCATCCAGATTGTCCTCAGGTTAGCTTTGAGCCAGTTAGATTTTCTAGCAACCCCAAACGTTTTTATTCTCCGCTAGAATTTCTTTCCGGTCTACGCCGAGATAACCACGGTGAATATTCTCTCACCTTCAGAGGTATTGATCAGCCAATTGCTTATCAAACCATGGATGTTTTTCCTCGCCATTATGGTTCCATTCAAATCCCTACTCTACCACAAGAAACTACCCTCCATCGCTACCAAACTAGAATGGGTTATCTTAAACCCAAAGATGTTACCAAAGTTGAAGAATTCCGCCGTTATATAGAACAAAATGGTGGAGATGGTCTGGATCCTAAATTCTATCAGTCCTATCTTGATTTTTGTCAAAAAATTAATCAAGATTATCCTTTAATTGTCAAAATTACTCAGGCTTATTGGAATTTTGATGCTAAAAATAATGGCAAAATTTCTGGTTCTAATGGTTTTATCTATCATTTAATCCGTCTTTTCCGTCGCTAAAACTTTCCTGTTCCGAAAATTAAACAACTCGCCAGTCCCTCTACTCCAATTCCGACATAATTCCACTTATTACTTAATTGGTTACTGTTATGGGCTTCATCTCCACCATACATCCATTCAATTGTATGAACTCCGTTTAGTTTATAGCCCCAGGCGATATTTTCTCCCAAAGAATTAAACCCTAATTTATCAAACCCCTCATCATTTTCCAAAAAATTTTTAAAACCTTCGTGTTTATCGGTAGTTTTATTAGTATTTATATCCTTAGCCCTCTTTTGGGCAAATTCAGCCAATTTACTATCCCAAGTCAATAGTTGGGAGCCATATTGTTGTCGGTAATCATTTAAAGCTATTAAAATTTCCTCTGGAGTTGCCATTTTTTCATCATCTCCTACCCTCATTGTCCAAGTAACTTCATCTACCTGTTGAGCCACTCCCCAAGGGGTATCATCCTCCACCGGGGTTGGATATATTATCTTTTTAATAACTGTTGGAGTTACTTTTTTAATTTCTAACGTTGGGGTTGGATCAATTATCGTTATTTCCTCCTCAACTTCAACCTTCTTATCGCTTACAATTCTTTCTAGCTGGGTCTCGGTTTTATTTACAGTTGGGGTAATAAACGAGTCGCTAAAATTATTAATCTCTTTTCGATATTTAGTCATTAACCAACCTATTAATCCTAGTTGAATGACTATTATTATCCAACCAATCTTATTTTTCACCACTACTTTATTATAAATTAATTAATAAAATCAATTGTTTTTTATTTGATATTAATACCATTACCTTAATATAAATCTTCAAAATTTTACTTAGCACTTACCTTTTATTCATCTTCATATTAAATTAAAGTTACCTTAATCACCACCTCTCTTAGCGGTGGGAGAGGGACTCGAACCCCCAAGTTCTTGCAAACGGCGACTTTCGAGGTCGCTGCCTTACCAATTCGGCGCATCCCACCAATTAATTAAATCCTCAAGGGGAATAATTTGAAATTTCTAACCAGAGGATTTAGTGTACCCGAGAGGGATCGAACCTCCAACCTTTGGTTCCGCAAACCAATGCTCTATCCAATTGAGCTACGGGTACGTCCGCCAATTATAGCAAAAACTAGGCTCTTTTCTCCGGTTCACGGCTTTCCAGTGGTAATTTGTTCATAAACCATTTTGTCAATTTGTCGACAAAATTTGGTGATTCTTCCACCAGTGGTAGTCTTTTAACCACAATTTCCTTAATTTTATCTCTATCAACTTCATTTATTACCAAAGAAACCTGTTTTGGAAATCTTAAAATCGTTTCAAAATGAATTACTTCATTGCTTAAACTTTTTTTAAACCAGAATCTACTAAATAAATCCCATTTATATCTATCTTCACCAAAGTAAATTCCTCGATTACTAATTTTATATTTTACTATCTGTGGCGGCACTGTTGATAAAACATAATATAAAAACAATGCTGATACCAAGGCAATTATTAAGAAAAATTCCTTAACAAAAAACAAAATAACTGAAACTAAAACTAAAATTGAAACCGCCGTAATCCAAAAATCTCGATCTTTTTTTTGATAAGCCCGCTCTGGAGCCCCCCATTCAAATAATATCTTTTCTTCATTCCAGTCTCTATCTTCTTTTGTTACTGGTTTTTCTTTTATTTCAACTTGATCCATTCTATTTTAATAATAAAGCAAAAACCAAAAATTTGATATACTTGAGCACAACCAAGGTATACAATCTGCTTATCTAGCAGATGTTTATAACCCATTATGGAAGGGTGCGGCGAATGGTAAGCCACAGGTTTGCTAAACCTGCGTCAGAAATGGCATGTGGGTTCGACTCCCATCCCTTCCGC
>CAZVMP010000011.1:0-24815 GCA_964628885.1 uncultured Gammaproteobacteria bacterium | reverse complement strand
GATCCTCCATATAATACGGGTAAAGATTTTGTCTATCACGATAATTTTAAAGCTGATGCCGAAGAATATGACGAAGCTACGGAATACAAAGATGAAGAAGGCAATATTCAATATAAAAAGAATGAGAAAAGCAACGGCCGCTATCACAGCGACTGGCTATCGATGATGTATCCACGTCTTAAACTCGCTCGAAATTTGTTATCTGAAAGAGGCGTTATTTTTATTAGCATAGATGACAATGAACAAGCAAACCTTAGAAAGCTCTGTGATGAGATATTTGGAGAAGAAAATTTTGTTGGAAAAATAGTTGTAGCCAAAGGAACTACAACTGGCCAAGACGCTAATGATATTGGAAGCAGCGTTGATTACATGTTTGTTTATTCTAAGGATAAAAGTTCATATATTCCAAATGGCCTTCCATTAGACGAAAAGGATATCGCCAGATTTAATCTCGAGGATGACAAGGGCAAATATTCTATTTTACAGTTCCGGAAGACAGGGACAAACGATAGGCGTGAAGATCGTCCAAATCTCTATTATCCCCTTACTGCACCAGATGGGCGTACAGTGTTACCTATAGGTCCAGGTGGATATGAAAGCAATTGGAGAACTAATAAAAAACAATTTGATAAATGGGTACAAGAAGGAATTATTGAGTGGAAAAAGAATGAACAAGGTGAATATAAACCATACGTAAAATACTACCTTGAAGGTAGAACGAAACAGGTATCGAATTTATGGAATGACATTGAAGGAAATAAAAAGGCAAGTATAACAGTCAAGGAATTGGTTGGTAAAAATATTTTTACGAATCCCAAGCCTGTAGGCCTAATCAAGAAAGCTCTTGGCATTTCAACATCGGATTCTGATATAGTTCTAGACTTCTTTTCTGGTTCTGGAACAACCGCACACGCGGTGATGCAATTAAATGCTGAGGATGGGGGGAATCGTAAATGGATTATGGTGCAGTTGCCGGAAGAAACGCCAGAAGGCAGTGAAGCGCGAAAAGCTGGTTATGAAAATATTCCTGAAATAGCTCGAGAACGTATTCGTAGAGCCGGAGATAAAATTGCTAAAGAGCATCCTGGCGCTAAAGTTGATTATGGATTTAGGTCATTAACTATTTCGGATACTAATTACAAAGATGTTTACAAAGCAACTAATAAAGTCACCCAAGAAAACTTATTATCCGATGTAGAAAATATTAAAGAAGATAGAACCGATTTAGATTTACTTTATGGGGTTTTAACTTCATTAGCATTAGAACTTAATCGTCCAATTCTAACTAAAGACGTTTCCGATTCTACTGTTTATTTATATGATTATTTGAATGAAGTTTCTGGTTTAATTGCTTGTTTTTCGGAAAAAATATCTGAAGAAACAATCAAATATATCGCTTCATTAAAACCTTTAATTGCTGTATTTAAGGATTCATCATTTGCTGATAGTCAGGCTAAGGTCAATTTAGCAGAACATTTCCGAATAATTTCTCCCGATACTAAAGTGAGAGTTATTTAAGTTTATGAAACTTCGATTTAAACACCAAAAATTTCAAGAAGATGCTACCAACGCAGTTTGTGATGTTTTTTCCGGTCAGCCAAATGAATCGAAAAAATTCCTTATTGATCAAGGAATTAGTAAAGAAAAAACTATTTCACTTCTAGAAAACATTGGCTGGGGTAATCCAGAAATACATCTTAGGGAAGAAGAATTACTTCGTAATGTTCATGAAGTCCAAAAGGCTAATAAAATCTTTCTTGTTAATAAATTAGAAACAATGACTAGCAAAGTTGAATGGGATGATGGACATAGAGAAACTATAACTAGACCTACTTTTACTGTAGAAATGGAAACCGGTACTGGTAAGACATATACCTATATTAAAACCATGTATGAACTTAATATTCGTTATGGTTGGAGTAAGTTTATTATTATTGTTCCTAGTATTGCTATCCGAGAAGGTGTGGCAAAAAGTTTTCAGACTACTGCTGAACATTTTAAAGAAGATTACGGAAAAACATTGAGATATTTTATCTATAATTCGACTAGACTTAACGAACTTGATCAGTTTGCCAATGATCCTGGGATTAACGTCATGATTATCAACACTCAGGCATTCAACGCTCGTGGTAAAGATGCTCGCCGTATTTTTATGAAATTAGATAGTTTTCGATCTCGTCGTCCAATACAAGTTATCGCCTCTGTCAATCCTATCGTGATTGTTGACGAGCCACAAAGTGTTGTTGGAACTGAAAATCAAAGAAATGTAACCCGTGACTCCATTGGAAAATTTAACCCACTTTTTTATCTTATGTATTCTGCCACTCATCGGGAGAATTTTAATATGCTTTATCGTTTAGATGCTGTGGATGCTTATCAAAAACAACTAGTTAAAAAAATTACTGTTAAAGGTATTTCTATAAAAGGAAGTACTGCTACTAATGGCTATTTATATCTTCAAAGGATTAATGTTTATCCAAACAAAAGTCCTTCAGCTACGGTAGTTTTTGAATATAATAATAGCACCGGGGATGGTATTAATAAAAAAGTAAAAACATTTGTTTATGGGGATAATATTTATGACCATTCTGGTCAGATAGAGGCTTATCGGGATGGTTACACTATCGCTGAAATTAATGCTCGTGATGGGTTTGTGGAATTTACTAATGGCCTTAAACTTGAACAAGGACAAGTTATTGGTGATAGTAATGAAGAAGATATTCGCCGGATTCAAATCAGAGAAACTATTATGAGCCATTTAGAGAAGGAACGGGAATTGTTCAAAAAAGGAATTAAAGTATTATCACTTTTCTTTATTGATGAAGTTGCTAAATATAAATTTTATGATGATAAAGGGGAACAAAAAGGTCCTTATGCAAAGATTTTTGAACAAGAATACCAAAATGCTATACGCTTACTTTTTGAACAGCAATCTTTATTTAATGAAGATCAGGATTATCGTGCATTTTTAGAAAGAAATCAGCCAAACAAAATACATGCCGGTTATTTTTCTATTGATAAAAAAGGACATGTGGTTGATAGTAAAATTAATCGTGGTGAAGATGAATCGGCCGACGTTGATGCTTATGATTTGATAATGAAAGATAAAGAAAGATTGTTGAGTTTTGAAGAACCGGTTCGTTTTATATTTAGCCATTCTGCTCTTCGTGAAGGATGGGATAATCCAAATGTATTTCAGATTTGTACTTTGCGCACTAGTAATAGTGATATTAAAAAACGTCAGGAGATTGGTCGAGGTTTACGGCTAAGTGTCAATGAGAATGGTGAAAGGATGGATGCCGAAATACTAGGTTCTCATAATGTTCAGGATATAAATTCATTAACTGTTATTGCTAATGAGAGTTATGAAGAATTTGCTAAAGCTTTACAAGATGAGTTCTATGAAATTATTAGAAATCGTCCTAAAACTATTACTCCTGAATTGTTTACTGGTCGAGTTTGGGTGGATGCTGCCGGTAATGAAATGACTATCGACAGTACTAAAGCAGCTCAATTATTTGTAGCGCTTCAAATGGCCGATTTAATCCATGATGCCCAACTTTCAGACAAATATCATGATCTTACTCCAGAGCTTCGTTCTCAAAAAGTTTCAGAAATTATTAATAATATAGATCCAACATTAACTCCATTTACTGATAATGTATTGCAATTAGTTGAGTCAGTATATGATTCCAAGAAGAACCCATTAGTATCAAATGCCAGACAAAATACTACTCTTAATTTGGATCATGAGAAGTTTGCTAGTAAAACATTTAAAAATCTTTGGGAAAAAATAAATTCAAAAACATATTACACCGTTTCTTTTGATGAAACTAAACTCATAAAAGTTTGTATAGATAGTTTAAATAAAAATTTACGGGTTACTCAAACTTTGGTAGTAATTAATCAGGGTTATTTAGATTCTACCAAACAAAATAATCCTGAAATGAAAAAATTGATAGGTAAACAAGTCATTTTAGAAGAAGTGGCAGCTGAAAGTGTAACCTTTGATTTAATTGGTGAAATTGCTATGCCGACAAAATTAACTCGTAAGGCAATAGCTGATATTTTAAAAGGAATAGAACCAACAGTCTTTAAACTTTTTTATGCTAATCCTGAAGAGTTTATTCGAGAATCAATCAATTTAATAAATGAGCAAAAAGCCAGCACTATAATTGAACATATTGTTTATAATAAACTCCAAGAAACTTGGAATGCTGAAGAAATCTTTGTTGATAATACTATTGGTGGTGAATATGGGAAAAATATTGTTGATGCTAGAAAACATTTATATGATAAATTACGTTATGATTCGTCTGTAGAGAAAAAATTAGGAGAAGAGTTTGACACTGAGGATGCGGTTGAACTATATATCAAACTTCCAAGTGGTTTTTATATTAACACCCCCATGGGTAAATATAATCCGGATTGGGCAATTTCTTTTAAAGAAGGAAGTGTAAAACACATTTATTTTGTGGCCGAATCGAAAGGAGATTTGAGTGATTTACAACTTCGCGAAGTGGAAAAAGCTAAAATTGAATGTGCTCGGAGACATTTTTCTGTAATTAGTGACAATAAAGTTAAGTATGGTGTTATCGATTCCTATTCTGAGCTTTTGAAAATAATAAATTCTTAAGGACATATTTAACACAGTATAAAGGGGTCTTACCCCTCATTTGGCAAGGGTTTCCGTTTCACTCCAATAAACTGCGCTCCGCTTGCCCTTGCCCAATTTCACCCCGCTTTTTTTAATTTCCAATAATTTAGGCAGGCCGGCAAAAGCCTGCCTAAATTTATTAATTTTAAAAAGGAGAAAAGTAAATGAAACTTTTAACCAAAGAACTTTTAAAAAGATTTGAACAAATAGGGAACCAAGAGGAGGTTAAGGACCCCATAGTAGTTGCCAAGTTTTTTAATCCTACTGGAGCCGGGACTTGGTATGCCACTGAATATAATCCAAAAGACAAAATGTTTTTTGGTTATGTATCTATTTTTAATGATGACTGTGATGAATGGGGTTATTTTTCCCTTACTGAGTTAGAAACCATCAAAGGCAGATTTGGTTTAGGGATTGAACGTGATCTCTATTTTAAATCTCGTCCTTTTAGTCAGATTAAATATTAAAAAATTTATGATTAGAAAACTACCAGTATTTAAAGGCTATACCGTTGATTTAAGGCTGCAAGAATTTAGAAAAATAAAAGCGGATAAGCTGCCTGAATTCATTCCTTTACTAAGTGACAAAGGAGCTAAGTTGTTTTATGACTTTAAAGCAACCGAAGAAGGACAAAAAGAAATTGAGCGTTTTTGGAATAGTAAATAAACAAATGGCCCTGAGAGAGATTTTATCTTTCGGGGTCATTTTCTGTCTTCTTTGAGACACTAGTCCACCTATTTGAGGCCTCAGTTGATAGATAAATTTGGGGTTCTTCTCTGTCTTCCTCTTCCATGAGCTTGGCTATGTGAGAATGTAAATATTTTTTGATTGTTTCATTAGGGCAGAGAATTAGAATTTTAGGAAAAGGGTGTTTGGTAGTTTCAGCCCAAATATTACTGTCAAAATATTCTAAATATTGTTTAATTTTGGCCCGAATTGCAAACCTTGGTGTTCCTTCGTCAATTATTTCAAAAAAGTAACGTTTAATATCTTTCTCGTTTTTAATGGCTATATAAGCATCGGGATGTTTAGCAGGTAAATAACTGTAGTTAAGTAAATCGACTTTAGTATAGAAAAAGACCTTATCTGACAAATGAATTTCTTTAAGATTAAGATAAAGCTCACTAGACAATAAGCAATGGTTGATAAATTTTGTACTTCTATTTTTCTCGCTGGTTAATCGCCTGATTAACTTATTATCTTTTTTGAGTTGATCAGCTAAATAACTTTTACTTCTTGCCTTCAAATAATATATTGCCGGTTTAGTATTGTCACCAATTTTTTTTGAATATATTTTTCCAACTATTTTTTTATCATCCAAGCTTTTTAACCATTGATTAATCCGATGTGGTTTTTTATGACCTAGCAGTTTTTGTATCTGACTTCTATTTAAGAATCTAAACCGATAGAGTAGTACTATTATTTCTTCTTGTTTTTTAGTTATTTCACTTTTCATCTTTTTTTCAGAATCCTTCAAGAGAGTCTTATTTGCTCTCTTACCCTAAGTAAGAGTAAAGAGGGTAATATTAAAATTAGAATTTGTTGTATTTTCCATATAAATGTTAATTATTTCTGGTATAGCCGGCTATATCAAAACCTCCTCCTTATTAGATACTACTTTTGGAGTCTGTTTAGTCTCTTTAACTTCAATTTTCTTTTCTATTTTAATTACTTTTTTAACTTCTTTTTGATAAGCTATGGCCCAGTTTTTTCTTGAAGCCTCGATTAATTCATTAAATCTGTTTTCATCTCTATCCAGGACTATGGGAATGGTTTGACCGGAAAACGGTTCTTCGGGTTCCACTGCCGATAACTTCATATAGAATTTAAATCGGGGTAAATTACCAATATCACCCTTTTTAACATAAGGGGAAAATTGGTCTAACATTAGTTGTTCGTCTATCGGACTGGCAGTTCTAAAACAAATTATGGTACCGGTATTAGCCAAAATTACATTCACCATATTTCTGTCATCTTGTTGTGCCGTTGATTGTTCAGCAATGGTTAGTCTTAATCCAAACTTTCTCCCTCCTGATAAAAGCTTACTAAAAGAGCTGGTAGCAAAGTTTTGAAATTCATCGACAAATAAATAGAAGGGTTTTCTTTTAGATGCCTTAGTTCTAACTCTTCTCATAAACGCTTGTTGGAGTTTGGCAATAATGGTCGTACCCAGAAGCTGAGAAGTATCTTCACCCAGTTTCCCCTCGGCTAGATTACAAATTAATATCTTACCTTTATCAATTATTTCATCAAAGTTAATCGTCGACTTTGATTGTTCCAGCATTCTTTTAGCAGTTGGGGAAAACAAGAAACGTCCGATTTTAGCCGTAACCCCGCTTACCATCTTAACTGCCTGATAATTACCGGCCTTACCAAATTCATTCTTCCAGAAATTAACTAAGTTTTTATCCTCCAAGCTTGAAGTTATTCTTTTTCTAAAGTCGGGATTATTAAGCAAATCATAAACGGTAAAAATAGTGGAGTCTTTAACTGTAAAAGCAGTATAAATAGTATTTCTTAAGATGTATTCAATTCGATGAGAGTCACTCCCTTCTTCTTTGGAAAACAAACGCCTAAAAATTGAAATGACACTTTCACAAACCAACTCTTTTTCCTGTTCCAGTTCATCCCCATCACTACACTCTTTTAACTCTAAAAGATTAATTCCAATAGGATATTTAAGGTCAAAGGGATTAAAGTAAATACAATCGTTAAATCTATCTTGAGGGACAGTATAAAGTAAGTCCTCAGCCAAATCTCCATGAGGGTCAATCACTGCTACTCCTCTTCCTTTTTGGATATCATCTTTGGCCATATGAAAAATGATGGTAGTTTTACCTGAACCGGTCTGACCAATGGCATAAACATGACGGGAGCGGTCATCATCGGTTAAACCAATATCACTTTCATTTTCTCCATACCTATTCTTACCAAAGACCACATCTAAATTGGCATTATTTTTAACTGACAAAGGAGAAGGTAAATCAGTACTATGACTAGTAACCAGTCCTTCACTTTTAATACTTTTGCCATAAGGGAAATGATATAAATCACTTAACTCGGAAATTGACAAAATCGGATTAGGGTTAAAAGTAGTATTTTGGGATAAATTTTTTTGACTAAATTGTTTTAGTTTAATCTTTAAATTTTTAACTAGATAATTTTTACTAACCAATGATTGGTAAGAACTACTTAATTGTCCAAAACTAGCCAAAAGTCCACTAGCTTTAGTCTTAACCTCTTTACTATTCTGTCCAACTATTAAAAGTTTTATAGATGTTTCAAAAAGGGAACTGTCAATTTTGTTTTTAACCACCACCGCCAGCTGTTCTTCATAAGGATTTAAAATTTCTTGAGGAGAAGACTTTTTTCTTTGTAGAAAAGGGACTGATTTGCCCGAGGTGTCAAAAAAACCAATTATCATACTGAAAACGAAACTAATAATAGCCGAGATTACTTTCCAAGCTATCTTTATCAAAAAATATACTATAGATAATACCGGTATGTCTTCCAGTTTTTGCAGGCCACTTTTAAAAAGACTGCTGGTTAACGGTAGTCCTTGATAAAGTTTGGTTTTTAGTTCAGCCAATTGCTTAACTGTTTTTTGGTGGAATTCATTAATTATTGGAGTTACTACTATTTGATAAGCAATCAATTCTTTGGCTTTTAAATTGGTCATGGCACCGGTTAGATAAGTTATCGGGTCGTTTTCAGCCAAAACCTTCTGGTCTTCTAACGGTAGAGCAAAATGATTGGCTAGTTTAAGTTCAATTAATTTAGTCTTAGTATTATCTATTTTTTTAGCATTAAAATAGTTTTTAACCTGACTTACTTTAATTCCGGGCAAGTAGGATAAAAGATTATGTTTAATAATTTGAATAAATTTTGAGTCGGCCGAAAGTAAATAACGGATACCATCAATTTTGCTGGATACTATTTCCAAAGCATATTCATTCTTCCTAAAAAGTAATTGGTCTTTAAAACTTAACTGCCTAGAAAGACTGTGAAGTAAAGTATAAAGTTCTTCGGTGGCATAAGCCGACTTGCTGGTATCGGAGGGAAAGATTAGTTGTAAAGTTTTTTTAGTTTCTTGTTTTCCTCCAAAAAGAGATAAAAGTTTTGGGGTACTTCTTATTAGTTTTAAAATTAGTTTGTACAGGATAAAAAGAGAAAGGAGTATTAAAACCGGACTAAGGACAAAGATTATAGTCATCCAAATAGGGGAAGAGAACGGCTCGGGTAGAGAAGTTAACCAATGGTAAAAAGCTAAACGCCAAGAAACGGGAAGAGGCAAAGACAGGGCAACATAAAGAGAGAAAACCTGATCGTTACTTAATAGATTACTTTGAAGCTGATTTAATAGTTCAAGTTGTTGACTATCAACTGAATCCATTTCTTATGTTCCATATGGGGAGGAATAGATAAGAGTATAACGAACTATATCGTAAAATTAGGTAAAAGTAAATTAGATAGGCTGTGAAATAGGATAAAAACCTATAATATTGTTTCTACACTACTTAATTGATATAATCACCACAATTATGGCAGAAACACCACTTTGTGAAAAATTAATTGGGACACATGGTTTTAGTAGACAACCTATGACACCTCCACCGTCAGAAAGAGGGGGCAAAGTGATTCAATTTGAATTAACTACTGGTTGTAGTCATGGTCGTTGTACTTTTTGTGACGTATACAGCCACACTCCTTACCAAGAAAAACCAATTGAAGAGTTTAAAGAACATGTCGATAGTGTTTTAGATTTTGTTGCAGAAAATAAAAAGATCAGACCCTATTTTGACTATCCTGTAAAATCTAGAGTTTTTATTGGCGCCGGTGATGCCTTAGGTGTAGATAATGAAAAATTTATTCAAGCTTGTCAAGTAATAACAGAATCTTTTTCAGAAAGAGATGAAACATTTTTAGAGCCAGATCGTTTTGCAGTATACGGAAGTGTAAAAAATATTTTAAAAAAAAGAGTAACTTATATGAAAGAATTCCATAATATTGGGTGTTATATTGACAAAGTAGTCTACGTCGGACTTGAAAGCGGAAGTGATAAAGTCTTAAAAGTCGTTAACAAAGGTAATACTCAAAGTGAAGCAGTTGAAGCTGGGGCAATTCTAACACAGGCTAGAGTGTCAAACTCGACCATGGTAATGCCGGGTCTTGGAGGAAGAGCTTATTTTAGAGAACACGTAAGAGAAACCGCTCGAGTTCTTAATGAAACTCAACCAAAATGGATTACCTTTATGGGGCTCAAAGTAAAAAAAGGAACTCCTTATGAAACTTGGATAAAAAGACAAGAACAACAAAATCAAAATCGTAATTTAACCCCATACGAAACAGTTGAACAAACAGCTCAAATAATTGAACGATTAAATTTTGAAACTCAAATTGGAGTTCATGGTTACAACGTCCATGAAGGCTTTTGTTCCAACCCGATTAGTTTAGAACCTAGACGAATTCGTGGTGGCGTATATTATAGCTACTCCAGTTCAGCTATTAGAGTAGCAAACGAACTGAGAAGAGAACTAAAAAACAGCAATCTTGACGACCGACCACTTCCAAGAAAAATTTTTGATTTCTTTACGCTCAAACAATTTATTTAAAAAAATCCCCAAAAATGAGGATTCGATTCCATTAAAGTATAGTAATTTATATTTTTGATACACTTTGTTAGTATTGACATTATCCTTTTAAGGATAATATAATTATCCATAAGAGGATAATTATAGATTTAAAAAGCTTGATATGGAAAGACTAAAAGAGGTAAAAAATGTGAACTCTGCATTGGCTCCGGCAACATTAAATATGACTACAAAGGAAAGAGTAGTATTTTTAGCCAATTTAATAGTGGACAAGATTTTACAAGACCAGTTAAAAGATAAAAAACTATTTGAATAACTATGGATAATCCAACCTTAATGGAAAATGCAGTTGCCGCCATCAGGGTTTCTTCCATGAAACAAGGTGTTGATGGCGACTCTCCGGAAGCTCAAAAGGAACAACTTGAAAGATACGCTCAAACCCACAATATTAATATCAAAAAATTCTTTATCTTTCTGGAATCAGCCTCAAAAGAAGAACAACCGGTTCAAGAGGCCATAGATTATTGTAAGAATAAAAAGAATAATATCCAAATATTCATTATTAAATCCATTGACCGGTTTACCCGAGGTGGCTCTTTCTTTTATGAAGAACTTAAAATCCAACTAGAGAAAAACAAAGTTAAACTTGTCGATATTTACGGAGTTATTGGCCAACAACAGGTTAATACATTAGAACATTTAGGAGTTTCCTTTAATTGGAGTGTTTATTCCCCCACTAAAAAAGCCGAAATGTTAGAGGCAGAACGTGCCAAAGATGAGATGAGGGATATCATGAGCCGGATGATTGGTGCCGAAATCCGTTATTCTAGGATGGGTTATTGGACAAGACAAGCCCCGATGGGTTTTAGAAATGAAAAAATCGAAACTCCAAATGGCAAACGGGTAATTTTAAAACCTCATCCGATTGAATCAAACTGGATTATTAGAATGTTTGAATTACGTTGTCGGGGGAATTTAACCGATTATCAAATAGTTGATGAAATAAACGCTTTAGGCTTTAAAAGTCGTCCGATATATTTTCGGGATCATCACGACCGAACTAAAATTATCAAACAAAAAGGTGGTAATCAGCTGGATATCAAAGCCTTATGGAGATATATCAAAAACCCTGTTTACGCCGGCATTAATTTAGTTAATTGGACAAAAGAAAATCCCCAAAAAGGTAAATTCAAAGGCTTAGTATCCATTGAAACTTTTAATAAAGCCAATCGGGGAGCCAGAACAATTATTGAAGAAGCAGACGGCAATATTAGGTTTTATAGCAAAACTCCACCGGAATATTTATTAAAAAAAGGAGCCAGAAACCCCGACTTTCCTTACAAAAAAGTCGTCATGTGTCCTTACTGCCATAAACCCCTATTTGGCAGTGCCTCAAGGGGTAGACTAGGGAAGTATTATCCGGCCTATCACTGTAATAAACGTGGTCATTATTTTCGGATTCCCAAAAAAGATTTTGATAAAACTATTACTAATTTTGTCAAAAATATTAAATTGGCTCCCAAATATGGCCAAGCTTTAGAAAGGGCCGTTATTAATGAATGGAATAAAAGACAAACAGAATTAAACAAGGATACTATTAATATAGATACCCAAATCGAAAAACTTAAAGACCAAGGTAAAATTACCGCCGATAAAATAAAGTATTTAACTTCGGAAGTGGCCATAAAATATGTCGAAGAGGACTTGGTTAAAATTGATAATCAAATTGGAGATTTATTGGCCAAAAAAGAGAAAACCGTTTTGGAAAAACCGGTCGATATCCAATTAGTTATGAAGTACCTCAGATATTTTCTGGAACACATGCACAATTTGTTGATAGATAGCCCAGATCCGGTTGCCAGAGCCTCCTATTTTGGCCTTCTTTTTGACTCTGCACCCACCTACCAAGAATTAGTTTCTGGAACACACAATTTTTCCCAATGTATCAAGCTAAATGAGGCTTTTGTTGTTTCCGAGGATAAGTTGGTTACCCCGCATGGATTCGAACCACAATTACTACGTTCAGAGCGTAGTGTCCTACCATTAGACGACGGGGTAGTAAAATTACATATTATACGATAAATGGTATAATTTAGCGAAATGCAAACCATTGAAGAGTTAATTACTCAATTAAATTTAACTCCACCACAAGCTGATGGTATTAAAGATTATATTAACAAGCTTTTAGTTGAACTATTAGAGAGTATTAAACAAGACCATATCAAAAATTTTGATGAAACTGTTCGTAATTTAAAAACTGATTAATCCTCAAAAGAATATTTTGATTTTTCGTTTCCAATTGTTGTTATTTCTCCATGACCTGATAAAACCAAGGTTTCTTCTGGTAGTTTCATTAACTTTTTTAGACTCTCATATATTTTTTTAGTTGAAGCATAACTAAAATCTGTCCTACCTCTAAATTGTTTAAATAAAGTGTCGCCAGAGAATAATATCCCCGCTTTTTTGTTATATAAACAGACCGATCCTGGTGTATGTCCTGGAGTTGTTATTACTTCCAGTTTTTCTTCACCAAAATTAATTTCACTAATCTTAGCTAAATCTTTATCCACCTTAGTAATATTTGGTGTCTCTATTTCTCTTTTTAAGAAATGTTTTGCCGTTTCTTGTTGTCTTTCAATTAAAAACTTATCTTTACTGTTAATAAATATCGGTACTTTGTAAATTAATTTTAAGTCTAAGGCTGCCAGTGAGTGGTCAAAATGACCATGTGTCATCACTATTCCCACTAATTTAATTTGTCTGGCAGTAATTTCTTCAGAAATAGCCACTCCATCATCTGCCGGGTCAATTACTAGCCCATTTTTTGTCTTTTCGTCCCAGACTAAATAACAATTCGTTTCCAATTGCCCTAAGACCAATACTTGGTGCCTCATCATAGTATAATAACTCATATTTATGAACCAAGCCAAACCTGTTTCCAAGCGTCTCTTTGTTGGAAGTTTACCTTACCGGTTTACTGAAGGGGAGCTTCTTAATCTATTTATTTCTGAAGGTAAAATTATTTCTATTAGAATTATGCATACCCGTTGGGGAAAGAGTCGTGGTTTGGGTTATGTTGAATATGAAAATTTAGATGATGCTATCAGTGCTAAACAAAAATATCATAATTATAAAATTGATGACAGAACTATCATTGTTGATTATGCTCAACCTGATCCTTTTTTAACTCCTGAAGGTCAGCTTAGACATCAACAAGCCTTAAAAAGACATCCTAATCGAAAGCCACCATTATATTCACCTCCTCCCAAACAAAAAACTTTCCAACCTAGACAGAAAAATAAGGATGGTAAGCCAGTTTTTGATTCTTTAGGAAGATCTCTTAATCGAAATACTACTGGAGAATATACTCCCAAGTTTTTTCCTCAGCCTAGTAATAAAAAAGTTAAAAAATATCGACCTAAACCTGGCCAAAAACCAGAATATAAGTCTAGTCATCCTGCTCACGTTCGTTCTAGCTTGTTTAAACAAAGGGCTTTTGGAGCCAGGTCTGGATCTAAATTCGCTGCTAAGAGCCGTAGAAAATAACTACCAGTTTTAATATCAGCATCTTTAAATCCGACAACTTAAATTAAAAAAACTAGAAAATGAATCTCAAACAGTTATTAAATAAATCTCAGCCTCTAGTTGGTTTAGCTCCTATGGATGGGATTACTGATGAAGCTTTTCGTTTGGTTCAGATTAAGTTTGCTAAACCAGACCTAATCTTTACTGAATTTGTTAGTGCTGAGGGTATTTCTCGTGGTGGAATTAAACTTTATGACACCCTCTTATTTTCTCCCCAAGAAAGACCAATTATTGGTCAACTGTTTGGTAAAGATCCTGATAGTTTTTATAAATCAGCCATAATTCTTTCCCAACTTGGTTTTGATGGTATTGATATTAATCTGGGGTGTCCGGCCAAAACCGTAACTCAACATGGTAGTGGAGCCGCTCTTATTAACAATCCTAAATTAGCCGTTAAAATTATTCAGGCTGTTAGACAGGGGATTGATGATTGTTTTAATCAAAAAATCAGTCTTGATAAACTTGGTCTCAGTCAAAAAACCTTAACCGTTATTAACCGTTTGAAAAAATATTCAAAAATATCCGAAGAGATTACCAAACCAACTCTTTCTGTTAAAACTAGATTGGGAATTGATTCTTCCATTGTTGACACCTGGATTCCAGTCTTGCTCCAGCAAGAATTAGACTTCTTAACCATTCACGGTCGCACCTTAAAGCAAGCTTACTCTGGTTTGGCTGACTGGTCTGAAATTCAAAAGGTTGTTAGTTTAGCCAAGGGAACCAAAACAAAAATTTTTGGTAATGGGGATATTAAAACTCGCCAACAAGGTTTGGAGTTTTGCCGTCACTATCAAACTGATGGTGTCCTTATTGGTCGGGCCGCCGGAGGTAATCCTTGGTGTTTTAATAACCATTTAGCCACTCCTCAGGAAAGATTTTCAGCCATGTTACTTCATGCTCAAATTTTTGGTGATGTTTTTCCTCATCGCTGTTTTGATAGTTTACGTAAGCATTTTTTACTTTATACTGCCGACTTTCCTCATGCTAAATCACTCAGAATGAAGCTTGTTAGATTAAACTCAGTCAAAGAATTATTGTCTCTTGAATCAGAATTCCACAGCTGATAGAGTAGAGAGTATGCCAGAAGAAAATCAAGCTCAAACTATCATCAACATTGAATCGCTTATCAATACCGCCAGCTCTAGAATTGATGAATTAAGTCGTCAATTAAAAGAGCAAAAGGCTATGATTGACGATCTTTTATTGAATAACTCTCAATATCAGCAAGTAGAGGAAGAAGCCAAGAAACAAACAAAACTCAAGACTTCTTCTCGTCAAAATCTCTTAAATTCTCCCGAAGCCAAACCAATTTTAGAAAAAATCAAAGATAATCAACAACAATTAAAAGAATTTAAAATTGCCCTATCAGATTATTTAGCTCAATATGTTAAGGTTTCTGGAAGTAACCAAATTGAGGGTCCTGACGGTGTTGTTCGTCAAATTATCTATACTGCTAAGCTAGTTAAATCAAAATAATAGTTTATAATCCATTTATGGCACAACAAATAAATCAAAATGATTTTCAGACAGAAGTTATTGATTACAAGGGCAAGGTTCTAGTTGATTTTTGGGCTCCATGGTGTGGTCCATGTCAAATGTTAGCGCCTGTTATTGAGGAAATTTCTCAAGAAGCCAAAGACACTAAGGTAGTTAAAATTAATGTCGACGAATCACAGGAATTATCAACTAAATATAATATTGTTAGTATTCCTACTATTATCCTATTTAAGGATGGAGAAATAGTCGATACTATTATTGGCTTTCGTCAAAAACAAGAATATCTCGATATCATTAACCGAGCTTAATTTCTAAACTCTCATTTAAGCGGTTAGATTGGTTATAATACTTTCATGCTTACAGACGAAGTCCGGATTACTATTAAGGGAGGTGATGGTGGTAACGGTGTTGTTCACTTTTATACCGATGCTTCTCAAACTAAAGGTGGCCCTGATGGTGGTAATGGTGGTGATGGTGGCTCAGTTTATTTTGAAGGAGTTTCTGATATTACTAAGCTGGGACAGTTTAGTCACTCCAAAGTTTATCAAGCTCAAAATGGACAACCAGGAGGTCGTAATAAGCGCAGTGGCAAGAAGGGTAATAATTTAATTATTCCCGTTCCTGTTGGTACTGTTGCTAATTATGATAATGGTTCTTCGGTTGAAATTATTGAAGTTGGTCAGAAAATTCTCATGGCTGGTGGTGGTCGTGGTGGTCGAGGAAACTTCATGTTTAGATCTGCCGTCAATCAAACTCCTCAACAATCAGAGCCAGGAATTAAATGCCAACCTAAAAAATTATTTCTTCAACTTAAACTTATTGCTCAAGTTGGACTTATTGGTTTACCCAATGTTGGCAAGACCAGTCTTCTTAATGAGTTAAGTCGTGCTGGAGCCAAAGTTGCTAACTATCCTTTCACTACTCTAGAGCCAAACCTAGGTATTGGTCCAGGAGGCTATGTTATTGCCGACATCCCTGGATTAATCGAAGGTGCTGCTTCTGGTAAAGGATTAGGAATAAAATTTTTAAAACATATTGAAAGAACTAAATTATTAGTCCACTGTCTTTCTGTTGAAACCACCGATATTATTAAGGATTATCAAACAGTTCGTAGTGAACTTTCAAGCTATAGTTCCACTTTAGCCCAAAAGCCAGAAATAATTGTTTTAACAAAATCTGATACTACCGATTCCTCTTTTGTTAATTCTCTTCAAAACCAAGTTAAGGCCGACCTAATTACCTCTATTATCGATACTGATAGCCTTAAACGTCTAAATGATTTAATTTCTCAAAAATTAAGCTAAGGTTTTTTTGATTTTTTCCCAATCCTTCTTTAATTGAGCTGATAGTTTAATCATGCCATCTTTAGTTGCGGTTAAATCTCCTTTAAACTCAGAGATAACATCCTCCACAATCATGGCATATTTATTTTTATCAATTTCTTTACCAGCCGTTTTTACTTCAGCTAATTTATTCATTACTGCTGATTTAATTTCTTTATATTTCTTAATTGTCTCTTCAGTTGCTTCTCCAAAAACTTCCTTTACTTTAGTTTTTGTATCCGTTACGTTAGTTTTAACCTCTTTATTAAGCTTTACAGCTAATTTTTTAAGATCATCTCTAGTTTCTTTCCCAGATTTTGGAGCAAAAAGTAAGCCTCCAATAGTTCCAGCAGCTGCTGCTAATAATCCAGTTAAAAAAATTTTTCTTCCATTTGGTTTTTGTGTCATATTATTGATAACTAAATAACAATTCAGTCTAAACAAAATTTTAGCCTTCGTCAACAAATTGCACCCATCCTGTACATATCAGTTTAAAGAAATTGATAAAACTTCCATTATTTGGGAACTATCTATCTATAGATAGAACAACTCTAGTTTGGTTGTCAAGCGTAAATTTAGTTATTTGTTTCTTTCTCTGGCCAATGTTTATCAACCTCAACTCTCAATTCTAAATAGACCTTTCTTCCCGACATTAGCTCCAATTCCTTTCTAGCATTATATCCAATTTCTTTTATCTTTCGCCCACCCTGACCAATAATCATCTTTTTATACCTTCCTGCCGTAGTAAAAATAACTGCTTTAATCAAAATCAATTTTCTTTTATCAACTATCTCTTCTATTTTGACATTCACTGAGTAGGGAACTTCTCTTCTTAGAAATAAATAGGCTTTTTCTCTAATTATTTCAGCAAGATATTCTTTTGAGTTTACCCCCATTTTTGGCTTATTCTTTTCTTCTATTAACTCAATAATTTCTTTTGTTTCTTGATTGGTTTTTGTTGGCAATAATTCAAAAATGAGGTTAATTAATCCTTTAATATTTTTTTCTTTAATAGCACTTACGCTAATAACTCTATCAAATTCATCTTCTAGATAATTATATTCTACCAGGTGGTCCTTTGGTCCGGTGGCAATATCTATTTTGTTATATACTAAAATTTTTTTTGTTTCTATTTTTCTTAATAACCCAATCACCTTGTTTTCTTCTTCATTTTTTGGTCGGGAAATGTCTACTACCCCCAAAATTACATCAGCTTGATTTAATTCTTTTGGAGCTTCCTTATTAATCCTTTTACCTACCAGATCATCAATTTTGGCAATAATCCCTGGAGTATCAGAAAAAATTATTTTACCCCTATCATCACTATAGACCACTCGACTATTTTTTCTAGTTGTTTGTGGTAGAGGGGAAGTTATTGCTACTTTTTGCGACATAATAGCATTCAGCAAGCTTGACTTACCAGTATTTGGTCTGCCTATTAGCACCACCCGGCCCCATTTTAGTTGTTTTCTCCTTTTATTTTCCACAAGCATATTCTACACTATATAACCATTTATTGATTGACACTTAGCAATCAAAATGGTAGACTGCTAAATATGTCGCAACCACCAAATCAAACTACGACTATTCAACCTGTTCGTAAGGTTTTGCCATTAATTCCTTTAAGAAATATTGTTCTTTTTCCTTCAGTTGAAACCTCCCTTTTTTTTGGTCGAAAAGAGTCAATGAACTCTTTACTTCATGCTTACGATAACACTAATAAACTAGTTATTATTACTACTCAAAAAGATGGCCGAATTGAAAATCCTTCCTTTAATGATCTTTATAATGTTGGGGTTTTAGCCAAAATCGAACATATTCTTCAAACCGATGGTAATCTTCACGCTATTGTTAAAGGAGTTTCTCGAGTAAACATTGTTAATTTAGTTAAAACTGATCCTTTTTTATTAGCTGAATATGTTGATTTACCTATTATCCCTGAACCGGTATCTGAAGTTCAGCAATCTGCTGAAGCTCTTTTAAGCCAACTTAAAAAAGCTTTTTCTCTCGGTCGACAATTTGATCTACCAGCTATGATGCAATTAAGTACCGGAGTTTCCAGTAGTGATCTTGCTGACCAAGTTAGTTTTTCTATCAACGCTAAATTAGTTGAAAAGCAAGGATTATTAGAAACCTTGATTGTTAGCCAGCGTCTTCGAGCTACTACCGAGTATTTGATTCAAGAAATGAAAATTGCCGAATTAGAGCGATCGATTGAAGAAAAAACTCAGGAAAAATTTAATACCGGTATTAAAAAAAATGTCCTAGAGGAACGTAAGCGCCAAATTGAGAAAGAACTTAAGCGTTTGGGTCAAAGCAGTGGTGGTGAATTTGATGAATTAGAGTCAAAAATTAAAAAATTAGATCTTCCTAAAGATATTCGCAAAAAACTTCTTAAAGAACTCAATCGCCTAATGGAAATGGGTTCCATGGCTCCCGAATCAAGTTATATTAAAACTTATTTAGAAACAGTTGTTGAATTACCTTGGGGAAAGTATGCTAACTCTAGCGTTAGTCTTGCTAAAGCAGCTCAAATTTTAGAAGCTGATCATTATGGCATTAAAGATGTTAAAGAAAGGATTTTAGAATATTTAGCTGTCATTCATCTTAAAAACAAATCTGCTTCCAAAAAAAATCAAGATAATTCTGGAACTGCTAATATTTTATGTTTTATTGGTCCTCCTGGTGTTGGTAAAACTTCTTTAGGTAAATCTATTGCTAAAGCTTTAGGAAGAGGTTTTGTTAGAGCCTCTTTGGGTGGAATTAGAGATGAAGCTGAAATTCGCGGACATCGTCGAACTTATGTTGGGGCTATGCCCGGTCGAATTATCAAGGGCCTTAAAGAAGCTAAGTCAATGAATCCAGTATTTATGTTAGATGAAGTTGATAAAATTGGTTCTGATTACCGTGGTGATCCATCTTCAGCTCTACTTGAAACTCTTGACCCAGAACAAAACCGTGAATTTTCCGATCATTATATTGATTTTCCCACTGATCTTTCCAAAGTCTTTTTTATTCTTACCGGTAATGATTTATCGACCATTCCTGGACCATTACGTGATCGTTTAGAAATCATTAATTTTTCTGGTTATACCGTTGATGAAAAATTCCATATTGCCAAAAAGTATCTTATTAAAAAAGAGTTGGTCGCCAATGGCTTAACTGACAAAAATATTACTCCTCTTAAAGACGATACTATTAGATATATTATTGAAAAATATACCCGTGAATCTGGAGTTAGAGGTTTGGATAGAACTATTTCCTCATTATTTAGAAAAGTAGCTAAAAAAATTGTTACTAAAAAAATTAATAAGGTCGATTTAAATAACCCCGCCCTTATTAAGAAATTTCTCGGCCCAGAAAAATTTTCGACTACTCTTAAAAGTAAAAAAGACGAAGTTGGTGTTTCCACAGGCTTAGCCTGGACTTCAGTTGGTGGCGATATTCTTTTTGTTGAAGTTAATATTATGCCTGGTAAGGGTCAATTAATTTTAACTGGTAAATTAGGATCGGTAATGAAAGAGTCTTGTCAGGCCGCCCTATCTTTTGTCCGCAGTCAGTCTAAAGAATTTGGTATTAATCATGATTTTCACAAAACTGATATTCATATCCATGTTCCTGAGGGGGCCACCCCAAAAGACGGACCTTCTGCAGGTGGTGCTATTACCACCGCCCTAATCTCTGCTCTTAAAAATGTTGCCGTTCCTAAAGATATTGGTATGACCGGGGAAATTACTCTTAGAGGAAATATTTTAGAAATTGGTGGTCTTAAAGAAAAAGCTATTGCTGCTCATCGAGCTGGTCTTAAAACTATTTTTATTCCCAAAGACAATCAAAAATCATTAGTAGAAATTCCTAAAGAAGTTAAAAAAGATATTAAATTTATTACCGTCTCTCACTACTCCGAAATTTACAAAAAAATTTTTAATTAAACCAAGTCCAGCCAACTTTTATCCTTAAGCTTATTGATTAATGTTCTAGTTTTTTGTTGAGCCTCGTCAACTGATCTTATCTGTATTGGTTTATCATAATTAGGAGTTAGACTTATTTCTCCTGATTCATTAAAGTTAACTCTAACATGGTGTCCATAAACTCTTCCTGACTCACCAATAACGACATCATTGGCTGTTAATAAGAATTCACTATCTTCAAGATGTTGCCAGATTTTATTAGGAAAGGTCTCTTGTAATAATCCTCCCAACCTTGGTAATTGTTTTGGTTTTTCTCTCCAAGTTGCCGCTGTTACCGAAAAAATTTCTCCAAACTCATTTCCTTCTCCTCGATATTCTTTATAATTTTCTATTTCTCTCATCATCAGCAGAATATCACATTTTCTCTATCGTCTCAATTCCTAACAAATCTAATCCAGTTTCAATTAGACTGGCTGCTGTTCTAGTTAAAAAGACTCGAAAAACCTCTTCTTTTTGATTAATTATCCAGTTTTTAGCATAAAATTCATTATATTTTCTAGCTATTCCTAAAATATATTCAGCTATTACCGACGGAGCTAGTCTTTCTGCTGCTTCCAAAATCTTTTCTTCAAATTTATAAAATTCCCTTATTAAAGATATTTCTTCATCATTAATTTTCTCCGGAATTCGGTTAATATTTTTTTGCTCTTTTATTTTTGTTTTATTTAAAACACTTTTACATCTGGCATAAGTATATTGTAAATATGGGCCCGAATCTCCTTCTAAACTCATAATCTTATTCCAGTCAAAAACGATATCTTTTTTAGGGTCACTGGCCAAATCACTAAACTTAACTGCCCCAATAGCTACTGTTTTTATCATCGCTTCTTTTTCCGTTGCTGTTAGTTTTTTCCCCACCTCACTTTTGTTAGCAATTTTTTCTGCCTCCGTCATTGCTTTTTTAATTACTTCTGACAAATGAATGGTGTCACCTTTTCTAGTAGAAAATTTTCCTGTTGGCCATCTAACCAATCCATGAGCAACGTGAACTAGTTGGTTTTTGTTAAACCAGCCCATTAATTCTGCTACCTCAAACACTTGTCTAAAGTGCAATTGTTGATCCGACCCTACTTCATAGATAATTAAATCTGGCTTCCATTTATCCTTTCTATATTTAACTGCCGCCATATCACGGGCAAAATATGTTGTTGTTCCATTAGTTTTTTCTAGCATTGCTGGCGGCATTCCTTTTAGTTCAACTATTACTGCCCCTTGGCTTTTTTTAGTTAATTTTTTATCAATTATCTCCTTAGTTATTTCTGGAATCATTTTTTGATAAAAAGATTCTCCATGGATAAAATCAATTTTTATTCCCAACATCTGATAAACACTATTAAACTCCATCATTGAAATATCAATACATTTTTGCCAAATCTCTTTTGCTCCACTATCTCCTTGCTCTAGTTTAGCAAACCACTCTCGAGCTTCCTTTATTAAGCTTTCATCTATTTTAGCTTCTTTATAAAAGATTACGTATAGTTTTTCTAAATCTTCAATAGTTAATCTCTCTAGCTCAAATTTTCCTTCCTGAATTTTAAATCTAGTATCACCATTTTGGGCATGGATAATCGCTGTCATTAGTTTTCCATATTGAGTTCCCCAATCACCGATATAATTATCCCCAATACATTTCCACCCCAGCATCTTATATATGTTGTAAATTGATTGGCCAATATTAGTTGATCTTAAATGACCAATTCCAAACGGTTTGGCAATATTTGGTGATGAATAATCAATAACCATCGTCTTTCCTGTAAAATTCTTTTCCAATCTTTTTCTAAACTCAATCTCATAATTAATTATTTCCGCTTCTTTAATTAAATATTTTGGCTCTAAATAGAAATTAATAAAACCAGCTCCAGCTACTTCAACCTTCTTAATTAAATCTATCTTATTTTTTAATAGATAATTATTAATTTCATCAGAGATTTCTTCTGCTAGTTCTCTTGGAGATTTTTTAAGTTTTTTGGCTATTACCAAAGCCAGGTTAGTTGAATAGTCACCAAATTGACTTTCTCCTGGATGTTCTATTCTTATCTCTTCAGGTTTAATTTTTATTCCGATGGCATCCAAAATAATTATTTTTAATTGGTCTATTATTTTCATTTTTTAAAACACTTTTGAGCCAACTGGTAAATCACTTTCTGGAAATAATAAAATGGCGTTTTCTTCTTTTAATCCATCAATATTTGTTATTGTTGAAGCTGCAAAAATCATTGCTTCTGAAATTTCACCCATCATTTTTCTTGGTTTAATATTAGTTACGAAAACCGTCTTTTTATTAATCAAATCCTTTGGTTGATACCATTTTTTAATTCCTGAAAAGACTGTTCTTAAACTCTTCTCACCAAAATCTACCTGTAATTTTAATAATTTTTCCGAACCTTCTACTTCTATTGCTTCTTTAATTTCCCCAATTTTAAATTCTACCTTAGCAAAATCATCATATTCTATTTGATCCATAGCCAATTCTATCAAAAATTTAAATCAAAAAAATAGACAATCTGGCCTTAAAATGCTATTCTCAGACTACTTATTATTGATTAATTTCACCATGAATATAGATACCTCAATTTTTAAATCTTACGATATTCGTGGTATTTATCCTACTCAAGCTGACGAGAAATTAGCCCAAAGTATTGGTCGTGGTTTTGCTAAGTATTTAAATTTCCCCCAAAAAGTTATTGTTGCCAGGGATGGCCGGATCTCTGGAGAGTCAATGAAAAATGCTCTAATTTTAGGCTTAACTAAAGTTGGGGTCAACGTTATCGATATTGATTTAGCTTCAACTGATATGTTTTATTATGCTTGTCAAGTTTATAACCTTGCCGGAATTTCTGTTACTGCTAGTCATAACCCTAAAGAATATACTGGTTTTAAAATGGTTAAAAAAATCCCCGAGTTACTATCTGGTGATGCTGGTATTAAAGAAATAAAAGAATCAATCCAAACCGATAGTTTGCCAGCTGATTCACCCACTTTAGGTCAAGTTGAAAAAATTAATATTATCGATAATTTTATTGACTATGCACTTAAATTAGTTGATATTTCTCAATTCAAAAGATTTAAAATTGTTGCTGATCCTGCCAACGGCATGGTTGGTCCCATTTTAGAAAAATTAATTGATAAACTCCCAATGGTTAAGTTTTTACCTCTTTATTGGGAAGTTGACGGTAATTTTCCAAATCATGGAGGCGACCCTTTACAAGAAATTAATCGCCTTGAAACTCAAAAATATGTTGTTGATCAAAAAGCTGATTTTGGAGTTATGTTTGACCCCGATGGGGATCGTTTTTTTGTTATTGATCGGCGTGGTCGATTTATCTCTGGTGACTTCTTAACCGCCATTTTGTCTCGGTATTTTTTGAAAAAATATCCAGGTTGCTCTATTGTTTATGATATTCGGGCCTCAAAAGCAGTTCCTGAAACCATTTCCGCTGCTGGCGGTAAACCTTTAGCTAATCGAGTTGGTCATACTCATATTAAGGCTCGGATGAAAGCCGAAAACGCTTATTTCGGTGGTGAAATATCTGGTCATTATTATTTTAAAGATTTCTTCCTTTGCGATACCGGGACAATAAGTTTAATTTATTTACTCGACTTTTTATCAACTTCAAAAAGGTCACTAGAAGATTTTGTCGACGAATTGACTTCAAAATATTTTATTTCTGGTGAGATTAATAATAAGGTTGTTGATGTTCAAAAAGTTATGTCTAAAATTGAAGAGATTTATACTCCCAGGACCGTCTCTCCAATTGAACGAATGGATGGGTTGACTTTTGAAATGGGGGATTGGCGATTTAATCTTCGTTCATCAAATACTGAGCCTTTACTCCGTCTTAATCTTGAAGCCAATTCACCGGAATTAATGGAACAGAAACGAGATGAAATCTTGGCTATTATAAATAAAAATTATGACTTCTGAGAGAGAAACTCCATTAAACAAACTTGCCCAGATTGCTTCAATTAGTCCAGAACAATTTAATTATAGTTGTGATAGTTTAGTTGACTATCAGGTTCCTCAATCGACTTACCATAATCTAACTCAAATACTTTCTCAGGGTAGAAATGTTGTTTTATTAACTAATCATCAAAGTTATTTTGAAATTGAAACCCAAAGACACTTTTCTTATCAGCTAAAGGAATCTCTTGGAGATCAATTTCATTCTCTTCTTCTATATTCTGCTCCAGC
>CAZVMP010000010.1:0-24865 GCA_964628885.1 uncultured Gammaproteobacteria bacterium | reverse complement strand
AAAAACCACCTGCTGACAAAATTCCTTTTATCAATAGATGGTATTTGATTTGGTGACCCTACGGGGACTCGAACCCCGGTTAGCGGAATGAGAATCCGCTGTCCTAACCGCTAGACGATAGGGCCTAATGTTGTAAAATTAGCTAAGATGTATTTTACCAAATATAACCGTCACTTTAAGCTTATAGCTTTGACTTTAGCCTCCACTATTTTATTCTGGTTGATCTTTTATTTTAATATTCCCGGCAAAATTGGTTTTGACAACGTTTCTTTAGAGACCATTTTTGCCAACTACGACGGTCCTAATTACATGGTTATTTCCAAATGCGGCTATGACAAAAACTGCATTGGTCCCAATTTTTCCCTGCCCCAGCCTCTGGAATACTACCCGGCTCATTTCCCCGGTTATCCGGCTTTAATTACATTTTTTAGTAACTTCACCACCGGTCCCAAAGCCATGATCTTTTCCACTCTTTTGGGATCAGTTTTTCTCAGTCTCATTCTTTACGAATTTCTCAAACTTTATCTTAAAGAAAAAAAATCTTTTTGGCTGACTCTAGTTTTTTTGTTTTTTCCCGCCCGGTTTTTTGTTCTTCGCCAGGTCGGCGCTCCCGAAACTTGGTTTTTGGCCGCCACTATAGCTTCAATTTTTTACTACAAGAAAGAAAAGTTTTGGCTGTCAGCCATTTTTGCTGCTCTATCCATGGCTTTCAAAACCCCTGCCATTCTTTTGTTAGCTTCATACGGAATTGTGGCTATCAAAGATTGGATTGATATCCGGAAATTTTTGCCGGTATTCAAAAAATATTTTCCCTATATTTTAGTGCCTATCACCGTTGTTTTGATTTTTTATCTTTATTATCTCCAGACAGGAAATTTTTGGGCCTATTTCCATAGTGGCGACAATTTCCATCTTAATTTTTTACCTTATTTGGTTTTTGTCAGCACTAAATCCTGGATTAACACCATCTGGTTGGAGGATATTGTTTATATCTTTTTGTTGGCTATTTATGGAGTTTACCGCTTAGTCAAAAAATATAAATTTGATATTACTGCCGTTTATCCTTTAGTTTTTACCCTCGCCACTTTGCTGGTAGCTCACCGCGATATCAGTCGTTATATCGCCCCGGTTTATCCTTTTATGCTTTTGGCTTACAAAAAATTTTTTACCAAACATCCCGTCAAAATTATTCTTATTCTCCTTATCCCCGCCATAGTTTTATACGCCATCAATTTTGTCTGGGGCAATACCGCTCCAATCTCAGATTGGACTAACTACCTTTAGGAAATAAAAAATTTTCCGTCTTCTTCTGTCAGCAAATCTTTCATCAACATCATTGATAAAGTTGTTGAAACTTCATTAATCGGTTTTTTAATTTTTTGACAAATCTCATCACTGTTCAATGCTTCGTTTTCCAACACCTCGATAATATTTCTTTCCAAATCAGTCAGATTACTGTAATCCTTAAACAAGTTTTCCTGATCCGGCATAGCAATTTTATCTTCAAAAATATCTACCGGCTCTGTTACCATCTTGGCGGCCCCGGTTTTGATCAGCCAGTTTGTTCCTTCCGACGTTTTTGAGTTTATCGGTCCGGGGATTGCCAAAATCTTTTTCTTTTGCTCCAACCCCAATTTGGCCGTAATCAAACTGCCAGATTTTATCCCCGCCTCAATAATCACCACTCCCACGTTTACCAACCCGGCTACAATTCTATTCCTTTGAGGAAAACTCCATACCGTCGCTCCAAAATCGGGTTCATATTCCGATACTACCACCCCGCCGCTATTTAATATTTCCGTATAAAGTCTACTGTTCTCTTTGGGGTAAGGTCGGTCAAGACCACTGCCCAAAACCGCCACAGTTTTTCCTCCATATTCGACACACTGACGGTGGGACTCGCTATCAACTCCATACATGAAACCGGAAATCACCGTTGCTTTTCGAAACACAATTTCCGGCATGATTTTGTCAACCACGTCGCGGCCATATCGGGTAATCTGGCGGCTGCCGACTACTGCCACCACCTTATCAAACAATTCACTTTTCCACTCGCCCCGATAATAAAGCTTTTCCGGACACAATCTGATTTCTCCAAGCTGTGGGGGAAAATCTTTTTTGTCAATCAGTTTTATCGGCCATTTTGACCATTCATTCATAAACATTTTCGTAATAATTAATTCGATTAATAGTTTTATCTTCGTTTAAAACTATACACACAGCATCAATCCTGTATTTCACCAGACGCTTGCTTATGTCCGGATTTAATACCAAAAATGTCTCTGCCACTCGCCTGATTTGACTAAGTTTATATTTTGAAATCATCTCCTCCGGCGACCCGAATTTATCACCAATTTTTAATTTTACTTCCACAAACACCAGCACCTCTTTATCCAACATAATCAAATCTATCTCTCCTAACTTATTACTATAGTTAGATTCGATTAACCTAAACCCTTTTTGAACCAAAAATTTTCTGGCAATTTCCTCTCCCTCCTTACCTGTTTTGTAATTTCTGACTTTATTATTCATCATTTTTTATCCGGTATTGCAGAGCTTCGGCAATATGATTTTGTTTAATTTCTTCGCTTTTTTCCAAATCAGCAATCGTTCTAGCTACCTTAATTAATCTAAAATAAACTCTGGCAGACAGATTAAATTTGTTCACCGCCTGTTTTAGTAGCAAATTAGCCTCCGGATTTAAATTAGCAAACTCTTTTAGGTGGCGGTTTTTCATATCCGAATTACTATAAATATGAGCCAAATTTTTAAATCTTTGGTTTTGAATTTTTCTGGCCTCTATCACCCGCTGTTTAATTGCTTCCGATTTTTCATTATTATTAATTTCTCTTTGGTTATCATTAAATGATTTACATCTACCGCCGGTACTGTCAGATGAATATCAATCCGGTCCATAATCGGCCCCGACAGTTTTTTTCGATAATTCAAAATTTGAAAACTGCTGCATTTACAGTCTTTTTTTGGGTCACCTAGGTAGCCGCAGGGGCAGGGATTAGCTGCTGCCACCAACATAAACTGAGCCGGAAAAGTAACCGACCCGGCTGCTCGGGAGATATTAACTAATCCGTCTTCCAGGGGTTGCCTCAGCGCCTCCAGAGAATTTCTTCCAAATTCGGGAAATTCGTCCAAAAACAGCACTCCCCGATGAGCTAACGATACTTCACCTGGTCGGGGATTGCTGCCTCCACCAATCAAACCCACCTGTGAGGTTGTATGATGAGGCGACCGAAACGGCCTTTGCCGGATTAATGATCCACCCGGCGGAATATTGCCGGTAATTGAATAAATTTTAGTCACCTCCAAATTTTCTTTTTCTGTCAAATTTGGCAATATTCCCGACATGGCTCTGGCTAACATGGTTTTACCAGATCCAGGCGGCCCCATCATAAACACATTATGACCACCGGCTGCGGCAATTTCTAACGCTCTTTTGGCCTGTTCTTGACCCAAAATTTCTGCAAAATCAAACTCCGGTCTGATATCATCCAAAATTTCTTCAGTCTCCACTTTCTTTAACGGTGTAATCAGCTTTTCTCCGCTCAAGTGTTTTATCAAATTTTTTAAATTATCTACCGGATATACTTCGACTCCATCAATCACGCTGGCCTCATTGGCGCTCATTCTGGGGACAAATATTTTTTTAATCCCTTTTTCTTTTGCCAATAGTGCCAACAAAAATACTCCCTTAGTATGTCTTAAACTTCCATCCAGAGACAATTCGCCATAGAAATAAGCTTTTTCCTTTGGCATTGTCATTTCCCTGATAGACGACAACACTCCCACCGATATCGGCAAATCATAGCAAGATCCATCTTTTGGTAAATCCGCTGGCGCTAAATTTATAGTTACCTTAGCGTTGGGAAATTCAATTTCAGAATTAATTATGGCTGTTTTGACTCTTTCTTTAGCTTCTTCTACCGCTTTGCTTGCCAACCCCACAATACCAAACCCAGGGAACCCCTTTTCCGCTACATTAGTCTCAACTTCTATTTCTACACCCTGCAAACCCACATTGGCAATTGACAAAACTTTAGTCAGCATTATAAAAATTTAACACAAAGTTGTATAATTTTTTCAGTCTTTTGTTAAACTCTTATATATGGACATCATCGATTGGTTTAAAAATGCGACTTTAGTAGTCAAAATAATCACTGGAGTTTTAGTACTCACTATTCTCCTCCTGCTTTTAAGTCTTTTTACTGGTGGCAAATCTAAAACCAATGTTGCTACCACCAACACTGGTGGTAAAGATTTTGAAGAAATTCAGTTGGAAACTCCTACTCCCGCCCCCACCACTATTATTCCTACTCCTATTCCCACTTCTTACCCCACCACCATTCCTACTGACACCCCCATTCCTACCATTATTCCCACCTCGACTCCAATTCCCACCAACACCCCCGCACCCACTAATCCTCCTCAACCAGTTATTAGATCTACCAGCACGCCTATTCCTACTATCTATCCTGAAGTTTTACATCTTAGCGCCTATAGAGTCGAACTCTATCCCGGAGAGCAACAGGAAATCAAAGCTACTATTATTCCCTCAGGTGTTTTTAATAATACCGTTACTTGGACGGTTGAAAACAGCCACGTCGCCCGAATTGAAAGTGCCAAAAATAGATTGATTATTACTGCCGCCACTCCTGGCACCACCAAAATTATTGCCAAAACTATTAATGACAAAACTGCCGAAATTTTAATTACCATCAAAGACACCAGAACTCAACCCACCCCATCTGTCTCCAATGTTACCCTCACATCTCCAACCGCCGCCGCCTCTACCCCTATTCCTACCAGAGCTATCATCGAACCGTCATCTATTAGTATTAATCAACCCCAGCTTTCTCTCGAAACCAATCGCACTATTCAACTAACTGTCACCTATACCCCTGACACTACCAACAGACGTCACCTTAACTGGTCTAGCAGTAATATTAGTGTCGCTACTGTTGATGTTGCCGGCAGAGTTACTGCCGTTAATCCTGGCACTGCTACCATTACTGCCTCCAGTGTTAATGGTCAGACCAGCCGTTCTACCATCACCGTCCCTGGTACTAATTTACCTCTTCCCACTTCTACCAAAACTCCTACCTCTGTTCCCACTAGAACTCCCACCAATATTCCTACTCAAATTCCCACTAGGACTCCCACTAGAATTCCCACTCCTATTCCTACTACCGCCATTATTAATCCTACAGGCATTAATCTTAGCGCTACTTCTGTCAAGCTCTATTCTGGTGAAATTCAAAAGATATCAGCTTCGGTTGTTCCTGCCAATGCTGCCAATAAATCACTTCAATGGTCTAGTAACAATCCTACCATTGCTACCGTCAACAGCTTAGGTTATATTACCGCCAAAACTCCCGGAACTACTACCGTTGTGGTCAAAACCTCAAACAATATCACCAAATCAATCTCAGTTGAAGTTAATAGAATTCCCGTTCCCACCATTATTCCCACTCTTCCTATAATCAACGACAAGCAGGGGACTATTACTCATGAATCATACGGCGGTATGCAGTATATTTTGTATTTACCTTATGGTTTTACTAAAAACAGAGACTGGCCCTTGTTGGTTTATCTTCATGGTTGGGAAAGAGAACCAAATATAAATAATATGTATAAACAAGGGCATATTCCAAGACTTCTAAGAGACGGTAATAACTATAATGCAGTTGTTGTTGCTCCTTTTAGCACCCGATCTTGGGGATATTCTAGTAATCAGCAGCAGGCCAAAGCTATTATTGATCATGTTGTTAGTCAATACAATATCAATAAATCAAAAATATCTTTGACTTGTCATAGTGATGGTTGCTGGGGAGGTACTGCCTTGGTTAGAAATAATTCCACTTTCTTTTCTTCTTTGGTTGCGGTTGCTTCCAGTGCTCCCAGTTCCAATTCCGCCTCCGGTTTTACTTCAACTAAAATCTATTATTGGTATGGTACTAGTGACGCTGACTCTACCAATCGAAGCGCTTTCGTTAATTCCATCAATCAAGCTGGCGGTCAAGCTTATATCAAATCTATCGCTGGCGGACACAATATTATGAAACAGGTCTATATTGACAATAAAATGATTGAATGGATGCTTAGTCAATCAAGATAACCTTTCCTTCTCACCCCAATAAAACCCCAAACGTTTTGTTAAAATATAAGGCATGTCTTTTAAGCTTCAATCAGATTATCAACCATCGGGTGATCAGCCTCAGGCCATCGCTCAACTTTCTGATGGACTTAATCAAGAAATTTCCCAACAAACACTTCTAGGTGTTACTGGGTCTGGTAAAACTTTTACCGTTGCCAACATTATTCAAAAAACTCAATTACCGACCTTAGTTATTTCTCACAATAAAACTCTTGCTGGACAGCTTTATCAAGAATTCAAAGAGTTATTTCCTGATAACAAAGTCTCTTATTTTGTTTCTTATTACGATTATTATCAACCAGAAGCTTATCTCCCAGCCTCTGATACTTATATCGCTAAAGAAGTTGATATTAATGACAAGATTGATCGTCTTCGGCTTGAAGCTACTTCTAATCTTTTATCGGGCAATGATAATATTGTGGTAGCCTCAGTCAGTTGTATTTATAATATTGGCGACCCCAATGAGTTTGAAGCCTTAACTCTCTTACTTCAAGTTGGTCAAAGCTACCCTCGTCGTCAATTAATGGAAAGTTTTATTTCCTTGTTTTATATCCGTTCTGAATTAGAGTTCAAAAGATCTACTTTTCGAGTTCGCGGCAACATTATTGAACTCTGGCCCTCATATACTGATTCTTTTTTATCCTTAGAATTTGATGGTGATTATCTAAATAGTTTGATACAACGCCATCCCTTTACTGGCATCGAAAAAAAAATTGATCGTTTTAAACTTTTCCCTGCCAAGCAGTATGTCAGTGGTTACCAGAATCTTGATGATATTTTTATTCAAATTCGTCATGATCGAGATCAACAAGTAGCCTTATTTAAATCCCAGAACAAAATTTTAGAAGCTCAACGGATTTCTCAACGAGTTGAATATGACTTAGAAATGCTTCAGGAAACCGGTTACATCAATGGTATTGAAAATTATTCTATTTATTTTGATAAAAACCGTCAACACGGTGACCCCCCTTATACCTTAGTTGATTATTTTCACCGTCTTTGGGGTAAAAACTTTTTAACTGTTATTGATGAATCTCACGTTACTGTTCCTCAAATCGGTGGCATGTATGCTGGTGACCTGGCCCGCAAACAAAATTTAATCGATTTTGGTTTTAGATTGCCTTCCGCTCTAGACAATCGTCCCTTAAAATTTGATGAATTTGAATCTCGTATTTCAAAAATAATTTATGTTTCGGCAACTCCAGCCAAATATGAACTCAAGAAATCTAAAGGTGGTATTGTTGAACAAATTATTCGTCCCACTGGCCTAGTTGACCCTAAAATAAGTATTCATTCTACTAAAAATCAAATCCCTGATCTTATTAAAGAAATTCAGTCTCGGGTTGATAGGCAAGAGCGGACTCTAGTTATTACTCTAACTAAAAGAATGGCCGAAGATCTTTCTGCCTATTTATCAGATTCTGCTAAAACTGGAAATACTTTTAAGGTGGCTTATCTTCATTCTGATATTGTTACTCTTGAGCGGTCTAATATTTTAGACAATTTACGTTCTGGTAATTATGATGTCTTAGTTGGAATTAATCTTCTTCGTGAAGGTTTGGATTTACCTGAAGTTAGCTTAGTAGCTATTTTAGATGCTGATCAACAAGGATTCCTTAGGTCTCAATCATCATTAATTCAAATTATGGGTCGGGCCTCGCGCCATATTTCCGGTAACGTTATTTTATATGCCGATACTATCTCTGAAGCTATGAAAGGAGCTATTAAAGAAGTTAACCGTCGTCGCCAAATCCAGTTGAAGTATAATCAAGATAATCACATTACTCCCAAATCAGTGGTAAAATCAATTCGTCCCCAAATTATTGAACAAACTCAGCCAGAGGAAAAACCAGAGTGGCTTAAAATTGACGTTTCTACTCTGACTCCTAACCAGCGTCAACATCAAATTAAAGAATTAAGAAAGCAGATGAGAAATTTAGCTTTTAATCTTGATTTTGAAGAGGCCATTAAAATTAGAGATAAAATTCGTGAAATTGAAAATTATTAAATTTTTGAGATTTATTTATGATTAATAAAATAACTGTTAAAGGTGCCAGAGAAAATAATCTTAAAGATGTTTCTTTTGAGTTTCCTAAAAATAAATTAGTTGTTTTTACCGGTGTTTCTGGGTCTGGTAAATCCAGTATGGCTTTTGATACTTTATTTGCTGAAGGTCAGCGGCGATATGTTGAAAGTTTATCTGCTTACGCTCGCCAATTTTTAGGGAATATGAAACGTCCTGAAGTTGACCTTATTGATGGTCTCTCTCCTTCAATTGCCATCAATCAAAAAGCTATTTCTCATAATCCCAGATCAACCGTTGGTACCGTTACTGAGATTTATGATTATTTACGCTTATTGTTTGCTCGCATTGGTCATCCCCACTGTCCTATTTGCGGTCGAGAAGTTTCTCCTCAAACCAGTCGTCAAATTGTCTCTCAAATTGTTGATATTTCTACCAATCAAGTCAAGGGTCTAAATTTTTATCGATTCTTGGTTTTATCTCCCGTCATTCGTGATAAGAAAGGAGACTTCAAGGGTCTTACTGAAAACCTCAAAAAACAAGGTTATAAATGGCTTAGGGTTGATAACCAAATTATTGATTTATATTCCGACTTTGGTATTGCTAAAACCAACAAGCATAATATTGATGTCGTTATTGATCGGGTTTCTATTAATAAACAGGCTCTTAAAGACGTAAAATCACTAACTGACCGTCTTATTGATAGTGTTGAACAAGCCATGAAATTAGCCAATGGTTTAGTAATCATTAGTGAGGTTATAACTTCATCGTTTGATTTTCCTGATTTTCCAAAAGACTTTAATGATACTCTTTATTCTGAAAACTTTGCTTGTCCTCATTGTAATATTTCTTTACCAGAAATTGAGCCCAGACTATTTTCTTTTAATTCTCCTCAAGGAGCTTGTCCTGAATGTAAGGGCTTAGGTTCTAAGTACCAAATTGATCGTTCAAAATTTCCTGAATGGCGAGCTAAAATGATGGAAAGTCGTTATGTTACCGCTGGTTCTGATGTTGTTCGTGAAGAGTTAGAAAAATTTATGATAAAGACAAAATGTCCCGTTTGTCATGGAGCTCGTCTTAATCAAGAAGCTCTCTCGATTCATATTTTGAACAATAATATTTACCAAGTTACCCAGTTTCCTATAGAGAAGTTAAATCATTGGTTAAATCAATTAGAGTTAAACTTAAATAGTCATAAAGAAAAAGGAGTCCTTGCTCCTATTAGAAAAGAACTGTCAGCCAGAATAGAATTCTTGTTAGCAGTTGGACTTGACTATCTTAGCCTTGATCGAGAAGCCGGGACTCTTTCTAGTGGTGAATCGCAAAGAATTCGTCTGGCCAGTCAAATCGGAACCGGATTAACCGGGATTCTATATATCTTAGATGAACCAACTATTGGTCTTCATTCTCGAGATAATGATCGTCTCATTACCACTCTTCAAAAATTAAAAGATTTAGGGAACTCAGTTGTTGTGGTTGAACACGACGAAGATGTTATTAAAAATGCTGATTATATCGTTGATTTTGGCCCCTTAGCTGGAGATAAGGGTGGCCAAATTGTGGCTCAAGGAAGTCTGAGTGATATAAAAAATAATAAAAATTCCTTAACTGGTAAATATTTATCTGGCAAATTAAAAATAAATTCACCAGAAAAATTGAATCAAGGATCTTTAATCAAGGCCAATCACTCTATCTTGATTAAGGGGGCTAATCAATGGAATCTTAAACATATTGATGTTGATTTTCCTCTCAACAAATTTATTTGTGTTACTGGTGTTTCCGGTTCTGGCAAATCTACCTTAGTACACGATACTCTTTACGGCGGTGTTCGTAAAAAAATCTTAGGAAGTTATTATGGAACAATTGGGGATTTCGACGATATCATTGGTGCTGAAAATGTTTCTGATGTTTTATTAGTAGACCAATCACCAATTGGTAGAACTCCTCGGAGTAACCCAGCAACTTATACTAAGATTTTTGATGAAATTAGAAATTTATTAGCTCAAACAATTGAATCTCAAATTAGAGGATTTAATTCTAGTCGCTTCTCATTTAACCTTAAGGAAGGTCGATGTCCTGTTTGTCAAGGTCAAGGTCAGATAAAAATTGAGATGCAATTTTTACCAGATCTTTATGTTGCTTGCGAGGAGTGTCATGGCACCAGGTTTAAAGAAGAAACTCTAGAAGTTGAATATAAAGGGAAAAATATTGCCCAAATTTTATCAATGACCATTGATGAAGCCGCCGATTTTTTTAAAAATAACCCCAAACTTAAAAGAATGTTAACCACAGTTCAAGAAGTTGGTCTAGGATATCTCGAACTTGGACAGTCATCTAATACTCTTTCGGGAGGTGAGTCTCAGCGACTTAAAATTAGTCGTGAGTTAGTTAAATTAAAGCAAAACAAAATGCTTTATATTCTTGATGAACCAACTACTGGTTTACATTTTTATGATATTGATCGTCTTATAAAAGTTTTAAGGCAGTTAGTTGATAAGGGTAATACTGTTGTGGTTATTGAACACAACTTAGATGTTATTAAAAATGCTGATTGGATTATTGATATGGGGCCTGAAGGCGGGGATAAGGGTGGAGAATTAGTAGTTGCTGGAACAATTCAAGATATCATTAACTGTCCCAACAGTTATACTGGTCAATATCTTAAAAAAAATCTTCTCAATAATCACTAAACTATTTACACTTCTCTCTAATTTCTAGAGTTGTTCGCCAATCAGTTTGCCATTTTTTAGTAGTACAATAGTCTTCAAATTGGTTTAACCAACCTATATATAAATCTTTAGTTTCATAGATTAAAGCAATTTTTCCTGTATCCTCTTTTACTTTTTCGTAAAAATCTTGTTGTGATCGAAGATATTCTGGCACTTCAGTTAAACTGTATGACACTTTATTTGGCATATAGCCATATTTTTTATTACCATACCACCAATACAAATATTGATGCGGGTAATCGTAAATTTCTGGCACATAATTATAAGCTTGGAACCCTTTATGATTGGTTTCTTTATAAACCCAGTCGATATTACTAATTAAATTTGCTAAATTTTTTGGATCATCACTTTGGTTTTTATTTATAAATTGCCATTGATCTGTAGATATTAAAAATAAATTTCTTATCCACAGAAATCCAATTATTAGTATCGCTAATTTTTTAAATTTCTTTATATTTATCAAACTAATACCAATAACAAAACAATACCAGACTCTTAAACTCTCTAAATACCAGAGTTTTAATTCATGATGGTAAATTGTGATATAAAAAATATAGGCAAAGACTAAAAATGAAATAAAGTAAATACCTTGTTTACGGTATTTTTTATTTAATCCTATTAAAACTAATCCAAAAATTAACAACCCCAACCCCCATCCATATGGAGCAATAACCTGCCCTTCAAAAAAAATTCTAATCGTCTTTAAATGAGACATTACCGTTTTAGCTATTGGTAATTTATCTCCTAAGACTGAATTTCCTCCGGTAAAAACCCCTAACAATAATTTTGTCATTTGAAATTTATTTTTAATCTCCAAAAGTATTTGTGGTAAAAACCAAGGGATAGCCCCAATTGCAAAGCCTTTCCAATGTTTTGTTTTTTTATTTAAAATTATTATTAAAACGGAAAACAATAAGCAGACAATTCCAAAAGCAGCTTCAAATTGGGTCAAAATTGCTGAAGTTAACCCTAACCAAAAAATAGATTTATTATTTTTTTTCTCTAAGAAATTCCATAGCGCTATGAAAAAGTAAACACTTAAATAGGTTGCCATATTAGCATTCCAAAAATACCTCGTCAGATTAAACATTTGTGGAGCCATTAAAAACAGACTTCCTATTAAAAATCCTAAAACTAAGTTTCTTTTTTTAAAAAAATAAAAAATAAATCCCCCAGTAATTAAAAACAAAATTATATTCCAGTTGACTAAAGCCTGAGGATTTCCTCCTCCCGCCCAATATGCTGGCAGGTTTATATAATAATAAAATGGCCCTAACCGTAATCCATTTATTGAAGTCGTTGGGCCAAGTATTGCCAAATCTTTAAATTCTCCTAAAGCTCGGATGTCTAATAAATCTCTAGATTGGTCATAGGTAAAGGCGGTATTATAGTCTTTAGTTTGTAAAAAACGGATGGTTCCAGATAATAGTACAACTAGACAAAACAAGGCTGTTAAAATTTTTTCAGATAACTTCATAACTTCATTATATAATACTAGGGTGATTGATCTAAACAAAATCCCAACTTCTCCCGGGGTTTATATTTACAAAAATAAACAAAAAGAGATTATTTATATTGGCAAAGCCGTTAATCTTAAAAAACGAGTTTCACAATATTTTCAGAATCGTAATGCCTTAGGTTATAAAACTAACCAACTTGTCTCTCAAATTGATTCTGTTAAGTTTATTCCGGTTGGTTCTGAAATTGAGGCTCTAGTTTTAGAATCAAGTCTAATTAAGCAATATTCTCCTAAATATAATTCTCAACTCAAAGATGATAAAAGTTATATTTACATTACCATTACTAAAGACAAGTTCCCTTTAGTTAAACCAACTTTTAAATCCACTCTTAATCAACAGGATTATTTTTATGGCCCTTTTCCCGATAGTCGTTCAGTTAAAAACTTACTAAAAACCATTCGCCACCTTTTCCCTTATTTTTCAAAAAAACATGACTCTCAAAAATGTCTTTATTGCCATCTTGGTCTTTGTCCCGGCCCCAATCCTGACGTTAAAGAGTATCAGTCCAATATTAGTCATATTAAAAAAATTCTTAATGGTCATTTTAATAAACTAATCCGACAGCTAACATCAGAGATGAAGCTTTTTTCTCAACAGGAAAATTTTGAAATGGCCAAAATTCGCCGTGATCAGATTAATGCCTTAAACTACGTTACTTCTGGTTGGCGTCATCTTACTGGACTCTATCAACAGATAGATTTGCCCGAGGATACTGCTACCAAGGCCATCACTGAGTTATCTTTGATTCTTAATAATTATTTTCCTAAATTAAAAACTATTTCTCGAATTGAAGCTTATGATATTTCTAATTTAGGTTCTAAATATTTTGTTGGTTCCATGGTTGTTTGGCAGCAGGGGAGAATCACTCCAGATCAATTTCGTCAATTTAAAATTTACTCTAAATCTACCCCTGATGACCAACTTATGATTAAAGAGGTTTTATTCCGTCGTCTTAAACATTCTCAGTGGCCTGCTCCAAGTCTTATCTTAGTTGATGGTGGTAAACCTCAGGTTTCTGCCGCTAATCAGATTCTCCAATCTACTGCTTATCAGCCACAATCAAATATCTATTTAATTGGTTTAGCAAAAAAACAAGAAACTATTGTTATTAAAACCGTTGATGGTTGGGCAGAAATTAATTTACCTAAATCTTCTCCTGCTCTTAGATTACTTCAGCAACTTCGTAATCAAGCCCATCGTTTCGCTAATCGTTATCGTAAGAAACTTATTAAATCATCTCTTTTGGGATAATCTATTATTCATTTCTGTTCTCAAATCATCAGCATCCTTAAGTCTATCAAGGTCGATTCTAGCATTATAATCCAAAATGTCAGTTTGACTATTCAATCCAAAGGCCCGTCTTTCTCCGTTTTTACCATTAAAAGCAATAGTAAAAACATTTTTACCCTTTTCATTAAAAGAATAAATTAAATTTAGATTATTTGATTTTTCTTTTCTCACCGCTAAGACATCACTGGTTAGCCAGCCACTAAGATATCTATATCTTCCCACTCCTTCAATCCTTCTTCCTTTAGGAATTAAGTATATATGTCTTTCATCTCCATTACCTTTCATTTCCTCTTTTTTGTTTTTATATTCTGCCCAAATATTATCAAATCGGTCTAATTCTTCTTTATATTTAGGTTTTCTCTTGCTATCAAAACCGATTAGATAGAAATCTTTTTCTCTTATTGATCCATCAGTTTCAATTTTAAAACCAATCTGAACTATCGGTTCAGTTAGTTCCTTTTTATTAGGTTTAAAATTAGTCTCAGTTTCTGGCAAAAATTTATCTCTCTCAGCCATAATTATTTATCCTATAACACAATAATTATATCAAAAGTTATTTAATTTTCAAATTTTACTTACTTTAAAATTGTCTTACAAAAGTTAAATCTTTTCAGCAAACACCAAGAGTCTTTGCCAGTTAGTTCCAATCGGCCAACAAGTTTGTAAAATAACTAGTTCTTTATCATTGTCCACATAGGTCAAATAATCTATTTCACTGGGTTTAATTACTTTTTTCATATATACCTTATAAGCAAATAATTTTCCCTGATAATTTATCATTACAACATCGTCATTATCTAGTTCTCCTAATAGATAGAATACTGAATTTTCTCGGGCTGCCGAGACGTCTTGTTGACTTGAATGGGCAAATAAGTAAACCGAACTCCCTCGACCCTCTCCTGGTAGAGATGATACCATTGACTGGGCAATTACTTTATCTTTTAATATTTTTTTATATTCATTTTTATCATAAGGGGAGACTCCAATAATAATATCTGCCTTTGCTCCAATTTTAGGAATTTCAACATTAAATGTTTTATCTTCTATTACCGGCTCTGGAGCTATTTTTATTTGTTCAATTTTTTCTGCAACCTCCTTATCAACTTCTATTTGATCAATTTTTTGATATTTAAACCAACTTTTTATTATCGGCTGATATAAGTAACCCAGGCCAATAATTGCTCCCAAAAAAATTCCAGTTCCAGTATAAAATAAGCCTCTTTTCCATCCTGTTGGGTTGCTGTAAATTACCCCCTTTTTTGTCCTTATCTTGACCCTTCTTTTATCTGGTGTTATTTTAAAAAGGTTGTCTATGACCATAGTTAATTAAAACATAAATTTAATTTGACAAAAGATGGTTATTACTTTAAGATACAAACTCCGCAAATCAATATGAATAAAAAAAATCTTTTCACTAAGGAAGGCTATGATCGCCTAACCCAACAACTTAAAGATCTTAAAATTAAGCAAGATCATCTTATTACTCAAATTGAAGAAGTCGCTCAACCTGACGAATCGGGCGAGGATGGGCTTGCTTCTCAACTTAAGGAAGAGCTAGAAGTTACTAATAATAAGATTGATGAGATTGAGGAAACTTTAGCTGATAGTCAAATAATTACTACTAAAATCAAAACTGATTCTATTCAGGTTGGTTGTAAAGTAAAAATTAAAATTGCTGCCAGTACTAAGGAATTTCATATTGTTAATCAGCTTGAATCTGACCCTACTGTCAATAAAATTTCTGATCAATCTCCTTTAGGTCAGGCTTTAATTGGTAAAAAAGTTAACGACCAAATTGAAGTTGATGCCCCAGTTGGAAAAATCGTTTATAAAATTGTTTCTATCAAATAAAATTCCCGGATTATAGTAAAATAAGGGTATGACCACTGATGTCAAAGTTAGACTTAACGATCTTCAGAAACAACGTCGCCAACAATTAGCTAAGATTAAATCTCTTGGAATTGACCCTTATCCTCAGCCTAATTTATCCCAAAAGTCTTCTGTTACCCAAGCTTTAGATTCACTAGACAAATCAGTTGAAGTTGCTGGTCGAATTATGTCGCTTCGAGGTCACGGTAAAATTCTTTTTGCCGATCTTCATGATCAAACTGGTAAAATTCAACTTTTTTTTCAGCAAAAAATTCTTGCTGATAAAATGAGTCTCACTAAACTTCTTGATTTAGGTGATATTGTTTCCGTTTGTGGTGAAGTCTTTAAGACTGTTGCCGGTGAAATCACTATCAACGTTTTTAAGTTTGATATTCTAGCCAAAAACCTTCGCCCTCTTCCAGAAAAATGGCACGGTCTTAAGGATGTTGAAGAACGTTATCGTCAACGTTATGTTGATTTGATTGTTAATCCCGAAGTCAGACAGGTTTTTAAAACCAGAACTAAAATTTTATCTGAAATGAGACGGTTTTTGGATAATCATGGTTTTATGGAAGTTGAAACTCCAATTCTACAACCAGTTTATGGTGGGGCTTCAGCAAAACCTTTTATTACTCACCATAACACTCTGGATATGGATATGTATCTTCGTATTTCTGATGAACTTTATCTTAAACGTCTTATTGTCGGTGGTTTTGAAAAAATCTATGAAGTTTCTAAAGATTTTAGGAATGAAGGTGTTTCTCGTTTTCATAATCCCGAATTTACTCAGATTGAATTTTACTGGGCCTATGTTGATTACCAGGTCTTAATGGATTTTACTCAAGAATTAATAAAGACTATTGTTAAAAAAATTAAGGGAAGTTTGAGTTTTACATTCCAAGGAACAAAACTTGATTTTAGTAAGCCGATTGAAAAGCTAACTTTTAGAGACGCAATTAAACAATTTACAAAAATAGACATTGATAAAATTCAAAGCGAAGTAGATTTTAAAAAAGAAATTGCTGCCCAAAAAATAAAATTAGACCTTAAGGGGGTCGTTGGTCTTGGGGCTTGCTTTGATGCTCTTTATAAAGAATATGTCAGACCAAATATTGTTGGGCCAGTCTTTATTTGTGATTACCCAGCCGAAATGATTGCTTTAGCAAAAAGAAAAATTGATAATCCTAAAAAAATTTCTTCCTTTCAATTATTAATTTGTGGAACCGAGTTTTTAAAAGCCTACAACGAATTAAACGATCCAAAAGACCAGTCTGACCGTTGGTTAGAAGAAGTTGCTTTAGCCAAAAAAGGAAACGATACTGCCATGCAATTTGATGTTGATTATATCCGAGCTTTGGAGTATGGCATGCCACCGACTGCTGGTTGGGGAATGGGAATTGACCGTTTTGTCCAACTTCTTACCGACCAGTCAACCATCAAAGATGTTATCCTTTTTCCCTCTATGAGGCAAGAATAAATGCCAACTCAATCATTAATCCTTAGTAAAAGTTTTTTAAATCAAATTGTTGAAATTACTATTGACCGACCTCTTGGCAGCCTTCATCCAAAATGGAAATTTAAATACCCTGTCAATTATGGGTTTTTAAAAAATGTTTTTGCTCCTGATGGAGAAGAATTAGATGCTTATATTCTCAAAGTCAATCAGCCGTTAGAAACTTTTTCTGGACGAGTAGTTGCCATTATTCATCGCTTAGAAGACGATGATGATAAATTAGTCGTTATTCCTGAAAATGAAACTATTTCTGATACTGAAATTAAAACATCAGTCGAGTTTCAGGAAAAATGGTTTAAATATAAAATCATGAGATAATCATTTATGAAACTTACTGACAAATTTATTACTAAAGCTGGCCGAGAAATTACTTTTCGTCCTCCGACTATCAAAGATGTTATTGCTCTTAAAAACTATATCAATAAAATTTCTCTTGAAAGAAGTTTTCTTTTAGTTCAAGGGTTTCAACAAACTACTAAATCAGAAACTGCTTGGTTAAAAAATAAACTTGAAAAAATTTCCAAAAATGAGGCTGTTTATCTTTGTGCCTTTTTTAAAAATAAATTAATCGGTTCTGCTGAGGTTACCTTGCACAGCGGTGCCAAAAGTCATGTCGGCAATTTTGGTATTTCTATTGCCAAAGATTTCCGAGGCCAGGGGATTGGTAAAAAGCTGATGGAGCTGGTTTTATCCCAATCAATCAAAAATATTAAAGGCTTAAAAATTGTTGAGTTGGAAGTTTTTGGCAAAAATAAATTAGCCCATGAGATGTATTCCAAGTTTGGTTTTGTAGAGTTTGGCTGTTTACCTGGTGGAGTTTTCCGCCGAGGTCGATATGATGATGCTATTTTGATGTATAAAAAGGTTTCATAATTCATTGATATAGTATGTTATAGTAATTAACTACGGTTAATCTGCGGGTATTATTTCATCTCAGGTTTGATAAAATAGTCATATCAATGATTGATATTAATTTTCTTAGACAAAATCCCGACGCTGTTCGTCAAGCCCTAATTAATCGTCAAAAGGACTCCTTGGTAGTTGATTCTATTATTTCCATTGATTCCAATAGACGTCAGCTTTTAACTGAAGTTGAAAAGCTTCGAGCGGATCAAAATTCTCTCAGTCGTCAGTTCCAAGGTAAACCCACTGAAGATCAAATTAAACAAGCCGCCAGCATTAAGGATAGTCTTAAAAAATTTGAAACCGAGCTTAAGGATATCGAAGATCAACAAAGAAAAATTTTAGAAGAAATCCCCAATATCCCCGCCGAGGATGTTCCTGTTGGTAAAGATGATACCGAAAATGTTGTCATTAAAACTGTTGGTCAGCCTCCTAAATTTAATTTTACTCCTCTTGATCATGCTGATCTTGGCGAAAAATTAGATATTATTGATATTAAAAAAGCCGCTCAAGTTTCTGGTTCTCGTTTTGGCTATTATAAGGGTCAGGGAGCTGTTTTAGAAATGGCGGTCATGTTTTATGCTTTCAAAAAATTAATCAAAAAAGGTTTTATTGGAATGGTTCCCCCCACCATGGTTAAAAGTTCTACTGAATGGAAGTGTGGTTACGCTAGTAATAAAAATTTATTTAATGCTTACTATTCTTCTTCTGAAGACGATTTAATTTTTATTAGTAGTTCTGAGCATTCAGTTGTTCCTTATCATATGGACGAAATTGTTTCTGCCTCCAGCTTACCTTTAAAATATGTTAACTTCTCTCCTTGTTTTCGACGGGAGGCTGGTACTTACGGTAAAGATATGAAAGGTATGTTGCGGGTTCATTTTTTTAACAAAGTTGAAATGAATGTTTTTACTCTACCTGATTACCAAATCTCTGACGATATGTGTTTGGAAATGTTGTCCAACGCTGAAGAAATTATGCAGGATTTAGAAATCCCTTATCAAGTTGTTAGTAGTTGTACTGGTGATCTTCCACAACCTAATCGTCGTATGTATGATATCAATTCATGGTTTCCTGGTCAGCAAGCCTATCGTGAAACTCAATCTTGTAGTAATTGTGGTGACTATCAAGCCCGCCGCCTTAATACCAAAACTAAAATTGATGGTAAAAATGAATTAGTCCACATTCTTAATTCTACCTTGGTTACCGACAGAGCCGTCTTGGCTATTATGGAAAATCATCAACAGGCTGATGGCAGTATTTTAATTCCTAAAGTTTTACATCCTTATACCGATTTTTCCGTTATTAAACCCAAACAAAGCTAGAGGAGCCACCCTTGTCCGGTTCCTTCTCTTTTGAAGGAATCGGACAGAGGTTTTTTTGATAAACTAATCTATGTTTGATTTCCTAAAAAACATTTTTGACGAGAATTCTAAGAGGGTAAAATCTTACCAAAAAACCATTAGTCAGATTAACGCCCTTGAATCAGAAATTTCCAAATTAAGTGATAAAAAATTATCTCAAAAAACTGATTACTTTAAAAAACAACTTGAAAACGGTAAATCCTTAGACGAGATTCTTCCTCAAGCCTTTGCTGTTGTCCGTGAGGCTGTTAAACGAACTATTGGCGAGCGAGCTTATGATGTCCAACTTATGTCAGCCATTACCTTACATCAAGGTGCTATTTCAGAGCAACGCACTGGTGAAGGTAAAACTCATTCTGTTATCTTTCCCGCTTATCTTAATGCTCTCACTGGTAAAGGAGTTCATATTGTTACCCCAAATGATTATCTTACCCGGGTTGGTACTGGTTGGTATCCTAAAGCTCTTCATTTATTAGGGATTTCTACCTCTTGTCTTGTCCATGAACAATCATTTATTTTAGATCCTAGTTATACTGATGAAGCCGAAAAAGTTGATGATCGACTTGCCCATCTTCGCCCTGTTTCTCGTCAGGAAGCTTATTTAGCTGATGTTACTTATGGCACCAACAACGAATTTGGTTTTGATTATCTCCGAGACCATATGGCCCCTCATCAGGATCAAGTAGTTCAACGGTCACACTATTTTGCTATTGTTGACGAAGTTGATTTTGTTTTAATTGACGAATCTCGGACACCATTAATTATCTCTTCTCCTAATGATCAGCCTACTGATAAATATTATAAATTTGCTCAAATTGCCACCAATCTCCAACCAACTGATTATGTTATTGATGAAAAATCACGATCAGCCACTTTATCAGAGTATGGTATCCGTAAAGTCGAAAGAACTCTTAGTGTCAATAACTTATATGAAGAATCTTTTGAAACTATCCATTATATTGAAAATGCCATCAAGGCTCGAGCCTTGTTCCATAAAGACAAGGATTATGTCGTTAAAGATGGTGAAGTTATTATTGTTGATGAATTTACCGGTCGTTTAATGAATGGCCGTCGTTGGTCTGATGGCCTTCATCAGGCGGTTGAAGCCAAGGAAGGGGTTACTGTTCAGCGCGAATCTCAAACTTGGGCCACTATCACCTTCCAAAATTATTTTAGACTTTATCAAAAATTAGCCGGTATGACTGGCACTGCCGCTACTGAAGCCGAGGAGTTCAAAAAAATTTACGACCTTGACGTTGTTTCTATTCCCACCAATAAATCTCTCCAGCGAATTGACCAACAGGATTTAATTTTTAAATCCCAAAGATCAAAGTATGCTGCTATTGTTAGCTTAGTTGAGGAAAAATATCGTTTAGGGCAACCAGTTTTAATTGGGACAACTTCTATTGAAAAAAATGAAGTTATTTCTTCTCTTCTTCGTAAAAAAGGTTTGCCACACCAAGTTTTAAACGCTAAAAATCATCGTTCTGAAGCTGAAATTATTGCCAAAGCCGGTAAAAAAGGTAGCATCACCGTAGCCACCAATATGGCCGGTCGAGGAGTTGACATTATTCTTGGCGGCCCTAAAGAGAATCTCGATAAAGATAAGTGGCAAAAGGATCATGATGAAGTTATTAGTCTTGGCGGTTTATGTGTTATTGGTACTGAACGTCACGAATCTCGTCGAATTGATAATCAACTTCGAGGTCGTGCTGGTCGTCAGGGTGATCCTGGATTCTCTCAATTTTATGTCGCTCTTGATGATGATATTATGCGTATCTTTGGTGGTGAAAAAATCAGTTCTCTTATGGGTCGATTTAATATGCCAGAAGACACTCCTCTTACTCATCCTTTAGTTTCTCGGGTTATCGAACAAATTCAGGTCAAGGTTGAAGGATTTCATTTTGATGCTCGGAAAAATTTGGTTGAATATGACGATGTTATTAACAAACAACGTCAGATTGTTTACCGTCTTCGTGATGAAATTTTGTTAAACCAAAAAGAAACTCCTGATAAAAATTATCAACTAGTTTTAAAATATCTAAGTAATCAAGTCAGCGAAATTGTTAATCTTAATTCTGACTATGAATCCGGTAAAATTGATTCAGAGAAAACCTCTCTTGAATTTAATGAAATTCTTCCTCTTAATTCCACTGGTCGCAGCCAGCTTAAAAAAGATTTAATTAAATCAGATAACCCTCTAGAGTTTTTAATTAAAATTTTAGAAAATCAATGGCAATCTCGAGTTAAAATGTTTGGCGGTGAAATTGCTGACAGTATTTTAGCTTTTTCCCTTATTTCTACTCTTGATCCTTTGTGGGTAGAGCACTTAACTGCCCTTGATGATCTTCGTGATGGCGTTAGGCTTCGGGGTTATGCTCAAAAAGACCCTTTAGTCGAATATCGTAAAGAAGGTTATGAAATGTTTCAAAGATTATTAAATCAGTTTGAATATAATTTATCTCGGAAAATTTTCCGACTAGAACCAGCAGCTCCACAAACCTCAGCTCCTCAAAATGTTACTGAAGGTAGGGGAGATTCCCTTTCTCAAACTCCTGAATCTGAACCACAAAACTTGTCTGTTTCCACCCCTTCTTCTATTTCTTCATCGACTCCAATTAAAAAAGACCAAACTGTCGGTCGTAATGATCCTTGCCCTTGCGGTTCTGGTAAAAAATATAAAAAATGTTGTTATCCTAAATTTAGTTAATTATGCTTAGTTTTAAATTCACTTCTAAAAAAATCTGGCGAGAAATTGACCGATCTCAAAGAATTCTACTTCATCTTCATCCTGGTTCTGATGGAGATTCTGTTGGTTCCGCCCTAGCCTTTTATCATCTTCTTAAAAGTTTGGGTAAAGAAGTTTCGGTTATTCAGGGAGATAATAACTTACCTAAAAATTTATTAACTATTCCAGGAGTTAATAAAATCTTACCTAAGAATATTTTTCAAGTTGACTTAAACCAATTTGATTTATTTATCATTTTAGATTCATCTTCTCTCAAACAGGTAACCAGACTTGGAAATCTCAAATTTCCTAAAACTCTTAAAACCATTGTTATTGATCATCATTCTAGTAATGAGAAATTTGCCAAAATAAATTTAGTTGTCCCGACTAGTCCAGCAACTTGTCAGGTTTTATTTGATTTATTTTCTATCAGAAAAATTAAAATTACTCCTAAAATTGCTGCCTGTTTATATGCCGGCCTCTATACTGATACCGGTGGTTTTAAATATGCTGGCACCACTCAAAAGACTTTGGCTATTGCTTCACAACTAGCTAAAGCCTACCCTAAATTCACTCAATTAATTTTTGATATTGAAAATAATGATTCTCCTGCAAGATTAAGATTAATCTCTCTTTTATTAGGTTCGATTGAAACTTATTACTTAAATCGTGTTGCTGTTGCCAGCATTTCTTATCAAGATGTTCAAACCTTTGGATTAGAAGAAACCATTGCTACTAATAGTTACTCTGATGTTGCTAATATGATTAAGTCTGTGGTTGGTTGGGAAATTTCTTTAGTTTTTGTTGAAATTCAACCAGAAACTGTCAAAGTTAGTTTTCGTACTCGTAATAGTCGGATTTACGATTTGTCTAAAATTGCTGTGGCAACTAAATTCGGCGGAGGTCATAAAGCTGCCGCTGGAGCTACTATTAATAAACCATTATCTCAGGCTAAATCATTAGTTTTGGAAACTATTAAAAAACTTCATCCTAAAATTGATAAAATCTAATATGGATAACTGTATTTTTTGTCAGATAGTTGCCGGCAAGATTCCTTGTCATCAGGTTTATCAAGACGATCAATTTTTAGCTTTCTTAGATATAAATCCAATTACTCCTGGTCACACTTTAGTTATTCCTAAAAAACATTATCGTTGGGTTTATGATCTTCCTAACTTCGGTCAATACTGGCAGGTAGCTCAAAAAGTTGCTCTTAATATCAAAAATTCTCGTCTTAAACCAGAATCTATCAGTTTTATAACCATGGGTGACGAAGTTCCTCATGCTCATATTCATATTATTCCTCGTCACCTTAATGATAATCTCCAACCAGTTTTACAATCATTTCCACATCACAAGCTAACCGATTTGCAATTAGCTGAAATTAAAGACATTATTAAACTATGACCGAAACTAATTTTAATCCAAACCCAATACCTTCCTTTGATAAAAACCAAGAACTGATTGAAGAAATCAAAAAATTAACTCATCAACTTAAGATCCAAAATGATTCTTGGCGTCAAATAGGAAAATCTTTCACTAAAGGATTGTTTACTTCACTAGGGTCATTATTAGGATTTATAATTATTTTTTCTCTCTCATCATATTTTATCCTCCGCCTACCTTTTGTTAAAAATATGATTGATTCATTTCAAAATCTAGCCAACCCGGGGAACAATTTAAACTTATATTTACCTTTTCTTCAAAACTCTTCTTTCTAGTTTTTTGACAAATCTCTTTCTGCTCTCACTCGATCAGTTTTGTTTAACAACCTTTTTCTTAGTCGAATTTTTTTAGGGGTAACATCAATTAGTTCATCACTGTTAATAAAATCCAAACATTCTTCTAAAGAATATTTAATTGCTGGGGCTAAAACAATAGAGTCATCGTTTCCCGCCGCTCTCATATTACTTAACTGCTTTCCTTTACATACGTTTATTTCTAAATCTCCCCCCAGTGGTCTTAAGCCAACTATTTGGCCTTCATAAACCATTTCTGTTGGTTCCACAAAAGTGACTCCTCTCTTTTGAGCTAAATCTAAACCGTAAGACAAAGCTTTACCTGATTCTGAAGCAATTAAAACCCCATTCCTGTCTTTTTTATCTTCGTCTCTTTTAGGTTCATAGCCTAAAAATAAAGACGACATTGATACCATTCCTTTTGTTTCTGTCATTAGATTACTTCTTAACCCTAAGGCATTTTTTTCACTGATTTTATACACCATTCTAACTCCAATCTTATCGTCAGTTTGCATATCTATCATTTCTGCTTTTCGTTTTCCCATTTCGGTAGTAATAATTCCGACAAAATCCTCCGGAGTTAAAAGTGTTAGTTCGCTAAATGGTTCACAAACCACCCCTTCAATAGTCTTTAAAATAACTTCGGGCTTTCCTATTTCCATAGCGTATCCTTGACGCCTTAATTCTTCAATTAATACTGCCAAATGAAGTTCTCCTCTACCTGATACTAACATTCGAATACTATCTCCTGGATCATCTTCAATTTTTAAGCCTAAATTGGTCTCAGCTTCTTCTTTCAGTCGTTCTTTTAATTCTCTTGAAGTTAAAAATTTTGCTTCTTTATTAGCAAATATTCCCGTATTCGGCCCAAAACTTGCCTTAATAGTTGGTGGGGTTATTTCAATTGTTGGTAAAGCTACTTGATGATTTATATCAGTTAAAGTTTGTCCAATTTCAATATTAGAGATTCCGGCCAAGTAAACTATTTCACCGCTACCAGCTTCGTCTACTTCTACTT
>CAZVMP010000009.1:0-26884 GCA_964628885.1 uncultured Gammaproteobacteria bacterium | reverse complement strand
TTATTATTATTAACAACTTTATTGACAGTAAGTGTGGGTAATTTAGCATTGGTAAAAACACAAGTAACTGTTTCCTGGCTATCAATAACAATAGAAACCCCATTACCGTCTCTAAGACTATCATTATCATTACAAATTACATTAGTTAACTCCCAGCCATTAGGAATAATTTCAGAAACAGAATAGCGACCAGGAATAACTATTTTCTCAGCGGTTTGACCGTCAGTAATTTTAGTATCAGAATTAATTCCGGTGCCGCTAAAAGAGAACTCGGTCTGATTACCACCAGGGAGGGTCTGTTTTTGAATAATTATTTTACCGTGATTATCGGTATTAGTTACAACACAAGTAACAATTTCACTAGGTTTAAGTTTGACCGGTTTGGAAATAACGGTTGAATTAAAAATATTGCCAGAATCATTAAGGTTTGAGGTACAAACAAGATTGTTAAAAGAGTAACCAGCAATAGCAGTTTCACCAATAACTAAATCTTGATTAGCGGTGTAATAGTAGGAAGTTCCGGAAGCAACTTCGACATTATTAACAGTCAATTTAAAGTCGTCTGGCTGAGCATTACCAAGACCACCAACGATATTTTTAGTTACGATCAACTGTGATGGTTTTTGTTTGTTAACAACATAAACATGAGTGGTCTGACCAGGAATAACAGTTATTTTCTCAATACTTTGCTGATTGACTGTGGTACTAACATGTTGATAACCGTCGGGAATGAAACTTTCGCTGACAACATAATTACTGCCAGCAACAAGACCATCATAAGTGACAGAACCGCCATCAGTAATATTTTTTTCATTAATACCATCGAGGGTGACTTTAAAATTGTTAGTAGTATCTACGACATCTTCTCCATTTGGACCAGTAACATCTTTGTGGACAGTAATAGACCCCAACTGTTGATTACCAAAATAAAGGGTTTTATCATCATTAAGAGTTAGGGTGACATTTTGACTCAAGCCGGTAATTGGATGCCAACCGCCAGGACCAGTTTCGGTGACTATATAATTACCAGCAGACAAACCTTCAAAAGTAACACAGCCAGTAATCTCTTGGGTGACACCTTCTACTGAAGAATTATCAGCATTATTAGTCAAAGTCATAGTCCAACCGGGAAGCATATTTTCATCACCTTCCTTGGTACCATTACCATTTTTATCGTTAAATTTGCAGACATTAAGCTTAGCGGGTAAATCTTTATTAGTAATAGTACAGGTAGCAGTACCATTATTATCTAAGATTAAATTGGAACAGTTGGAGTAGCTAGGAGTGTAACCAATGACAGCATCTTCAGTAACACTGTAAGTTCCCTTAGCTAGGGTTAACTCATTACTACAGTCTGTTTCAAAAGAAATAGAAGTACCATTATTAACCTTAAAGGAGAAATCTTCACAGTTTAAAATGCCACCGTTGTTAATATCTAAGACCTTAGTAACGGTTAATTTAACTGGCTGATCAGAGTTAGTAATAGTACAGGTTTTTTCATCACCATAAGATAGAGTTATTTGACCATTAGGACAATCATTAGAAAAAGTGGGACTGTAACCAGAAACTCCTGTTTCAGTAATAGTGTAAGTATCAGGAGTCAAAATATTAATAACTCCCCAAGAAACATCGCTACCATTTACTTTTGCCTGAAAATTAGAAATACTTGCAGTACCACCATTATTATTATTAACAACTTTATTGACAGTAAGTGTGGGTAATTTAGCATTGGTAATTTCACAATATTTAGTTTCACTAGCGCCTACAGAAATATTATTACAAGTATTGTTTGTTTGCACCCAACCATTTAGAACATCTTCAGTAACAGAATAAACTCCAGGAGTTACTTCATAATCTTTATCTTGGGAATCTGTAACTGTCCCTGTTGCCACAATATCTCCTGTTGATAAAAGATTAGTGGTAAATTCAGTCGTGTCTCCTGATGGAAGGGTGGTCTTTTGAACAATTAAATGACCTTTTTTGAGAATTCCGTTATACCAACTTGTATCAGAAGTGGTAAGAACAGGGCCCGCAGGTGGAGTTCCTGATACTGTAGCGGTATTAGTAAATTGACCTTCTATTACAGTACCGGTTGCAGTACAAGTCATAGAATCACCAGCCGTTAGAGATAAATTACTATTTTGAGACCCTGATGTATTTGGATCACAATCAATATCAGCAGATGGATTGTCGGTTATATTAATATTATTTAAGGTTACGTTTCCACTATTTTGGATAACATATTTCCAAGTTACAAGATCACCAACATAAAGGGTTGGTCCAGGAGATTCGGTAATATTTTGATCATTGGTGTATTTAGTAATCCTAATTTCAGGTTTCTCTACTAATACAGAAGAAAGATGGCCAACTAAAAAGGCAGAATTATCTTTCTCTTCTTCAGTAATAAAAGCATTTACAGGAGAACCACTAGGAAAAGCATTAACAAAACCATCAATTTTTAGAGTATATTGGATGTCGCCGATATAAAAAACTTGACTTCCATAACTTGTAGGGAAAGTAATTTTATCATTACAATTACCACCATAAGCACAATTTCCATTGTTTGGAGTTTCTTCGATGTCAAAGTCATAATTTAGAATGACATCAGAAATATCTGGTCGATCAAAATTTAAAGTAATTTGAAGATTAGCTTTGTTAGCAGCAGTTCCAGAAATTGTAGGCCAGTTCATATGGGTAAGCATTCCTAGATAGAAAATCTCTCCCGTATCAAATGATTGACTGCCACTATTAGTAAACCTAAGTCCACTTTTTTGAGAATCGGCAGGGGTTCCCCATCTGATTTCATTAGTATTAATTCCTTGGTAACCACTGCCTCCTGAAATAGATGTCCAAACACCAGTAACAGAGGTTAAAGCAACCGGATCTAATGGGTTGTTGGTTAGAATAGGAGGAGTTAAAGAAACTATTATTGCGTTATTAAGTGATACAGTACTAGAGGGATTTCCTGATCCTGAACCATCACAATTTTCAAGATTATATGCCCTAAAATTAATACTGTAAGTACCATGATTATTTGGGGCAGAGAAACTAAAACTTGCAGGTTGATTGGTTATATTTCCCGTATAATCTGGCGTATCTACGCATACCCAGCTACCGCCTCCTATTTGATACTCAGTAGATTTCCAATCATTGGAAGTGCCGCTTCCACTGGTGGTTACTTTTACGGTGGCAGTAATGGTTTCCCCAGGAGAAACTGTTACCTGGGTTTGATTGTTTAATAAAGCAGTACTTAAAACAGGACCATTACCTGAACCGGTAACTATGTATATAGTAAAATGATCAATTCCAATGGCTTTGACAAGATCGCTTTGTTGTTCGATTTTAGATTCATCAATTGATTTTATTTCATCAATCTTAATTTCATTATTTTGAACATCATTAAGTGATTTTTCGATATAAGAAACTTTGGCAGTAGAATCGTCTAATTTTGGTAAGGTAATATCATACTCAAAATCACCATTAGCCATGCCAGTAGTAATATCGTAAGCATATTCATCTATATTTCCTAAACTGTCTGGTAGATTTAATTCTGAAGCCTTAATTTGCTGAATTTTTAAAGTAGTTCTTAGAGATTCATCTTTTGGTAAACACTTGAAGATAACAGAAACTTTATTATTGTTTGGAAAAAGATACTTAACACCAAGCTTAACCACTTCTTTAGTTTCAGCGGTCTTACTAATCTCATTTATATTCCATTGTTCATTAGTAGTATTTACAATGGGTTCATCAGTTAAACAAACTTTTTCAGTTTCAGGTGTATTAAAATCTTCAAAAGATTGAATACTTGGGGTGGGTGTATTCTCAACTGGAGGAATTAAAGACCCAATTTCAGAATTTGTAGGGGTGGGGATGAGATTTAGTTTGGGATCAAGAGTTGGTGAATCTATTTCATTATTAATTAATATTTCAGGAATACTGTCTAAAGCTGGTGTGTTGGTTGGAGTAATTTCTGGGGTTGGAGTAATTTCTGGGGTTGGAGCGTTTTCTGGAGTGGGAGTAGAAGTTATTTCTGGAGTAATTTCTGGGGTTGGAGCGTTTTCAATTATTTCTGAAGCAGGCACAACTTCTTCTAGATTTTGAGCATAAACTGGCTGAATTAACCAAATAAGAGGGAAAAAATTGTTTAGTAACAAAGAAAAGTTCGCTAATATAGAAACAAACTTTTTAAAAGCGTTAATATGCTTCATAAATTTTTAAAAATGACATATAAAATAAATCTGAGGGTATTATATATTGTATTTTTCTGTTTGCAAATTAGGTTTATTTCTATAGTAAAAAATCTAAAAACTATAAATAATTTTATTAAAATTAACGACCCTATTATTTTTTAATATAATACCTTCTTGTTGATAAAGTTTAACTCAAATGGAATTATATTTAGGGTGAACCCAAATGCGACCGTTGGAATAAACAATTCGATGAAAAGGAATTTTGTTTGATTGCGATGATCTACTTAATATACTAGCAATCATTCGGGATAGCATAAGATGACCGCCAGCAGCGACGGTAATTAGGCTATAAGTAGTAACTCGACCGGGTGGAATAGATAAAGCTAATTTAATAACTTTTCGAGAAAACTCCCCTGGGACTGACATTATTTTCTCTTGGGAATAAAATATTTTTTACCTTTTAATTTTTCTGGTAATAAAGACTCTTTGGTATACATTTTATAATCTTTACCGTAACCAATATTTTTCATAAGTTTAGTAGAGGCATTGCGAAGATTTAAAGGAATTGGTAGATTACCAAATTGTTGAATATCAGTTTGAGCTGATCGAAGAGCATTATAAACTGATCTATCTTTGGGACAATTGGCTAAATAGATAGCTCCTTGAGCTAAATTAAGATCGCATTCAGGATAACCAATGACAGTAACTGCCTGAAAAACTTCATTAGCTAGGAGAAGAGCATTAGAATTGGCAGGACCAATATCTTCGCTAGCAAAAATAATCATTCTGCGGGCAATAAACTTAGGGTCTTCACCAGCAGCAATCATCCGAGAAAGATAATAAACGGCGGCGTCTGGATTGCTGGCGCGCATACTTTTAATAAAAGCAGAAATGGTGTTGTAGTGTTCTTCACCTTGTTTATCAAAACGAAGGTAAGAGTTTTGGAGAGCATTTTTAAGACTGTCGATTTTAAGATTGTTATATAAGGTATAAGCGTTATCAATCATAGTGATAGCCTGACGGGCATCACCATTGGCCATTTTAATCAGCCAATCTTGGGAAGTTTTGGTGATTTTAGTCTTGAGAACTTTAACAGCTCGGAAAATAATTTGGGCCATATCCTCATCGGTTAACTGATTGAGAACAAAGACGCGGCAGCGAGAAAGTAGCGGAGAAATAATCTCAAAACTGGGATTTTCGGTGGTGGCACCGATAAGAGTCAAGACACCGGATTCGACATAGGGCAATAAGAAGTCTTGTTGAGCTTTGTTAAAACGATGGATTTCATCTAAAAATAAAATTTTTCGGTAAAGTCCAGGGACAGACGGCTGAGTTTGACCAATGATTTTACGGATATCGTTTTTACCAGCAGAAACGGCTGAAAGTTCATAAATTTCTGCCTGAGTTTCTTTAGCAATAATTCGAGCCAAGGTAGTCTTGCCTACCCCGGGAGGACCCCAGAAAATCATGGAGAAAATTTGATGATTTTCAATAGCCAAGCGAAGTGGTTTGCTGGGTCCAACTAAATGAGACTGACCAATAAATTCGTCTAAATTTTGGGGGCGGAGAAGCGAAGCTAAGGGTTGATTATTCATAAGGGTTTTGGGTTTTTTTCGGGTGTTAGGATGAGTATAAACTAAATCAGAAGTCAGGTCAATAAATTTAATCTTGGCTGATTAAACCGTCGGTAGAAACCCAAACACCTAGTTTTCTAAAAATACTATCGTCGGCTGACGATAATTGATGAGTGGTATGAAGATAACAGCCCCTAAGTTTGGGAAGATATTTTTGAGCTAGATCAGCAGGAGACCCTGGTCTAGTAGAAGCAGCCAGGGCGAGGAGAGCTTCAGCACAATTAAGACTCCGAGAAGATTCTCCAATTCTATCTTTAAGATGATTAATCCGTTTGATAACATCAGGAGAAATAAGATTAACATTGTCGGGAATTTTGGCTAAAATTTTAATAGCGTTTAGGACTACTGAAGCCTCAGCGTGTAATAGAGAAGAGTTTTTACCAGTAATAATGCGACCATTATTAAGTTCAAGAGCTGCTCCGCAATAAAGACCATTTTCTCCTTTGTCGGCTTGGAGCTGAGCTTGTTGACGACTCTGTCTGGCTGGAACAACTGGAGAGAGATATTCTTCGGTAATACCAATTCGGTCAAGAAGCTGATCCATTCGATCTAAGACACTTCTTTCTAATAGACCTTTTTTAACTTCCTGACGGTAACGGAATAAATAAAAATTAATTTCTTTTTTAGCAGCCTGGAGAATAACTTCATCATTGATGATTCCGCGGCTTATAACATTAAATCCCATATCTGTAGGTGATTTATAGCTTCTGGAAAAATTATCCTGATAAAGAATCTTATTAAAGATAGTATGAATAATAGGAAAAGCATCAATATCACGGTTGTAATTGACAGCTAACTGACGATAAGCTTGAAAATGGAAGGAATCAATACAATTATAATCACCTAAATCAGCAGTCGCCGCTTCATAGGCAATATTAACGGGGTGATCAAGAGGTAAATCCCAAACTGGAAAAGTTTCAAACTTAGCATAACCGGAATTAATTTTGTGTTTGGCATCTAAATAAATCTGGCCGAGGCAAGTTGATAATTTACCAGATCCTGGACCAGTTCCCCAAACAACAACTAAGGGTTTGTCGGTTTTAATATAATCATCAGCCCCATATCCCTGATTACTAAGAATTAATTTGAGATTTTGAGGGTATTGGGAAATTTCGCGGCGAAAATAAACTGGAATATTTAAATTTTCCAAACGTCGAGCCAATATTTTAGCTTCAGGTTCCTGTTGATAACGATTAATAACTACTCCTAAAACTGGAAGTTTGTGGAATTTAAAAACCTCTAGAGCTTTAATAGTATCAACATCATAACCTATACCAAGATCGCCTCTGATTTTGCCAGTGGCCAGTTGTTTGGCAGAAATACAATAAATAATACCGAGATTTTTTTTAAGACTTTTAAGAAGAGTTAATTTGGCATCTGGATGATATCCAGGCAAGGTTCTGGCAGCATGAAAATCAGAGATAAGTTTACCGCCAAATTCTAAATATAATCTGCCGGAAAAACGAGACAAGCGGTCTTCAATGGCCTGTTTTTGGGCGGCAAGATATTTGGCAGTATCAAAACCGAGCTGATATTTCATAAACAAAAATAAACATAAGTTTAAGATATCATTTAAGAAAACGCGGTGCAATAGGCAAATTCTCTATTTTAGTGGGGGTTACTTTAATGATACTAAAACCAGTTAAAAAAGTCCAATCTGTTGTTCTTGGGAGGGCGGTGGATAAGAAAAATCTAATTTGACAGTCCTGGGAGTATTCCATTTATCTTTATATTTAAGAAATTTATTTTTAAGAACAAAATCATAGAGGTCTTTGGTAATTAAAACATCAGCCTGACAATAACGCTTAAGCTTATCAAGACTTTCTGGAGTCTGTTGCTGCCAATAAGTAACGGCGTTGGTACCAATATCGGTTTTTTCCCGCCCCAGGGTACCCTTGGCTAAAGCATCCAAACTAAGACGGAATCCAAGGGTAGTTTTAACTTTTTCTAAAATATCAAAATGATTTAATTTCTTAAGACTAAAACTACAGTGAGGAGTAAGAATAGGAACGTCAAAATTAAGAGAGTTGAAACCGATAATTCGGTCAGCTTCAGAAAAGAGAGGCCACATTTGGGAAAATTCATTTTCCCAAAAACTCATAATTTCACCATCAATTTCGTTTAAATCTTTATCTAGATGACGACGATAGACTGAGACAATAGAAACACCTAAGTCGGCAAGATGAGAAATATCAATGTCCTCAAAAAGTTTCTTGGTTTCAATATCAAAGATAACCTCTCGATACATAAATTATTTTTTAGACGATTTTTTGACTTTTTTATTGGATTTATCTTTATCCAGACCTAAAATTTGAAGACTAAAATAAATGACGAGGGCAATAACTAAAAAATCAATGAAGGTATTAACAAAATTTCCCCACATAATTTTAGCACTACCAACGATAAAATAATTATCCTTCAAATCGCCAGCACGACCAATAAGTAAGCCAATAAAAGGATTAATTAAATCATTAACAAAGGAAGTGGTCAATTTGGTGACAGCACTACCCATAACAAAACCAACAGCTAGACTAAGAACTCCTTTGGATTTAATAAAATCAATAAAACCCTGAAGTTGTTTTTTAATCATATTCATAATTATACAAAAAACTAATAAATAAACATAGCATCCCCAAAGCTGAAAAAATGATATTTTTGATCAATAGCGGTTTGATAGGCGGTTAAAATATTTTTTTTGCCAGCAAAAGCAGAAACTAACATTAATAAACTTGATTTAGGTAAATGAAAATTAGTAATTAAAGAATCAATAAATTTAAATTGGTACGGAGGATAAATAAAAATGTCGGTTGATCTTTGACCTGGAGTGATATAAAAAAGGTTGGACTTGTTTTGGAATTTTTGAGAGGCTGACTCAAGAGCGCGGACAGTAGTAGTACCAACTGCAATAATTTGACGTCCTTTGGCTTTAGCCTGATTAAGGCGTTTAGCTGTTTTTGAAGAAATTTCATAAAATTCGGAGTGAAGAGTTTTAGAAACTAAGTTTTCTGGACGAAGATTTTGAAAAGTGCCAAGACCAACATGTAGAGTAATATATTCGATTTGAACTCCACGTTTCTTTAAATCAATTAACAGCTTTTTAGTAAAATGAAGGCCAGCAGTAGGGGCTGCAGCTGAACCGATTTTAGTAGCAAAGACTGTTTGATATTGAGTGCGGAGCTTTAATTCGGATTGAGGAGAATTTATATATGAAGGTAAAGGAGTCTGTCCAATTTGATTTAATATTTTAAAAAAATTTTTATTTTTTTGATTAAATTTAATCTTAATTTGACCGGTTTGAGGGTCACTGTCGGCAACTTTAGCAATTAAATTATGGTCAAAAATTAATTGTTGACCAACTGCTGGACGAGGTTTAGAAATAGCTAACCAAAGATAACTATTAATTTGACGAATTAAAAGGATTTCAATATTTCCCCCACTAGCTTTTTTACCAAAAAGACGAGCTGGAAAAACTTTACTTCGATTGAGAACTAAAACGTCGTTAGGATTAAGAAGTTTAGGTAGGTCAAAAAAATGATGGTGCTTAATCTGACTAGTAGTTTTGTTTAAAGACAAAAGGTGGCAGTGGTCGCGAAACTTGCTTGGCTGATGGGCAATAAGGTTTTGGGGCAAAGGATAATTATAATCATTTATATCTAAAGACATAGGAGGTATTTTAACAAAAGACGAAATTAAATAAGTTAAATAATCAAATTTGGAGATAAAACCATGATAAGTTTATCTTCTAAATGAGAAATTTGTTTAAACCCAAATTTCTGATAAAGACGAATGGCGGTAAAATTATCAGAATGAGTTTCTAGCCAAAATCCAGCAATATGAAATTGTTTTTGGCTAGAAATAAGATCTTTAAAAGCTAATTTAATAAAAGGGAGAGATAGTTTAAGACCACGAGCAGGAGAGTAAACTCTAATGGCAAAATTAAAGTTAGCTTTAGAATCAACCGGAGGAGTCTTTTGACTAAACCAAATAATTCCAAGTAAATTAGTATTAAGGTCAAACAAGGTATAGATAACTCTGCCTTGCTGAAGCCAGAGTTTAAAGTGGTCTAAATCTTTAAACCTTTGGTAATCAGAAGTAAATTTTTTAATCTCAGAATCTGAACGACTAAAGCTAATTAGCTGTTCAATTTGATGATCACTAATTCCTTGTTGAACAAAAACGTCGGTGCCAATTTCCATATCATTTACCGGTAGTAATGATAATATCAAATTCTGAAGATTCAGGTAGTTTCTCGGTTAAAATATCGGGGTTAAAATCAGCCTCAAGTGATTTAATAATTTGAGCAACAATGTCAACTGGAACTGAGGCTTTAACCTTAACTTGAGTTTGTTGATAATCAAAATTATTGGCATTCCCAGTATCAGTAATTTTAAAATTATTTTTAGCCAAAAGTTGAGTAACAATTCCAGCCTGACCAGCAGTACCACTACCGTTTAAAACCTGGATTTTGAGATTACTAAGAGAAATGGTGGGAACGGGAGTAGAAGTGGGAGGAGAAATACTGTCTGAAACTTGGTCTTGACTTGGTTTGGGGTTGAATTTGAAAAAAATAATAAGGGCGGTGATTAAAAGCAATAAGGGAATTAATAAAATTATTTTAGGGATTTTGGGTTTATTTTGAGAACTAATTTCTAACCTAGAAGTAGTAGAATCAGGGCCGTGAGAATTGGGAGAATGAGCTATTCCACGAAGAGGATTAATGGTGGTATATTCTGGAGAAAGATCGTTAAAGCTAAATTGATTAAAAGCAATATCACCGGGAGGAGAAAATAAAATTTGCTGAGGCAAGATATTAAATCTTTCTTTAGAATAGGAAAAAAAATAGTCAATATTTTCCTGAGAAAATTTCTCAGTCAAGACTTGGGAAAAAACGGGGGTTTTGTTAAAAATTAAGACGAGAAGGTCTTGATAATGGAGAAGAATTAGTTTTTTGCCAGGAAGAAGGTGAGATAAACTAGTAGAAAAACTTTCTAGTAAGCTGACTTTAATACCGGCATTGGCAATGGCTTGACGAAAAATATTAAAAAAATCAGTATTTAGGGCAACTACTTGGACTAAAGGTTGTCGATTAAGGTAACTAACAATTTTGTAATCCCAGACAATTTTGGTTAAATCTTGGTCAATTAAGGGTTGAAACTTGGCCTGGATATCTGATCGACGAAGAGAGTCTTTGGGTGAGAAAACAAGGCTAGTAATAGTAGTAAAATCGTCGGATAAAATGACTCTAAATTTTGAGGAAAAAGTAGATTTAAGACGGGTTAAATTTTCAGATAGATTTTCTTGATTCCAGAGAGTCTCTCCAACTTTTTGATAATTTTTGTAAACTTCGAGATTCGTTTTAGAAATATAGAGTAAATACATAAATTAATTATAAATGATTTTTGAAGTCGTGTTTTAAGACTGAAATTAAAATTAGCTTAAAATTTTTTATAAAAAGACGTTATTTTTTGTATTTTCCCTAAAACTCGGATATAATGAAAACTAGTTTTATGATAAAAATTAGTAAAGGAAAAATTGTTTTAGAGAGCCGAAAAGGATTTGAGTTTGAAAATAATGGAGTATTAAACCCCGCCTGTATTGATAAAGATGGAATAACTCATATATTTTATCGAGCAGTAAAGAGTGGTAATTTTTCAACTATAGGTTATGCTCAAATTAAAGACTCAAAAGTAATTTATCGAAGCAATTCCCCAGTATTAGAACCGGAATACAAATATGAAAAGCATGGAGTTGAAGACCCAAGAATAACCTTTATTGACGGAAAATACTTTATGTTTTATACAGGCTATGATGGTAAGAATGCGGTGGTGGCTTATGCTGTTAGTAATGATTTAAGAAATTGGAAGAAAATGGGGGTGATTAGTCCTCAAATATCTTATGATGAGGCAGAGGATATCTTTAGAAGCTCGGGAGTAGGAGAAAAATATACTTATTTTGAAGAAAGATTTCGTAGAGATAAGGGTGACAAAATTTATTTATGGGAAAAAGATGCTGCCCTGTTTCCTAAAAAAATAAATGGTAGATATGCAATTATTCATAGAATACTACCAGGAATTCAGTTGTTATATTTTGATGATTTTGAACAATTAACTCAGAATTATTGGAGGAACTATTTAGTTAATCTAAAAAAATATTCGATTTTGGAACCAAAATATAATTTTGAAAATGATTATATTGGTGGAGGGTGTGTTCCAATAGAAACTAAGGCAGGATGGTTGTTAATTTTTCATTCAGTAGAGACTGATATTAAAAAAGGGAGAATTTACCATGCTTCGGCAGCTTTAGCAGACTTAAAAGACCCTACAAAAGTGATAGGAAGACTCCCCTATCCGCTGTTTTCGCCAGAAAACACTTGGGAAAAGAAAGGAGTAATAAATAATGTAGTTTTCCCAACAGGAACATCTCTAAATGGTGAAGTGCTTTCAATTTATTATGGAGCAGCAGACAATGTTATTGGAGTAAGAGAAATTAATTGTTCGGACCTAATTAAGGAGATGAAAAATGAAGCCCAGAAAACCAATTAGAATAATTTATGTATCAACATATATCCCTCAAAAATGTGGAATTGCTACTTTTACTAAAGATTTGACCACAGCAATAAATTTAATAAACCCAAAGGCTTTAGCAGAGATTATGGCAGTAGTTAAAGAAGGTGAAATGGTGGAATTTCCTTGGGAAGTAAAATATAGAATTGAATATAATGACCGGCAATCTTATTTAAATGCGGCTGAATATATAAACCAATCGAGTTGCGATATAGTTTTAGTAGAACATGAATTCGGTATTTTTGGAGGGAAATGTGGGGAATATTTAATAGACATGCTTAAGGCAATTAAAAAACCAACGGTAATGACATGCCATACCTTGATAGAAGATCCAAAAAATGATTGGGGAAAAACATTTAAAAGGCTAGTTAAGGATGTCGATGGATTGACGGTGATGACTAAATATAGTGCAAAAAGGCTGAATCATTTATATCAAGTAGATAAAAATAAAATTGCGGTGATTCCTCACGGAACTCCAGACATGACCTATAGTCAAGAAAATGATTTTTATAAAAAAAAGCGGCGACTCCAAGGAAGGTTGGTATTAGGTAACATTAACCTATTATCGGAAAATAAAGGAATGGATTACTCAATTGAAGCGGTGGCTGAAATTGCTAAAAAATATCCAGAAGTGCTTTATATAATTGTAGGACAAACCCATCCAAACATTTTGGCGATTGAAGGAGAAAAGTATCGTAATCGATTAAAAGAGAAAGTTAGGAAACTAGGAATTCAGAAAAATATTAAATTTGTAAATAAATATGTTTCATTAGAGGAACTAATAGAATGGTTATATACTTTTGATGGTTATATAACTCCTTATCTAGATAAACAACAATCATCTTCGGGAGCTTTAGCTTATGCGGTTGGGGCAGGAAAAATTTGTATTTCAACTAAATATTTGTATGCGAAAGAATTATTAGCTCAGGGCCGAGGAGTATTGGTCCCGTTTAGGGATTCTAGGGCAATTGCAAAGGCAGTAATTGACCTTAATGAAAATGAAGTAAAAAGAAAAGAAATGCAAAGAAAGGCTTATGAATATGGAAGATTTATGACGTGGCCAAATGTAGCACTACAACATTTGGACTTTTTTGCGGAAATAATTAAAAAACATGGAGCTAAAAAAAGACAAGCAAATTAAATACCTGCTTAAAATTAGTGATGAAGTGGGAGTAATTGAACATGCAACTTTTGATCGGCCAAATTATGAAGAAGGCTGGTGTGTAGATGACAACGCCCGAGCAATACAAGTATGTTTAGCGTTTTGGGAAAATAAAGAACTAAAGAAAAAATTACCAACCTATGTTAAATTTATTGATTCTGCTTGGAGACAGGGACGATTATTTAATGATTTTAATAAAGATTTAAGCTGGAAGGATGATGCTTCAACTAGTGGAGAACATATTGGTAGAGCCTTAGCGGCAGTAGGAGAATTAATTAAAAAACAACCTGATTTTAGAGAAATTAAAAAAATAACTGGAAAGATTTATAATTCTATAAAAAATAGAGATGATTTGTCGCCAAGAGTAGTGGCTCAATTAATTTTTGGTTGTAGGTATTTATTTCCAGATGAAATCACAAGATGGGCTGACCGATTAATAGTCATTTATAACAAAACTAGTAATAACAGTTGGAAATGGTTTGAGCCGTTGGTTTCTTATGATAATGGTCGAATTCCAATGGCGTTGTTGATGGCATTTAAAATTAAAAAGGATAAAAAATATTTAAATTTAGGACTAGAAACATTGGATTTTTTAACAGATTTGCTTTGGGAAAAAGATAAGAAATGTTTTTCCTTTGCAGGGAATAATGGTTGGATAAGACAGGATGGATATAGAGCGGTGTTTGCCCAGCAACCGATAGAAGCAGGGTCAATGACGGAAGTTTACTGTTTGGCTTATCAAATAACTAAAAATAAAAAATATAAAGATTTGGCGAGAGCCGCTTTTGAGTGGTATCAGGGAAGAAATATTAGTAAATTAAAAATGATAAACGAGAAAAGCGGAGGAATTTATGACGGTTTTGGAGAAAAAGAAATTAATCAAAACCAGGGGGCGGAAGCGGTACTGTCGTATTTATTAGCAGTCAAAGAAATAGAAAAAATTAAGGATTAAATTTGATTTAGTTTTATTTTTTTAAGCTGTTGCTGCCAAGAAACTTCAATTTTTTGCCAAAAATAACGAAGTGAACAAACCGAAGAACGGGGACAATTTTTATTGGATAAACAACTAACAATGGTTTTGTTTTCGCCCAAAGCAACTAAAAGTTGATAAAAACTTTTTTGACGCCAATTAGAACTAAGTTTATAACCGCCACCCTTACCTTCCTGGGAAAGAATAATCTTGGCAGAAACTAAATCAGTGGCAATTTTGGATAAAAAACTGTGTGGAAGATGAAGCTGTTGAGAGATTTGACGAAGAGACAAATGTTGAGATGGATGATGGGAAAGATGAGAAATAAGAATAAGACTGTATTCAACTTTTTTGGTAATGGTAATCATAAGGTTTGGAGAGATTTTTTAATTTTTTTAATAGCTTCCAGACCAATATAAGCGCAGCGTTTACGAACACTGGTTAATTGAATATTTAGTTTTGCTTCAATTTCCGAACCGCTTAAGGCTAAAACGTCAGCAACTTTTTTACCTTTGATAAGATCAATAAGAACATCGGTGGCGGCAACAGAAATAGCACAGCCACTCCCTTGAAATTTAGCATCAACAATAACTTGATTTTTAATATCAAGCCAAATTTTAATACGGTCACCACAAAGAGGATTAGTCTCTTCAACTTCAATTCCGTTGGGAATTTGACCAAAATTAACAGGGTTTTGATAACGATCTAAAATTATTTGTCGGTAAAGATCATCCATGTTGAGTAAAAATTTTTAAAGAATATTTAATGCCTTTAATAAGAGAGTCAATATCCTTAAGGGTATTATAAATACCAAAACTAATTCGATTACTACCTGTATCTAGACCAAATTGAGAATGAAGAGGAATAGCACAATGAAAACCGGTTCTAAGACCGATATTAAACTTGCGGGATAAAATATCACCTAGATCATGAGGGGCTGGTAGTCCGGGACGATTAAAAACAAAGGAAACAACGCCACTGCGAGATGAACTAGGTCCAATAACTCTAATTTCTGGGATTAATGATAATTTTTTAATGGCATAACCAGTTAACTGTGATTCGTGAGCGACGATTTTTGACCAACCAATTGACTTAATAAAATCAACGGCCCGAGATAGGGCAATTACTTGAGAGATTGGTGGAGTCCCTGGCTCATAACAAAAAGGAGGGTCTTTAAAAATAGTCTGATCTTTAAAAACTTGATTAACGGCTCCCCCACCAAAAGATGATGGTGCCATGGCAGAATAATGATCTTGTTTAACCCAGAGAACCCCAACCCCAACTGGTCCATACATCTTATGTCCAGAAAAAGAGAGAAAATCAATAGCTAAATCAACAACATTAAGAGGAAGATGGGCAATACTTTGAGCAGCATCAATAACAACCAGGGTCTTGGGGTTAATAGACTTGATAAGACGAGTAATGTCTTTTATAGGGTTAATGGTACCTAAAACGTTACTAATATGGGTAAGAGCAACTAGTTTAGTTTTAGAGGTAATTGATTTGGCAATTAAATCTGTATCCAAAGTAAAATCAGAACTAATAGGAACAACCTTAAAGGTAGCTTGTTTTTGAGCAGCTAATTGTTGCCAGGGAATAAAATTAGAATGATGTTCCATTTGACTGATAACAATTTCATCACCAGGAAAAATATTTAATTCTCCCCATGATTTTGACAAAAGATTGATAGATGAGGTGGTACCTGAGGTAAAAATAATTTCATTAGGCTTAGCCCCAATAAAATTAGCAAGATTTTGGCGAGAATCATCATATAACTGGCTGGCGATCTGAGAAATTTGATATAAGCCACGGTGAATATTAGCACTAAATTTAGTGTCATAATCAGTTTGGGCTAAAACAACCGGAGAGGGTTTTAAAGAAGTAGCGGCAGTATCAAGATAAATTAAGTCGGGTTGGTTTTTAAAAATGGGAAAATGAGACTTCATTAGATTTTTAAAAAAGAATTGATAATTAGCTTAGAAGCTTGAGAATAAGAAAAACCACGAGACATAAGATAAAAAATTTGATCTTGGTCAAGAGAACTAACAACAGCAGCATGAGAAGCAATAACGTCGTGGGATTCAATTTCTAATTCTGGGACAGAAATCGCTGCCGACCCATTACCAATAAGTAAAATTTGGTGTTTAAGAGAAGCATTAACCCGATTAAGATGGGGATTAATTTTAATCAAACCAACAAGATTAGCCTGAGCTTGAGGCATAACGACAACCTTGATAACGGTCTGACCGGTAGTATCCGAGGCTTGAAAATCCATAACAGTATTTAGGTTAAGAGTTTGACCAGGTTTAACTAAAAATGATTTTAAAAAATCCTGATGCTGTCCTGAGTGATTTAAAAAATGATGAAGTTTCATCCGACACTTCCCTCCATTTGCAAATTGATAAGCCGGTTAAGTTCTAGACTATATTCCATAGGTAATTCCTTAACAATGGGTTCAATAAAACCATTGACAATCATTGCCTCTGACTCTGTTTGACTAAAACCACGAGACATAAGATAAAAAATTTGGTCATCGCCAATTTTACTAACGGTAGCTTCATGTTCTAGAATCGACTGAGAAGAAGAGGCTTTATTAGTAGGATAAGTGTCAGACCGGGAACGAGAATCTAAAATTAAAGCATCACAAACAACTTTTGATCGAGAATTAGTGGCATTTTTAGTAAAATTTACCGTTCCCCGATAACTGTTTCGACCACCACCAAAACTAATTGATTTAGAAATAACTTGACTGGTGGTTTGAGGAGCTAAATGAATAGCCTTACCACCAGTATCCAAAGACTGGCCGGAGCCAGCGACAGCAATAGATAAAACTTGACCATGGGCATGAGGTCCGGCCAAAATAGTACTGGGATACTTCATAGTAATTTTACTGCCCAAATTACCATCAACCCACTCCATAACACCGTTGGTCTCAACATAGGCCCGTTTAGTAACTAGGTTATAAACATTGGTAGACCAATTTTGAATGGTAGTGTAACGACAGTGACCGCCTTTGGCAATATAAATCTCAACTACGGCAGCATGAAGAGAATCAGTAGAGTAAATTGGAGCAGTGCAACCTTCAATATAATGGACAAAGGCATCTTCATCAACAATAATTAGAGTTCTTTCAAATTGCCCCATGTTTTGACTATTTATCCGAAAATAAGCCTGTAGGGGTAAATCAACCTTGACCCCCTTGGGAATATAAACAAAGGATCCACCAGACCAAACGGCACTATTAAGAGCGGCAAACTTATTATCGTGAGGAGGAACAATCTTAGAAAAATGTGACCAAACTAAATGGGGATATTTATTAACAGCCTCATCCATACTACAAAAAACAACTCCTTGCTGAGAGAGACGAGAAATTAAACTACCATAAACAACCTCGGACTCATACTGAGCCTTAATGCCACCTAAATATTGTTTTTCAGCTTCAGGAATACCTAATTTATCATAAGTAGTTTTAATGGCAGGAGGGAGAGATTCCCAACTATGAGACTCTTTGTCTGATGGCTTAAGATAATAATAAATATCATTAAAATCTATTTGAGATAAATCCGGACCCCAATTTGGTAAAGAAATATCGAGAAAATGCTGATAAGCGGTTAGTCGAAAAGCCAACATTTGAGGAGTTTCCTGTTTAGTGGTAGAGATTTGTTTAATAATTTTTTGAGTTAAACCTTTCTGAGTTTTAAAAACAGCTGTTTCTGGCAAAGAAAAACCATATTTATATTTAGTAACAGGAACAAATTTAGCCATATTATTTATTAAAACCAATAGACTCAATTTGGCTAATTAAATCACCCGATCCAGAGGATTTAATTTTACCTTTTTGGATAATAAAAACCCTGTCTGGGGGTAAATATTTAGCAACAGCGCCAGAATGAGTAATAACTAAAACCCCTAAATTATGTTGGGAAACTAGTTTTTTAATTTTAGAAAAAATAATTTTAATAGCATCGACATCTAAACCAGAATCAATTTCGTCTAAAATAAGATAATTAGGATTAGAGACTAATAATTGAAGCAATTCGGCCTTTTTTCTTTCTCCACCAGAAAAGCCATCGTTTAAGCCTCTATCAAGTAGATCTGTTTTAAGCCAAAGTTGATTAGCTTCTGATTCAATAAGTTTTTTAAATTCAAATAAGGTAATTTTTTGGTGAGGATGAAACTTTTTATAAATTTGCCAAAGAAAGGTTTTGAGAGTTAAGCCGGGAACTGAAACTGGAGATTGGTTTGATAGAAATAAGCCTAGGGCAGCTCTTTTATCAGGAGAGAGTTTAGTAATATCTTTTTTATCTAAAAGAATCTTGCCGGCGGTAACTTGATAATACGGATGGCCGGCTAAAGTGTAGGCAATAGTAGATTTACCACTACCATTTGGCCCCATAAGATAAATAATTTCACCACGGTTAAGAGATAAATTAATCTCTGACAAAATCTGGTTTTGGTCAACGGAAACTGTAATATTTTTTAATTGAATCATATACTCAGACTATTTTAGTATGAGTATTGTTAAAAAACAAGGATATTTTACTAGGAGAATTAAAGTGTAGCCCTAATCTCTGTTAACAAAAAATGGAAAGAAAATGGTAAGGAAAATTAAAAGTAAGATAAATAATCATTTTTTTGGATATTATGGGAAATAATAAATTAAATAAATAATTTTTGATAACTGATTTCTTTTTTAAAATGAACTTAATATAGTTTTATATATATTTAACTGGTTGTTAATTTATTTTTTAAGAAAATAATATAAGTATTAACAGAATATATGTAAGTGAATAGAAACGAATTGCCTCAGAGGCCTAGAATTACTTCTTATGGTGGGGTTGGAGGCCTAGTAACGGGATCGTGTCATGTTTATGAATCTAGAGACAGTAAAATAAATATTGATTTTGGGTTATTCCAAGGAAGAATAGAAGAGAGAGATACTAAAGGAAGATTTAGAAACTTACAGGATGTAGGACCAATGGTTCGAGGTAGTACCGAAATATTGTTAACACACACCCATATAGATCATATCGGTAAACTTCCCTTGGTTTTTAGGGCGGGATTTAAACCAACGGTTTATGCTGACAAAAAGACGGTAAGCTTTCTGGAGCCAATGCTAATGGATTCGGCTAAAATACAGATGAAAAGTAACCGTAAAAAACCACTTTACGATTACGATGATGTGGAGGAAACACTAAGACATGTTAAAGGAGTGGAGCCTTTTTGCCGAATTAAAGTAGGACAAAAACGAAGTAAAATTACGGCAGAATTTTTACCAAACGGACATGTGATGGGATCATGTGCTATTTTATTAAGGGATAGTAAAGAAAATACTCTATTTACTGGAGATATCGGTAAATCTCGTCAACTACTCTGTGACGGTTATGAAGGTTTTTGTGATGATTATCCAGAAGATTCAATTCATAATATAGTAGTAGAATCAACCTGTTTTAGAAACGAACCAATTAATTTTGAAATGAGAAAAAGGGAAATAATAGATGGGGTTAATCGGGCATTTGCAGGAGGAGGAAGTGTTTTAATTCCAGTATTATCGTTTAGCCGAAGTCAGGAAATTAGAGAAATAATTCATAATGCCATGAAAGCTGGAGAAATAGATAATAAAACATTAGTGGTGATTGATGCCCCCTTGGGAGAAAAAATTACTAAAATTTTTCGAGAAGATTTAGGTGATTGCTTAACGCGCCGATATGGAGATGATGATAATTTTTACAAAACTGAAGAAGAGAGCTTAGGTAGGTTTGATTTTGAAAATATGCTAATAGTTGGAGGGCATAAGGAGTCTTTATATATTGATGAAAAAATGTCTCAAAAAAAAGGAGTCATTGTAATTGCTAGCGGTGGAATGTTAGAAAAAGGCCGATCGGTAAATTATTTTAAAGGATGGTTTTGTCGGAATCCTAAAAACTTAATACTGTTAACTTGTTACCAAGTGGAGGGAACTAAAGGATCAGAGTTGTTAAATAATTCTGAAAGAGTAGGAGCAAAATTTGTATCACTAAAAGGCAACTCCAGTCACGCGACTGGCCCAGAAGAAATTAAAGGGTTTATAAATAAATTTGATATTAGAGAAACAAGAAAAGTTTTAATCGGCCACGGTAATGATCGGGCAAGAAAATCATTTGCGGCTGATTTAAAATTTGGAAATAATTTAGGAGAAGCAGAAATTATTTTACCCAGAATTGGTCAAGTAATAGCAGTTTGATAGATATATGATTTTGGTTAAATTAAATATGGATAAATGATATGAACCCAGAGGTAGCAACTAGTTACCAAAACAAATATCCTAGAGGGTCCGGGATTTTTGCCAGTGCCAGGAAGAAAATTTTCAAACGTATAACCTATCAACCAGAGAAAGTAATTATCAAATAGAAGAAAGAGGTGATGGAAAAATAGGATTTGAGATTAAACCAGGTGAGGCTAAAATAATATTTTTAGGAAAAAATATTAGACAATTAAAAAACCAATAATCCCAATTAAAATAACGTAAATTAGACAAGGAATAAAAACCATTTTAATAACAGTAACAGCTTTAGGACTAAGATTAAGAATAGCTAGAGCAGGAATAACGTCGGCCAAACTAATCATATTGCCAGCAGAAGAGCCGGTATTTTGAAGGGATAAAATAATTGATGAGTTTAGACCAAGATTAAGACTGACAGTTTGAAGAATCCCTCCAAACATAAGGTTGGAAATAGTAGTCGACCCATTCATAAAACTACCAAAGGTCCCAATAAAGGGGGTGATAAATGGAAGAAAACGAGTCTGAAAACTAGCGGCAATAATTTCTAAAAAAGAAGGTAGATTGGTGGAATTTTGGTGAGAATGAATCATAAGCTGGGTAACGGCAGAAATTAAGCTGATAATTATAAAAGAGTCTATTGATTTCCTAAATGATTCAATGACGGTGGAAAAAAAATCCTTAAAGTTAAGGTGCCAAATAAGAGCTAGAATGATGGAGGTAAAAATAAAAATAAGACCAGGGTTGAAAAAAACAAGACGATGATTTAAACCAAAATTTAAATCAAAGCTAAGAGGACTAAGAAAGATTTTACTAATAATTAGTAAAACAATTAATAAAAAATAAGGAAAAAGAGTTTGATAAAGAGGCAGAAGACGAGTGGGAGCAGATTGACGATTGAGAGATCTAATTTTTGAAGGTAAAAATAAATTAAATTTAACAGCAAAAATTATTAAAAATAAACCGATGATAGGACCAATTATTGAAGGGAATTCTGGACCAACAAAAACAGCTAAAAATGAAGGGATAACAACAGAGAAACCGGAAAAGATTGCAAAGGGAATGGCTTCAAAAAAATGAGTTTTACTATCAGGTCGACGACGGGTAACCAACCATAACATAAATAAAGGAACAATAAATCCAATTAAACTAATAAGGGCAGAATAAAAAGGGACCTTGGTAATATTGAGGCCAGATAAGCCAACTCTAATAGGGGTACCGGCAGCTCCAAAAGAAACTGAAGTACTGTTTCCTAATAAAGAAGTGGCAACAGCAGTAATCGGAGTTAATCCAATGCTAACTAAAATTGGAGCGGCAATAGTAATGGGGGTGCCAAAACCAGTAATCCCTTCCATAAAACTTTGAAAAACCCAGGCAATTAAAATAACTTGAATGCGATAGTCGGGAGAAATTTTTTCTAAATAAAGACAAAGTTGATTAATAATTTGATGATCTTTGATAATTTTAAGAAAAAGAAGGGCTCCAAAAACAATAAGAAGAATATCAAGAGCAATAAGAATACCTTTAAGAATAGAAGCAGCGGCAATATAATAATCCATTCGCCATAAAAATAGAGTTAAAACTAAGGTAGTTATAAAAAAAATAAAGGAAATAAAAGATAGTTTAATTTTGCTAAAAAATATTAAAAGAATAAAAACTAAAATAGGAAGAAAGGCGAAAATCAACATAATTTATGCTAGCACAAACTAATTATTTTTATTCCAAGAGTGGTTGCCGTTTTGACTGATATTTTTTAATTTAGAAGTGGAGACAAACTTCCATAAGAATAAAAGCAAAATAAAGTAAAAGTAAGATAACCCCCTCTCCTCGTGAGAGAATATTTTTAGTTCTAGCAAAATAATAAAATAAAAGAAGACCAATTATTAAAAATAATAGACTAATAAGATAGCTATTGGTTAAAAAAATAGGCTGGCCATAAATAAGACTTAAGATACCTAAAAGAAAGGTATTAAAAGCAGCTGAACCAACATAATTACCAAAAGCAACTTGATAATTTTTTAAAAATATTGATCTGATTGCTAGAGAAAGTTCAGGAACATTAGTGCCAATGGAAATCAATAATAGACTAATTAAGAATGGAGAAACTCCAAGTATTTCAGAAAAATAAACTGTTTGTTGAATCACAAATTTGCTGGCAACAAAAACGACAACCATACCTAAAAAAGTTTTTAATAATTCTTTAACAACAACAATACTGCGACGATGACTTAAGCCTTTTATTTTTTCAAGTAAACTACGACGAGATTCCAAACTAATTAATAGAAAAATAAAGGCAAAAATAGCAATAAGACTATCGGTCCGGTCTATTTTCCCATCCATAATTAAAATTGAAGGAAGGGCTACCACTATTAATGAGGCTAATAAATTAAAACCTCTAAATTCCCGATTAACTTTTATAGAATTACCAATAATGGCCAAGAGAGGGGCAACAAGCATAAACAAAACAATGGAGGCTCCGATTAAGCTACCAATAAAAATTTCGGGATCATTTCCAAGTAGAGCATTAATACTAACAGACATCTCTCCAATCGAAGTAAACATTCCTAAAATTACAAAGGAAACAATAAAAGATGAAAGTTTTAGTGACTGAGCTAATTTTTCAACTGATTTTATGGCTATTCCAGAACCAATCCAAATCCCTGCAAATGACAATAAATAAATTAAAATATGCGACCATATCATAAATTTGAAGTGAATATTATTTGATTATTTTATATTTAGAAAAAACTATTAATAGAGAAGGGGGGTTACTCTTTATGACTTTTGGCGTACAAATCATAATCCAAAAGATAATATATTTTATTTTTATCCTTGGTTTTGGCATATTTAATAACCTCTCTGGAAGTAGTCACTCGGCCCAACCCAATAGCAGAGATTAAAGCTAATAAGTTACGGACTTCTTGAGAGGATTTAGCCCACTGATTGTAATATTGATCCTCCTGAGCATCTAAGTAATTAGCTCCGCCGGTTTCTACTTTTCGAAACCGAGGTAAAAGCTGATTGGCAAACTGTTCGATAGTTTGGCGATTTTCCTCTAAACGAAAAGAATCAAAGGAAGCTTCATTGATTAAATCTTTTACAAAGACCCGATTATTACCATAACGAGAGATGGTATCTTGATAGACAATAGCAACATTTTCAGAAGTTAGCCTGGGAGTTGACTTAATTTCAGGAATAAGTTTAATTTCAGGAGAAGATTTTTCCATTTTTTTGTTTAAAAAATAATTAATTTATCATTAAGATGGTTATCCATCATCTTCTTATTTTATCCCATCTCCTTTGTTTTTCGTAATCTTATAAATAAATTAGGAAATTAGAGTAAAACTTTGAATATCGCCGGCTAAGAAATTAAAAGAGAATATCTAAGAGAAATATAAAATTATTTTTTTTCAATTTGGATTGCCTTGCCCTTGATAATTGCTTCAGCAATTTTTTTACTGGCACTGGCAAAAATTCTAGCAAATGTTGGTTGAGAGATCTCCATTTTTTTAGCGGCAGCTATCTGTTCTAAACCATCAACCTGATAAAGCTTTAAGGCTTCTAATTCGTCTGGTAAAATATGACTTCTTCTAATTTGGGTAAGGGAATTCCTTGAGGTTTAAAATAATAGATATTAGGGTTAAATCTCATTCGACGAGGAACTTTATGTCTTGGCATAATTTTTAGTATAACAAAACCTAAATCTCTACTTCGTCAAATAACAAAAAGATGAGGAAGTAGAGATCTTTGTTATTCGGACTTCTGTAAGTTGACAAGCTGGTTGTCGAGATTTTTTAATTCTTCTTGTAGAGCCTTTTTATATCCTTTAAGATCCTCAATTTTTTCTTCTTTTGTCTGAGGATGATTCCACCCAAAACACCTCCCCAAACCTCGGCCATAGCCACGACCCTGAGAAAAACCTCTTCCACAAGGGCCGAAACCTCGCCCGGTCATTGAACCTTGTCCTAGCGGTCCAGTTTTATCAAATCCTGGCATTACTTTTCACCTCCTTCTTTTTAACTTATATTGAATACCTATTCATTATATAACCTGGTAAATAAGTTTGTCAAGATTTGTGACCGGTACCCCTTAAACTAGACCAGTTAGTGCACGTGATTTAATAGTTAAGGAGGTACTTTTATGCTAACAATTAATAAAGAAGTCAAACAAGAAATTTTAGATAAAGTTAAATCAGGCAAAACAGTTAAAGAAATAGCCACCCAATATGGTGTTTCTGATCGAACTATTTATGCTTGACTAAAAAGAGGAGTTAGTGATAATGTTTCGATTCTGGAATTAAGAAAAATTAAAAAAGAAAATCAAATCCTCAAAGAGATTGTCGGAGCTTTGAGTGTGGAGTTGGAGAGATTAAAAAAAAAGACCAAGTGAGCCATCCTTTTGTCATTGGTTACTGAATGTTGTCAAAACTAGATTAGATTCTAAATTAATTAGCTTTAGTAAAAATCAAATCATTAAACTGCTTGGTGTTTCTAAAGCCAATTACTTTTACAAATCAATTCAACTATCAAAAGATGAAGAATTAAAGGAAAAGATTTTATCAGTCCTGGAATCAAACCCTAGTTATGGTCACCGGAGAATTGCTTTAGCTCTAAGTATCAACAAAAAGAGAGCCAAAAGAATCATGAAACTTTATGGAATTAAACCTTACAGGAGAAAAGCCAGATGGCGGAAACGAAGAGATGAGAGACGGCCGGAAGCTATCTTTACCAATCAGATTAAAGGTTCTTTCCCAATTGTCCCCAATCTGACTTGGGTATCTGATTTTACCTACCTTCGATTTAATTCAAAATTCATTTATCTTTGTACCTTTATGGATTTGTACACCAGAGAAATTATCGGCTGGAGCTTAAGTGCCAGGCATACCAAAGATTTAGTTATCAATGCTTTCTTTGATGCCTTTGAAAACAAAGAAGTATTACCCAAATTTGTCCACTCGAATCAGGGATCTGAATACAATTGTTTTGAATACACTAAACTGATTACTGATTTAGGAGTCACTGTATCCATGAGCAAGAAAGCCTCACCCTGGGAAAATGGTTACCAGGAATCTTTTTATGATAATTTCAAAACTGATTTGGGATTAGAATTTGACCGATTCAACTCTGTTGGTGAATTTATGGAAGCCATTCATCAGACAATTAATTACTATAATCAAAGAAGAATTCACACTACTCTGAAAATGTCTCCGACACAATTCAAACTACAATATCTTCAAAAACTTAACCTCATAGAAAAAGTGGTCTAACAAAAGGGGTACTTGACAATAACAAATTTAGTGAATTTTTCAGAGAAACCGTTGCTGATATTGATACTAAAATGACTATCCTACAAGAAGCTGAAGATAATTATTATATAACGGCAGAATACGTATTAAAACTTGCTAATAAAGCCTATGATTTATTTAAAAGTTCTGAAATTGAAGAGAGAAGACAATTAATTAAGTTAGTACTTCAGAACCCTAAGGTAGTTGAAAAAAATATCGTATTTGACCTGCAAAAACCATTTGATACTATCTTTAAATATGCAAATCGTTCATCTATGCTCCCCCGCTTGGACTCGAACCAAGGACCGATCGCTTACAAGAAACCCTAAAGTTTTCTTTAGGCTTGGACTATATCATATTCCGATTTAATCGGAATTTGGGCGCTAAATGGTGTAATCACCTAGTCTCTGAACCTTCCCCGATATTATCGGGGCTTGGCTGCGGGTTGCCATGTCGCTTTAAGCGATTTAGGTTTCACGCAATTCACCCAATTTTTCAATCCCGGTTACCCGGGAAAGCTGCTAGTTGTTAACAGGCGAGCGCTCTACCGACTGAGCTACAGGGGAAAATATATTTTATAAGGTGCTGAACTGGATTTGATTATAACATCGAATCTGTGAAGATAAAATACCTCTTATCCAATCTAAAATAAGATATAACTTGGCTGAATTTGAGTTCAACTAGTTAAAATTAGTAAAAATTACAAAATCAATTAACCATAAATTTAATAGTTTCTGGACTAAAGTTAGTAAGTTCAATAGAACTGTTTGCATAAGTTCAGATACATATTGGACTCATTAAAGTCTGATGAGTTATCAACTA
>CAZVMP010000008.1:0-29716 GCA_964628885.1 uncultured Gammaproteobacteria bacterium | reverse complement strand
TTCCCCCAGTCATTCCAGCTCCAGAAGTTACACAAGTTCCTCCTTTAGAAACACAAGGGTTGGTCGTGGTTGAGGTCACTCTATTTGCACTACAATCAACATTAGCTCCTCCATTAGCACCTTCACATCTCCAGTTATAAACACCATCAGATGCTGAAGCATCAGTCCAATAAACCGTCCCTGCAGAGCATAAGTTACTATTTTTTAATAATTCTGTAGCACTTAAGCCTAAACCATCTGGATACAAGACACACTTACCATTTACTTTTGAAGTTGTTGCTGGAACACAACAATAACCTGAACTACCAATACGACAATCCGCATGAGCATTTGGTACATTTGAAATTGTTTCATGGCTTCCACAACTTGGTCTACAAATTCCGTTTGGAACTTTATCAGTACAACTGTTTGATGGTCGACAAAAACCTTGAGCATCCCAAGCACATTTACCGTCTGCAACTGCGCTACAGTTAGATTTTGTAGTACAAGCTTTACAGTTTTGAATACCACAGGTAGTAGATGAAACAACTACAGTCAAAGTAGCTGATTTCCCATTAATTGCCTTGGCTGTTAATGTTACTGTTCCAGGACTTAAAGCCGAAACTAATCCAATACTTGATATACTAGCCACATCATTTGACCCAGACCATTTTACACTCTTATCGGTTGCATTTGACGGTTCTACAGTCGCTGTTATCTGTTGTTTTTCACCAATATATAAAACAGCTTTAGTAGTATTTAGTTTTATTCCAGAGGGTTCTATAACAGTTGATGATACTGGTTTTTGACAACAAAACTGACCTAAACAATCTGATGATCCAGGAGTATAAATAACGCCATTGGAACATGATGAGGAACAAATTCCTTGTTTACCCGAACAGGTTGGATAACATCCTCCACTTTTACATATCTGACCGCTTGGACAGGATGAATCAAGCCATTGTGTTCCAGTTGAATCACATGTTTGTAAAATATTAGTTGATCCTGATTTACATTGCTTTAATGCAGGAGTACAAATTCTTGCTAGAAGCTTGGCTGAACAACTAACTTTGTTGCCAGCACCGACTCCAATACAGTCCCATTTATAACTGCCGCTAGCAGCAGCACTATCTGTAAAACTAATTGAGCCTTCCAAACAAGCCTCAGTTCCATTTGGAGCTCTAGTAGCAGAAGAGCTACCATGATAACTACCACATTTTGCCAGTTTAACTACCGTTATTGTAAAATTTGCTGGATTCCTTGACATGGAAACACTTCCGTTAACACTGCCAGCCTTTAGCCCTGTTATTTCCATTACATTAGTATCAATTACTTTAGTGTCTATAAAATCATTCTGAGAAAACGACCAAATAAAATTATCATTACTATTAGCCGGAGTTACAGTTGCCGATATTCTAGCAGTCTCACCTTCTTTAATAGTAAGACTGGGTTTATCTACAGAGATTCCAGTAGCATGAACTACCTTAGTACATTTGTTATTAAAATAAGTACATTCTTTAGAATTTGGGCCACCACATTCTTGAAAACTACAAACTCCACAGTTGGTATTAGAACAAGCATTAATACTTCTAGCAGTACAACCACTTTGAGTTGATCCACCACTAATTCCTTCACAACTCCAGTTAAACTCTCCATCATCTCCTTTACTATCTATCCACTTAACTTTTCCAGAAGAGCAAGGAGTGTCAATTCTAGAGTAAGTTGTAGTATTACTATAACTTGCACATTTGCCGTCTATTTTATCGTTAAGCAATTCATTAGATACTATACAACAGACCAAACTTGCTGTTTCCTTTCCATTCTCATCAAAACAAGCATAATTCAGATTAGTTTTTCCGTTTTGAAGACTATTTGCTGAACAATTAATTCCTCCAGTCATTCCAGCTCCTGACTTGACACAAGTTCCAGTTTTACTAGGACAAGGTGGTTTGGCAATAGTTGGTACTAAGGTTGGAATCTTGGTTGGAGTTTTAGTTGGAGTTTTGGTTGGTTGTTTAGTTGGAATAGTTGTCGGTTTTACTACCGAGCCTCCACCACCACCATCGTCAACCATCATTACCTGATTATTAAGGGCTGCTTGACTTCTATTTTCCTGATTCTGTTGAACAAGCTTTGTTACTACTGGTAAAGAAACTGCTATTATCAACATTCCCATTAAAAGGAACATATTAGCAATCCCTGTTTCTTTTTTCCTAAAATACTTAATCACTTATAAAATTTTTTTTAACTAAAAAAGTTAACCATTTTTTTTGATATAGGTCAACAAGAATATCAATAACTCTATTTAATCAAAAATCTTTTAATATCCCCAACCGTAGTTAACAACATTAATAATAGTAGTAACATCATTCCTAAATTATTTATAGTTGTTTCCAGTTTTGGATTAGCTTTCTTTCGAGTTACCATTTCATAAAGCACAAAGATTATCCTCCCTCCATCCAAGGCTGGAAATGGCAGAATATTAACTATTGCTAAGTTAACTGAGACAATTCCAAAAAAATGAATCACTGCCAAAAACCCCTGATTTTTATTAATTGAACTAGTTGCTTCATACATTCCAATCGGACCACTAACATCTTTTGGTACCTGACCCATAAACAACCCTCCCAACATCTTCATCACTCCATTAACAATGATTTTTCCCCAAAAATAGGCTTCCTTAAACCCAGCAATAATTCCCTTGTCTATTCGATACCACAACATCTTTTCCATTTTAGTATTCGATACTGCTATTCCCATCGACCCTTCACCCTCTGGAACCTCAGCTCTGACCTTAACTCTAATTGGATCCACCTGTCCTTCAATTGTTAATTGAACTTCTCCTCCCTTATTCTTATTCACCTCATCTACTAATTCATTCGAATTTTTAACCTCCCTATCATCTACTTTCAAAATAACCCATTCTTCCTTTAATCCAACTTCCTCTGCTGGCGACCTTGGTGATATTCCTACAATTGAAATCTTGTCCGTCTCTACCGGTATTCCTAAAATAGTATAAACCATACTAAAAATTACCACCGCCAGAACAAGATTCATAAAAACTCCTCCCATCACAATAATCAATTTTTGCCAAGGTCTTTTGTGTTCAAATGAGCGAGTCTTATCTTCTTTTATTGATTCTCCTGGGTCTTCTCCTAATAATCTGCAAAAACCTCCAATCGGTAACCAGTTCAAACTATAAACAGTCTCTCCTATCTTTTTTCCCACCATTCTCGGTGGTAATCCCAATCCAAACTCTTCTACCTTTACTCCTACTTTTTTAGCCGCTATCAAATGTCCTAATTCATGAACTAAAACCAATATTGATAACGCTGCTAAAAAAAATATTAAATCCATTTCCTATTATCTATAATTTCTTATTTATTATCTACCCTCAATTTCTGATTTCAACCTCTTTTTTACTAGCTAGATCTTCTAATTTTTTTATAAATTCATCTGTCATTTTTTGCAATTCAACTTCATCTCTTTTATATTCTTCCTCAGAAATAGTTTTCTCCTGTTTAGCTTTTTGTAATTCTCCTCTAAAATCAGCTCTAGCATCTCTTATCATCACTCTAGCTGCTTCCAATTTTCTTCCCAGTAATTTTATATAATCCTCTCTCTGCTCCACTGTCAACATTGGTAAATTCATTCTAATTATTTGATTATCAACCACCGGATTCATCCCCACATTAGCCGCAGCAATCCCATTAGCAATTTCTCTAATCAAAGTCTGATCCCACGGCTGAAACGTCAAAGATCTTACGTCTGGCACTCCAATTGATCCTAATTCAACTAACCTCATTTTTTGACTACCGTAAACAGTCACTATTATGTTTTCTATCAATCCTGGAGTCGCTCGCCCTGTCCTTATTGAGCTAATATCATTAATAAATAATCCAATGATTTTGTCCATTCGGACCCTTACATCTGAAAAATTTATCATACAACTAATTATATCAAAAAGCTTTATTGAAAATTAGCACTACATTCAGCCAACATAGTATCGTTACTGTCGACACAAAACCAATTAAAACTTCCATCCTCTGCCACCGAATCAGTCCAAATTGCTGAACTATTGTTACATAAACCATCAATTGGTCTTATTGAAGTCGGAATCCCGTTAGCCTCTCCACAATAAGCAGTTACTATCTCTCCTGTTGCCTTACTTCTATTTTCCTGGTTCTTTTGAACCGCATCTAAAGCAAACACCAATCCTAAAACTAAAATTATTAAACCTAACAGAATTTTCATTTTTTTATCTTTCATAAAAAAATATTAACAAAATCAAGATGTTTGTCAATAAACAAAAATCTGTTAATAAAATAAATAGCTCTACTAAAATTTTTATATCTCAAATCTAGCAAACCGAGACAGTTTCATATTTTCCCCAAACTTAGCCACTAAAGACTTAATTATTTCTGCCACTGTCTTACTATTATCTTTAATAAACTCTTGAGCTAATAAATCATCTACCGTCTCTGGGTTCATAGCTGCCACTTGTAAACATAGATTTTTAGTTAATTCCATAAAATCTTCATGCTTAGCTACAAAATCAGTTTCACACAGTAACTCAACCATTACTCCAATTTTTCCAGTAGAGTGAGTGTAAGTTGCTACTCTACCCTGATGAGTTTCTCTTTCTGACTTAGTTTCAGCTTTTTTAAACCCCTTCTCTTTTAATATTTCTTTGGCCTTAGCCTCATCTCCTCCAGACTCCTCTACTGCTACTTTTATTTCCATAATTCCCAAACCCATTTCTTTCCTTAATTTTTTGACTAATTCAATTATTTTTTTATTTTCCATAAATTAATTAAATTTATAACCTGTAATCTATTTTGTTCCAGCTGCTTTAATTGCTTTACCAATTTCCTCCACAATCAACCCCACACTTTTAGCAGAATCATCATTAGCTGGAATAGCAAAATCTACCCGATAGGGGTTAGCATCAGTATCACTAATGGCCACTGTTTTTAGATTTCTTAACTTAGCTTCTTTTACCGCCGTTTTTTCAAATCCAGCATCAACTACAAACAAAATATCAAATAATTTATCCGATTGTCTTAATCCACCAACAATTTTTTCCAACCTAACAATTTCTTTATTTATTCCCGCCAACTCTTTTTTTGTATTTTCTGTAAATTTACCCTTTTCCATTCCATCCTTTAAATCATTCAATTTTTTAATATTCTTTTTAATCTGATCCCAATTAGAAATAGTTCCCCCCAACCAACGATCAGTTACATAAGGAACTCCAGCGTCAATTGCTACTCGACGAATTACTTCTCTCGCCTGTCTTTTAGTTCCCACTAGCACTATTTGTTTATTGTTTCTTTTTTGATTGTAAATAAAATTACATGCCCTTTCTAACCCTTCCAATGTTTTTACTAAATCAATTACTTCAATTCCGTCTCTCTTGGTATAGATAAAATCTCTCGCCTTAGGATTGGTTTTAGAAGTTTTATGACCTAAATGACAACCAGCATTCAATAAATCCTTTAACCCAATCGTTAAATTATATTTTTTATCCTCTTTGATTATTTCTTTTTTAACCTCACTTTTAACCTCTGCAGCCTCCTTAGCCATTTTTGCTTCCGCCTCTTTTTCCTGCTTTAGTTTTTCATTTAGTTTTTTTATATTTTCTGAAGAGATTTTACTTTGATTTTTAGCCTTAACTACCAAAGCTCTTTTAACCAAAGATTTACTCGTTAAGTGACCAGGTTTACTACCTGAATTAACAACTTTTGTTACAACTTTTTTAGTCTCCGACATACAATTTTGTCCTTATTAGAAATTGGCAATAGGGTCAATTAACCCAGGAACAATTAATCACCAAAATTTCACAAAAAATTAATTAGATGGATTATAACACACTCACTCTTTTATCATATTTATGATAAATATATTTTTTTATAAGATAAATTATAATATTATTATAAGATATACTACATTTTATTATCTCTTTTCCCTAAAAATTGATAAAATTAACACATGTCTGACAAAAACCTCACTATTTTAGAAGTTCGTCTACCTCAAGAAAATGAATTCACTTTTGAATCCATGTCATCACTTTTAGCAAATTTTACCCAATTTTCCAAACTTTCTTTCTTTGAAAAACTTATCAGTAAGAAAAAAACTATTGCTTCTTTAGAAATAACTCTCCAGAACGGCCAAATTCAATTTTTTATTGCCGTCCCGACCCCAGATATGGAATTCTTTCGATCGCAAATCCTAGCCCAATACCCTAGCGCTGTTACCAAAGAAACCCCTGATTATATTTATAATTTTTTCAATCCCCAACCCACCCATTCCGAACAACCTCCTATTTCTCCTCAAATTAGTTTTACTCAACTTGGACTTAGTAAAAGCTACAGCTACCCTCTCAAAACCACCAAAGATTTCCATGATACTGATCCGCTTAATTCTGTTCTAGCTCCTCTCTCCCGTTCCAACAATATTGCTGATTTTTTTGTCTTTCAAATTGTTTTAGCTTCTGCCCCAAAAAATTGGCAAAGTAGCATTATTACTACTATTCAAGATGGTATTCTTGTTGATAAAGAACGCAACATTCGTACCGCTCACCCTGATAAGGCAATCTTTGAACAAAAAATCCAATTTCCCGGCATTTTTGCCCAAATAAACCTCCTTTCTAACAATCCTGGTTTGATTACCTCAGTTTCTTCCTCTTTTGGTGCCTATACCAATCCTCGGGGAAACTTTATTAAAATTTTCTCCCCAAACAATTTTAACCGCAGTAAACTACTTCAATCCATTAGCAACCGAGAAATTTTTTCCAATCTTAAGGGGCAGATATTTAACACTGAAGAACTTTCCGCTATTTGGCACCTCCCCAATAAAATAACCAAGCTTCCTAATATTGCTTGGGGCAAAAAGCTATACTCAGATCCCCCCGAAAATCTCCCTATTGCCGATAACGCCACTCCTGAACAAAAAGCCAACATTACTTTCTTTGCCAAAACCGAATTTAGAAATAAAGATACTATCTTCGGTATTAAACAAGGAGAGGACCGACGTCGTCACACCTATATCATAGGTAAATCTGGTACTGGCAAAACCACCTTAATTGCTAATATGGCTATAGACGATATTCGTAAGGGTCGTGGAGTTGCCGTCATTGATCCTCACGGTGATCTTTGTAACAACATCCTTGATTATATTCCCAGTAATCGTATTAATGATTGTTGTTATTTTAATCCTGCTGACCCAGATTATGTCTACCCTCTTAATGTTTTAGAATCAAAAAACGAATCTCAAAAAGAATTGGTTGCTTCTGGAGTTATTTCTATTTTTAAAAAGCTCTATGGCACTGTTTCCTGGGGCCCCAGATTGGAACATATCCTTAGAAACGCCGTCCTCACTCTCGTCAACACTCCTGGTTCCGATCTAACCCATATTGTTGAAATCCTTACCAACAAAAATTATCGAGACAGAATTACCAACCAACTTACCAACCCTACTCTTAAAAATTTTTGGCTCAACGAATTTGGTAGAATGGATCCTAAATTTCAAAATGAATCTGTTTCTCCTATTCTTAATAAAGTTGGTCAATTTATTTCTTCAACTAATATTAGAAATACTGTTGCTCACGCCAAATCAAAAATTGACATCCAAAGTATTATGGACCAAAAAAAGATTCTTATTGCCGATCTTTCCAGCGGTAAACTAGGTGAAGATAACTCAGCCCTATTAGGGGCTATGTTGATTACTCAAATCCAATTATCAGCTATGAATCGAGTTTTCCAATCAGCTGAAGACCGCTCTGATTTTTACCTTTATGTTGATGAGTTTCAAAACTTTGCTACCGAAGCTTTCATTAAGATTCTCTCTGAAGCTCGTAAATTTAAGCTTAATCTGATTGTTGCCAACCAGTATATGTCCCAACTAGACAAACCTATTCAAGATGCCATTTTAGGCAACGTTGGATCCACTATATCCTTTGTTGTCGGTAATCAAGATGCCTCAATTTTAGCTAAAGAATTTGGGCCACAATTTCCTCCTGAAGATTTAGTTAAAATCGGTAAATATCAAATTATTTCTAAACTTTCCATTGATTCTGAAACCACCCAACCTTTTTATGCTACTACCCTACCACCCTTATCCTGTAAAAACCAACAACGTGATAAATTAATCCGTACTTCTCAATTTCACTGGGGTAAAAAGAAATAATTACGGCTTTTTCCATCCCGCCCATTTACACTTAGGATAATCCGAACAACCATAAAACTTTCGCCCGGTTTTTGTCCGACGAACCACTCCCTCCTTACCACACTCTGGACACTTAAACCCCGCATCTTCCTTATATTGCCGACTATAACGACAATCTGGAAATTTGGAACAAGAAATAAATTTTCCAAATCTTCCCAATCTAATTACTAAATCTCCCTCCTTACATTCCGGACATTTTTCCCCTAATTTTTCTGCCTCTATTTTTACCCGAACACTATTTTTTTCTGCAGCCTTTACTTCCGCTTCAAATCCTTTCCAAAACTTCTTCATCATTTCCTTCCAATCCCATTTTCCTAAAGCAATTTCATCCAAATCCGTCTCCATCTCTGCTGTAAACGGTAATGATAGAATATCTTCAAAATTTTTTACCAAAAATTCATTAGTTGCAATGCCTAATACTGTTGGTTTGAATTTACCTTCATCTCTTTCCACATATTGACGCAAAATTATTGTAGAAATAATTGGTGCATATGTACTTGGTCGCCCAATTCCCTGTTTTTCCAAAGACGACACCAAACTCGCATCGGTATATCGCGGCATTGGATTAGTTTCCATCTCCTCTGAATTTATTTTCTTAATTTCAACTTTCTCTCCTTCCTTTAAATCTGGAAGGATTTGATCCTCGTATTTTTCCCCACTAATTTTTAAAAATCCAGGAAATAACATTCTAACTCCTTTTGATTGAAATAAGGCTTCGTTTGCTGATAAATCTATCGTTGTATTTCTTACCCTTGCTACCGATCCTTGAGTTGCCACCGCTCGCTTCCAAATCATCTCATACAATTTCATTTCTCTAGAGTCTCCTCCTTCAATTACTCTTAAAGTAACGTTTGTCGGCCTAATTGCCTCATGTGCTTCTTGAGCGTTTTTACTTTTATTTTTATAAAACCTGATTTTTTCTACCGCATACTCTCGACCATATTCTTTAATAATATATTTTCTAAATTCTTCTGTCGCCTTTTCCGATAAATATACTGAATCTGTCCTATGATAGCTAATCAATCCTTTTTCATATAATTTTTGAGCCACACTCATAGTTTGTTTCCCTGACCATCCCATTCTTCTAGCTGCTGCTTGCTGCAATTTTGAAGTTGTAAATGCCGGTAATGGAGTTCTGGAAATATCTCTTCCTACCACCCTTTCCACCACTAACTCTTTTCCTAAAGATCTAATAAATTTTGCTACCTCATTTTTAGTTTTAAATATTGATTTAGAATAAGTATAGTCACCATCAAACAATTTTAGTTTTGTATTTACAAAAACACCTTTACCTTGCCACCTTATCAGTTCCGTCCCAAAAGTTTCTTTTTTTCCCACCTTAGCTGATATTTTCCAAAACTTTTCTTTTTTAAAATCCTTGATTTCTTTTTCTCTCTCGCAAATTAATCTTACTGCTACCGATTGAACTCGGCCTCCAGACAATCCCCGCCTAACTTTCTTCCACAGAATTGGTGACAAACTATAACCTACTACCCGATCTAATACCCGTCGAGCTTGTTGAGCATTAACTAAATCCATATCAATTTCCCGAGCCTCATCTAAAGCATTTCTTATAGCTTCTTTAGTAATTTCATGAAATACAATCCGAGATATTTTATCGCCGCCAATTTTTGTCTTACTATTTTGTAAAATCCACTTGACGTGCCAAGAAATAGCTTCTCCTTCCCGATCTGGATCCGACGCCAACAGCACCATTTCTGCATCTCTAGCTGATTTAACCAACTCCTCAATTACCTTTTTCTTTTTACTATCAACCTGATACTCAACTTCAAAGTTTTTATCCATATCCACCGCCATCTTATTTTTTGGTAAATCACGAATATGACCTACAGTTGCCACCACTTTGTAGCTCTTTCCTAAATATTTTCCGATAGTCCTAGCTTTAGTTGGTGATTCTACTACTAATAATTTTTTCATTTTTATTTTTTAAATATATATCGTTTCATTTTTATCTATAATACTCCCTCTGTCAATTAATTAAATAGTTTTCTTATTAATTCACTTCTTTAGTCTCTATTCTTCTTGGTACTATTGTGTTTGGCTCATTAAACCATTCTTTTAAAATATCTCCTACGATAGGCGCTGCCACATCACTCCCCTCTCCACCCCTTTCCACCATTACTGTAATTGAAATCTGTGGATTATCCGCCGGAGCAAAGGCTGTCAACCAAGCATGAGTCTCACTACTCCCGTCACCTACTTCCGCCGTCCCCGTCTTACAAGCAATTTCTGTTTTAAAGTTAAACAATGGCCAAGCCGTCCCTCCAGGATTACAAGCCTGCTTCATTCCTTCAACCACCGTCATCCAAGTGTCATCCTTTATTCCCAACTTATGACATTCTACCTTACTATCCTTTAATAAACTCATGTCACACTTTATTCCTTGGTTAGCAATAATATTAGTCATTTGATTTATTTGCAACGGAGTAACATCCAAATCTCCTTGACCTATCGATAAATGATAAGTATTACCTAGATACCAGTTTTCTCCCTTAGTTTTCTTTTTCCAATCCTCATTTGGAACTACTCCTTCCACTTCTCCACTAATTTCTACCCCCGTCTTACTCCCAAGGCCATATTTTTCCGACCAATCCTTTATTCTGTCTACACCTAATCTCTCTCCTAATTTATAGAAAAAAATATCATTTGACCTTTTAATTGCTTTTATAATATCTACCATTCCATCAGTCCCTCCGCTTTTACTCCACAACCAATTTTTGTAGGAATAATCTCCTACCCTCAATACCCCAGTATCTTCAATCAAAGTTGTTTTATCAATTACTCCTGACTCCAACCCAGCAGTTGCCATCACTATTTTATAAACTGACCCAGGATGATATCTAGCTGATACCGCCCGATTAAGCAATGGTAAATTATCCTTATCATTCAAATAATTATTTATCTTTTGATTGTTTTGATTAGAAAAATCATTGGCATTAAAAGCCGGACTCGACACCAGACTAATTATTTTACCAGTATCTGGCTGACTCATAATCACCACTGCCTTCCTCCCTGCCAATAATTTATAAATTTTATCCTGCCAATAAGCATCTATTGACAAACTTATTTTAGGTTTAATTTCTGGCTCCTCTCTCCCTAATTCTCGCACATATTGACCAAAGGCATCCACTTCAACTATCCGCTTGCCATTTTTACCCCGAATCTGACAATCATTATAATCTTCAAAACCTCCCCGACCAATAATGTCATCCCCTTTTAGCTTAACTCCACAACTATTTTCTTTAATATCCTCATCCGACACCTTCCCCACATACCCCGTTATCATCGACATTGATTCTCCATAAGGATATTGTCGCCTAACTTCATAAGCTAAGTCTTTACCTTCAAACTTATAACCATCAAATTTTCCCGAACTCTGATAAATTTTATTTCCATCTTCCAATTTAAAATATTGATAAATACTTTCTGCTACAATTCTCCCTTTTCTGTCCACAATATCTGCCCTGGCTGCTGGTATAGTGCTTTCTAAAATTTTATTCGATCTAGCCACCTTAGTATAATAACCTCCTTCAACTAAACTTAATCTTAAAACCACTGTTAACAACATTAATAAACTTAATCCCAAACCAAATCTAAATAGCCAATATTTTCCCGGTAAAAAAACATCTTCATTCATGTTAATCCAGTGACACCAGTTTTACCTGATCTAATAATTTTCTATCTTCCACCAACAACCCACATCCTTTAATAACCGCCATTCCCGACTCCTCTACCAAAACTGTATAAATTTTTGTTTCACTCTCTATCATTTCTGCCAAATTTTTCAGCTTAGCTCCATTACCAACCAAAACAATTCCTCTCTTTAAAACATCCTCCATCAACTCTGGTGGGGTCTCGTCTAAAACCGATTTAACTAATTTAACAATCTTTGTCAATTCTAAACTCACCGCTTCATTTATCTCTAATTTAGTCAATTTAATTGATCTGGGCAATCCCGTTTCTAAATCCCGTCCTCGAACTAAATTATTAGTTTCAATACTAATTTTAATTTTTTCAGCACTATTTGGACCCACTAATAATCCATATTTCATCTTTATATAATTTATAATGGCATTATCCAGTTCTTCCCCCGCTGTCTTTATTCCTCGACCCACCACCACTCCTCCCATAGATACCACACTAGCTTCAGTTTTTCCTCCACCCACATCTACAATTACCAACCCCTCTGACATATCTACTGGTAAATTTAATCCTATTGATGCCAACACCACCTCTTCTACTAAAACCACCTCTCTAGCTCCTGCTGTTATTAATACTGATTTTATCGCTCGTTTCTGCACCTGATTAATAAAACTCGGTACCCCTACAATTACTCGCGGTTTAAAAATCTTAGGATATTTAGATGGTACTTCGTAAATCAACTTAAAATAATAAGACATTAAACTCTCCAAAGCCTCTAAATCGGTAATTATTCCATTCTTAATTGGACTTACCACTTCAATTTGCTTTGGTTCTCTATTCCACATAGATTTGGCTTTACAACCATAAGCTATTGGTCGATTAATCCCCGATTTTGGTGCCGATAGCCCTGTCCATCTTTTTTTTCTTTGCCGAGCTAGCATTGTTGGCTCATCAATAACCACCCCTCTATCCTTTAAATAAATCAGAGTATTATTACTCCCCAAGTCAATCCCAATATCCCAACTAAATGTTTGGGTCAAATTAATTATTTTTTGCCCCATAATCTTAATCAACTTCACTCTAAAATTATAGCAACTTAAACCGACCTCAGTTACAATATAAACTATCAATGAAACGTTTGAGTCAATTTATCCGACATCTCTATTTAACTCTTTTTTTTATCACTCCATTGATTTTTAACTTCCATAATTCCGAACTTTTTGAACTTCCTAAAATGTATTTTGTTTATCTATTATCTATTATCATAATTTCTCTCCATATTATTAACTCAATTCTGAACCAAACCCGTTTAATTACTAAAAATTTTTTAAATTTACCCCTACTTTTATTTCTAACTTCACAGGTTATTACCAGTATCACCTCAATTGACCGTCACACCTCCCTTTTTGGCTATTATTCCCGAATTAACGGAGGTCTCCTTTCTATTATTACTTTTACTCTTCTATTTTATAGTCTCACTCCTTATCTTACTAATAAATTCAAAAAAAATATTATTGATATTTCTCTTATTTCTGGACTCTTAGTTGCTATTTATGGCATCTTACAACATTTTGGTATTGATCAACATCTTTGGGTTCAAGATGTCCAAAACCGGGTATTTTCTACTCTCGGTCAACCTAATTGGCTAGCTGCCTATCTTTGCATTCTCATCCCCTTATCTCTTTACCGATTTTTTAAAGCCCAAACACTCAAATTATCTTTTATTTACTATTTCCAATCTCTTATTTTATTTATCTGTCTACTATTTACTAAATCTCGCACCGGCTTAATTGCCTCTCTCATCTCTCTTTTAGTTTATTCATTAATCAAATTTATTTTTGATCTTAACCGTCATTCCTTTATTATTAATCTTAAATTTTACCTTCTCCCCCTAACTTTTTTTTTCGTCTCCCTCATTATTCCCAACCCCTTCAAAGATAAAATTTTTTTTTCCAATTCATTATCAGCTCCAACAACTCAATTAACTAATATCCTGATTACTCCATCAGAAGACATCCGTAAAATTGTTTGGCGTGGCAGTCTTAATCTTTGGAAAAAATTTCCTTTATTTGGCACCGGCGTTGAAACTTTTGCTTATTCTTACTACTGGACCCGTCCCATAGAACACAATCTTACTTCTGAATGGGACTTTCTTTACAACAAAGCTCATAATGAATACCTAAACTATCTCGCCACCACCGGGCTAATTGGATTTATCCCTTATCTCATCCTTATCACCACTATTTTAATTCAAATTATCCGGTCTATTTTTATTAAACCAAATTTTGACTTATATCTAGCTATTCTGGCCTCATATCTCTCTATTTTAATTACTAATACTACTGGGTTTTCCGTCGTTATTACCTCACTTTATTTTTTTCTCCTTCCTACACTAATTTCTCCCCTAAAAAAACCATCCTCTCCAAAAAAAACCAAATCCAGTCTCTATCTTTTAATTCCCTTTATTATCACCAGCTTAATTCTAGTTTATTTCAATTTAGTTTCCTATCTTGCTGATATTTATTATGCTAAGTATCAATCCGCTGATAACCAACAAAATTATTCTAATGCCTATAAATACCTTAACTTTAGCCTTAATCTCTGTTCTTACGAACCAAATTACCTTATTGGATATGGTTTAGCTGCAGCAAAAATGGCTGTTGCTACCAAAAACGACATCTACATTAAAGTAGCTATTCAATCAGCCGACCGCGCCATTACTATTTCTCCAGCTAACATTAATTTTTGGCGTCAGCGAGCTCAAGTTTACTACTATCTCTCAGAATTTGATTCAAACTACTTTATCACCACCATTGATTCTATGGTTCAAGCCCAAAAATTAGCTCCAACTGATCCTAAAAATTACTACTCTCTAGCTCAGTTTTTAGAAGCTGCCGAACTTTTCGACGACGCTATCTTCTATTATCAACAAGCTATCAAGCTTAAACCTAACTATGATCATGCTTACTTTGCTCTAGGAAAAATCTTTTATCACCAGAAAAAATATAATCTAGCTCAAGAAAATCTACAACAAACCATTAACTACTCTCAACCGACCAATATTGAAGCTCAAAAAATTCTCGATGATATTAATCAGCTTCAAAAACATTAATCAAGTTTAATCTTATCTATATCCGCGAGCACCATTTCCATTCCATTCCATTTGTAAAATTTATCCCTATCTTTTTTTATATAATCTATAAACAATCTTCCTAACAAATGATCTGATTCATGTTGCCAAACCACCGCATCATACCCAGACAAATCCTTTACTTTTGTTACTAAATTATTTCCCTCTATTTCTTGCCAGGTTACTTTTATTCTTAAAAATCTTTTAACTGTTCCAAAATAATCTGGTACTGACAAACATCCTTCTAGAAAATATTCTTCCTTCCCTTCCTTATCTATCATTACTGGATATACCCGATTTCCCCAAGTTTTTACTATCTTAGGGTTAATAAACACTTCTACTTTTTTATTACTTCTTTTAATCCCAAAAAAATCCTTAGAAATTCCTAATTGAGGTGCCGCTAAACCAGCTGCATTTTCCCCCTGCTCTAATTCCTTTACCAAATTTCCAATTTCTTTTTTTGTTACCAGATCCAACCTGTTTATTGCCTCAGCCCTCTTTCTAAGTATCTTATTAGGATAAACCATAATCTTAGTCATAGCCTATTTTAGCAAATGATACACTTAATTATGATCAAAACTATTTTTTTTGGATCATCAGAATACTCCGTCATCATTCTTCAACAACTCCTACGTCTCAATAATTTCAAAATTCAGGCAGTTTTTACCAAACCCGACAAAGCTGTCGGTCGCAATCAGCTTATTACCTCAAACCCCGTCGCCACTTTTGCTCAAAATCATCACCTACCACTATTTCAACCTCAAGAATTAAATTCTCACCTCTATTCTATTATCTCTAAATTAAACCCTGACATTGGACTAATTGTCGCCTACGGCCCACCCTACTTTACTCAAGAATTTATTGACCTTCCTAAATATAAGGTTATTAATATTCATCCTTCTCCATTACCTCAATATCGTGGTGCTACTCCCGGCCCTTGGCAAATTATCAACGGTCAAACCATTTCCGCCGTTACTTTTTTTCAAATTGATGCTCTCCCAGATCATGGTCCGATTATTACCCAAATCCCCTTCAATATCAGCCCCACTGAAACAGCCGCCTCTTTTTACCAAAAGGCTTTTACCCTTGCTGCTAATCAATTAAACTCAGTTATTAATTCTTACCTTTCAAATCCCAAATCTCTACTTCCCCAGAACCATGCTCAAAAATCCTACTTTCCTAAATTTAATAAAAATACTGCTCAAATCAACTGGACCTGGCCACCAACTAAAATTGAACGCTTTATTCGGGCTCTTAATCCTTGGCCTATTGCCTGGACCTATATCACTAACTCTCAAAACAAAACTCTTAAAATGAAATTATTTTCCTCTGTCATTTCCAACAATCAGCTTACCCCAAAACTAGTCCAAATAGAAGGTAAAACCCCTGTCAACTGGTCGGAAATTTCTTCTCACTATACTATAAAATATCGCTAAAACAAGACGTTTATAACTTACAAATTCCTCAAACATATCTTTTAAAGACATGTTTCTCTTTTACTGTATTATCTTTATTTTAAAAACAATTCTTATTTTTTAGACACCGCTTTCTCTTCTCCCGCTTCCTTCTTTAATCTTTTTAAGCATTTCGTGCAAAAATTACCACTAATTTTATCATCCCCTACCATCAAAGTTACCTTTTGAATATTAGCTTTATATGTTCTTGGGGTTCGATTTTGAGCGTGTGACCTTAGTCTCCCGACCTTAGTCCCCTTACCGCATAAACTACAAGTTCTCATAGTAAGGTATAATATCAGAATCAACATTTTTTTGAAATATGGAAATATTAATCAGGTTCATTTCATTTTTATTTCTCATCGTTTCTATTACCGTTCATGAGTTTCTCCATGGACTGGCCGCCGACTATATGGGAGATCCTACTCCCCGATCCCTTGGACGATTAACCCTCAACCCCTTAGCTCATATCGATCCAATTGGAACTGTTTTTCTACCATTAATTAGTACTATAACTGGTATTCCCACTATTGGCTGGGCCAAACCAGTTCCTGTTGATCCTTTTAACTTTCGAAACCCTCGAAGAGACGAAATTATTGTCTCTTTTGCTGGCCCCTTAGGAAATTTACTTCTAGCCACTATTACTACCCTAATTATCCGTTTTATTCCTTTTACTTCTCAAACTACTCTTAAATTTGCTAGCCTTTTTATCCTTATTAACATTTCCTTATTTGTTTTTAATCTTTTACCTATTCCACCACTTGATGGTTCTCATATTTTTCTTAATCTTTTATCCCCTGAATCCAGTCGCAAATGGGCTGATGCTTTTGACCACTACGGATTTATTCTTTTAATTCTTTTTGTCTTTTTCCCCATATATCAAGGTAAGACCATCCTTAATTTGATTATTTTTCCTCTAGTTCAATTTATTTTTAACCTGCTTCTACTAATCTAAGTTGTATTACCATTTGTTTAATCTCTTTCTCATTCATTCCGTGAACCCTAGCTCCTTGCTCTAATGTTTCCATCCCTGAAGCCATGCATCCTATGCAATGAAAACCATATTCTTCCGCTAATATCCTAGCTAATTCTGGATAATTTCTTATTAAATCTCCAATTAATATTTTTTCAGTAATTTCTGGTTTTGTTTTTGTCATCATTAAATTATACCAGCTCTCAATCTCTTCTATAGGCTTAAAAAATAATCTATTTTTGATTTTTAATCACCTAAAAACAATAACTCCAAGCCATACTTATGCAAACAAATTCCCATAAACCCTTAAGATTTCTTTTTTTAACGCATTTATACCGCAAATCCTAAATTAATCTATGACAAAATATTCCATTGTTGCTAAACTTAACTGTCCTATCAAAGGCATCGCTTTGAGAAGGTGTTTTTTCTAACTAAACTTCTAAAAAGGAGAACCTGTGACTGTCAGGACTTCGTTCCTGTCAGACCAGTTTTCCCCACGTTTTTTTAGCGTGGAAAAGCCAGTATCAAAGTCAGCCTATGGTAGGATATTTTTTGAATTCTCCTAATAAAGTAATTTTATATTTCTAAATCTTCTTTAATTCTCTTCAAAATTATCGGCAAGGTTTTTCTGTTTGCTTCAGCTTCAATCTCGATATTTTTTCTAAACTTATTTTCATAGTATTTTGGATTTTCTAAATACTCTACTAAAAACTTATTCATCTCATCCGTTTTCTCCTTTACCCAACCTAGTTTTTTCTTTTTAATTAAATCAATATTTCCGTCTTCCTGCCCCCCTATGTGAGTAATTGACACAAATGGTTTTTTACAGGCAACACAGTCAAATAAAAAATTTGGACCAGCCTTCCCAAAAACTATATCACTAACTGACAATACCTGTGCCATATCCTCTATCCACCCCATACTTTTAACCAAAACCACATCGTCTTTTCTTATCTTATTTAATAATTTTATATAGTTTTCAACTAAATTATAAGCTAATTTATCTGCACCAGTGTTAATCACAAAAAAGACTTTCTTTTTTAAGAAAAACATGCTTGGTAACAATTTTGGTAATGCACTAGTCCCCAGACTCCCCCCACCAATAAAGACTACTGGACGATCATTTCTAATTCCTAATAACTTTAAAGATTTTTCTTTATCTATTTGTCTATACATTTCTTGTCTCACCCACCAACCAGTTGTTAATATTTTCCCCCTAGGAACCCCCATTTTAGCTGCAAAATTAAAACCGACTCGATCATAAACCAAATGAAGATCCGCTCCAGGCACAACCGACATTGGATATATTGTCCACGGATCAGCAATTACTGTCCATAATTTAAAAGCCACCCCCATCTCTTTCCATAAAGACAAAGAATGACTGTGTAAAAAATAAGCTGAGATTATCAAGTCAGGCCCAATTTCTTTTACCACTTTCTTTACCCCAGACAAATTCTTTTTTGCCCTATCTTTTAAGATTTTATTAGCCAAACGATTATTTACATTATTATAAATAATTTTACCTAATTTTGGGGAATATTTATAATAAAATTTATAAATTTCATTAATAACTCCTTCATCAGTTTTTATTGCAGCATATTCCACTTGATAATTATTTTTATTTTCATTAGCCTTTAAATAAGAGTAAATTGCTTTCGCAATCGACCTGTGTCCCCAAGGAGCATCATCGGTTAAAACTAGAATCTTTTTTTTCTTTTTCATATTCCTTCTATTTTACTTCAATTTATTTTTGTATCCAAACTTATATTTAAATAAATCAGAATATACCGGTCCTACCACCGCCAAATGAGTCTCAATCGCAACATATTTGGTAATAATGTTTAACCGACCATCTTTATCTAATCTTCTGACAGATACCGGAATTTTTACTTTTTTCAATAATCCAAAATTAGCTATTTTTTTTGCCCTACTAACATAATCATGATCTTCTGCTAATTTTATTTTTTCGTTAAAACCATTCAGCTGATGATATATTTTGGTTTTTGAAAAAATACAAGAACCAGATGCATGAGGAAACACTTTTACCATCAATTTCATATAAATATTTGCAGCATCGTGTAAAAAAATATCAACCTTCTTATTGCTTATAGGTTTAACTAAACAAGACGCCACTAATAAATTTCTTTCTTTTACCTCATTTATTGCTATTTTAAGAAAATTAGCAGGCAAAACCACATCAGCATCCAAAAAAAGAAGCCAATCCCCTTGTGCTACTCTTGCTCCATTATTCCTTCCTTTCGCTGGCAAACCTCCATTAACAACTCTTGCTCCCGCTTTTTTGGCCAAAAAACGAGTCCTGTCAGTTGAATTATTATCAGCCACGATAATTTCATAGTCTTTGTATGATTGTTTTTTAATTGATTCTAAAAGAATCGGCAAGAAATCTTCCTCGTTATAAGTTGGAATAATAATACTTATCATACTCTCTATTTCTATTTTACCTTAAATTATTTTCCTTCACTCTCGCCTCCCTTATTTTTACTTAAATTTTACTTTTTTACAAACTCACCACTTGGTAATTTGGTATAATCTATTACTAATTTTACCCAGCCCTCCTAGCTTAGTGGTAAAGCAGCGGTTTTGTAAACCGTAGACGCAAGTTCGATTCTCGCGGAGGGCTCATAAATTATCAGTTTTTCTGGTAAAATAACAGCTATGCCCGGATAGCTCAGTTGGTAGAGCATCCCCTTGGTAAGGGGAAGGTCATGAATTCGAGTTTCATTCCGGGCTCATACTAGTTTCAACCAAAAACTGGAGGGTTGGCCGAGTGGTTTATGGCGCCAGTTTTGAAAACTGGTGGGCGAAAGCCCTCATGGGTTCGAATCCTATACCCTCCGCATTATCCTATCTTTCCATCTTTTATGTTTTCTATATTAGATGGACGATACCGCAAGTTTTATGGAAGTCTGGAAGATGTTTAAGACTGTAAATGGTAATAATCATCAATTAACCAGAGATTTATTGGCTAGTAGTGAAGGAAACTACCCACACACAATACTATCGAGTAAGGTTTTTTGAAGGTATAAATAAAGCAATTTCTAGAGCTGATTGCGTAATAATTTCTACCATTTGACTTAAATTAGAAAAACTAAAAACTGTCTGACTTTAACTTTAATCAAATCTTTTATAAAGCTCATATAACTCTTATGTGTAAATTTATTACACCTACAGGTTACAATAACCACTTATTCCCTATCAACAAGTAAATCAATATTAATTAGTTATAAAAAAGATAAATCCTTAAATTCGTCTACAAAGAAGTATTTTTTATTTTTAATTAAGATTGTTTACTAAAAAAGGAGAAAGAGTCTCCCAACTTAAAGAAACACCAACAACACCAGCAGAACAAGTGGTAATTTTACATTCATCAAAATAAAAAACTAAACCACTATCAGTCGGAACAAAATTTTGTAAATTAGAACCAAAAAACCAACCATCACAATTACATTTTTTATGATTAAGAGTCACCCCATCGTTTTCAAGGTATGATAATCCCAAACCCTCCCTAGTTAAATTGGAATCAGGATATTGTTCTTTGTCATTTTTAGTTTCTTCAAGAATCAATTCCGAGATGAGAATATCATTCTGTCTTGGTTTATTTACATCTTTAGAATTGGGATGGTAACCAGAAATATCCAAAATAGATTCAACATTAACCAGACCATCTTTATCAAAAGTAAAGGACTGAACTTTTTCTTGGCCATTAGCCCCACCAGCGTATTCGTAAATGTTAAATAAGTAGCTTACTGTTCCAGCTTTATCTGAAGAAAACTTTTGGTAATTAAGATCAAAGCTATAAACCATTTTCGGACGATCAGGAAATTGTTTTTGAGCCTCCTCTTCTTGTTTATAAAGTTCACCACCAATTTTCCATTCTTCCTTCTTTTGTTCAACCTGTGAAAAAACAAACTCCTCGATGATATTGTTTTTGTCTAATTTATCAGAAGGATATCTTGCTGTTATTTCATAAAATTCAGTTTTATCCTCAATCTTTTTTTCAAAACCAAAATTAGTCTTATCACTCTTTGAAAAATAACCAAATCTATAAATTCCGATAAAAATAATTAATAACAAAAAACAAGAAATAATAAGCTTTCTTTTATTATTCATAATAATAATTTAATTATTGACGGGTTGCTTTTAAAACCAACTGGCCAGCTTCCCAAATATTATACCTAACCTCAAACCCTTTTGGGGCAAAAATAACTAACGGAAGCTTGCTATTGTAACCAACCTTAAGGGATTGTGAAACAAATTTTTCCGTTTTTACATCATCTAGACAAGCCATCTGAGTGCTACCAATTACTCCATCAGAATTAAAAACATAATAATCATAGCCAAAACCAGCTACCGTTTTTGTTTCATAAGTTCCATTTATCATTTGCCGATTACAATCAAAGCTACCAACCTTCCCTGTTAAAAGTTCAACTTCATAACCATTTTCGTTACTCTTTTGAGGCAAATCAATTAAATATCGCTCGTATCCATCAAGAGTCTTAGGAAAGGCTTCTTTATCTTTTTCATATATTCCCCAATCATCATTAATCCTTCCCTCTTCAGCTATTTTTTCCAAAACTTCAACTGATATCTCTGGTTGACTATTTAATGACGATTTATTAAGCAAACAGTCTCTCTTTCCTAAAAAATAGATAAAACCGATGATAATAATAAAAAACTCAACCAAGGAAATCAAAACAAAAGTTTTTTTATTCACTATCTAATCAAAGTAATAAGCAACTAAAAAAGTATACCATTTTTAAAAAAACAGATTAGCTTTTATTGGTGTCAAGAAAGATAATTTGATAAAATTAAAACAAGACTTATAAAGTCGAAACATTACTGAAATAAAGTAATAAAATCAATATAAATTTAAGGTAAAAATGGAAGAAAAACAAATACAAAAAGAAGAAATTTCAATGCCAAGAATTGGCGACAAAGCCCCCTCCTTTAAAGCAGTAACCACACAAGGAGATATTAATTTTCCTCAACAATACAAAGGAAGTTGGGTTATTTTATTCAGCCATCCAGCTGATTTTACCCCAGTTTGCACTTCAGAGTTTATGACTTTTGCAAAGATGGAAAAACAATTTAATGAAGCCAACTGTAAGTTAGTTGGATTATCAGTTGACGGGCTTTACAGCCACATTGCCTGGCTTAGAACAATTAAGGAAAAAATAGAATACAAGGGAATGAAAGATATTGAAATAAAATTTCCTTTAATTGAAGACATAACCATGGAAGTAGCTAAAAAATATGGCATGATTCAACCAGGAGAAAGTAATACAAAAGCAGTCAGAGCAGTATTTTTTATTGATCCAAAAGGAATAATCCGAACAATTATTTATTATCCTTTAAGCCTTGGACGAAATTTTGACGAGTTATATAGGGCTTTAGTTGGACTTCAAGTTGCAGATAAATTTTCTGTTGCCCTTCCAGCAGATTGGCGTCCGGGAGATGATGTAATTATTCCAACAGCAGGTTCATGCGGAGTAGCCAAGCAAAGAATGGAAAATAAAAAAGAAATAAAATGTTATGATTGGTTTTTTTGTACAAAAAAGCTAGGAAAACAGGAAATAGAAAAATCTATCAAAAAGAAATAGTTTATTTTTTATACCAATTAGCAGCAACGAAGGTGGTGATGGGTACTGCCAAAATTAAACCAATACTCCCAACTAAGGTACGAATAATTTCCTCGGCTAAAAACTCATAATTAATAATTTCAGAGAACGGGTGAGGATTTTGAGTGAAAATTAAAAGTAAGGGCAAAGAAGCTCCAGTGTAGGCTAAAACTAAAGTATTAACCATAGAAGTGATATGGTCTTTCCCAATAACCATTGAACGAGTATAAAGGTCTTTTGGTTTACTTAATTTTGCCGTCGTTGCTAATTCGTCAACAATGGCAGCTTGAGAAATAGTAATATCATCAAGAACACCAAGTGTCCCGATAACAATCCCCGCCAAAAGAATCCCTTTCATATTTAAATTTCCAAGATTAATCGACAACATTCCGGCCTCTTCTGAAGAAAAGCCAGTCAGACGACCAAGGTAAGAAAAAATTGAAGCCAAGCTGGCCGTAATTATTAAACTAATAATCGAGCTAATAACAGCAATGGAAGTTTTCTTATTAAAACCATGAGCTAGATAAAAAGAGACCGGAATAATTATTAGAGCTGCAATAATGGCAATAAAAATAGGATTGTCACCAACTAAAAGTCTGGGAAGAATAAAAGAAAAAACAATAAAAAAAGTAAAAACCATCCCCAAAAGTGCCATGATGCCTTTCCATTTTGTGATAACTAATAAAAGAATCACAAAGATTATAGAAAGAAGGCCTAGACTGTCTTTTCGAATAAAATCAACAATAACATACTCTTCTCCTTCAACTCCCTGGCTTAAGGCTATTAAAACTCGATCATTGATTGAGTACTTAACTACGTTTGCTAATGGTTGATGACCGTTTTCAACCGTTATAATTTTTTTATCAGGAGTAGAAAGTTCTAGTTCAATTTTTTGATAAAGCTGACTAAACCCCATTACTTCAATCTGTTTTTCTTCAATTATTTTAGTAATCTTGGCAGGGATTGAAGAAGGGATGGTTTCCTGAGCAACAAGGGCGACCGGAAAAATTAAAAAAGATATTAAAAATAAGAGCAGGGTCTCTTTTAAAAATTTCATAGTTAATTTTATCTTAAAGATAGAAATACCAGAAGCTTTTATTAATTTTAATTTCTAAAATCATAACTAAATAGTCAGAGGCAATAAGGTTTAACCTTAAAAAACTAAGTTTGTTAGACCCTACAATTCATTATATAATTAAATCGCAAAGTCTAACAATAAACTTTTTGTAAAATTTATGACCGCCAGAAACATCATCAAACTTTTATCTTTTATCACTATTCTTAGTGTTGGTTATGCCATCTATAATTATCAAAATTCTCAACATCTAGCTCGAATTGAAGCTGATAAAACTACTATTGACTCTTATGAAGATTGTGTTGACCATGGTTTTTTGCCATCTACCACTCTTTATCCTCCAACCTGCAATACTGCTGATGGGCAAACCTTTACTCAAGATATTGGTAATGAACTAGAAAAAAAGGATTTAATTAAAGTTGTTCACCCTCGCCCCGGTCAAAAAATTACCACCCCTTTTTCTATTTCTGGTTCTGTTCGAGGTAATTGGTTTTTTGAAGGTAATCTTCCCATCAAACTTGTTAACGCTAACGGAAAAATCGTTGCTACTACTAACGCCGAAGCTTTGGGTGAATGGATGACTAACGACTTTGTCGACTTTGTTGCCACTTTAAAATTTAAACCTCCTTATGGAAAGGGTAAAATCATTATCGAAAAAAACAATCCTTCAGATTTACCAGAAAATCTAGACAAATTAGAAATTCCTATTCGCTTTGATCACTAAAAAAAAGTTAAAAATTTCGACCTTAACTTACAGCCTAATCTTTGTCCTAATTTTTACCAGTTTACTTATTACTATCATCCATCTTATTAAGCTTCAAGCTACATCCTCACCAAAATTACAATCTACTAATCAGATTTCTCCTTTACCAACATCTCAAATCAGCTGGCAGGAAGCTCACCAACTCATGGCCGATTGTCAAATCAAAGCCATTTTTCAACAACGCAATTTAGAAGTAACTCTCCGTACCAAGTCCAACCATATCTATCACACTACCCAACCTAAAATAAATGACATCATTAATCTAGCTAAAAAATATCAAGGTCCTTGTGATTTAATTGAAACTATTGTCACTGAATAAATAGTGTTAAAATTAATTATCTCAACTACCATTTCTTTATTACAGGTTTATTGGAGGTCTTTATGAACATCCGTATTACCGGTATTAATTTAATTGTTTCTCTTAAAACCCGTCAGCTTATTAACGATAAATTTATCTCCAAATTAGAGCAAATTATTCCTCAATATAGTCAACATCTCAAAAAATCATCCATCTCTATTAATCGAGATAAAAAATATAAAACTTATACTGTTAAGTTTGATATGTCTTTACCTGGATCTAAAAAATCTATCTATGCCGAAACTTCTCACAAAGATCTAACTGCTGCAATTGTTGATCTTCGGGAAGCTATCGAGAAACAAATCGAAAAATATAAACAAGATCAGGTTAATTACACTTTAAGCTAAACCACTTGCGAAACTTAATAGACTTGATAAACTATCACCATGTCTAAATCCAAAAAAACACCCAGAATTTTAGTCGCCATGGTTTGTTCTGTCTGTGGTGCTCAAAACTACTTAACCGAAAAAAACAAAACTAATACTCCCGACAAACTTAAATTTGTCAAATATTGTAAATGGTGCAAAAAACGAACCGAGCACAAAGAGTCTACCAAGCTCAAATAATTTCAGCTTTAGAAAATATCTATATTTCCCCACTCGAAACTTGTAATTTACAATGTCGCGCCTGTTATACTGCCAAAACTAAATCTGTTTTATCTAACCAACAAATTTTAAACTTCATTAAAAAATATAACAACTTTTTGAAAGAAAATTCTGTTAATACAATTTTCTCAAATAGTTCATTCAAAAAGAATCACCTCAAAAAATCTTTACCGCTTTCATTAAAATCTATTCTTTTTTGTGGCGGTGAAGTTTTCACTCTTCCTGATTTTTCCAAATTAGTCAATACTCTAACCCAAAAAGACATATTTATAACTATCATTACTAATGGCACTATTGACCATCTCAAAGATATTAAAAATCCCAACAATTGCCAAATTTTAGTCTCTCTAGACGGTCCTCAAGCCATTCACGACCAAAACCGTGGTCAAGGCAACTTTCTAAAATCTATTAACTATATTAAACACGCTCAAAAACTCGGCTTTCCTGTTGGGGTTATGTTTCTTATTACCAAAGACTCATACTCTTATAAAGATTCTTTTTTAAACTCACTTGATAAACTCTATAACCTTAAAAACCTATCACTAACTTATATTACTGACCGCCGTTTATCTCTAACTAACAGTCAATGCCTTGATATTAAGCTTCATTATTCCACTTTTCCTACTAAAAATTTTGGTTGCTTTCAGTTATCACTTCAATCTACTGGTCATATCACTGGTTGTTGTGAATCAAACTTATCATTAGGTCAAATTACTGATAATCCTAAAATTTTTATCAACAATTTTATCAACTCTCTCTCCGCTTGTCTTTCCTGCTCCACATCTAATCTAGTATCTAATTGTAATGGTTGTTGCCAACCCAATTATCTTTGTGGCTATCTCCAAGAATTTAATAAATTATCATGTCAAGATATAATCAATTTATTCTCCAAAAAGTTATGAACTTTACTTCTCACTTCATTAAAGAACAAACCATCCAGGCTATCCGTAATTATTTTATCAATCACCAGTTTCATGAAGTAGATACTCCAATTCTAATGCCTCAAATTCCTATTGAACCCAATCTCTACCCTCTCAAAACTCACTGGCATCACCAACATCTTGATTTTTACCTACCCACTTCCCCTGAAAGTTCTCTTAAAAAACTCATTGCCAAGGGAATTGGTGACTGTTTTACTATTAGTAAAGTTTTTCGTGATCTAGAAAATATTAGCCCAACCCACAACCTTGAATTTTTAATGCTAGAATGGTACGAAATAAACCAAAACTATCTTAAAATCGCCCAGACAACCCAAGATTTAATTCTTACTGTTTACCATCAAATTCTTCAAAAACAAGGCCGACCTAAAACCAATCTTCTTCATTATCAAGGTCATCAAATTGACCTCACCTCTCCCTGGCCACACGCTACTTTAACTGAATTATTCCAAAAATATGCCAACATTGACTTAACTCAAAACCTAACTACTAACAATATTATTAAAACTGCTACTACTAAAGGTTACAATGTTGACAATGTTAATACTTGGGAACCGCTTTATACTCAAATTTTTATTAATGAAATTGAGTCAAAATTACCTCAAGACAAACCTTTTATTATTTTTGATTATCCCACTACCCTTTCTCCACTTTGTGCTCCTTGTCCCAACTCACCCAACTTTAGTCAGCGTTTTGAATTTTATATCGGTGGTATGGAAATCGGTAACGCCTATACCGAACTAACTGATTCTAACGTTCTCCAGCAAAATTTTGACACCGAAACCAAATTCCGCCACCAGCATCAACTACCTATTCACCCTTATGATCAAGAGTTTGTCACTGCCTGTGGTCATATGCCACCCTGTGCCGGTATTGGTCTCGGAGTTGATCGTCTTGCCATGCTCTTTGCCAATACCACCAACATCAATGATGTTATTTATTTCCCCACCTCCAAATTTTTAAAAACCTAAAAAATATCATATAATTAACCAGCCTATGACCAAAAAATCAACTTCTAAAACTATTGAACCCAAACCGACCGTTTTCCAATTCAATAAACCTAATCAATCACCATTTTCTAATAATAAAAATAATATTAATTTTCGCCCCACCGGCCGCTTTCAAACCATCAACCGTTCCCGCCGCTAAACTATTTACTCGGCTGTCTTAATACTGCTGTACTTCGTCGTACTTATATTCCAACTCTATTCCCACCCTTTTAAACATCTCCTCCGACTCAGCCCCAGCATGATATTTTCGCTCGCATACCACCCGCCTAACTCCACAGTTTATTAACAACATGGCACATGTCCGGCACGGTGTCATCCGGCAATAAACTGTCGCCCCATCAATCGGCACCCCTAGTTTAGCCGCCTGACAAATAGCATTTTGTTCAGCATGAACCGTTCTAACACAATGTTGTGATGTCGTTCCATCCTCATTTAACATTTGTTTAAATTGATGTCCTATCTCATCACAATGAGGCAAACCTTTCGGTGACCCTACATATCCAGTCACCAAAATTTGCTTATCTTTAACAATCACACAACCACTCCTACCTCGATCACAAGTTGCCCGCTTCGAAATTGCTTCCATTACCTCCATAAAATACTCATCCCAACTGGGACGAAGATAATTTACCGCTTTTGCCTCAGTCTTTTTATTTGATTTGGTCATAAATTTCTTTTATTTGCTCATTCAAATTATTAATATCCTTATTATTTACAATCGTAAAATCAGCCATTGCAATCGGACCACCTTTATTTAATTTCTCTAATTCAGCATAATCTCTTGATTTAGCCTCTTCTTTAGTAAAAGATCTATTTCTCATATCCTTATCATCAGCCGTCATCACCCGGGTTGAAATTCTTTCATACCTCAACTCCGGCGGTGCCCATACCGCAATTATTTTCATTGCCTCACCATAATGCTCTTTTAACACCTTATACTCTTCCCAACTATATAAACCATCAGCAATGACATTACCATTTTTCATTAATTCATCAAATTTTGGTAAGTTTAAAATTGCAAACGCCGCCATTCCATGTTCAGCCCGCAAACCCTCTCGCACCGCCCTTTCATTAGCTTCATTAACTTCCAATCCCCTCTTTTTAATCTCATCTAAAGTTATTTGGCCAAATCTGACAAATTGAAATCCATTTTTAACAAAAAAATCCGAAACCACACTCTTGCCAGCTCCACACATCCCCGAGACACAGATAATTTTATTCATTGACACTAATTTAACATCTGACCAAGCTTAAAACAATCAGTCAGTATTGGCAGGTCCGCCAGGAGTCGAACCTGGAAAAGCAGTTTTGGAGACTGCTGTGATACCATTTCACCACAGACCTATTTTAAGATAACGAATTCTACCAAAAACCAACCAAAATTCCCACAGCTTTACAATATCTGATTATTTATAAAATAACAAACTAAAATCTAACAGTCAGAATCCAATCAGCTAAATGTGGACCCAAGGGGGTTCGAACCCCTGACCTTCCCCATGCCATGGGGACGCGCTACCAACTACGCTATGGGCCCTTTAATAAACTTCAACCATTTTACCAAAAATAAAGCTAAACCACCACCCTACTTTTTTAAAATATTTGTTTTAAAAACTTATTAATTATAGTTTTTGGTAATTCTTTTTCCAATCCTGTTATTCTAATAAACCCGCAAGTAATACGATGAATTATTAATTAATTCTTCCAACAAAATACCACCAAATAATCTTTTTATATTAACTTATTTAACTACTTTATGCTACCATTTATCTAAATAGTGTTACAAATTAAAATTCATCATCATAATTTTTGATAAATTTCAATATGGCACCGTCCATGTTAATTAAATCAAAAATCTATAACCAGAATTTCAAAAATAAAACTTAAAATCATAATTTTAAAAGTT
>CAZVMP010000007.1:0-32781 GCA_964628885.1 uncultured Gammaproteobacteria bacterium | reverse complement strand
TTGAGGGGCAGGTTTTAGCTAGAAAACATGGCAAAGGAGTTTCAGCAACCATTAATTTTAGAAAATTTATTAGTGAAAAATAATTTTCGCCACCACCTATTGGCCTCCATTATTATCTTTCTTTTTATCGCCATCTTCTTGGTGATTTTTAAAATTGATAATATTCAGTTATTTTTCCTTTTTTTAGGGGTATTTTTAGGAATGTTTTTACTTGATTTAGACCACTTTATTTTTTGGTACTTTCTTAAACCCAATTTAGAAGAAAGTCGTCTAGCTAAAATTGCTCTCAACCGTGGTGACTTTAAATCAATCTTTCGACTCATCCAAATCAGTCATAATACTCATCATAATCTTATTTTTCACCATTATTTTTTTCAAATTATTTTAGTTCTTTTTTCTTTTTTTATTTTTACTTCAACCAGCAATCTTTTTGTCCATAGTTTAACCATCTCCCTTAACCTCCACCTACTAATTGATGAGTATCTTGATTATTTCCATGATCCCAAAATTCTTCAAAAATGGCTTTTTGCCCGAGAACAAACTCAGTTACCAATTAAATTTTTAGGACAGTACTTAGCAATTTTTACTGTTTTTTCCATTATATTTATTACCTTATTAATTAAATTTCAAATATGATGGTCTCTCGTCCAGAATTGTTCTCTCAAGCTAAAAAATATCTATCTGGCCATCAATCCGATTTAGTTACCGATGTTGAAACAATCTTAGGTCAACTTAAAATTAGCAATCATATTAGTGATTTTTCTTTTTTAGTAGCTCCTGTCGCCAAATCATATGAAGGTTATCTTAAAGATTTCTTCCTTAAAATAGGAATTATATCTAATCAAGAATATGAATCAGATCGCTTTCGAGTTGGCAAAACTCTTAATCCTTCGCTTAGATATAAAAGATTTTCTGTTTATCAAAAACTTGCTGATTATGACGATAGTGGAGAAGAACTAGCTGAAATTCTTTGGGATGCTTGGAAATTTGGTCGTAATGAAATTTTTCATTACTTTCCTAATAGTTACAAAAATATTTCTCAAAACGAAGCTGAAGACAGGATTAATCTTCTCCTCCGAGCTATTATCCAAGCAGGGATTTTTTGGGACAATAATAAAAAAACTCAATTTTAAATTAAAACCCTTGTAGCAAATATTTTTATGTATATAATTAAAAACATATGACGAAAATTTCAATCGATCAAGATAAATGTATTGGCTGTAACACCTGTCCTTTATTAGATCCGGAAGTTTTTGAAATGGATACTGTTTCGTATAAAGCTAGAGTAAAAAGTCAGCCCAAAACTGTTACCGAGTCTGTCCAAAATGCCATTGACTCCTGTCCTGTCGGAGCCATCTCAGCTTCTGATGAATAATAATTATTATTTAACATTAATATGGTAAAAAAAATAAAAAAAAATCTCAAACCAAAACTGGCACTAGATTCAAACACCAAGTCAGTTAAAATTCCACTAGCTGGAGTTATTATATTTTCTCTACTTCTAGCTGCTTCTTCCTTCTTTGCTGGAGCTGCTTGGCTTAAAATTAGTGGTAATACAACTTCTAATATAAAGACTAAAAATGTCTTTGAAGCTAAAAAATCTAGTAAACCCGAATTTCAGTTTTATGTTATGAGTTTTTGTCCTTACAGTAATGATATTGAAAACGTTATTAAACCAGTCTTTGACCTAATTGGGAAATCTGCCGACATTCGACCTCAATATATTTTTAGTAAAATTGAAGGCAATCTGAATGAATATTGTAAACAAAATGTTCCTGACTCTGCTAACTGTCAAATGTATGTCCAAAACAGTCAAGGTCAGCTAAAAGATATCGAAGACTGCAAGGCTCAAATCAATAATATGTTCAAAGAATGTACTGATGAAAGCCAATATCTTAAAATCGATAATAACTATTACTCTTCTCTTCATGGTCGAGTAGAAGCTAATCAGGATGTCAGAGAAATTTGTGCCTATAATCAAAATGAAGACAAAACCAACTGGTGGAAATTCATTGATAATGTCAATAAAAATTGTAACGATCAAAACGCTGACACTTGTTGGGAAGATCAAGCTAAAAAAGCCGGTCTTGACACTAATCAAATCACCGAGTGTTTTAATAATCAAGCTAAAGAGTTGATCGAAAAAGAAATTGCCTTAACAACCGAAAATGATGTCCAAGGTTCTCCAACCTTATTTGTTAATGGAGTATCTTTCCCTCCTGAATCAGCCTATACTCAGGACAGTACTGGTACACTCAAGATTGGTAAAAAAGTCTTTACTCAAAGTCAATACCGATCTCCTGATGCTATCAAAGAAGCTATCTGTGCTTCATTCGATCGTCCTCCAAAGGAATGTAAAACTACTATTGAAACTCCAACAACTCCCGACGGCCAAATTCAAGGCGCTACTGATGGTGGCTGTTAATTAAATTCTTATCAATAACCCCGCTTTGGCGGGGTTTTTGTTTGTTAAAATAAAGACATTATATAACTTAATTTTCACTAATTTAAAAAAATATTTAATTACTCTTATGAAATTAAATTCTCATCAAATTCGACAGAGTAGGGAAGTAGTTGCTAAAAAAATGCAATCACACCTAAAACGTAACCCACTAGTCTTGGTTTTAGATAACGTTTTAGACACTTATAATATTGGTTCTTTTTTTCGACTAGCTGACGCTCTTGGTGTCCAAAAAATTTATCTCTGCGGCTCAGTAGTTACCCCCCCTAATATCAAGATACACCGGGCCTCCATTGGCACTTGGAAATGGGTTCCTTGGCAGCAGTTTGAATCTGTTACCGACTGTCTTAAACAACTTAAACACAATGGTTATCATATAGTTGCCTGCGAACAAAATCAAAACAGTCTTGACTATCGTCAAGCCAAATATCACTCTCCCATAGCCCTTGTTGTTGGAAATGAATCTTATGGTGTCTCCAAATCAACATTAAAAATGGCCGATAGTATAGTAGAAATCCCTATGTATGGAATCAATATTTCACTCAATGTTTTAGTTGCCACCACTGTTATTTCTTATGACATTCTTTCAAAAATTTTACCTAAAAATCCATAGTTTCTATATAACAAATTTAACCTATCTTTACAAATAATTTGCTTATTGTAAACCTGTTTTGGCTCTGTTAGAATTATACTATTCTAAAGAAACATTTTTAAACTAATTTAAGGAAAAATATCAATGTCACCATCCCAAGAATATAATGCTGATCAAATTGTTGTTCTCGAAGGCTTAGAACCAGTTCGGAAACGCCCCGCAATGTATATTGGTTCTACTGATATTAGAGGATTACACCATTGTCTTACTGAAATTATTGATAATTCTATAGATGAAGCTTTGGCTGGATTTGCCAAAAATATTTGGATCATTATCCACGAAAATAATTCTGTTACTGTTGCTGATGATGGCCGAGGAATTCCTACTGATATCATGCCTAAGTACAAGAAACCAGCTATTGAAGTTATTATGACCACTCTCCATTCTGGTGGCAAATTTGAAGGTTCTGCTTATAAAGTTTCTGGTGGTTTGCATGGAGTTGGTGCTGCCTGTGTTAGCGCCTTATCAGTTAATTACCAAGTTGAAGTTCGTCGAGATGATAAAATTCAATTCATTGAATTTTCTCGAGGTGCTATTAAAACAAAACTAACTGAAATTCCGGAAACCAAAATTGATCGTCTTAAAAAGATTATTCCAAAAAACACTACTGGAACTACAGTTACTTTTACCCCAGATCCTCAAATTTTTAAAGAAACTCTTGAGTTCGATAATAAAACTGTTATTAAATCCCTTAAAGACCGTGCTTACCTTACCTCAAAAATTTATTTTCATTTTTATGACGATCGTAATCAAACACAACATCATTATTATTTCGAAGGGGGGATTGTTTCTCTACTTAGGGAATTAAATAAAAATAAAACCTTACTCCATGAACCTATTTTAATTAAACGCGAAGAAAAAGATATTAATGTCGAAATTGCTATTCAATATAATGACACCTTCCAAGAAAATACTCCTTCATATGTCAACATTATCAATACTCACGAGGGTGGTAACCATCTTACCGGTTTTAAGATGGGTCTAACCAAAGTTATTAAAGACTATGCCGCTAAAAAAGAATTAATGAAATCAAAAGACGACGCTATCACCGGAGATGACGTTCGAGAAGGACTAACCGCTGTTGTTTCCATTAGAATGAGCTCTAAAGATCTTCAATTTGAAGGTCAAACCAAGGGAAAACTAGGTAATAGTGAAGTCCAACCAATCGTCTCCAAAATTGTCCGAGAAGAACTTGAAATTTATTTTGAAGAACATCCCGACGTTGCTAAAACTATTGTTGGTAAATCCATTTTAGCCATCCAAATCCGCAAAGCCGCTCGAGCCGCTAAAGACGCCATCATGCGTAAAGGAGCTTTTGAATCCTTAGGTCTACCCGGTAAATTAGCTGACTGTCAATCACGAAATCCTGAAGAATCGGAAATATTTATAGTCGAAGGTGATTCTGCCGGTGGTTCTGCTAAACAAGGTAGAGATCGTAAATTTCAAGCTATTCTTCCTTTGTGGGGAAAAGCCCTCAATACCGAAGGAATGAGACTTGATAAGGTTGTTGGTTCTGACAAACTTAAAGATCTTATTGTTGCATTAGGGATGGGTATTGGTGAAACCATGAATTTTGATAAACTTCGTTATCATCGAATAATCCTTATGTCCGATGCTGACGTTGACGGAGCTCATATTGCCACCTTGCTACTTACGTTTATGTTTCGCCACATGCCCAATATTATTGAGAATGGTTACGTCTATATTGCTATGCCTCCTCTTTTTAAAATTAAACAAGGGAAAAATACTGAATATGTCTATACTGAAGAAGAAAAAGATATTGCTCTCAAAAAAATTGATTCTTCAAAATCATTTGATATTCAACGCTATAAAGGTTTAGGAGAAATGAATCCTCAACAGCTTTGGGAAACTACTATGAATCCGAATACTCGAGTTCTTAAAAAGATTACAATTGAAGACGCTGCTAAGGCTGATGAAATCTTTAGAACTTTAATGGGAGACGAAGTCCCTCCTCGCAAAAAATTTATTCAAACTCACGCCCATTTAGCAAATTTAGACATTTAAGAACTTATGGCTGACGAAAATAATATCCAAAAATATAACCACATTGGCAAAATAATGCCCGTTGATATTGTTTCAGAAATGGAAAAATCCTATTTAGACTATGCTATGAGTGTTATTGTCCAAAGAGCCCTCCCTGATGTTCGTGATGGAATGAAACCAGTTCATCGTCGAATTATCTACGCTATGGACCAAATGGGTCTTGGTAGTGGTAGTAAAAATACTAAATCCGCCAAAGTTGTTGGAGAAGTATTAGGTAAATACCACCCTCATGGCGATATGTCAGTTTATATGGCTCTAGTTCGATTAGCTCAAGTTTTTTCCCTTCGTTATCCACTAATTAAAGGTCAGGGAAATTTTGGTTCTATCGACGGAGACCCTCCAGCCGCCATGCGTTATACCGAAGTAAAAATGGACAAGATAAGCCAAGAAATGATTACCGATATTAACAAAGATACTATTGATATGATGGATAATTTTGACGCCACCATTAAAGAACCAATGGTTTTACCTGCCAAAATTCCTAATCTTCTTTTAAATGGAGCTGATGGTATTGCTGTTGGTATGGCTACCAAAATTCCTCCTCATAATCTCAAAGAGCTTTGTCAAGCAATTGATATTTGTCTTGATAAGGGTCACATAGAAAAAATTGTTGATGATATTGAGATTAAAAATATTTTGGCTCCAGCCAAAACCACTCAAGAAATGGTCCTCAGACCAATTTTTGAACTAGAAAAACAAAAATACAATTTAGAAACAAACGCTACTATTGAAGATTTAACTAAAGTTGTTCAGGGACCAGATTTTCCTACATATGGAGAAATATACGGAAAAACAGGAATTATTGAGATGTATACTACTGGTCGAGGAAAATTTGATATCCGCGGAAAAACCAATATTGAAGAAACTAAATCCGGAAAAGTTCGAATTATCGTCACTGAGCTTCCGTATCAAATTAACAAATCTGAATTTGTTAAAAAAATAGCTGATTTGGTTCACGACAAAAAAATTATCGGTATTTCTGATCTTAGAGATGAATCTGACAGACATGGTATTAGAGTCGTTATTGAAATCAAAAAAAATGGCCGACCTAAATCAATTCTAAATAAACTTTTTAAATATACTCAACTCCAAACATCATATTCTGCCAACATGCTCGCCCTAGTTAATGGAATCCCTCAAACTCTTAACCTACGTCAAATGTTACTTTTATTTCTCAGACACAGAGAAACCATTATTCGCCGTCGAACCATCTTTGATCTTAAAGGAGCTATGATGAGAGCCCATATTTTAGAAGGTCTCAAAAAAGCTCTTGATGTTATTGAAGAAGTTATTAAAACTATCCGTGGCACCAAACCTGATGAAGATCCTAAACTTAAACTAATGAATAAATTTGGATTTACTGATCTTCAAGCTCAAGCCATTTTAGACATGCAGCTTCGCAAACTTTCGGGTCTAGAGCGACAAAAAATAGACGAAGAATATAATCAGATTAAAAAAACTATTTCTGAACTTACCTCTATTATTACTAATCCTGAGAAAATGATTACTGCTCTCAAGCTGGAAAATAAAGAAATTATAGAAAAATATACTGACTCTCGCCGAACCAAAATTTACGTTAAAGGACTAGAAGGTTTTAGTGATGAAGATCTCATTCCTAATGAGCCAGCTCTAGTTACCTTAACCAAAACCGGATATATTAAAAGAGTTCCTAAAGAAACTTATCAAACTCAAAAACGTGGAGGTATTGGCGTTATTGGTATGACTACTAAACGAGAAGACGAAATTAATTGTCTTCTTTCTGTTAACACTCATAATGACTTACTATTCTTTACTGATCGTGGCCGAGTTTTTAAAACTAAAGTTTGGGATATTCAAGAAGGCACCCGCCAAGCTAAAGGACAGGCCGTCATTAATCTCATCAATATTCTTCAAGGTGAAAATGTTCATACTGTTTTAGCAGTTGATACTGACAGTGTCAAAAAGAACACCCATTCTCAATATGTCTTACTTGCCACCAAAAATGGCATTATTAAAAAAACCTCTATTGAAAAATTCAAAAATATCCGCCAAAGTGGTTTAGCCGCAATTAAGCTTGACTCTAGTGATCAACTAGCCTGGGCTAGGATTACTGATGGGAAAAGCCATGTTTTCTTAGTTACTAAGCACGGTAAATGTATTCGTTTTAACGAGTCTGATACTCGACCAATGGGACGTCATACCCGAGGAGTCAGAGGAGTTCTTTTAAAAGAAGGGGATTATTTGGTTGGTATGGATATTATTCCACCAATCATTGAAAAACCAAAAGAGAAGGGGATTGAAAAACCATTCCGTCACCTCTTAGTTGTCACTGAAAACGGAGTTGGAAAAAGAACTGATGTTTATCTCTACCCCATCCAAAAACGAGGCGGTATTGGTGTTAAGGTTGCCAATCTAACTACCAAAACTGGAGATATTGCCGCTGCTCGAGTTGTTTCTGAAACAGCTGAACAGGTTATTCTGGTTTCTAAAAAAGCTGTTACTATTAAGTTACCTGTAAAAAATATCCCTGTCTTAAGCCGAAATACTAAAGGTGTTATTCTAATGAGATTTAAATCTAACGAAGATAAGTTAACTGCTATGACTATAATTGAAAGAACCCCTTTGAATAATGAGAAGACTAATGAAACTCTTAGCAAAAAATAAACTAAGATATTTTTGCCACCAAAGCTTAATATTATAAGAGATACACCTCCAATAAGTAGTTTTTAGCAAGATACTATATTGACTGCTAATCAGTATCTTTATTTTAGTTAAGCCCTATTTTAGGGCAAAAAACACTTATTAAGCCCTAATATTTATTAGTTTCTCTCAACATCAACCAATTTCAAGTAAAATTGCCTTACTATAGGTTATTTAGCTATAAAAATATAATTAAAATACCTATCTTACTAAATAGGGGAGTAATCTCATTTTTTTTATCAAGTTCCTTTCTTAGCAGTATTACCAATATGAAATTTTTCGTGAACCTCTTTTAATCTAGCATCAGTTACGTGAGTATAAATTTGAGTTGTTGCAATATTTTTATGCCCCAATAATTCCTGAACTGATCTTAAATCAGCTCCTCGTTGAAGTAAGTCAGTCGCCATTGAATGCCGTAAAGTATGGGGTGTTGCCGCTACCGGTAAATTTGCCTGTCTAACATATTTTTTAACCAGTCTCTGAACTGATCGAGCAGTTAATCTTACCTTATCATCCGCTAAAACTACTTCTTTTGGCCGCAAGTCTCTTATAAATAAAGGTTTATATACATCTGTTCTTGATTTTAAATACCTGTCCACCCATTCAGCTGCCTGCCTAGTAACAAATACCACCCGAGACCTACCCCCTTTACCAATTACCCCAAACTCACGGGTTTTTAAATTAACTTGTTCCCTATCTAAAGAAACCATTTCTGATACTCTCAGACCTGTTGAGAATAATAATTCTAAAATTGCCCTATCTCTTGGGCCATTTTTGCTAGAATTAAGCGGCTGATTCAACAATCTATACATTTCATCTTCATCTAAAAATTTTAAAGAATGATCTTTAGCTTTTGGCACATCCAATCTTTCTGGTTCTAATGCCGATATTTCGTTTTTAACTAACCATTTAAGAAATGACCTTAGAGAAATAACATAATATCCCTGAGTAACTAGTTTCATTTCTCCGTGAGTTCCTTTTTTTCTTGATAAAAACAATCTAAAATCTCTAATTGAATCCATTGTAATATCATCAACCGTAGGGACCTCGATTCCTTTCTGATTAACTAAAAACTCCATTAATACTCCTAAATAGTGTTCATAGTTTCTAATTGTTAATTTAGAGCAGTTTTTCTCAATTTCCAGATGCTCCAAAAACTTTCTTATCAGACCTTGCAATTCTTTATCCATAATTTATATTAACACGTTAGTTTTTGCCATTGTTTACTTAAAAAGTAATGACCTTCATTACCTAAAAAATAAAAACGTCGTTTTTAGAGGCTTTAGTGAAGTCATGATAATATTATACCTAAAAATAGGCATAATCTACATTATAACTTAATACTAGGGGACTTGGATCTGGGTTAGGGGAGTCAATCTCAAAATTTTAAGCCTATGGTTAAAAAAATAGACTAATCTTAATAGGAGATAAAAAAAGCTTTTTATTTAATTTAGCTTTATTAGGTTAATTTGTTTACTATAATTAAAATCAGAAATAAAAATTTTTACAAAAAATAAAAACCTATCCTTCCCTAGCTCAAAAAGTAAACAGAGTCGCAAAAGATACATTGTGCGACATACCATTTTTACTTACCTATCCAATGGGGATAGGGGTATTAAAAATACTTTACTCCAACCCGTTATTCTCTTTATTCTAATAAGTAACACCTTAATTATCCTTCTAGACACCACTTCTCCCCACCAACCAACCCTTCCCTAGGAGTTCAGTTTGATATATTTAAACAAGCAAGACTTATCCACAGAGACTATATCATACTATATCAATACTCTACCCGTGAAAACTATAGGATAAAACGTGAAAAATATTATAGGTTATATATTATAGGATACTTCCCTACTTCGCCCACTCCACCTCTTTTTTTTAGCTTTATTTAAACTATATTTAAATTTAAACTAAGTTCCTTAAAGCCAAAATAACCTTAAACAAACAAACCAATCATCTATCAACCCAGAGATAATACTCTCCACCTCTTCCCTACTTCCACAAGTAAAAACAAAATATTACGTACAAATAGGTAAAATATTTATAAAATAACCATCTAATCTTACCTTTTAAAAAAACTAGCAAAAATATTATTAACCTCATACCCTGTCTCCTTATTATTTTCAAATATTAATCTCAAGGATTATCTTTCTTCCATTAAAAATCCCCCAACCTGTATCTGCCACAGTTTCCGATAAACTCCCTTATTTAGTTTAATTAATTGCTCGTGATTTCCGTCCTCAACGATCTTTTTGTCACTGATTACGACAATTCGGTCAGCTTTCTTAATCGTTGATAACCTATGGGCAATAATAATCACCGTTTTATTTTTCATCAGATTACTAAGTGATTTTTGAATATACTTCTCTGATTCTGAGTCTAAACTAGAAGTAGCTTCATCTAGTATTAAAATCGGAGAATTCTTTAAAATAGCTCTAGCAACAGCTACCCGCTGTCTTTCCCCACCAGATAACTTAATTCCCCTATCTCCTACCATTGACCCATAACCATCCTTTAATTTAGATATAAATTCATCACAATAAGCCAATTTTGCAGCCCCTATCACTTCCTCGTCAGTTGCTTTAAATCGACCATAACGAATATTTTCCATTAAACTACGATGAAACATTATTGGATCTTGAGGAACTAAACTTATATTATTCCTTAAACTCTCCTGAGTCACTCCAGCTATATCCTGGCCGTCAACTAAAATTTGTCCCTTATCAACATCATAAAGTCTTAATAACAACTTAGTTAAAGTTGACTTCCCTGAGCCAGATAACCCTACCAACGCCACAGTTTCTCCTGATCTTACCTTTAAATCAAAATCTTTAATAACATCTTCCCCATCCTCATATTTAAAACTAATATTTTTAAATTCAACCTCTCCTGATTTTACTTTTAAAATTTTAGAGCTTGGTTTATCAATTACTCCATGTGGTAGGCTTAGAACTTCTGTCATTTCTTCTGCCTCAGCCAACCGCTCATATAATCTCATCATTATCCGTCCAAAATCCCATACCATCATTACTGCTGAAAATAAATATGACTGTATTAAAACAAAGTCTCCAACAGTCAATAAATCCTTTTGCCATAATCTAACAGAAAAATAATAAATTGAAATCTCCACCACCAACATCAAAAATGATTGAAACCCATAAAAGACCGCCCCCATATCCCAAGTAAACTTTCTTATTTTATGAAGTTTGTCGGATAAATTTGCATATGCCTCACTCTCATAAATATAACCATTAAAAAGTTTAATATTTACGTTATTACTAACAGTATCAGACAACAATCCACTTGTTGATGTTTCTACTTCGCTCCTCTGAATATCATACTTAAGCTTATATTTAGTAAATCCCCAATTTATCGTCAAAAAAATTATCATAAATCCCAACATCCCCCAACCTAAAAAAATATTTATTTTTCCCAAAACAAATATCATCATTATCACCGCCACCACTCCAGGAATAATCTCAAAAAATAATTGATCAACTAAAAATTCAAATGTATTCACAAAACTTTTATGTTTTTTAACAATTGATCCTGGAAAATTATTAGAAAAATACGAAAAAGAATGTTTTTGTAAATAATCAAAACATTGACGGCTTAAATCCACTATTGATTTTGATTCAAAAAAATTTATAGTAAAAGATCCTATTCTCCACAATAGCCATCTAAAGAATTTAACTATCGCCATAGTCATTAAAACCCCCAGTAAAGCTTTTACTAATTCCTCTCTGACCCCTCCATCATACAATATATTAAAAAAATTCTTCGATAAAATCGGCATTATTGTATCCAAAAATGACCCCATTATTACTGCCGCCAATAATATTAGCCCTGAAAACTTATGATTTTTCATTGCTTCAAAATAATATTTTAGAGTCTTTTTAGTATTATTCTTCATTTTTTATGTTTATGATTATACCCTATTTTAGGATGTATATTTCATATATAATTATCTTCATGAATCCAGTTATTCAAAAAATCTATACTCAAGCTCAATCTAACCTTCAAAAAATTGTTTTAGCTGATGCCCACGACCCACGAATTCAAGCCGCTGCCAAAATTGCCACTGATCAAAAAATAGCCGAAATTATTCTCCTAACTCAAGAATATATTAGTTATAACCATCAACTTAAAAACAAACTAGCCCAAGACCTTTTTCAACTCCGTCAAAGCAAGGGGCTTACTTTAGACGAATCCCAAAAACTTCTAAATCAACCTATTTATTTTGGCACCATGATGGTTAAAAATAGTCTTGCTGATGGTCTTGTTTCCGGTGCCACCAGCACTACCCATAATACTTTCAAACCAGCCCTTCAAATTATCAAACCCGCTCTAAATCAAAAACTTATTTCTAGTTTTTTTATTATGGAATTTCCCCACTCCGATATTGGTCAAAACGGAATTATGCTTTTTGCTGATTGTGGAATAAATATTAGTCCAGATAGTGAAATGCTTACCGAAATTACCAATCAATCAATCAAAAGTTTTAATCAACTTATTCCTGGTGTTCCTAAAGTAGCTCTTCTCTCTTACTCTACCAACGGCAGCAGTCAAGGCCCAAGCGTAGATATTGTTTATCAATCTACTCAAAAAATCAAATCTCAACACCCTCACTTAATTATTGATGGTGAAATTCAAGCCGACGCTGCCATTAATCAACTAGTTTCCTTACAAAAAAATCCTAACAGCCGTGTCAAAGGTCAAGCCAACATTCTTATTTTTCCCGACCTTAATAGCGGTAATATTAGCTATAAACTAGTTGAGCGTCTTGCTAACGCCAAAGCTTATGGCCCTATTTCCCAAGGTATTGCTAAACCTATAAACGACCTCTCTCGCGGCTGCAGTATTAATGACATTGTTACCACTATTGCGATTACTGCCGTTCAGTCTCAACAAAAATAATCTTACTTTATTAACGCCAACTAGTCGTTAATACCATTCCTAAGACTATTGCTACCGTAATCCATGAAAAAATCATCCAATTCTTCTTAAATAATCTATCTCTCAAATCAAGTTGAACCAGCCCCGCCAAAACATAAACCGCTGCCACTAAATAAATAGACCCTTTAAATATTCCTACTGGCCAAAATGACATTACTAAGCCTAATTCAGCCATGACTAATCCTGAAACTAATACATACATCCAAAAATTTTTATCCTTACCATCATCCGGTAATTCAATCGTCACGCTGTAAAAAACATACATAAATATAATTACTGAAATCACAAAAATAAGTATCAAGTTCAGCCAATAAACCAACTTAAACGAAAACAAACTATCAAACAAAAAAAATGACGTCAATAATAAAATCACCAATCCTACTGTATAAGCCGCCCGATACAATGGCGGCACCCTATACCCAATTGACACAATAAACAAATTCTCCACTAAAAAAATCACGTAACAAACAATTCCAAAAAATAAACTTGATAAAAATACTATCCAAAATGTCTGTGGTAACAAAGTTGCAAATAACCCAAATCCTACAAAAAATCCCACTGGTAAAATAATCGACATTAATCTAATATAAATACTTTGGTTAAAAATAATTCCTAAACCAAACCAAAAACAAAAAGCAACCAACACTCCTCCCACTAATAAGCCATAATAATGTGACGAATAAGGTAAACCTACAAACAAATAAAACCCCGCCGCCGCTACTAGTGAAGAAATTAAATATTTAATTCTCTTAGGCATAATTAATTATACTCAAAGCCACTCCAAACCCCAACTACATCATCGTTTGCTTCCAGTTCATCTACTAAATCTAAAATCTTATTAACCTCGTTTTCATTTGCTAATTTTATTGGATTTTTAGCCCGATAAACTGTCTCATATTTAATTGGTTCCAGACCGATCTTTTTTGCTTTATTAACAAAATCATTTAAACCACTAACTTCTACCAACGCAATATTATTATCAAAATCAATTGCTCCAAAATCAATCAAATTTAATTGTCTTTCCTCATCTAAATCTCCAAAATCCACTTCTCCAAGTCTTTCAAACTGATACATAACCGAATTAGCTTCTCCTAATGCTCCGCCAAAATTTCTAAAAACAAGCTTGATCTCACTTAAAATCCTATTTTTATTATCAGTCTCGGTTTCAATAATCATCGGCACTCCAAAAGGACCATAACCTTCTAATATTACCGATATTAAACTATCCTTTCTTTCTTCAAATCTGTCTAATAATCTTTGAATATTATCCTTGGGCATATTAGCTTCTTTTGCCTTATCTATCGCTGCTTTCAACTGTCCATTAATTTCTGGATCGCTACTACCGCCACCTAAACGAATTGCTGTCAAAATATTTTTTGATGCTCTAGTAAAGGTCTCGCTTCGTCTTTTATCCTGAGCCCCTTTACGATTCTTAATATTAGCCCATTTTGAATGCCCTGACATATAAGATTATTTTTTATAACTAGGATAGTTTATCATTCTTGAAAAATTATCAGTTAAATAAATTTCAATCTCATTCCCATTAAGTGAAAAATCCTCTCTCAAATCACAATCAAAAACTTCTCTAATTACTGCCAAAGAATAACTTTCTGTGGTTTCCTTGCCATACAATATTTGACATTTATCTACTAATTCAATTTCCTCTGTAGTTATTGATACTACCGAAAATCCCAACCTTTCAAGAACTCTTGTTATAAATCCCGCTAAACCATTTACCTGACTAACATTAACTACTCCTAATTTTATATCTTCATTAACAATATTTGTCTCCGCAAAATCTCTCAACATCACCTGATCCAAATACATTTCGCTTTCATTTACATCTCCTGGTAAAGACTCGTTTTTATTTAATAAATTATTATTTTTTAGCATTTGCCACCAATAACGACTCTTCCAACCATCAATATTTTGAGTTAAAATTATCTCGTCTGGATAAAACCCTAATCCATAGATAAAGATTTTTTTTACCAATTCCAATTTATTTTCCTGTAGTAACATCTTTTTAATCACCTCAGCTCGATACCACCCTAACCCTTCCGGAATCCAAACTTGTGACTCCCCTACTATCTTCATTTGACTAATCATCTGTCTATCTCTTGAAATTGACACTACTCCCAATCCTTCATCCGATAATACTCCTAATTTTATATCTCTGCCTCTCTCCTTTTCTGAACGATTCATTGCCACTATCACCATCAAAATCAAAATTACTAAAATTCCTAAACCAAAGTAATTTTTATTTTTATTCTTCTTCATAAAGCTTCAAATGATTTTTTAAATCATCTGGTAATTCAGATGTGTAACATACTCTTTTTCCCAAACTATCCTCAAACTCCAACCAAAAAGCGTGTAAAAATAATCTTTTAAGCACCTCTGTTTCTCCCCCATAAACCCTATCCCCTACCAACGGCCACCTTAAATGACTCAAGTGAACCCTGATCTGATGTGTTCGTCCAGTTTTCAAATTTATTTCCAATAAGCTATATTTCTTTTTATCTTTAAGATATTTTTTAATTAGCCTAAATTCAGTCAAGGCTTCTTTTCCATCTACTGTTACTCCAAATCTCCCAAAACTATGATGCAATCTCCCAATTGGCCAATTAATACTCCCGTCAATAGAAACCTCTCCTCCTGTCAAACAATAATATTTTTTAATTACTTTCCTGTCCTTGAACTGTTTTTTAAAATTTATCCAACTATTTTTTTCTCTGGCTACTAATACCAAACCAGAAGTTTCTTTATCTAATCGATGCATCACTCCATTTCGAGGGAGACTGTTTGGATAATTATTAAACAAATAATCTTCTAGAGTATTATCTTTCTCTCGCCCCTCTTTAGTTGTTACTATTCCTGCTGGCTTATTTATTACCAAATAACTTCTATCTTTATAAATTATTTTTATTTCTTCTGACATAAGATTTTATTAATAAACAAACTACCCCTACACTAATTACCCAATCAGCTATATTATTATAAAATCTTCCCCACTGCCAATAGTCTCTAACATAGCCAAACCTCAGTCTGTCTACTAAATTCACTAATCCTCCAGCTAAAATCAAATTGAACTCCTCACCACTACAATCTAGCCTAAATTTAATCAACCATAAAAATATTAAAACTAATACCACCACCCCTTCCAACATTGGTATTTGCCACCCAAAACTAACTCCTTGATTTTCTATCACTAGCAATCTTTCTGCTAATTGGACATGAACCCATCCCAATATAACTGCTATTAACAACCAATTTAAATCAAGCTTCTTTTTTCTTTTGGCATTCAACACAAGTAGTAGCTTCTGGATGAATTGCTAACCTTTCGGTATCAATCATTTTACCGCAACTCTCACACAAACCATATTTTCCCAACTTTATTCTAGTCAAAGCTTTCCTTAATTGAACCATCCTTTTGGCTAAAAAATTAGCTTTAACCTCGCTATCAAAATGACCAATTTGTTCATCCAAATCCTCTTCTAATGAGTTTTCTAAAGTTCTAGACTCATTTTTAAATGGATCAGCCCCTTTTATTTCCTTCTGTGTTTTTTTTAACTTCAACAACTCTATCTCTAAAAATTTTTTTATTGGCTCCATAAACCTAGTTGGAAAATGAATTTTTTGTTTAGTCTTATTTTCTTTCATATCTTACTTCTCCTAGAATATACAATCCTAACAAAGAAATCAAACTAATAACTGAAGCTAAAACCGTAATAATAATATTTTCCTTAAATAGAATTAATACCAAACTTAGCCCCAAAAAGAACAAAAAGTTCGTTGCTAATAATACGAACCCTTTTCTTCCGCTTTTATACCATGTAAACGATCTATATTTACTCGACAACCATTTATTAACCCAAAAAATAAATACTAACATTACTAAATAAATCAATATTTTCCAATCAAATTTAGTTCTCAACCATTCATCAGTCATCAAAAACCAAGCATAAACTAAAAATGGTCGAGAAATATCTTCTGTAAAATTGAGAAATTTCCACTGCTGCTTTCGACTATACCACCACGTCACTAAACTCAGTCCTATAAATCCACTAATATAACTCATCCCAGGTTTATTCCATATAGATATCCAATCCTGCCAATTATTATTCCATATTCCCCAATTAATCAACCCATAAGCAATTCTTCCACTAATTAAAAACGATAATAAGGCCACCCAAGAATATCCAATAATTTTTTGATCATCATAATTATCTCTCAAGTACCGCCACAACAAGTACAAAAATACTACAGCCCCAATTACTCTCATAATTCCTAAACTCATAACTTATTTTACCATTTTTAAGTTATAATAAAGCTACTTTTATAGCCGAAATGGCGGAACTGGCAGACGCGCACGACTCAAAATCGTGTGGTAGCAATACCATGGGGGTTCAATTCCCTCTTTCGGCACCAGTACTTACTCTTATTTTTTCGTCTTTTTTATAAACTCCCGCAATACTACCACTTCATTCTGATCACTATCTCTCGCCCCATAAAGTAGTGTCACTACCCTTTGTTTATTCCACACTATTAGTTTTTCATAAAAAAGATTATTGTTTTTCAACTCCACAAAGTATCGCTTAGAGAATTTAGCAAATTTTTCTGAATCATGATTAAACCATTTTCTCAACTCACTACTCGGAGCTACTTCCTTAGCCCACTCATTAAGTTTGGCCCGCTCCTTACTCACTCCTCGTGGCCACAAACGATCAATCAGTACTCGATATCCATCACCTTTTTCAGGTAATTCATAAATTCTTTTTATTTTATATATAGTCATATATTTTTTCTTGATATATATAAATTGTTTTTGATATAAAATCGTCTCAATTCAGTCACTGCTTTTGAAATTCCTATCCGTTGAGTCTGTACCACCTCACTATTATTTAATTTTGGTCTTTGTATCAATTGCAATGGCACTTTAGCTAAATTATGACCATTCATTGACAAATCAATTCCTAATGCCTGACAAACCTTACCTGGTCCATTAGTAATATTTATTCCAGTCATTCCTCGTCGCTGTTCCATAATTTCTAAACCCTCTAATGGTTCTACTGCTCGAATTAATACTCCACTACCAAATCCCTTCTGACCACACACAATATTACAACAATAATACCGACCGTAAGTGAAATATACATAAAGATGCCCAGCTGCCTTAAACATAATTTTATTACGATTACTTAACCCATGATAGGTATGACTAGCTTCATCGTTTTGATCATATGCTTCAGTTTCTACAATTTTTACTCGCACTCTCACACCATCTAAACTAGAATCTAACTCACAACCAAGCAAGCGTTGTGCTGCCGTCATTGCATCAATATTAAGCCATGAAAAATTAACCAATTTCATAAACTATTTTTTAACGCCTAATTCCCTTTCTTTTCTACATCAAAGAAACTAACTTGTTTACCATTAAAATAAATATTAAAATTCCCTGTCGGGCCGTTCCTGTGTTTTTCAATACTACAAGTCACCATTTCTCTAACATCTTCATCTTCTCGATACAAAAACATTACTACATCAGAGTCCTGTTCAATACTCCCTGATTCCCGTAAGTCTGACAATCTTGGTTTACCTCCACGCGCCTCCATCGCCCGAGACAATTGAGCTAATGCTAAAATTGGCACTTTCAATTCCCTTGCTAAATTTTTTAATCCTTGAGAAATTTCTGATACTTCTTGAACTCGATTATCCCGAGTATTCCCGTGCATTAGCTGCAAATAGTCAACTACAATAAATTTAACTCCCTTATCTACCTGTAGTCTCCTAGCTTTAGTTCTTAATTCTGTCACCGTCAATCCCGGAGTATCATCAATAAACAAAGGTGCTTCAGCTAAAATTCCCATTGCTTCTGATAGCGAATCAAAATCCCCTGACGATAGTTGACCAGTCTTTAATTTCCACGCATCAATCAACCCCTGCCTTACTAATAACCTGTCCACCAACTCTTCTTTACTCATTTCTAAAGAAAAAACACAAACTGGTAATTTCTTCTCTACTGCCACATATCTAGCCACATTCAAACCAAAAGCTGTTTTTCCCACTCCCGGTCTAGCCGCCAAAATCAATAGATTACTATCCTGCATTCCCGCTAAGATATTATCTAAAGACTTAAAACCCGTTGGCACCCCCCTTAGTCCAGTCCCCAATTTTTGCAATTCATCCAATCGATCAAAACTAGCTGTCAAAACCTCTTTAAGAGACGATGGTACTGACTTCATATGTCTTTGGGATAAAGTAAAAATCTCCTGCTCTGCCAAATCTAATAACTGATCCGAAGGAAGAGTTGACTCAAAAGCCTTTTCTGAAATTCTTCCCGCTGCTGAAATTAATTCTCTTTTAGCTGACAACGACTTAATAATCCGACCATAGCTTTCAACATTTGCCGCCGTCGGCACTTCCCCTGCTAATTTTGTCAAAAAAGCTTTTCCTCCAATTTTTTTTAATAATTTACCTTCTTTCAGTTTTTCTGCCACCGTCACAATATCAATTGGCATTCTATCCTCATACAAACCCATCATCAACTGATATATTTTGCCATAATTAGAATTATAAAAATGTTCTGGTCTCAAAAATTCTGAAACACTCAAAACTGCCTCATTATCAATTAAAATTGATCCCAATACACACACTTCGGCTTCCTCTGAACTTGGCGGGAGTCGAACCACATCTTTCATATTAATTTTTTCTTAATAACTTTACTTCGAACCCGTCCGGCAAATCTTCCACTTTATCCAATTTTAATAATTCCATTTCTGCCAACCCTTCTTCATCCGCTTCATCTAAAAAATGTTCTACCGTATCCTTATCCCAAGATAACGGGACCATATAATTCACTCCCCATTTTTTAGCCCAATCTCTTAAGAGTTTAAAATTTACCTTATCTCCTATCTTGACTGTCGTCAACATAATATCTGCTTCGCCTACTTTTTCAATTTTCTTTTCCGATAACTCTTCAGTTAAATCTCCCAAAACCACCATTCTAAAACCGTCTATTGTCACTATATAAACAATATTATTATCCTCAGTTCCAATTCCGTTTATTTCCACTCCCCCAACCTCATATTCCCCTTGACCATTGATTATAATTTTATCTCCAGACAGTCCTGAATGATCAAAATCTTGATGAGAATAAACTATAATTCGAGCATTAAATTTACCTCCTGACAAATCTTTTTCATCAGGATTAATTAAAACCCCCTCCTTTTTTCCCTTCAAAAAAACCGTTTTGTCTCCAAATAATTTAATCTCCATATACAACTATTCTATCACCTAAAAGTCCGTTTTTGTGTTATTATCTAACAAGACTAATCCCATGATCAAAGAATTAATTTTAGCTATTATTATCGGTGCCATTCTTGGACTTGGTGTTACCGGCAGCTATCTTAGCTATAAAGGTAAAAATAACCCCACCTCACCTCCACCAATTATTACCGAGCCCACTCTAACCCCCGTCTCAAACGATTCACAACCTGTTAAAGAAATTGAAGATATCAACCCAATCGTCATTATTTCTCCAGCAAACGACACTTTAGTTTCTTCTACCAATATTCCCATATCTGGCACTACTACCCCAAACAGCCAAATAGTTATTGCTACTGCAACTAATATTTTTACCACCCAAAGCGATTCAACTGGCGAATTTTCCCTTTCTATTAAATTAGAGGCTGGTCTAAATATTATTAAAATCAGTTCTATTGACTCTGAAAACAATCAATTTGATTCTCAAATTAATATCACCTACTCTACTGCTAAGTTATAATTAAATACCATGATTAAAATCATCCTTTTAATTCTCATTCTTATCACTACTAAGCCCATCATTGCCCTTGATGCTACCAACAGTGCTAATAAAATTGAAGACGTTAAAGGTATTCTCCGACAAATCGTTAGTAAAGATCAACCAACAGATAATTCTAATGACTCTTCAGATGAACCCTCTCTTAAGGCTTTTCTTGGCAACATTACCAAAGTCAACCCTAACGAGATTATTCTTAATTCTCAAAATGAAACTAAAGTTATCCTCACCAACCAAGATACTACCTGCGTTGACAATAAACACCGCCAAATCAAAATTGATGATCTTAAAGAAGGACAAACTATTTTAACCATGGGAACAGTTAATACTGACAAATCTCTAGACTGTCGCCGAATTGTTATTACCGATCCTCAGTCAGTTATTAACACTCATCAAATTATCACTGGTCAAATTGTTGATGTTTCTCAATCCGAAAACTCCACTGTTTTTGTTCTTATCCCTGCAAAAAATAAAAATAATCAATATCAAATAAAAATAGACTCTAAAACTACTATTACTGACTCTAAAGACAAAGCTCTTCCCTCTACTAAAAATATAGTTTCCGGTAAGAAAATCATCGCTGTTATCAAGCCAGACAGTCAAATCGCCCAAACTTTTTATGCCGTTAGATTAATTGCTCTCGATTCTGAAAACACCGATCCTCTCCCTAGCAATAAACCATAATTTTCCATCCACAATTAACTTTTTTATTTTTGCAAATCATTATATTTATTCACTCTTCTCTCTTACTATTTAAATTAACTTCTAATCCTTAGATTATTAGGTCTACAATCAATTTTAGTACTTTATTTAATATTCATTAAGAATAATAGTCAATCTAATATGCCTATCACTCTAATTCAAAACAACTTAAATTTTAATCAAAAATTTTTGTTAAAATATACCGATAAATTAAATATAATAAATAGTTTTAGAACAAAATATATGTTCAAATATTAAGCCCAATTAATACTCAAAACAACTAACTTTTTAAAACCATCAAACTAGCTCAATTTCCAAATAAAAACTTTTTCTAAACTATTAATCATTAATATATTTTAAATTTAATTTTATTAACAATAGTCACTTACACCGTAAACAATCTTAAACTATTACCAACCAACCCCCTTCTCTTCACCTAAACAAAAAAATATTAATTTAGTAACTAAATCAAATTTTAAAAGATTAAGAATCTATGCTAAAATAAACCCTATGAAACAAGGAATCCATCCTCAATATTATAGTAATTGCCAAGTCACTTGTGCCTGCGGCAATAAATTTACTACCGGCTCAACTGTTGAAAAAATTGACGTTGATGTCTGTTCTAAATGCCACCCTTTCTTTACTGGTCAACAAAAATTTGTTGATATCAAGGGTAGAATTGATAAATTTAAAGAAAAAGTTGCTAAAGGGAAGGCTACTGCCGCCAAAAAAAATAATTCTAAAAAATTAATCAAAAAATCAAAATAGCCATTTTAAAAAAACCGTCATCTATCTTCAAACTGACGGTTTTTTGTTTAAATTCACTAACTTTATAATTTCCAAATTAATAAACTAACCTATGCCAACTATTAATTCTAATATTGCTATTATGGAATTTTACCCTGGTCCCGGAGGCCAAGAAGCCACCATCTGGGCAAACGATCTCATGAATATGTATATTCGCTATGCCAACAAAATTGGCTGGAAAGTTAATCAGATTGATAATCATATTATCAAAATTTCCGGTTACGACGCTTATAACCAACTCAAATATGAATCTGGTACCCATCGAGTTCAAAGAATCCCTGTTACCGAAAAAAGAGGCCGAATTCAAACTTCTACTGCCTCCATCGCTATTATGCCTCAAATTGACTCTAAAGAAATTAATTTTCGTATGGAGGATGTTACCATTACTGCCTGTCGCGCTGGTGGCAACGGAGGTCAAAATGTTAATAAAGTTTCAACTGCCGTGCATCTAGTTCATAAACCCACTGGCCTTACTTTCGATGTCCGCACTGAGCGTTACCAACAACAAAACCGCGAAATTGCCCTCGACCTGCTTCGCAATAAACTCTGGCAAATTGAAGAAGATAAAAAAGCCTCTCAATTGTCCAGCGGCCGTTCCAATATTAGCCAGTCTACTCGAGCTGACAAGATTAGAACCTATAACTATCCTAGAAACCAAATCAAAGATCACCGTATCGACAAATCCTTTAATAATCTTGATGATATTATGCAAGGAAATCTTGATAACTTAATCTTAGAACTAACCGTCCTTGACGAAGCCAAGACTAACTAATTAATCTTTTTTTCTAATCTCGTCTCTACTTCCGATTCCTTATTACCCCGATAATATTTTATCCTTAAAATATCCCCGATTTTTTTCTTACCAACAATGCTTGCGATTGAGGTATCATCTTCAGATAATTTTTTACCATCAATTTCAACAATGATATCTCCTGACTCTAACCCAGCCTTAGCTGCTGGACTATCTTTAATTACCGTTTGCACATAAGCTCCCATTGGCACTTCGTTTAACAAAGCTGCTCTTTCTGAAATCATTTGATAAGCCACTCCTAAATAAGGTCTATCAAACTCTCCTGTATTTCTAAAATTATCTACTGACTCTTTAACTAAATTAATTGGTAAAGCAAATCCAATACTTTGTCCACTTTGCGACACGGCTACATTCACTCCGATTACTTTAGTGTTTGAATCAAATAATGGTCCTCCTGAATTTCCTGGGTTTATCGCCGCATCCACCTGAATAACATCTTCTAGCTTTTCTGTTCCTACCCCAAAACCCCCAGCAGTAATTCCTCTCCCTAATCCGGAAATCACTCCTTTAGTAACCGTTGACCTAAATTCTCCTAAGGCTGTCCCAATTGCCACCACTGTCTGTCCCACCTTAAGTTCATCGGAATTACCCATTTCTACCGGTATTAACCCAGTCTTATTTACTTTAAGTATTGCTAAATCATTAACTGGATCCCGATAAATATCCACCACCTCAACTGTTTCGTCTTTACCTATAATTACTTTATATTTAGCTTCCGTATCTGAAACTACATGTTTATTAGTTACAATCAAACCATCGCTACTGATAATAAACCCTGTTCCAATATCTTTTTCTATATTTTCTAAATGTCTTTTATATGAACTATCAAAACCAAATAATTGACTAAAAACATCCATTGGGTCATTGGTTAATACATCCTTATTAATAGACACTGTTACTACACTTGGTGTTGCTTTCTCTACCACTCTAGTCACTACCGATTCCTCATCTATTACTTCCACTTTTTTTTGGACTACCGTCATTTCTCTATTCAAATATTTTTGACTTATTAACATTCCTAATACTATCCCTCCCCCCAATAATAAAACCACTCCTAAAAATAACATCAATTTTTTAAATTTATTTGCTTCCATATTAATTTATTAACCAATAAATTATTTTTCTCCCTTTAATACTTCTATAGCTTTATCCAACTGAACATCTTCTTGAATATCCTCTCCCAGTAATACTTCCACATCTGGCTCCAATCCGTCACCATGAATATTTTTCCCGTTTGGCAACAACCATCTAGCTACAGTTATATGTAAACCACTACCATCTTTAAATTCCTCTGTTTGCTGAACTGTTCCTTTTCCAAAGGTTTTTTGCCCTACAATTTTAGCCCGATTATGATCTCTTAGAGCCCCAGCCAAAATCTCTGCTGCCGAAGCACTACCACCATTAACTAACACAACTAATTTATCATCTACCAATAAACCAGCTCTTGGATTAACTCTATAAACCTCATCTATTCCTTTTTTTGACTCTTGTTTTACTACCACCCCTTCTTTGAGAAAATCTGAAGCAATCAATACACTTGCTTGAAGATATCCTCCTGGATTATTTCTCATATCTAAAACTATACCACCATAATCAGCAGTTTTTTCCGCATTTATTTTAGATACAATTATTGGCCATTCTTTAAATATCTGTTCACTAAACTTATAAAATTTTATCCAGGCATATTTTCTTCCTTCAGATTCCTTCCATTCTAATTCCATCCCTGGGATTTCAATATTATCTCTTATCAGAGATATATCAAACGTGTCTGATTTACCTTCACGATACATTTTTAAAGTCACTTTAGTTCCCACATCCCCTCGAATTAACTTTACCGCTTCCTCCAAACTGATTCCATTAGTGTCCTTATCAATATTTTTAGCCTTATCTATAATTTTTAAAATCAAATCTCCCGCCTGAACCCCAGCTTTAGCTGCTGGACTTTTAGCTATTGGTGACACTACTGCTAAAGTCTTATCTTTATATCCCAACGAAATACCTACTCCTGCAAATTCTCCCGCCAAATCCTCATTAGCACTCTTATTTTCTTCTGGCGGTAAAAACATTGTATAAGGATCGTCCAAAGACGACACCATTCCCTCTATCGCCCCATACTTCATAGCTTCATCATTAATTTTATCCTTATCTAAATATTTTTCTGCCAATATATCTTTAACATCCCACATTAAAGATAAATTAAATTTTCCAGTATCATCAACTAAAATTTTATTACCTTGACCAATTCTATAACTAACTAAAGCTACTACCGATATTAGTGCCAATCCTAAAAATAAATTTCTTAAATTTTTTAATCGCATTGTTTATTCTAACACTATTAATAATCGTCCTACTCGAGAATTAACCAGTATATTAATTTTCTTCCCCTTATATTTCATAATTCCTTTCCAAGATTTATCATCCAATTTTAAAACTGGTAAATTTAAATTAATTTCATCTGGACCAATATTTTCCTTAGTAACCACCGCTGTTATCCCCACAACTTCTGCTTTTAACAAAAACGATCTAGTTAAATTATTAGTAAATAATATCTCTCCTCTCAAGTCTGACTTTAAATCTCTAGTTTCATTAATTATCTTAATCTCTCCGCTTCCCCAAGCCTTTCCTTCAACTATTCCTTCTCCTTTAAATTCTACTGCTTCAAATTCCAAAATAATTTTCTCCGGTTCTATCTTAAACACTCTACTTATTACAGGAGATTTAACTTCTATTTCAACATCTTCCATCCTTTCTATCTTTAAATTTCCAAACTCATCTATTCCTAAAAAATTACCACTCATTGGAAAACATATCTTTTTAGGAAATAACCCGCCAGTCAAACACAATAATTCCCCACTATTTACCCAAGTATCTTTGAAATTTTGATTCAACTCCTTCAATTTTTCTGTATCTAATCTTCCAAAGAATCTAGCCAAATTAAAAGACTCTACCACTTTAGGTTTTACCTTAGCTAACAAATCTCCTACCACCACCCTGCCCCCTTCACTAACACTATATGACACCTCTCCCATTGTCCTTATTATCCATTTCGTCTTATTTTTTCGTGTCATAAATTAATTATAACTAAAAATCCCCCTGATACCAAAAATAATCAGAGGGATTTAAATACCAATTTTTATTTAGTAACAAAAGGCAATAAGCCTAAATGGCGAGCCTGTTTAATTACTTTTACCAATTTTCGTTGATGTCTAGCACAAACTCCAGTGTATTGACGAGCCACAATCCGACTTCTTGGAGACAAATATTCATAATACTTTTCATAATCCTCCCAGATAGGGGTAGTTTTATTCTTACAAAAAGAACACCCCTTTTCTTTCCCCTTCCGTCTTGCTATCAACAAATTATCTTTTTTACTTTTTCTCATCATAAGTTATTAAAATGGCATTTCGTCTTCTTTTTTATCAGCAGTTTCTTCTTCAGTCTTTTCTTCTTCAGGCTTTTCTTCTTCAGGCTTTTCTTCAACAGGAACTTCCCCAATATCATCAGGAATTACAATATCTTCAATTCCACCCTCATTGGCTGCAGTCATTTCAGTTTCTTCTGTTGACGGACTTCCGGCCAAATCTATTGCTTCTCCACGATCAACCCCAGAACCTTTATTATCTAGAATAATCATATCGTCAATAATAATTTCAGCAATCTGTTTTTTATTATTCTCAGAGTCAGTGAACTCACGATATTGAATTCTACCTTCAACGTAAACCCTTCGACCTTTTACCAACAACTGCGAACAAAGTTCTGCTAACTTATTCCAAGCCACAATCCGATGAAATTGGGCATCTTCTTTTCTTTCGCCCTGTTTAGTTACCCAAACCCGGTTAGTTGCTAACCCAAAAGACACCACCGCCATCCCACTTGGAGTATATCTCAACTCCGGATCACGGGTTAAATTACCAATTAAAGTTACCTTGTTTAAACACCTGCTAGGCATATGTTTTTACTCCTTTTTCAAAATTAAATATCTAATAATATTAGGTTCACGATTCAATAATAAATTGAGTTCTTTTTGTTTTATTGGAGATTCTGAGGTTAAACTCATTGCCCAAAAATCACCCTTAGAATTTTTACCAATTTCATAAGCCAGTTCCTTCATCCCTAAATGTTCTGAGGTTGATTCAATCTTATTTTTTTCCAACCAAGCATTAGCTTTTGCCAAGACCTTATCTTTATCTTCAGTCTTAGGATGTAAAACTATTACCAGTTGATATCGGTATTTATTTCCTTTCATTAGCTCAATAGATTAACATAATAAATTTCTATTTACAATACAATTTATATTTTTCTTATTTTACAGGAGTTTGGTAAATCTTCAACCAAATAACCTTTACTCCTTATTATATCCCTTAATCGATCAGACTCAACCCAATTTTTATTTTCCCTGGCTTTTTTTCTATCTTCAACTAATTTTAAAATTGCTTCTGGAATTACTTCTTTAACCATTTCTTCAGCTAATTTTAATCCCAAAACCTTATCCATATCTAATAAAGTCGTCCATTTTTCTTCAGCCGTTAAATCTGATCTAACTAATTTCCAGACAATCGCTAACGCCTCCGGCATTGCCAAATCATCACTAATTTTGGCCACAAATTCATCTTTAAATTTTAGATTTACCTTATCCTTTGATCCCTCTTTTACTCTATACTTTCTTAATTTATTTAAAGCTGTTTCTGCTGCCCTTAAGCTCTCTATAGAAAATTCTAATCCTTTTCGATAATGAGACGATAATACCATATATCTAAAAGCCAATGGGTCAAACCCCATATCTTTTAAATCAGTCACAGTATATAATCCTCCACTTGATTTACTTATTTTGCTCCCTTTAAAGGTAATAAAAGCGTTATGCATCCAATATTTTACTGAATCATGCCCAAAAGCCCCTTCCGCTTGGGCAATTTCGTTAGTATGATGAACTGGAATATGATCTTCTCCCCCAGTATGAATATCAAAATTATTTCCCAAATATCTGATTGACATCGCCGTACATTCAATATGCCATCCAGGGAAACCTTTTCCCCACGGACTGTCCCACTCCATTTGTCTTTTTACACCCTTGGGACTAAATTTCCACAATGCAAAATCAGTTGAATTTTTCTTTTCTTCATTTATTTCTACCCTAGCTCCTTCTTTAATTTTCTCCAAATCCAAATTAGCCATTTTTCCATAATCAGCCATTTTTCCAGTATCAAAATAGATTCCATCACTAATTTTATAAGTAAAACCATTTACCTCAATCTTCTTAATTAAATTAATTTGTTCCTTAATATGTTCTGTAGCTCTGGGCATCTTCCATGGCTTTTCAATATTTAAATCAACTAAATTATTTAAAAATTCCTCCTCATATTTTTTAGCTATCTCCCACACTGTTAAACCTTCTTTTTTTGAACCCTTTTCCATTTTATCTTCTCCACCATCTCCATCAGATACTAAATGCCCCACATCCGTAATATTAATTACATTTTTAACCTTATAATCAAGATATTTTAACGATCTTACCAATACATCCCAACAAACATAAGCATACATATTACCAACATGAGGACTAGAATACACCGTTGGTCCACAGCTATAAATCCCCACCTCCCCAGGCCTAATAGTGACCAATTTTTCTTTCTGCCTTTTTAAAGTATTATAAATCTTCATTTTAGTCAATTTTACCCTTAAACTCAGTTGTTTGCGACATCTGGCTCATATCTGGCTGATGTTTCTTCTTTTTTATTAAAGCACTTCCCCGATTCTTCTTTTGTTTTGCAGGATTAGTTGACTCCATCATCAAATCCATATAATCTTCTACCCGTTGCTCTTCTGCTTCTTTTTGCTGTCTTACTTTTTCATAATATTTTTCTTTTTCTTCCTCTTCTCTTTCATTCTCCCTCCTTAACCGATTCATTTCTAATTCCACATTTCTCCCTTGGCCCATTTGATTTTTTAATCTATTTATTTCCTCTTGTTTTTCTATCTCTTCTTCATGTTTTTTATAAGTTAATTCCTCATCCGACATCGTTTTTTCTAACCCCAACAATTTTTCCCCACTAATTATCTCTTCTAAAATTTTCTGCCCCGTTTCAGCTCCTTTTTCAAGCGTTTCCATCCCCAATTCTCCTAATCCCCTCACCACTCTCTTCAAAATTCTTTGATCTGTCATGGCTTCATTCTACCATTTTGGTTTATTCTCTGATTGATAGTAATAATCACAAATATCAATTTCTGTTACCGTCTCATTTGCCATTACTTCTACTTCTATTAATTGATGACTTTCCCAGGTCAAGCAATTTTCTAAATCTTTAGAACAATTAGTATAAAAACCTTCAACTTCTCCCCTTTCCGTCACTTCATAGCTAAAAACATATTTTCCTTCATCTAATAATATTGAATATTTCTGATTGCCAACAGCCTTATCAAATATAAAAGCCTGTCTTTCTACCTCACCAGTTACTATATTCTTAGCCAAAATATAACCATCTGGAATAAAATCAGAAGGATAACAAATTTTTCCTTCAACCCATCCCTTCCTATCTATTTCTGTTTCTTTAGTCTCAACTTCATCATTAATTTCTGATACTATTGGTATTAAACTATTAACCTGCACTTGTCTCTGCTGCCATAAATAAACCATCCCAACAATTAAAATAATAGTCAAGCCCAAAATAAAATGTTTTATTTTCATAATTTATGATACTAAATATCTCTCCTTCCATCCAGCGCTCGACACAAAGTTGCCTGATCAGCATATTCTAAGTCTGCTCCAATTGGTAACCCACTACCGATTCGAGATATTTTTATTTCTAATCCTTCTAATTTCTTTTTAATATATAATGCCGTTGCTTCTCCCTCCATTGTTGGGTTAGTTGCTAAAATCACTTCTATACACTTATCTCCTACATTTAATTTATTTTTTACTCTTTCCACCAATTCCTCAATTTTTAGTTCATCAGGACCAATATGTTCCAAAGGATTAATTGCTCCTCCCAAAACATGATAAATTCCTTTATATCCTCCCATATTCTCAATTACCATAACATCTATTGCTCTTTCCACTACACAGATTTGCCACGTATTTCGCTTATTATCATCACATATTGAACAAACATCTTGTTCACTAACCGAAAAACATTCACTACAAATTTTAACGTCTTCTTTCATCCTAATTAGAGCTGCTGCCAAATCCTGAACATAAGCCTTCGGAGTATTCAGTAAATAAAACACTAATCTAGTAGCCCCTTTAGGACCAATCCCGGGTAACCTTTCAAACGCCTCAATTAAATTTTTTATTCCTTTGGGAAATTCTGCCACTGATATTTTTTTATAAATTTTAAAATTGTTTACTACTAAAACAATCCCTCTAAGCCTCCCATTTCCTTCATCCTCTTAGCAGCAGTTTCTTGAGACTTTTTTAATGCCTTATTTATTGTATCCACTAAAACCTTATTTTCCATTCCATTTACCGATAAGAATTTAATTTTTTGATCTCCACTAACATTTATTTTAATTCCGTTTTCTTCAACTTCTATTACTTCCGCCTCAACCGCCTTCTTTAATTTATAAGCCTGAGATAACATTTTTGCTTTATCAAACATAATTTTTTATAAAAACTAACCTGTCAACATTATATTATTAAAACTCCCTTTTGTCCTTGTTTATTTTTTACTTTATAAATTTAAAAAGCTTAATAAAATTTTACAAACTTAAGTTAACCAAAAATATCTTTAGCAACATCATATAAATCAGATTTATTATCCTTATTTTCCATTAGCTCTTCACTTATATTTTCAATCGGAGTATCATTTTTAATTACTAATGGTTCTTTCCTGCTTTTACTCAAAATACAATCAAGCACTAATAATATTCCTAAAACTTTTTCCAGCCCCATTTCTACAATTTGACGATTTTTAGTCTCTTCCAATCTATCCTTGTGAAACGGGTAAAAAACCTCCACCACTAAACGCCGCCCGTCCAGTTTAATTGGCCTTGAAGCTCTTAAAAATGCTTCCACTGAATGATTAAACGGTTTTATCGCCGCTAACACATTTCCCCAAGACTCCTCAATTCTTTCTAAATTAACTCCTGACACATCTATATTAACTACTGTCTCTTTAGTCTCTACTTGTATCTCCTTTGGAAATTCTCTTGTTTTTTCCTCTAATTTTGATATCACTTCAGGCTTAATCTCTCTCTCAATTTTCTTTTTTATTTCTCCCGTTCTTTCAAAGTCTTTTAAGAAATCTATTACTGCTAATTCTAATGGTAACTGGTCAATTTCTGTCTCCTTTTCTTGTCTTGAAGATCTTATTAACAAATCCATAATTCTTTCCAAATCAATCAGTGGTAATTTTGATTTAATTTCTGTCCCTGTTTCAAAATATGCTAAAATCTTAGCTTGGAAATATTTCATCAATCTTTGTCTAAAATCAGAAAAATCTTTCCCCTCATCAGCCATTTTCTCTAATTTTTCTAAAATTATCTTGATATCTCCTTTAATTAAATCAGTTTCAAAATCAAACTCACTATAATTTCCACTCTTATTTGCAAAAAAATTCTCCACCTGTTCTCGCGTTAGCTCCTTCCCAAAACTTAACACTATTTCATTTAAGTCTCTTTGTAAATTTCTAAAACTTCCATCACTCCTTTCTAAGATAAAATCAATTCCCGATTCTTCCAAAACTATTTTTTCTCCTTCAATAACTTTATTTAAAGAATGACGTAACTCCTCCCTTCCTCCCCGCCTAAAATCAATCCGAATCAACCGCGACATTACTGTGTCAGGAATTTTATTAGCATCAGTAGTGCATAACACAAAAAAAGTATGTTTTGGAGGTTCTTCAATCAGCTTTAACAAAGCGTTAAAAGCATCTTTTGTTAACATATGAACCTCGTCAATAATAAAGACCTTATATTTAAGCTTACTAGGTGACAAGTACACTTTGTCTTTAAGATTCCTAATATCTTCAATTCCCCTATTTGAAGCTCCATCCATTTCTATAATATCTATTGCTCGTCCTCCATTAATTTCTTCACAATTATCACATTTTCCACAAGCCTCTCCTTCTTTTTTGTTTAAACAATTCACCGTCTTAGCTAAAATTCTAGCTGCCGAAGTTTTCCCTGAACCTTTCGGTCCAGAAAACAAAAATGACTGCGGTATATCTTTAGCAGACAAAATTTTACCCAATTTTTCGGCAACATCAAACAAATCCAAATCTAATAATTTCTTCGGCCGATATTTTAAGTGAAACACAGACATTAATAGATTAAACCAAAACCAACCTAAATTTACAATATCATTTTCTATATCAACTCCAATCTTATTCATTGTTAACTTGATTTAAAAATGTCTTAATCAAGCACATATCTACTAAATATGGCACCTATATTAAATTTTTAAAACACCAGCTAAATAGCTTAATTATTCTTTAATAAATTATCCAAACCGTGCTCTAACCAATTTTTCAATATTTCTTCTAAATCAGACTTCTGATATTTAATCTCATATTTTAGTTTTTGAGTGCAAATTACAATATCTCCCAATCGTACCTTTCCATCGACATCAGAATCTATTGACATTGGAAATCCCAATACTTGAGGAACATACTCCATTTTCCTATAAAATCTATTTAATTCCCGAGCCTTATCTCTACCTACAAAATAAAGACTCAACTCTACTCCCTTACTAAACCCTCGTCTTTGCAAAACTTCTTTGGCTATTCTTCTTACTAGGGTTTCATCTAAACCCCACCTAGTTCCATGCCTAATTAAAATCAAATTTTGATTAGTCATTTAATTATTAGACAACTTTTCTTTTACCAACTTAGCTACCA
>CAZVMP010000006.1:0-34055 GCA_964628885.1 uncultured Gammaproteobacteria bacterium | reverse complement strand
GTTTGCTAAACCTGCGTCAGAAATGGCATGTGGGTTCGACTCCCATCCCTTCCGCATTTTGCCTAAGGTTCCATAAGACCTTAACACTATAGCTAGGAATCCCTAAAGATTTGGGGTATTTTTATAAAATATTCCAGATTCTATTTTCACAACCTGTAACATTCGTTTTTACCGTTGAATCCCGTATTATTACCTAATAGAACATTCACTAAAATATTGCTTAATTTTCTTGGATATATCAGTTAATTCCTTAGTTTTATAAGCAGAAAATCTTTTTTTTGTATTCTTTTCATCTGATCTTGTAATGTATTTTTGAAGAAAATATTTTTTGGAACCAGATAGCAGATTGGCAATTTGATTAATATCGTCAATTGATAATTGTTCTCTGGTGACTGTGGTTCTAAATTCATAATCAGGACACTGTTTAACCAGTTTAATACTTTGTAAGATACTGTCTAAATTAACGGTAGTTTGGGTAATTTGCTCATATTTCTCTAATGGCCCTTTAATATCCATAGCAATGTAATCGATTAACCCTTTATCTAAAAGTTTTTTAATAATTTGAGGGTTGGTGCCGTTGGTGTCTAGTTTAATTAAGAACCCTAGAGATTTAATTTTTTTAATAAATTCAAAAAGGTCATTTTGAAGAGTGGATTCTCCCCCAGTAATGACTACGGCATCTAACTGGTTTTGGCGAGAATTTAGAAAACTTAAGATCTCTGTTTCATCAAATTTGGTTTTTTGGTCTAAGGCTAATAACTCAGGATTGTGACAATAAGGGCATCTAAAGTTACAACCCTGAGTAAAAATGACAGCACTAATTTTATCGGGATAATCAATTAGAGAAAATTTTTGAAAACCACCAATTTTCATAATTGATTAATCTTAAAACCTTTCCTTTGGTCAAACTCAGCTCTTTTACCATCATTCCACTGACTAATTGGACGAAGATAGCCAACCACCCGAGAATAAATTTCACAAGCACTTTTACATTTGGGACAAGTTTTGTGTTCTCCAGCAATATAGCCGTGTTGTTTACAGACACTAAAAGTGGGAGTCAGGGTGAAATAAGGTAAATGATAGTTATGACAAACCTTTTTGACTAAATTCTTGACAATATTGGGGTTAGAAATTTTCTCACCGGCAAAAATATGAACCACAGTACCGCCAGTATATTTAGTTTGAAGATTATCTTGAAGATCAAGCAACTCAAAAATATCATCAGTAAAATTAACCGGAAGATGAGTAGAATTAGTATAAAAAGGAGCAACTCCTTTTTTGTTATCTTTTTCATTGGCCACAATAATTTTGGGGTATTTAACTTTATCTTTTTGAGCTAAACGGTAAGAAGTGCCTTCGGCGGGAGTAGCTTCGAGATTATAAATATTATTGGTTTCCAACTGATACTGTTTTAATTTTTCTCTCATAAAATCCATAATTCGAGTGGCAAATTCCAAACCCTCTTTGTCGGCAATATTTTTACCAAGTAAGTTGACAATAGCTTCGTTCATACCAATTAAACCAATGGTAGAAAAATGGTTTTTCCAATATTTTTGAAATCGGTCATAAACATGGCGAAGATAAAATTTGGAATATGGATAAAGATTTTTTTCGGTTAGATTTTCCAAAACCTTTCTTTTAATCTCCAAACTTTCCTTGGCTAAATCCATTAATTTAGATAGCCGTTGCTTAAGTTCAGTTTCGTTTTTGGAAAGATAGCCGATTCGGGGAAGGTTAATAGTAACGACTCCAATAGATCCAGTTAAAGGATTGGCACCAAATAGACCACCACCTCTCATTTCCAATTCCCGATTATCAATTCGTAGACGACAACACATAGAACGGACATCTTCTGGCTTCATATCGGAATTTACAAAATTAGAAAAATAAGGAATACCATATTTAGCAGTCATAGCCCAAAGACCATCGAGAATAGGATTATTCCAATCAAAATCTTTGGTGATGTTGTAAGTTGGGATTGGGAAAGTAAAGACTCGACCTTTGGCATCACCTTCAGTCATGACTTCAAAAAGAGCTTTATTGAACAGATTCATTTCCTTTTGAAATTGACCATAAGTTTCTTTTTGAGGTTTACCACCATAGATAACTGGCTGATCTTGATAAAACTTAGGAATATTAAGATCGAGGGTAATATTGGTAAAGGGAGTTTGGAAGCCAACTCGAGTCGGCACATTCATATTAAACATAAATTCCTGGAGTGATTGTTTAACCTCGTCGTAATTTAGTTTGTCATAGCGAATAAAAGGACAAAGTAGGGTGTCAAAATTAGAGAAAGCTTGAGCTCCAGCAGCTTCCCCTTGGAGGGTATAAAAGAAATTAACGACTTGACCTAAGGCACTGCGAAAATGTTTAGCTGGTTTACTTTCAATTTTGCCCTCAACTCCTTTGAAGCCTTCTTTAAGAAGATCCCAAAGATCCCAACCAACACAGTAAACCGATAAAATATTTAAGTCATGAATGTGAAAGTCACCATTTAGATAAGCTTCTTTAATTTCGTTGGGATAAATTTTGTTGAGCCAATAAGTTTTACTAATTTCTGAGGAAATATAGTTATTAAGACCTTGAAGGGAAAAAGTCATGTTACTGTTTTCTTTGACCTGCCAATCGAGCTTATCCAAATATTGGTCGACTAAATCAATACTGACGGAATTGCTGATTTCTCTAATTTTGGCATGTTGATCGCGATAAATAACATAAGCTTTAGCAGTATTTTTATAGGTGGAGGAAAGTAAAACTTCTTCAACAATATCTTGGATTTCTTCAACCTTGGGAACTTTTGTTTTTATTAAATCTTGGGCTAAACTCAAAACTTTAAGGGTTAATTTGTGGGCAACTTTTTCGTCAAATTCACCTGTCGCCTGACCAGCTTTAATAATAGCTAACTCTATTTTTTGGGAGTCGAATTGGACGATTCGCCCGTCTCTTTTTTTTATTTTTTGAAACATATTTTTACCTTATTAAATTAAAAAACCTGGTCTTCGCCAGGTAAGATAAAAATATGTAATGGTCTGGCTCGGACCTGTTCAGGCAATACTGCTAATATTTAAGATCGGACTTTGACCGTTGCGGCACAGTTTAGGAGTTTCACCTAATTCATTAAATATCTGAATGTAAAACCAGTATACTTTTTGAATAATTTAATAAAAGAAGGTAAAAGTAAGATGATGTATATCAAACCATACTGGTAAGGTTTTAAGTGAATCACAAACACTACCTGCATGCTTATTATTTAATTGTTAATTCTTTATTGTGTAAAACAAATTTAGTTTTAATCGCAGACATTACTTTTATTCTTTCTTCGGCCGTTCCAAATTTTAGGATATAGATTAAATATTCTTTAACCATATCTTTGTCGACATGATTAAAAGCGTCATAATCCAATTCTATTAATTTTCCTGCAATAATTTCTTGATTTAAAACTTCTGTCCTGAGATGTTGGAATTTATCAATATTGACCGGTACCCCTTAAACTAGACCAGTTAGTGCACGTGATTTAATAGTTAAGGAGGTACTTTTATGCCAACAATTAATAAAGAAGTCAAACAAGAAATTTTAGATAAAGTTATCTGTCACAATTCCAGATTCTTCAAATAACTCTCTTTTTGCGGCTTGGATAATTTGTTCCTTTTTTTTAACCTTACCTCCAGGAAATTGATAAAGTATCCTATTTACAGGATAAGAATATTCTTTTTGAATTAGAATTTTGTTGTCTTTTAAACATAGAATAGTAACTCCATTTTTTGATTTTTCTACTATTCTTAAATAATTAGTCTTTATTTTATTTGGTAACAAAACAGTGTCTTCAATTATTTTTATACGAGGATGTTTTAAAATTGTTTTTGATTTAATTTTTTTCCACATACTTTATTTTAATTTATTAATTTAAAGTTTTTTATGGCTAAAATTGATAAACAAATTTTTTAGTAAAAAGAGAAAGAAATTGAATATAAAATCCATCTACTTGTTATAATTTCTTATGACTAAAAAAATAATTATCGGAATTGTTTTAATAGTTATTAGTTTTGGATTATTTAAGATTTTTAGTAAAAATAAACCCACAGAAATAGAGCAACAGTTTTATTCAGAGACACTCTCTCTTTCCGTTAAGTATGCCTCCCTTCGCTATCAAACAGAAAACGTTCTCGAAAAAGCTAAAAATTTTGATAGCTATGAAAGCTGGAAAAAGAAAATTGAAGAGGTTACCAAAGAGTGGAATGATTTAGAACAAAGAGTTGGTCAGCTAGAAAAAATAGCCAATAAAGTAGCAGTTGAAAAAACCAGTTTAAAAATTATTTCTTCAGCTTTAGCTTATGATAAAGAGGAAATAAATAAAATTATCGACAGTGCCCCTTTTGGTAAAAAGATTATAACTCTGGCTAAACACTTAGGAACTGACGCCAAACACGCTCAATTAATACTTAATCAAACCCAAGATGAAGTTTCTCGTGAAGCATACGGAGAAGAAGGTGATGTTTTTGAAAAATGTGAACAAAATTCAATGAGAATAAAAAATGGTTGTAAAGTAACTGTTTATGTTGGTAGTGTTATTTTAAGTGGTGGAGCTTCAGGAGCCCTAGCAGCGACATCCACCGTCGTAGTTGGTGCTGATTTAGTTTTAGAAGTTACTGAGGATGAAGCTAGAATTGCTTTAGGTGATAAAAATAAAGTTTCCGAAATGGTTAGTAATTTTCGCAGTGTTACTGAACCAGCAGCCGCAATTTTATCCCTAACCAATATTCCTGGAAATTTAAGCAAGGGGATTGATAAGTTATCAGCTCTCAGTTTTGGAGCTGATCAGGTTAGGTCGGTCATTCAGGATGAAAAAATCTTAGGCATAAGTATTAAAACAGACGGAAAAAGTGAAGTTAAAGCAGAAATTACTGGAATAACCCAAGAAGAATTATCAAAGTGGAAGGAAGAAAATAAGGCGGTAAAAAGCAATGAGTCTCCAGAGGAAATAATTAATAATGCCTCAATAGCTGTTAAAAAAATAATTGTAGAAAAAGAAAATGAAGTTATAAAAACTGAAGATAAAAAAGAAGCAACTGAAAATAAAACCTATGATCTTAATATTAATCAGATAATAAAAATAGTTAACGTCAGTAACGATTCATATATGATGGATACCTGTTTTTCATCTAAGTGCTGGGATGATTTAGATGCTAATCCGGCTGAAGGTCAGGATCTTGGCGGTATTTACACCATGGGTAAAGTTTTTGGCAATGGTGAAAGCTTCAAAACAGGTTTTCGACCATCAGATTCCAAAGCTAGTGGTAAATTAACAGAAATATCACCAAGCAGTTATAAAATAACTCTTTATTTTGCCATAGCCCCTTTTGAAGGTCCTAAAAACAAGACTATTAATTATGGAACATGGCTAAATGAGTCTGTAGAAATCAATGCCAAGTATGGTGATGAACCAATAATTGAATGGGACGGTAATAATCTAAAACAAGTAAGATAGTGAACCGTTATTACCACCTTACCTCATTAACTTTAAAAAATTGGTAGAATAAGACCGCTATTAGAATAGAAAGGTTTTATCCTAGTAGTTTTATCTATGAAAATTTATTTTGTCCGTCATGGTTCAACTAATTCTTTAGAAAAAAAAATTTGTCAGCCAGATTGCGAGCCTCTCAGTCAAAAAGGTCACCAAGAAGCCCAACTGCTGGCCAAAAGATTTCAAGATATTAAAATAGATTTGCTTATTTCGAGTTCACACACTCGCGCAATTCAAACGGCTAAATATATCTTAAAAAAATTTGAGGTAAGTAAATTATTTACTGAAGTTCAAAAACCTAAAGAAGTCGTTGGTAAGTCTCATCATAATAAAGAGGTAAAAGAAATTTTAAAAAAGATTGAAAAAATGTCCTTAAAAGATATCAATTGGCATTATAGTGATGAGGAGAATTATCAAGATTTAAGAATTCGAGCTACTAAAGCTCTTAATTACCTTAAAAACTTAAGAGGAGAAAATGTTGTAGTGGTTTCTCATGGAACTTTTATTTGCTATTTAGTGGGGCTAATTATATTAGATAAATCTTTTTCTATAGATATTTTTCTTAAACTAAAAAAGATTCTAAAATTAAGTAAAACAGGAGTCTCAATTTTAAATTATGATGGTATCAAGTGGGAATTAGAGTGCTGGAATGACGTTTCACATTGTTTAGAGTAATCAACTTTTTTTAACCCCCCTATAGTTTAATCAGTATTTTATTTGAGTATTTAATTAAATCCCATAATTTTAAGTTCCGATTGGTTTATTGCTGAAGTGTCATTTTTTTGAATTACGAGACTGCAAAAAAAATTAGAAATAGCTAAGGTTTCATTCCAGTTTAGGCCAGAAAGAAAAGACAGGGCCATGGTAGATATCGCAGTATCACCTGCTCCAGATGCATTAACTTTAGAAATAGCCAAAGTTGGAGAATAAAGTGTTCCATTATCATTTATATGAATCATGCCCTTAGATCCAACCGTGACAATAATATTTTTGCATTTTATTTTCCTATATAAAGCTTCTCCACTTTTTTGCATTTTCTCAATATTTTTCCCAAATTTTTTTCGGGAAATAACCTCTAGGTCCTTCTGGTTTGGAGTGATAATTGTACAATTTTGATATTTTAGATAATTCTTTCCCTTCGGATCAACAAACACTGGTTTATTGAATTTATTAAAAGAGGAAATAATAAATTGGCAAAGCTCTTTAGTAATGGTTCCTTTTTGATAATCAGAGATAATACAAGCGTCAAATTTTTTAATATTATTTGTAATAATATTTTTAATTTTTTTATGAAACTCTTGAGAAATTTTAGTTTTGTCTTCTATATCTATTCTGAATAAAAATTTACCATCATTAATAATTCTAGTTTTTAGAGAAGTAGGTTTGTCTGAATTAACTAAGATAAAATTTGAACCTATTTTTGACTGACAAAGTAGTTTCTTAAAAATTAAAGCTTGAAAATCTTTACCAATTAAGCCAACCAAATCAACTCCTACTCCCAACGAGGCTAAGTTTCTGGCCACATTTGCTGCTCCTCCAAGACAAAAATTAGATTTTTCTATATCATAAATAGGTTTATTTTCATCCGGAGTCAATCTATTAGAATGACAATATTGATATTCATCTAAGATTAGATCGCCTATTACTAAAATATCTTTCTGGTAATTTAATTTACTTAAAATTAGTTTCAAATCATTCATGGTAGTTATTTTCGACATATTGACAAATATAATGACCGATTGAAAGATGGACTTCTTGAATAATTGAATTAATATTAGAGGGAACTTTAATTAAAAAATCCGGCAAGTAGTCATTTAATATATTTATATTTCCAGTGAACAAAACTGTGGTTATTTTTTTTCTTTTAGCTATTTTAATAGCCTCCCAAATATTTTTTGACCGACCACTAGTAGACATGCATATTAATAAATCTCCTGAGTTTCCCAAACCTTCAATTTGCCGCCTAAATATTTGATCAAAACCAAAATCATTTGCAATAGCGGTAACATTAGCACTATTTGAGGTTAAAGAAATTGCTGGAAAAGAATTTCGGTTTTTATTAAATCTACCAACAAATTCAGCAGCAAGATGTTCACTCATTGAAGCACTTCCTCCGTTTCCACAAAAAATTACCTTATTCTGACTCTTTATTGATTTCAGAGCTAAATCAGAGATTTTGGTAATATTTCTTTTAGTTGTCGGGGATAACGAAGTAATTATCTTACCAGTTTGGTTAAGGTATTCCGATAGATTATTATTTTTCTTTAACTTCATTTTTTAAATAAATTATTAGAGATTTTATTTACTAGTAAAAACATTTCTTCGTTTATACGGTTTTTACCACAATCATCAATAAATTCTTGAAAAATTTTATAATCAGCCGCAGACATCCATTTCGAGAAAGCAATTTTTACCTCATCAAGGTATATTGTCTTTCTTTTTTTAAAGAAAGATTTTTTACCCAAATTTCGATAATCAAGTGTTCCTAAATACATAAAAACGTCTAATAAAAAAACTTTAATATGTTTATTGACAACCCTTGCCCTTGATTTAGAAAAATATTCTTTTCGAATATTTTTAAATTCAATTTGAGCTGAAATTAAGAGACTGTCTTTAATTTCTTCATCTGTAAGTTTTTTAATTAGATTTTTATAAATATTTTCTCCTAATAAACAAATTCCATTAGAATAGGCAAAATACATAAATATTTTATAACTAGTATTAGAAATTAATCCTTGGGCGTTTGTAAGCTCCCAAAGGTATCGAAGTTGACATTCAACATTTACTCCAAATCTTTTTAAAATTTTTTGAATTAATAAGTAATCATTTTTTTCATACCTTGACAGAACTAACTCAAGGTCAATATCTGAAGGTTCATTATTAATGTCTTTGTAAAGTGAAGATCCGTGATGAATAAGGCAAACAATTCTTGATTTAAAACTTTTTTCAAACGAACTTTTAAGCTGTGGAATTAAAACATCAATCTGGTGCGTAATCATAGTCAAAATCAAATCAATATAGCTGTTTTTAGTAATATAATATTTCTCTTCATATGTTTTTAGTTATTGTCTATTTTTAGACCAAGAGAATGATTAAGTAGTGTTTTTAAATCTTCTAAGAATTTAATTGAGGGGGAATTAGAGGAATTAGACAAATCATGATAAATAATATCTTTTAAAGCCGTCAATCCATCACGAAAAGAATAGCGGTTAAATAACTTAAAAACATTAGTAAAATCGGGGTCAAAATTAGACGGAGGCGAATCTTTTAGTTTATTTAAGGCAAATTTAGCTTGACCAGAAAAACGTTGATATTCTTTGAAAAAATTTTGAAATTGATTTTGGTTAATTCCCTTCGGTAAAGACAGGGCATTTAGAGTTAAGTATGGGAAATAAAATCCAGGATTTTTAGCAACATTTTCTTGCATAAAGCCAGGAACAGTGCCGTGAGTCAGATATCTAATATCTTGATTTGAGTCAAATAATTTTTGATATGGTGCCAAGTTACCAATTGAATCAATTCCTTGAACGATAGTTGTTAATTTTCCCAATCCTAATTCATCAATAACCGAACCAATCATAGCTACGGAAAAATTAGGATCTAAAACAAAATCATGATCAACTCCAAAACTACTTAAATCATGACCATGCTCTCTTTGGCGGGATAACTGTAATATTGGCGGTATTGTCGCAACTCGTTTTCTATATTCTGCTTGTCCTGTTTTTGGAAATATAGATATATTTGAACCTATAACAGCTCGAGTTTCCTGATTAAATGAAAAAGTAAACCCATTTTTTTCAACTATTTTGAATGATGGCGAGTGGCAAGTAGGGCATCGGGTTATTGGTGATTGTGCTAACACATAAACATACTCACAATCAGAGCATTTACGATATTTTTGAGTCCCAACTTCAATAACCCTATCTTTAATTAATGTTTCTATTCTTTTAGTAACAACTTGTTGGTACTCAGGAGAATCATCAAGAATGCTCACCCGACCACTAGTTGGAATTTCATAAGTATCTTTTAGTAATTGATATCTTTGTGATACCTGTTCCTGAGCATATTCTTCCCTAGTTTGGAAAACATTATTTAATTGGTAGTCTTTTTCAGCCTTTAAACCAATAACATTCCAAATATCAACTCGAGGATATTCTTTTCCAGTTTGGAATTCGTTTAATCTAATTATAGTTTCAGAGGCTAAAAGAGAGAATAATCTTTCTTGGTGTTGAAGAGTATTACTTCTAGTCTGTATTGGTGCATGTGTAATAACTTCAATCATTTTAGGGATAGTATCAAATTTAACCTAATTATTCAATTTTTATTAAAAAATAGGGTTAAAATAGTTGTTTTGGCATTCTAAATAAAACAATCTCTCTTTATAAAATATCTATCCAAATATTGATAGATGGAAAAATTAACTGTATCATAGGGTATTATTATCCAAATAGCTTATTAAGCTAAACTACCCCTTACTAAAGGAAAATATGAACAATAATGGAAAATATTTGATTGGCCAGGAAAGAAAAAATTGGCCATCTGGTTTCGAGTCTATTGATCAAAAAGAATATCCTAAATACCACCAAATAATCTCTACTCTCCAAAGGGTTGCTAATCTTTACGGGTATCAACAGCTTCAAACTCCTCGAGTTGTTGATCTTTCATGGGTAACTCACAAAAATGCTGGGAGCGATCAAATAAAAAATGAAATGTTTGCTTTAAGTAGGATTGGACAAAACGAGTCCAGTTCTTTAGTTTTAGTTTTTGAGCACACTCTTTCTTTGGCTAAATATATTGCCTTTAAGAGGCAAGAGATTAATTATCCTTTTAGAAGAGTTGAAGTTGGTCCAGTTTATCGAGGTGAACGTGCTCAAAAGGGTAGAAAAAGAGAGTTTAACCAAGCCGATATTGATGTTATTGGCTTAAAAGCCCCTTGGGGTGAAGTTGAAATTATTTCTATCATGGCAGAAACACTTAATTCATTAAATTTTCCTCAGGAAACAAAAATTCATTTAAACGATAGAAAAATATTATTAAGTTTAATTAGCTCAATTGATGGAGTAAAAGACCCAGAAACCATTAAGTCTATAATGAGGCAAATTGATAAATTTGATAAGGAGTTGCCAGAAAGAGTAATCAAAGAATCGGAAGAGAAAAAAATTCCTACCAAAACTATTATTGAAATCTTAAAAATGAATGACTCTTTGGCCAAAATTAATGATCCAGTAGAAGCAATAGAATTATTTTCAAAAATATTAGTAAAACGAAAATATTTAACTCCTAAAATAGAAGAAGCTTTAAAAACAATAAGCGATTCCATAAGTTTATTAGGTAAGCTAAAGAATCGGGTTTATTTTGATTTATCTTTAACTCGCGGACTTGATTATTATACTGATACTGTCTTTGAAATCCGCCATCCTAAAATTAATTATAGTCTTTGTGGTGGTGGCAGATATGATAATTTAATTCAAGAACTGGGAGGTCCTATTAGCATGGCCGCAATTGGGTTTGCTTTTGGTATTGATAGAATGGTTTTAGCCATGGATTATTTGGGTATTACTACTGATAATAGTAAAAATATCAAGATAGCGGTATTGTCGTTTGGAGATGGTTTACAAGAATATACTTTAAAGATTGCTTCAACTATTCGAAAAACAGGCATTCCTGCTGTAATCCTTAACCCTGAAATTCATAAAATAAATAATTTACTAAAACAAGCCTCAGATTCTGGGTATTCATATTGCATAATAGTTGGAAGTGATGAAGTAGAAAACAAAATGGTATCTTTAAAAAATATGGCAACAAGGGAGCAAACCACCTTTTCTTTTGACTCCTTAGCCAAGAAAATTAAAGAAATATCTTAAACAAAAATAAAGTCTAAATTTGGTGTTTATTAAAAACAAGTGTAAAATACCCCCAAATGAGCTTAGAATTGATAAATTCAGCAGAATCTCTTGCTCTTTTTAGGTCAGAACGGTTTAATTCGGCTTATGAATTTGCTCAAAAATCCCATCAAGGTCAATTTCGTAACTCTGGAGAACCTTATTTTTCTCACTGTCAGGCAGTTTATAAAATTCTAAAAGATGAATGGGGTATTAATGGTGAGGATTATTTAACTGCCGCCATCCTTCATGATACTGTTGAAGATTGTAATGTCCCCATAAATCAACTTAAGGCTCAATTTGGAAAGCGAGTTTCAGAATTAGTCGCTGGAGTCACTAAACTTAAATCAAGTACTGATAGGGAAACATTAAAGAATGTTTTAAACAAAAGTTATATTAACCCGGGAGTTGCCTTAATTAAATTAGCAGACAGGTTACATAATATGAGAACTTTGGAATTTATGAAACCAGAAAAACAAATTTCCAAATCTCGGGAAACTTTGGATATCTACACCAGATTAGCAGAATCTCTTGGTCTTTGGAAAGCTAAAACTGAACTTGAGGATTTATGTTTTAGATATCTAGATCCAATAGACTATCAAGAAACCTTATCTAGTTTAGAATCTGACCCAAGAACAAGTCCAGAATTTACTAGTTATTTAACCAGTAGAATTGAACAACTACTTTCAGATAACGAAATTAACGGGAAGGTTGAGACTAGAAAGAGTGGTTGTTGGATGTTAAATAAAAAAAGGGAGAAAATGGCCCTGAAAGGTAAAAGTAGTCACAGTGATTTTGGTGATATTAATGATCTGATAAGTTTTAGAGTTCAGTTGGGGAATCTTCAAGATTGTTATCAGGTTCTATATAAAATCCATCAAGGTTTTGGAGATATCGTTGATTATGATCGTTTTGATGAATTTATTGGGGCTAATCAACGAATAAACGGTTATCAGGCTTTGCAAACAACAGTAAATTTTCCTCAAGGGCCAGTAGAAATTGCCATTATGACCAAAGAAATGGAAGAATTTAATAACAATGGAATCGTTGGATTAATAAACAATCAAAAAGACGTTAAAGACTATATCTTAAAGTTAGTTTTTACTCCAACTGGGACAGTTAGGTTTTTACCTAAAAACGCTACTGGAGTTGATTTTGCTGCTGTAATTAACCCTAGAGTTTTAGCCGAAGCTGAATCAATTAATATTGACGGAGTTGATAGACCATTAAGTGTAGTTATTCCCAACGCTAGTACTCTCAGAGTTAATTTAGGGGAGTCAAGGAGAGCTCCTTTAGATGGATTAGAAAGTTATTGCTTACCTCAAACTAGAAAAATTATTTTAGAACAGAGAATCCTTGATGATAGGGATAAATTAATCTCACGAGGTCAACAAAAAATGGAGTCTATATTAACTCCAAGAGGATTACTTGTCCTTTCTGATATTGGTGATTCCATCAATCCTCTTCTTTATAGGTTGGGCTGTCAAAATATTGATGATCTTTATTTTATGGTTGGTAATAATTCAATTAAACCAAATTTATTAAATCAGGAACTTGATTCAGCCGGAATTACTAAAAAAGACCTAAAAGTTACTTCAGTCAGGGTAACCGGGTTGGATAAACCAAAGATTTTACTTGATATTATTAAAGAAATTAGTCAGTTTAATAAAAATATTATTCTCGTAGAGCAAAAAAAACCTAAAGGAGAATTTATTATTAGAATATTAGTTGAAGACCTGGGTAAAGATGGTGAAAAAGCTTTAAAAAAATACTTAAAAGACGATCAAAGATTTATTGAAGGGTTGGTTGTTTAAAATCCCTATAATTTTTATATTTTATCTTTAAAAAATTCCCAAACTAAAACTCGTTTTAATACTTTAATTTTGCTACTGCAATTTTCCCATCTGAAGTATATTTACCTACTCGAAACATCCCTACTTCGTAGTAATTAACTTTGTTGATATACCCACCTCTTTTTAATTCCCTGATGATAAAATCTCTTTCTCTATCAACATCATAATCCACTCTATGAGAAATTTTGTAAGTTAATCTTGTTAATCCAAATCCTACATCCATACTTCCTGCTCCGATCCAAACCATTGACTTATTACAATCAAATTCTTGTTTTTTAGTCCAATAATTCACCTCAAACGGGTCAACCACCTTATTTTTATCCGTTCCCCAAAATCGGATATGATGTCTTTTCCTTGGGCTATCACCAATATCTTTTTGAAATCCTATATCTTGTTTTCTTCCAAACAAAAACAGCGGGCTAAAAGGAGCGGTTTTATACGGCTTATTTCTAATAAAACGGTCTATCATTTTAATTGTTGTTTTTAAAGTAATTTCATCTGCTTTGCTCCAACCAATTTTTTTAAAAACTGATTTCAGTTGACATTCTGTTCCTAACAATACTAAATTAACCGGATCAACTGTTAATCCGTCGTTGGATTTTGTAAATCTAGGTATTTGCCCCCGCCTAGTAATCAATAAAAAAAACTGAACCAGCCACGGCAAGATCATGTATGCCGATATAAAGTAAGTTAATCCTGCCGCCACAAAAAACGGTAGTCTTTCTTCTAATCGGACAAATATTTGAGATACAATCAACCATAATATCCCTAACTGTAATAAAAATTTAACTAGACCTTTCCCCAGCCGTTCCATCAATTCCATACTCTTAAGTATTATACCTATTTTTGCTAATTATTAGTTCGTTTGTATACTTAGTTAATAAAAATAATTTATTCTTACTTTATTAATGAATCTTAATTCTGTTAAAACTGTTGCTGTCATCGGACTTTCTGACAAACCTGATCGTCCCAGCTATCAAGTGGCTCAATATTTATCCACCCATGGTTATAAAATCATTCCTGTTAATCCAAACGTCACTTCAGTTTTAGGACAAAAATCTTACCCCAGCATTATTAATATCCCTTCTCGTATTCACCTTGATGTTGTTAATATTTTTAGGTCATCAGACCAAATAATTTTTACTATTAATCAAGTTATTTCTACTGGTCGTCGCCCTACTATTTGGATTCAAGAAAAATTTGACCATCCTGAGATTAAGGCTCTTGCTCAAAAATATAATTTAGAAATTGTTGTCGGAATTTGTCTTATGAAATATCACCAATCAACTGTTTCTTAACAACATTAATGATTAAGTTAAAAATATTTTGTTAACAAAAAAAGAAATTTCTATAAAAATTTGTCAAAATTTACCATTGAATCTAACTATTTTTGAAAAGAATGGAGTTTGTCAGCAGGGGAATCCCGAATGTCTCTATAATCGAACCAATTTTGAAACCCAACCCAATCTTTGTTATAAAAAAACTCTAACCACTTTACCTAAAACTCGTTGTCTTTAAAACTATCTCAACCAGCTCCACCACCACCACCGCCACCACCACCACCGCCACCACCACTAAATCCACCGCTACTATTTGTTCCCGAAGCTCCATAACTATTATTTGCTGAATTATTAATACTGTTAACCAAATCTCCTATTGCTGCCAAATTTTGCCCTAAATCAAATTTTCCATCAACCCCGCCCCCCCAATAATAGACCATTGCTCCTTGACTCTCCTCTTTTAATTTAATTGGCAGTTCAGCCAAGGCTTTTATTGATACTCCTAATACTGTTCCGTAAACTAAATATTTTTCCCAAATTATTACTGAATCTATTGGATCTTTAGTTGTTTTATTATATTCCTTAAGATGTCTTTTAAAACCTAGCCACTTAGCCGTTTCCAATCGGCCCTTATCTGTTCTTTTTGATTCTAATTTCTTGTATAACCCTACCACCATTAATCCTGCAAGTGCTGTTATCCAATTTAATACTATTATTCTCACCGCTGCCGGCCAATTTTCTTGAAGAGACAAAAATAACACTGTCCACATTATTACTATATGAGGCCATGTCTTATATTTTTTTGTTTGTTTTTTTGATTCCTTCTCAAAATAACCTTCATCTATATTTTCTTTTTTAACAATTTTAGGGAAATCATCAGTAAAAAATTTCCTTGCCTCAGTAGGTTGTTTTTTAGCCCACTTAGTAATTTCATCTAATTTTATTTTATTTTTTCCTACCTTATTTAATATTTTTATTACTGCCGCCTGAATTGTTGACGGTTGTTTTTTTGCCTCCGGTATTGGCACTAGATAGTAAGCATATTTTTTAAAAATTATTCCTTCTTTTTGTTGGCTTCTTTCAATCTTATAAAACCGATCTACTACCAATGATAATACGGTGGCCGTAAATGACCTTGGGCTTAATTCTTCTGTTCCATTAATTAGTTGTTCTACTTGGGCGGGGTCAATCCCACTTGGTGGTTCCCAGATTCTCCCCGATAAAGTTACTTCTGGTATTTTTTTCTCTCTACCATAGTAGAAAAATTTTATTGTATTTTTTATCAATAAGATTAGCTGCCATACCAATAACCCCAATCCTGCAAACATCATAGTTATTTCTATTTTTTTATTTTTTTCTACTTCTGCTTGTCTTTCAGCAATAAATTTATTTTCTTCGTCTATTATTTGACTCTTATTTTTATTTATCTTAACCCCACCAGTAAAAGCTTGACGGGGCAACAAAATTCTTGTTTCTAGCCATTCACCTTTATTTAATCTATCAACCTTATAACTTACTTGATTATTCGTCAGGATAGATACTGTTCCTGTTAAGGGTCCGTGTCCCCAAGCTTGAATTTTACTACCATCAATCCCTTCCGGTAGACTGAAGTCAACCTTAATATTTTTTTGATTTATTTCCCATTTATCTCCAATCGATTTCCAATAAATTTGTGCCACATCCTCACCCAAATCTACTGCATTTTTAATTTTGTATTTTATTAAAAAAGTTTTTTTCTCATTCTCGGCTTGATAAAACCATTTTAAATAATATCTTTGGCCTTCATCTTTAATTAAAAAAGTTTCTGGCACGTTAGTTTCATTATCTTTTTGTAAATAACACTTATTTTTGTCACAAACTTCAAAGTTCTCTAGAATATATAGCTGATCTCTTTCTCCTGACTTATTAATGTATTGATAGGCATAAGAAAATGATCCATTAAAGTTATAAACCCGGCTTTCTTCCACATTCATTGACCCGTCGCTATTAATTGCATTGATAATATTTACTTGATCAATTGAATAATCTTTTGCCGCTACTATTCCGCTACTTCTCCACCATAAAGCCAAAAACAATATTAGCCACATAATTGATTATACTCGAATTATTTAATTATAAGACTTTCACCAGTCATTTCTACTGGTTTATTAATCCCCATTAATTCCAAAATTGTTGGGGCAACATCTTTTAACCCACCATCTTTTAATTTAATCCCAGCAATATCTTCTTTGTTTGATATTAAAGAATACTTTACTGGATTAAATCCGTGCGATACGTCCACTTGGCCGTCTGGATATAGTTTGTGTTCAGCATTACCATGATCTGCTCCAACCATGACATAATAATTAGCCATTACTGCCTTATCAACAATCTTACCGACTAATTCATCGACCACCTCGCACCCTTTAATAATTGCTTTAAATTTACCACTGTGTCCAACCAAATCCGGATTAGCAAAATTAACTAAAATAAAATCGTATTTACCAATATTTTCCAATACTTTTTTAGCTACTTCCGGAGCCGACATTTCTGGCTGTAAATCATAAGAGGGGACTTTGGGGCTTGGTACCAAAATTCGATCTTCATTCTTCACCGGAATCTCTGTTTGAGAATTAAAAAAGAAAGTTACATGAGCATATTTTTCTGTCTCAGCAATTTTAATCTGTTTTTTATTATTTTTTGCTAATACTTGAGACAAATTATTTTTAACAGTTTGTGGTAAAAAGGCCGTTGGTAGCTGCCAGGTTTCATCATATCGTGACATACATACCCAAAATGGTTTAATCTTACCTCTAAATTCTAGTGGACACATTTCTTGATGAGTAAACATAGCTGTAATTTGTCGTGATCTATCAGTTCTAAAATTAAACCAAATAACTGAATCCTCATTTTTTATTAACCCCACCGGCTGACCATTTTCTTCAATTACAATTGGCTGAACATAATAATCAGTTTCATCTCCACGCTCATAAGCTGCTTTAATTGCGCCAATTGCTTCATCTGATTTAAAACCCTTTCCTAAAGTCCATAATTCATAAGCCTTCTTAGTCCGGTCCCAATTAGTGTCCCGATCCATAGCATAATACCGTCCTGACACTGAAGCAATTTTACCCACTCCAATTTCTTTGATTTTTTCAGTTAATTTTTCTACAAAACTAATTGCCGACTTTTCAGGAACATCCCGACCGTCTAATACTAAATGAATAAATATTCTATTCAACCCTTTATCCTTAGCAAGTTTTAATAAAGCAAACAATTGATTAATATCCGAATGAACTCCAGCATCAGAAAATAATCCTGCTAAATGAAGAGCTGAATTGCTTTTTTGACAGTTTTCTATTCCTGCTAATAAGGCCGAGTTATCAAAAAAACTACCATCTTCAATTGCCAGGTTAATCAGTTCCTGTGGCTGCCAGACCACTCTGCCAGCTCCGATAGTTAAATGTCCTACTTCACTGCCACCCTGGGCTGATTGAGGATTTCCTACTTCCCGTCCAGTACATTTTAATATTGCACTAGGATATTTAGCGACATACTTATCAGCATTTGGCGTTTTAGCCGCCATTATCAGATTGCCATAAGGGTTTTCTGACCATCCCCATCCATCTCTAATTATTAACAAAACTTTTTTATTTTTTATCAATTTATTTTTATAAATTTATAAATTTCTAAGTTCTTCCTCAATTCTCATTAGTCTATTATATTTACAGACTCTTTCTCCTCGGGTCGGCCCCACTTTTATATAAGCTGAACCAACTGCCACTGCCAAATCTACCAAAAAAGTATCGTTAGTTTCTCCACCACCTCTATGGCTTGGCATTGTCATTAAGTTATGTTCTCGGGCTAATAGACAGCAGTCAACTGTCTCTGTTAAGGTACCGGCCTGGTTTAATTTAATTAAAATTGCTGTTGCTGCTCTTGTTTCAATTGCTTTTTGCCATAATTTAGTATTAGTTACTGTTAGATCATCAGCTATCAAAGGAAATTTACCTCCAATTGTTTCTACCATTTTTGGCCAATTATCCCAGTCGAATTCCGACAACATGTCTTCCATTGTCGCAATTGGGTATTTTTTTATCCATGGTTTGTAGTAAGCGATTAACTCATCTGAGGTTAATTCTTTATTTTCCAGATCCAAGCGATATTTTTTATTTGTTTCATCATAAAACTCACTTGCTGCCGCATCAATACCTATTCCAGCATCTATCCCTGGCTGATAACCAGCATTAGTAATTGCTTGTACTAAGTATTCCATTGGTTTTTCATTTGAAGGAATTCCGTTAGGAGCAAATGCTCCTTCATTACCAACGTTAGTTGATAATCTTTCTGCTTTTAAAATTTTCTTTAATGCTTCATAGATTTCCATTTCCATTCTGACATTTTCCGCCGCCGTTTTATCACTCATTGCCCCTACCATAAATTCCTGTAAATCAGTCGTTTCATCAGCATGTTTTCCTCCTTCAATCATTACAATCATTGGTTTTGGTAATTTCCAACCAATTTCCCCAATTCTATAAGCTTTTCTTAAGTATTTATAAACCGGCATTTTTTCTTCATCAGCCTCAGCTCGACATACTGCCAAAGATACTCCAAGCATTGCATTTCCTCCCAAGACTGCCTTGTTTACCGTTCCATCTAATTGAATCATTTTATTATCAATTCCTCTTTGATCACTTGCTTCCATCCCCACCAAGGCTTCTTTAATTTTAGTATTAATGTTATTAACTGCTATTAACATTCCCTTACCGTTATAACGAGCTTTGTCTCCGTCTAATAAAACTGTTGCTTCTTTTGATCCTGCAGATGCACCATAACTAACCGAAGCTTCTCCAACACTCCCACTTGCTAAGGTTACTGTCACTTCCAAACTTGGAGCTCCACCACTAGCTAATATTTCTCGAGCAAAGATATTTTTTATTTTTGACATATTAATTTAATTGTTAACTCGCAAATTTATTATAACTTAAGTTTCTGCTTCACCCATTGTCTAAATCGAAAATTTTTTTTAGCCTGCCACCAATCATTTCCACTAAATTCTTTTTTCATCCACAAATCAGCATAACCGGTTTTATTAGTAGCACAAATTTTATCAATTTTTTCTTGACTCAACCTTTTGTAAACATACAACCACTCATCAATCCACCAAATTTTATGATAAATTTTACCCAAATTATTAATCATCTTTTTTCCATCAAGTCCTGCTAGCTTATAACTACTAGGGGAATATTCCAAAAATATTACGGGACTATCTTTTTTAATTATATTTTTAGCTCCTTCGATTACTTCTGGCTCCCATCCTTGGGTATCAATTTTTATCATTTCAATTTTTTCATCCTTTAAATAATTATCAAGCTTAATTACCTCAACGGCTTCTTTTTGTAAAAACTCTTGCTTTTGAGTCTTATATAACTTGTGATCTCCTAAGTTTTCCTTAGATTTATATAAATTTTTTATTTCTTCTTTACTTCCTACTGCCGCATTTATTGCTGTTACGTTTTTTAATTTATTAGCCGCAATATTTTTTTTCAAAATTTCAAAACTAATTTTATCTGGTTCAAAAGCATATATTTTCTTTACTTTATCAGCCATTAATATTGTGTAATAGCCAATGTTTGCTCCAACATCTACTACCACTCCATCCTTTTTTAATTGTCTTAAGATTAGTTGAGTTTCATAGGGTTCATATTTTTCCACCGCCACCCTTTGGCCGACATATTTATCATTGGCTAAATAATAAAAAGTGTATTTTTTAAAAATCTTAACTTTTTTAATTTTCATCTACTCAATTATTATCTAAAATCTAACATCCAATAGCTAGTTTCAGCCACCAACTTCCTCTTGACCGGTTCTTTTTTTTAGCTATAATATTAGCAGTCTAACGACTTGACTGCTCAAATTATTTATTAATTATTTTTTAAATTTCATTTATGACTCAAACCAAAATTAATCCTGTCTCCGGTTATATTTTAATTAAGCCTCAAGAGCAGGAAAAAACCACCGCTTCTGGCATCGTTATTCCTGACAACCATCAAGATAAACCTCAGCAAGGTAAGGTTTTAGCTGTTGGTAACTCTATCTTTAATGATGGTCACGAAATTAAATCTCCCTGCGCTGTCAACGATATTGTTATTTATCGTGAATGGGGCGGTAAAGAATATAAGCTTGATGGTCAAGAATTGTTACTTTTAAAATTCGATGACATCATGGCAATTATTAAATAATTATTATTTATCTAAAGCTTTAAAGCACTAAAAATTATGGCAAAACAACTAAAATTTGGGCAAGAAGCCCGACAATCTCTCCTCAACGGTATTAACACTTTGGCTGATGCCGTTATTACTACTCTTGGTCCTAAAGGTCGCAATGTCGCCATCGACAAAAAATGGGGCGGTCCTACTGTCATCCATGATGGTGTTTCAGTTGCCAAAGAAATTGAATTAGAAAATCCATATGAAAATATGGGGGCTCAACTTATTAAAGAAGCTGCTTCTAAAACCAACGATATCGCTGGTGATGGTACTACTACCGCCACCGTCTTAGCTCAAGCTATTGCTAATAAGGGTCTCCAAAATGTTGCTGCCGGCGCCAACCCTATGATTATTCGTCGTGGTTTGGAAAAAGGCTTAGATGCCGTTCTTAAAGAACTTGATTCTATGAAACGAGACATTAAAGCCGACGACAAAGAATCTATTGAGCAAGTAGCTACAATTTCTGCTGGTGATCCAGAAATTGGTAAAAGAATTGCTGAAGCCGTAGTTAAAGTTGGTCGTGATGGTTTAATTACCGCCGAAGAAGGTAAGGGTTTATTTCTAGAAACCAAAGAAACTAGTGGTATGGAGTTTGACCAAGGCTTTTTGTCACCTTATTTTGCTACCAACACTGAAACCATGGAAGCCCTTATTGACAACCCTTATATTGTTATCACTGACAAAAAAATAAGTTCTATCCAAGAAATTTTACCTTTCTTAGAAAAACTGGTTAAGCTTACTAAAAATTTTGTCATTATTGCTGACGATATTGATGGTGAAGCTCTAGCAACCCTGGTTGTTAACAAAATTCGTGGCACCTTTAACGTTTTAGCTGTTAAGGCTCCCGGTTTTGGTGATCGCCGCAAAGCTATGCTAGAGGATATTGCCGTTCTTACTGGCGGTCAAGTAATTTCTGAAGATTTGGGTATTAAATTTGATACTGCCGAACCTCAGGATTATTGTGGTCGGGCCGATTCAGTTACTGCTGATAAAGATAAGACTCGGGTTTTAGGTGGTTCTGGCTCTGAAGCTGATATTAAAGCTCGCGTCTCCCAACTCCGAGCTCAAATGAGTAAATCTGACTCCGACTATGATAAAGAAAAATTCCAGGAACGGATTTCTAAGTTAGTTGGTGGGGCCATTGTTCTTCAAGTTGGTGGGGCCACTGAAGTTGAAATGAAAGAACGTCTTGAGCGGGTTAAAGACGCCATTGATGCTACTAAGGCTGCTGTTGAAGAGGGGATTCTGCCTGGTGGTGGAGTTGCTTTACTTAAAGCCTCTTTAATTCTTGATTCTATTAAAGTTAATAATAGTGAAGAAAAAGTAGGTTTAGATATTTTAAAGTATGCTCTTGAACAACCTATCCGCTGTTTAGCTCAAAATTCTGGTGAAGACGCTGGTTATATCTTTAATTTAATTAAAGATAAGTTTATTAAAGATACCAAGTCTGACTATGGTTACAATGCTGCTACTGGCAAAATGGAGTCCATGGTTGGTGCTGGAATTCTTGATCCAGCCAAAGTTACTAAGTCAGCTCTAACTAATGCTGTTTCCGTCAGTACTATGATTCTAACCACCGACGTCCTAATAACTGACATCCCTGAAAAATCAGCCCCAGTTAACCCTACTTCTGGTATGGGTGGCATGGATGGGATGATGTAAAAGACCCTTAATCAACTAAACCCGCCTTCTCGGCGGGTTTTTTTGTTACACTGTCTATATTATATGTTTAAAAATAAATTTTTATTTTTATTCCCCTTACTTTTTTTATTGATATTTTTCTTTGTTAAAATTTATTTTCAACCCATTGCTGTCGTTGTTCCTCATCATAATTTCGTTAAAGATAAACGCCTAGAATATCTTTATCAAATTGCCAATGGACGTCTGTTTACTCAAAAAATTATTTTAATTGGTCCTGACCATTTTTCCTCAAATCAGTCTCAAGCTCATTACGCTGACCGTCAGTGGCGTTTGTCTAATGGCAATTTAGATTTTGACAAATCACTTGAATCATCTTTCAAATCATTTGTTAATCTAAATAATAATCTCCTTAAAGACGACCATGCTATTTACAATATTTTGCCTGATATCAAAACTGTTTGGCCTAAAGCTACCGTTTTTCCTATTTTAATTGGCCAAAATTATCAATTTTCTAAGCTAGATTCGCTGGTTTCTATTATTTCCCAAAACTGTGGTTTTAATTGTTTACTGATTGCTTCGGTTGATTTTTCTCATTATTTACCTTCGGGATTGGCTCAGCTTCATGATTACAAAAGTCTCAAGGAATTAAACAATCAGAATTTTGACCAAATTAAACAGTTAGAGGTCGATAGCCCTCAATCACTTTATGTTTTAGCTAAGTTTGCTAAATCCAACTATGCTTCCAAATGGAATTTGTTTTTTAACTCTAATTCTGGAAAATTATCCAACAATCCTGATATTGAAACTACTAGTTATGTTATGGGGGATTATCAAAAAAAGATTTTCAAAAATCAGCAAATTGACATTCAAACTTCTTTAATTTCCAGACAGATTGATAAAACTCAAAGTCTGTCTTCTTTGGGCGCCAGATTTTTTTATGGCACTGATTATCTTGATTTAGACTATTCACCTAAATCACCGATTCAATTACCTTTTAATTTGCCCAATAATTTAGTCGTCTCTATTCTAAAAACTAATCGGGAAACTATTTATCACTTTTTCCCCACAGAAACTAAAAATAATCAAACTATTCTTTTCCGCGGCCATCTTAAGTTAGATTATTTAAATCAATTTTTTAACCAAACCAATTTTCCTCAAAATTGTCATATAGACAGTAAAAATTGGCAGCTTATCTGTTATTAAAATATTAAAAAGTGTTAAACTGTTTTATGAACAATATAGACAGTTCTATTCCTCAAGATTGCAATATCTCTCCAGAGAAACCTCAAAAACCAGTTATTAATAATAGCCTCGTTATTGGTATTTTAATTGGAATCGTTATTACCTTAAGTATTATTGTTGCTGTTCAGTTTTTTCCAAAGAATAATAAAACTGCTCCCGATAGTAATTTAAAAACTGATATTTTAGATATTAAAAATGATAGTGTTAGTCAAGACCAAGATACTTATGGCCAATTTGGCAAAATAACCTGGCTCGATCAACCTCAACCAGTTTCTGCTATTAACGTACTTGCTCAAACCGAAACTAATGAAAATAATTCGGATTATACCACCTTTGATTTTTCCAACACAAAGTATTACCATGTCGCCAATTTTTCTAACGGCGCTAAATTAATCAATGTTTATTTTAATAATGCTAGTCCAGAAGGATTATTAGCTCGTTTTATCCAAGATAAAAATCAGCTTTATTTTTTAACCAACATGTTTGTCGGTTGGGATGTTAACGAACTTAATCTTTATATATCAAACAACATCTTACGTTCCGATTTAGTAATATCAGAACTGGTTCCACCCAAAACATTAAATCTTAACGATAAAACCCTTTATCTTTCAGTCGGTCATGAAGACGGTTCATCAAATTACAATCAATATAATTCTTTAAATAATTTAAATTTTATTCAAAAAACAGAGGTTGGAGATTTGTATGTTTCCGTCAAAAATATATTCAACAATATCCAGCCAAAAGACATCGGTGCTAGAAAATTTTTCTTAAAATCTAAAGATGGTAATTATTTAAGTTATCAATATAAAAACACTCTTGATATTTATGACGACCGAATCCCTAATATAGTTTGGAATTCTGGAGACACTAATAATGATCAATATACACAAAGTATTGTTGTTACTTGCGGCTATGATACTATCGACAGTATCCCGATTATCTTTAACAATAGTCCTTTGTTGAATGACAAAGTTTTAGTTGGTAAAACTAAATCAGGCACAAATGTTTATCAGATTAAAAACAAAAATAATCAATTTGTTTCTGAATTGTATAACTTATACAAAACAACCAACGAATCTTCTCCTGATGGAAATCCAGTTGATTTAGATGTTTTTAATAACCAACCTAATCATTTTATCATTCAGGATTTTACCGGTGATTGGCAAATATTTATTAATCAGAGATACGCTCCTCTAGCTGAATGTGGTAAGCCTGTCATTTATCTTTACCCTGAACAAGACAGTCAAATTCAAGTTCAAGTTAGCGCCGATATTACTCACAGTGAACCGACTTATCCATCTCAAGGCTGGTTAGTCACTGCTAAACCCAGTGGTGAATTAATTTATCAAAACCAGTCTTACCCTTATCTTTTTTGGGAAGGTATTGGACACGGTTTCTATCCTGATTACCGTCATCGAGGCACACTGGTGGCTCAAAAAGATTTAATTGCTACTCTTTATCATCAACTATCTCAACTTGGTCTTAACCAGCAGGAGTCTGCCGACTTTATGGAGTTCTGGCAGCCAAAACTGCCTCAAACTTCTTATGTCAGATTAACTTGGTTGGGAACCAAAGATATGGATAAACTAGCTCCGTTAACTATCAACCCTAAACCTGATACCTCTATTCGTATCTTCCTGGAGTTTGAAGGTTATGATAAACCTGTCAAACTAATTCCTCAAACCTTGTCAGCTCCCAAACGAAACGGTTTCACCCTAGTAGAGTGGGGCGGACTTTTGCTTAAACCAGCCCAATAATTTTTTGTTACAATAAAGATACTTTGACCCGGTAGTCAAGCGGTTAGACAGCGGTCTGCAAAACCGTATAGATGGGTTCGACTCCCATCCGGGTCTCATCTATCCTATAATTTGAAATTATCTCAATTATTTGGTATTATCCTATAATTTAATTAAGACCATTTAAGCGGTTTTTATTTAAATTAGCACTTTCGTAAATCAATAAGTCTTTCCCCTGATAACTACACCGCACCTTAACTGTGGTGTATTAAGATAAAATTTTTCTAAATTAGAAAGGAAGTTAGTTATGTCAACATGTATCATTATTCCCGAAGAAGACCTTATTAGTTATCAGAGTCACGGTAGTCTGGATGAAGGGATTAACCTTTTTAAAAAGTGGGTCAATCTTCGTGACCAGTCATTCCCTCAACGTTACCAAACCATAAACAATGACCTTATGAGGTTTGCTGACCAACTTGTCTTAGACGGAGTCGATCGACACACCTTAAACCTCATTGCCGCCTGGGACTTCTGATTTACTAATTTAAACCGGCAGGTAACATGCATTTTTTTAAAAATGTTTCTTATCTACCGGTTTTCTTTTTTTAAAATACTTTGATATCTTCAAAATTATTCTCCTTCAGGCTAAAATTAGTTTATGACTCGTCAGCGGGCACCATTAACTTGTTTTGTTGGCCCCATGAATTCTAGTAAAACCCGTCGCCTTTTAGATCACCTCTCTGAATGTCGTGACGCTCTTAATTATTCTATCCATGTTTATAAACCTGCTCTTGATAATCGTTTTGATATTAGTGAGGTTCGTTGTCGTAATGGCGGCTGCTGGACAGCTACTTCCGTTCCCAGTTCCAAAAAAAGTCAGGCCGATTCCTTATTTATTTTTAAAGATGTTTATAAGCTTTCTAAAAGACGTCGACCTAATTTAGTTGCTATTGATGAGATTCAGTTTTTTGATAAAAATATTAAAGAAGTTATTAAATGTTTTCTTTACGATGATATTGAAGTTGTTGTTTCTGGTCTCAATCGTAGCTTTCGTGGTGAGCCGTTTCCTGCCGTCGAGTCTTTACTAGCCTTAGCCACCAAGGTTGAAACCTTAACTGCCCGCTGCACTTACAAAGATGGTCATGGTAAAACTTGTGGTGCTCCTGCCACCATGACTCAACGTCTTATCAATGGTCAACCCGCACCTTATCGTAGCCCCACTGTTGTTATTCAAAAAATGGGAGATGAATCTGTCACTTACGAGGCTCGTTGCGCTAATCATTGGTTTTGTCCCGGTATTCCTGTTTCTAAATTAAAAAAAGATTTTAAATATCTACATGGCTAATATTATTATTGCTCAGCCTCATGGGTTTTGTTTTGGTATCAACCGAGCCATACGAATTGCCAAAGACACTGCAAAAAAATTTAGTTCACCAATTTTTTTCTTGGGTGAATTAGTCCACAACCAACATGTCGTTGATTGGTTAGAACAGGAATTAAATATTATTACAGTTCAAAATATTAATGATATCCCTTCAAATTCGGTTGTTATTATTCGAGCTCATGGAGCCGCTCCATCAATTTATCATCAGGCTAAATCAAAAGATTTAGTAATTGTTGACGCTTCTTGTCCTCTCGTTCTCAAGTCTCATCAAACCGTTAAACAATTAGCTTCTCAAAAGAAACAAGTCATTTTTTTATGTAATAAAATTGACCACGACGAGACCGTTGGGGTTGTTGGTGAATCTCCTAAATTTGTCACCCCAGTCACCATTGAAGGTATTTTTAATTATCTTCCTAAAAATCCATCAAACACTGTTGTTATGACTCAAACCACCCTCTCAACTATTGAAACTCAAAAAGCCCTTGATTATTTAAAAGAAAAATATCCCAAGATCACTATTTTACCTCATATCTGTCAGGCCACCACTGACCGTCAAAATGCCATCATTAATTTAGCTCGGCAGTATAAATTTGTTATTATTGTTGGCTCTCCCACCAGTGCCAACTCAAACAGCTTAAAATCAGTTGCTGAAAGCGTTGGTGCTACCTCTTATATCGTTGATAACGAACGAGAGTTGAATCCAAAATGGTTCTTAAACCAAGAAAACATTGTTATCAGCTCTGGGGCCAGTACTCCCGAGATAGTTTTGGAAAAAGTTATCGATAAAATTAAAAAAATTACTCACCCATAACCTGAAAGATTATTTCTCTTTTCCGGCCACAATCAAGTTCAATTGCAAAAATTTTCTGCCATGGTCCAAAAACGATTTTTCCGTCAATAATTGGCAATGTTTCTGAATTTCTCATTAGTAAATGGGTGATATGAGAGTGGCCATTCAAACAATCAGAAGCTCCAGACTGGCAAACCAAATTCTCCGTTCTAATACTCAAATCATTGTGACAATAATACATATCACGGGGAATCAATCTTCCCATTAACCCTCGAAAATCTTTAACAATTCCAGCTTCTTTTTCATTCACACAAATAGCCAGGGTTGTATGAGTAGAATAAACCAATACTTGTCCATTTTTAATTTGAGTTTTTTTAACAAACTCTTCAACATCTTTAGTAATATCTTTAAACTCTAGATACTCATCACTTTTATATTCAAATTTAATATTTTTAATCATAGTGTTAATTAAGTCGCCTTTTATTTAAAATTCCTTCGTTTATTTCCTTACTGCCTTCAGTACCCAGAAGCCAATATATAGCAATAATCCTATTTGGACTCCTGCGGCTGCCCCAAACCACCAGCCAACTTCTCTAACAATAATTCCATATCGATAATAATCCCAAATAATTCTTGCTAAAAAATATGATCCTATCGGCATTAACAGGACTAACCCTACTAAAAATATTTGTGATTTATCCCGACTTTGAATTAACGATTTTATTGTTATTATCGGTTCTCTAATTAAATGATATAAATTACACAACAGCTTCCATATTTGTCTAGCTGCTATTAAAATTACTAATTTAGAAATTTTTTTAATCCTTTTTATCATCATAAACCCAAGCTTCTCGAAATTGTTTTTTTGCTCTAATTAGTCTAGACTCAACTGCTTTAATTGTCAGATTTGTCTCTTTAGCAATTTCGGCCACTTTTTTTTCTTCTATATATTTTAGTCGTAACAAATTTTTATATCCTGTTTTTAGGTCTGCTAAAGTTTTTTTAATTTCATCTTTTAATTCATTTTTTAAGACATCTCGCTCTGGGGTTAAGGCTTTATCAGCAATCTCCTCAAATATTGGGCTGACTGAAAACAAAACAGTTTTTATCTTTTTTTTACGATAATAATCAATAATTTTATGATTGGCGATACTGCAAATCCAACTAAACTCGCTACACTGTCCTTTAAAATTCTTCCACGAATTCATTGTTGCTAACATAACGTCATTAGTAATTTCTTCTACCACTCCTTCGTCATCCACCTTATGGCGGATAAATTTTTTCACCCCCAGATTATATTTTTTGTAACAGTCTTCCATTCCTTCTGATTATATCTCATTATTTTATTTCTATTCCTTCACTATTTGCTTTATACTTAACTAATGCTCACATCGACCTTATCTTATTCTCAACTCAGCCTTCGTCTTCGTCTTAATCTTTTGGAGATGGTTTATACTTCCGGCAGCGGCCATATCGGGGGCTGTTTGTCTTCTCTTGACATTCTTATTGCTCTTTATTTTTCCTCTCTTTTTAATTTTAAAAAAGATCATTTTATTTTATCTGCCGGACATTTAGCTGGGGCTCTTTATACTGTCCTATCAGCCAAAGATTATTTTCCTCAAAACCTCCTTTCTTCCTATACTGATTTTGATTCAATTCTTCAAGGTCATGTTTCTACTGATGTTCCCGGAGTCGAATACTCCTCAGGTTCGCTAGGGCAGGGCTTATCCTTTGCTGCCGGTCTAGCTTTAGGGGATAAATCTCATACCACTGTTTGTTTGACTACTGACGGCGAACATCAAGAAGGTCAGATTTGGGAAAGTCTAATGTTTGCTAAAAAATATAATTTATCCAATCTTATTAATATTGTTGATTGTAATGGTACTCAGATTGATGGCTCCGTTGATCAAATTATGCCTCTTAATAATCTGGCAGCCAAATATATTCAATTCGGTTGGACAGTTACTACTGTCAACGGCCACAATTTTCGCCAACTTATCAAAGCTCTTACCAAAGCTAAACAATCAAATTTCCCTAATTGTATTATCGCCCGAACCACTTTAGGTAAGGGGATTTCTTTTATGGAGAATAACTTTAAATATCATGATGTTAAAAATTTAGATCCAAAACTTTATCTTAAAGCCAAAAATGACCTCAGTTACTACTAATACTTCTATTCGACAGGCTTTTGGTGACACTCTCGTCAAATTAGCCAAATCAAACCGCAATCTTTACGTTGTCAGTATGGATTTAAAATCCTCACTTCACCTTACTATCTTTGCTAAAAAATACCCCAGCCGTTTTATTGAGTGTGGTATTGCTGAAGCCAACGCTGCTGCCATTGCTGCTGGTTTAGCCAAATCTGGTAAAACCGTTTTTTTATCTTCTTTTGCTTGTTTTTCACCCGCCATCAATTGGGCGGTTATTCGCCAATCAATTTGTTATAACCAACTTGATGTTAAAATTGTCGGGTCTCATGCTGGATTACTCACTGGAGAATTAGGAGCTACTCATCAAATGTTAGAGGATATCTCCCTTATGGCCGTCCTTCCTAATATGGAAGTTTTTGCCCCAGTTGATGCTCTTGAAACCCAAAAGATTACCACCACTCTTAGTCGCAGTCGCCATCCAGCTTATCTCCGCTTAGTTCGTCCAGCTACCAAGATTCTTTCTAATCCTAAAACATCATTTACTATCGGTAAATCTCATCTTCTTAAAAAAGGTAAAGATATCACTGTTATTGGTTATGGTCCTATTCTCAATCAAGCTTTTATGGCTCAATCACAGCTCTCTCTTGATAAATCTAATATCTCTCTAGAAATTATTAATTGTTCATCCATTAAACCTCTCGATTTTTCTACTATTACCAAAAGTCTTAAGAAAACTGGTCGCCTTATTTGTCTTGAAGATCATCAGCAAAACGGAGGACTTGGTCATATTGTTTCGGCTTATTTACTTAGTCATAATCTTTGTTATAAATTTATTCACCTGGCCGTTGATAATCAGTTTGGCAGATCTGCTAAAGATTCTTTGCAGTTATATGATTATTATGGTTTAGGAGTTAAACATTTAATTTCTGCTGCTAAAAAACTTATATGAAATCTCTTTTCCAAATCCTTACTGATGCTCGTCAGCGCCAAATTGCCATTCCGGCTTTTAATATTGATTCTTTTGAAATTTATCAAGCCGTTGAATCAGTTGTTCAGGAAATTAATCAGCCTTGTATTGTTCAACTTTCTGCCGGTGAGGATAAATTTATCCAAGCTGAGAGACTTTTCCTTTTAGTTCAAAAAGCCAGAATTAGCGGGCTTCCTATTTATTTAAATATGGATCACGGCAAAGATCTCAGTCGTCTTGCTTATTTAATAAATTTAGGTTTTGATATGGTTCATTTTGATGGTTCCGATCTTGATTATCAGGACAATCTTTCTCAAGCTGCTAAATTTATTACTGCTGTTAAAACTGTTCATCCAGACTGTTTAGTTGAAACCGAATTTAATAAAATTAATTTAGTTGATAGTCAGCTATCTAATAGCAGTTTAACTGATCCTTCTCAAGCTGCCGAATTTGTTGCCAAAACTAAGACTGATCTTTTAGCTGTTTCTGTTGGCAATCTTCACGGTGTTAGTCAAAAAATAGCAGAAACTATTGATTTAAAACTACTTTCAGATATTAAAGACTCTCTCCCTCATCAGTTTTTAACTCTTCATGGTGGATCGGGGATTAGTTCTGACCAATTAATTTCTACCATTAAACTTGGTGTCGTTAAAATTAATATTAATACCGACCTTCGTCTTCAATTTTTAAAATCAATTCGATCTCAATTGTCTAATTTTTCTGGCGATAAAATCTATGAGTTGCTTACTCCGGTAATCACTGATCTTAAATCAGTTATTAAATCAAAATTTTATGTTTGACGTTATCTCTATTGGGGCTGCCACTGTTGATATTTTCGTTAAATCGGACGATTTTATTATTACTCCTGATTTAATTAGTCTCAAGCCATCTTCTAAAAATGAAATTAATCAAAGTCTCTTTTGTAGTGGCGGTGGTGCCACTAATTCATCTGCCTCTTTTAGTCGATTAGGTCTTAATTCTGCTTGTCTTTCCTTAATTGGTGACAGTTATCTTAATAGTTATATTTATGACGATCTTAAAAAATACCAAGTAACTGATAAATTTATTTGTTCAGATAAAAAGGATATTACTGATTTCTCCGTTATTATAGTTTCAAAAGATGGTCGTCGCTCTATTCTTACTAATCGGGGGGATTCCTATCTCACTTCTAAAAATTTTCGTTGGAACCAACTTAAATCTGCTAAATGGTTTTATCTTACTTCTCTTGAAGGCAATCTCGACTTATTAGAAGAGATTATTGGTTTTGCTAGAGAAAACCATATTCGTGTTTCTCTTAATCCTGGTAATCGGGAATTGTCACGTCGGCGTCGCTTATTACCATTACTTAAATACCTTGATTTTTTACTTCTCAATCGTCACGAAGCTGAAACTCTTTTAGAACTATCTTTTTCTGATACTGATTTTTTTAATCAACTCCACCGTCTTCAAGTTCCCTTAATTGCTGTCACTGACGGTCGTCACGGAGCTTATCTTATTGACCACCAAAGTCAATATTTCTCTCCCATTATTAATGTTACTCCTGTTGATGAAACTGGGGCTGGAGATTCTTTTGGATCTGCTTTTGTTGCTGCCACTATTTATCAAAAAACACCTCAAGATGCTCTTTTTTGGGCCATTAAAAATTCTGCCTCAGTTGTTAGTCATCTTGGTGCCAAGAATGGTCTCTTAACTCTTAAACAAATTAAGTCATAGTATGCTGCCCAATCCTAAAAAAACTAAAAAAATTCCTAATCTCTTAACCGACCAAGACACTAATCTTGAGTCCGAATCAGAGGCTTTTCAGAAACGCCTTCTTCTCAAACGACGGCTTATTTTAATTTCTCTTTTAATGACCGCCGGAGTTAGTCTTGTTTTTTGGGGATTCCGTACTATCCAAAAAATTATTCGTCAACCCTCTCAAATTAATTTTAAAATTGAATTACCTAAGTTAAATCTTTCTAGTAAAACTGATTCCGCTGTTACTCAGCTTGACAAGTTTTTACTTCCTGATTATCAGTCTAATTGGTCAGTTATTTCTGTTACTACCTCCCGCTTTGATCAACCCATATTTTCTCAAAACTATGATAATTTTAATTTTAATCAAACAGTTGAAGACTTATCTGTTATTAAACCTGCTTCCGTTAGTCTAATTGACATTCATCTTCCTCAAGGACTATCTTTTCAGGAAAAAGTTTTTAATAAAAATGGTCTCACTTATCAGAATCTTATTTCCTTACCTTCAGAGTCAATTATCATTTCTGTTTTTATTGATCAAGCTGACAGTCTTGAACAGGTCAAATCTCAATTGTCAGTCTTAGTTGAATCTCTTTATTGGTATTCAGTAAAGCATCTCAATTAGTTATTGTTGGAGTTATTACCGGGCAACTTACCTTAATTTCACTACCCTCAATTACCCATTCTTCCTGACCACAAATATTCTTTTTTACTAAACTTTCAGGAGTTTCCCATATCTCATTTTCCTTATCAATCAGCAGTTGAGTCATAATCTTATTCCATATTGGAGTTGCTCCTGTTACTCCTGAAGCCACCCAACTCATCGGTTGACTATCATTATTGCCCACCCATGCTGCCACTAAGTATCTTGGGGTCCAACCAATACACCAATTATCTTTTAAGTTATTTGTTGTTCCAGTTTTAACTGCAACCGTCTTATCTTTAATAACTAATTTCGAGTTTATTCCAAAAATTGGAGCTCTGGCCTGATTATCACCTAGAACATCATTAATTATATAAGCATATTCTGGTCTTGTTACTCTTTCTTCTTCCATTTCTTTTAGATAAATTTTTTCTCCTAAATAATTATCTATTTCTAAGATCGGGTTTATTTCTACCTTCCGTCCTAAATTAGCAAAGACACTATAAGCTTGTCCTAATTCTGTCATTCTTACCTCACCTCCTCCTAAAGCTAATGATAATCCAAATCGACCTCGATCATTCCACGATGTTATCCCCATTTTTTCTCCCAGATTAATCATATTTTCTACTCCATTTTTTTCTAACAATTTTACTGATGGGATATTTAAAGATGATCCCAGAGCTGTTCTTAAACTTACCTGGCCCATATATTTCCCATTATAATTTTGTGGAGTATATGGTTTTTGTCCTCTTATTTGGTAAGTTATTGGGTTATCATCAATTCTTGATGCCATGCTATAGCCATTTTCTAAAGCCAATAAATAATTTATTGGTTTAATTGATGATCCTGGCTGCCTTAGAGCTGTAGTTACATTGTATTTACCATCAATATCTTTAGCATAATAATCTTTTGATCCCACCATTGCTAAAATTTCTCCCTTTTTAACCTCAATTACTATCGCTGCCCCATTCTTAATATTAAGCC
>CAZVMP010000005.1:0-38271 GCA_964628885.1 uncultured Gammaproteobacteria bacterium | reverse complement strand
ATAAAGCTTTTTGTTGGACTAGTTCTAGAGGATATTATTTTATAGCACTTCGTGAAGAATTTGATAAACGTAAAATTGATTGTTCTCTTGTTTTAAAAGATAAGGTTTTTCTTTCTAAAAAAATTAAATTAGAAGATAAAAAGATTGTTTTTGATGAAGATTTAATAAATCAAGAACGTTTTGATTATTTACGAGGTTATTACCAAAACGGTTTTTATCCACAGGGAAGCCCTGAAGATAAAAGTTTAGAAGGATTACTTGAGAAACTTCGTTTTAGATCTTTAGATGATTTTTCGGATTGGTATAATTCACTAACCCAAGAACAGATTGAAACTGGTAAAAAGGATTGGTGTTCTGGTAATTGTTGTCAATCACTTTTAAAGGAACTCTTAAGACGGATAAATAAGTGATATAAAGTTTTTATAATTATTCTTTATAGATGATTTTACGTATGGGAAAATCTTTATTTTCCATATCACCTAGAACATAATGTCTGTTATGTTCTGGCATATCTTCATAGGCTTTTTTCAAATTTTGTTTATTTTCTTCAGTTGGATTATTGTTGTATTTTTCAAAAGTACTTCTACATATATCTAGGCTTGTCGGTAATCCTTTTAATTCACAAATAATATCTTCTACCTCTTTTATTAATTCCGATTCTTTTACATACATTTTAACGTTGGTAACATTAAACTCTCCTAAGTGGTGGACAGAAACAATGTCTCCTTCAGAAATTGAGGTATGTATCCAGCCACTTTTTACTTTTTCTTTAAATTCTTCAAAATCAACTAAATCCCAACAATCGATTTTCCCGTCTTCATAAATCTTTAATTCGGTTAAGTGGTTATATAAGTTGTAAATAAATATTGGTATTGATTTACCAAATATTTTTTTACCTTTTTCTTCTCTATAAATACCTTCTGGAAAAACTTCTACAGTTTTACATTTGTTTTTCATATGAGATTTAAGTTTATACCCTGATTATACAAGTTTTAATAACTATGTTTTGTAATTGACTTATAGGTTTGAATAAATGGTAAGATTGCTTAGTGAAGAAAATTAGATCAGTCTTGTTAAAAACAATAAATATTGTATTAATGTTTATCTTTACTACTTATCATAAGATGGTTGGATATTTTTATAATGGAAAATTCTCTAAAAAACACATCGCTTTTGGATTAGTTAATGGGAAAATGCAAATCACAACATTTGGCCACAAAGATTTTATTAATTCCATACAAAAAGAATTAAATAAATTATCAAAAAAACTAGAAAGAATAAAGTTGATCCGGATGGCTTTAGAAAAGTCTATAAGTGGATGTAATTTTATTATTTTTTCTTTTGAATATAATGAAAATAAGTTTGTGCAGTTTTGGACAGAAAATCATCAACTAAAATATAATTTTTACGCTAATAAAAATAATCGACTAAAAAAATATTATTTGTCTATTTTGGGACTATTAGCTGAGAGTGGTTTTGTTGATTACAATAATCCAGAGTACAAAGGAAAAATGACTTTTAAGGTTAAAAAGGGGAAAGATTGTGTTTCGATTGATGCTAATTTTAAAAAAGACTTAAACTTAGCGGTTGAATTTACAGAAAGAGTTTTCAGAGATATTTATAAAATTAAAAAAAACAAATTAATTGTCAAAGTTGAATAAGTGTTAATATAAGTTATGAAACTAACTTATAACATGGTAATAAAAGAACCTGAATATGAACTTGATGTAATGTTTGATGAGGCAGCTAAATTAGTCTTGCAAACTAGAAAAGCGAGTTCTTCTTTAATTCAAAGACGTTTAATGATTGGTTATGCTCGAGCGGCCAGAATAATGGATCAACTTGAGCAAAATGGAGTTATTGGGCCAGCAAATGGAGCAAAGCCAAGAGAAATACTAATGCCTAGTATGGTGGGTGATGCAATAGTACTTCCTAAGAAGAAGAAAGTTCCAGTAAAAAATGAAGAAGATGAAAATAAGGCAACTTGGAAAAAAACAAAATATGCTAATAAAAAGTTTGAGGGGATAGAAATAGATATTGGAGTGGATAAAGATAATAAGAAAATAAGTTTGGATTTAAGTAAATATGAAAATTTATTGGTCATAGGAAATGTGTTTACTGGAGCAACTGATTTTCTAAACAATATTTTAGCTACTTCATTGGCAAAATATTCTCCTGACGAGTTGAGAATTATTGCTATGGATGGAATTAGAAATGATTTAATTATTCCTAATAAAATCCCTCATGCTTTAGTACCAACCATAGTGGAACCAGAAAAAGGGATCAGTGCTTTAAAATGGGCTATGGCTGAAGTTGAAAGAAGGGCAAATACTTTTGGCGATCTAGGTGTGAGAGATATTAAAGAATGGAATTATAATGCTGGATTTCAAGGAATGCCAAATATAATGATTGTGATTAACGCGTTAGATCAATTTTTAATGTTCTCCCCTGCTGAAATTGAAGATAATTTATATCGTTTAATGACAATGGGGAAAAAGGCTGGGATTTTGTTTGTTATGGGAGTTGATCCAATGGTTATTAAGAGATACAAATCAATATTATCGAATAATGCGGCTAAATTAGTTTTTAAAATGATGGATAAAAGTAGTGCCAAAACTTTTAATACTCCAGAAGCAGTTGAATTAGAGAGTTCTGATAAAGCTATTTTAAATTTTGTATTTGAGAAAAATAGAAAAATCGAAATAGAAAAGATTAATCATAAAGAAATTTATGAGGAAATATTCGAATGAAAAAAATATTTTTAACCGTCATTGTTATTAGTATTGGTGTATGGTTCTGGTCAAATAAAACTAAACAAACCATTGTGACTACGACTCAATCAACCGTTGAACAAAAACTGACCGATGATAAATGTAATGACAGTATATATAGCTTGAGCAAAGAGTGCGAAAAATATCCATTACTCGACATACCCTTGAAGTATTTTTCCACTGAAGATGTTAGGTGGGGATCAGCTGGAGGTGGCGGTATAGAAGGAACAATGGAAGAATATACTCAAGTGGCTTTGGACGGCAAGATAACTTATCAATCATATCCGACTACTGACACAACAATAACCGAATATTCATCCGAGATTATACCTGCGACTACAAAAAAATATGCAGACGTTAGAAAGGAAATTCAAAAAACCGAAAGTAATGATAGTATCTGGTTAAAATATATAGATGACAATTATAAGGAGTTTGGCCAAATTGCCGTAAACTTTATTGCCGATTCTCAAGATATTGAATTTTCAGATAGTTTTGATGTTGACAATGACGGTGTCAAAGAAAAAATACTAGGACTAAACTCTATTGGGAGAGCGGATGGAGGTTCTTATAACGCGGCCATAGTTAAAAATGGCAAAGTAATTTTTACAGTTACTGAGAATAAATCATTTATTGTTCCAGCAGATACTACAGACGGATTTTATGTAGAGTGGAAAAATCCGAGTGATGATTCAGCTTTATGTTGTCAAACTGGTTATATTAGGACAAGGTTTGTATATGATGATGGAGAGTTTGTTCCGGTTTATGAACAGGAAGTCAGATATGTTTTGGTGGGGAAGAAAAAAGATTATTAATTTTTTAAATATTTTTTAAGTTGATTATTATCTTTATTTAAGTCTATTTCAACCCAAGAGTTAAGACAATTATTTTTTATTAAAACTTCTCTTTCTTCGTAAAAAAGATCATCATCAAACCACAAAAAAGGTTTCGAAAAATCAATTGCTTCGGTTTTTAGAATATCCCAGTCGGTAGGAAGAATATTTTTCATTATTTCAATTGTTTTATCGTCAAAAAACCTTTCTAAAAATCTGACGGTAATCATAGCATCACCTTTGCAGTGAGTAGTTAACCAATAAACCGGATAGTTTTTAACCAGATATTCAACAAACTCTGAAGAATAATTAGATTTTTGTAAATCATTGGCTAGTATTACTCCATCTATATCAAGATAAATGTTCATAAGTTAATTTTAACCAAGTAATAGCTTATTTAAAAGATAAACAATATCAGGATATATTATGAACTTTTATTTTGAAACACGAAAATACGTTAATGATGGTGAAGAAATTAAATTGTGATATTGTCATGATAAGATATCAGTAAAATTGGCTTTACGCTATTAATTATCAGTTGGTAAATATTTTTTTATAATTCAGCTTTACTATTACGCTATGGTGGTGGTATAATAGTGTTATATGGATAATTTAAGCCCAAAACAAAAAGAAGCTTTGCAAAAGATAAAAGATTTAGCCAGATTAGGTAAACCCGTTACTTTAAAAGAATTGAAAAATGCTATGGGTTATAAAACAAAAAATGTTACTCCAGTCCAAAGACATATAAAGGTATTGAAGGATAAAATGTACCTAGAAGATGTTAGAGGAATCTCTGTTAAAAAATTTTTAGGTAAAATACAAATACCAGTTGTCGGATCGGTCTCTTGTGGCCAACCAATTTTGGCTATTGAAAACATAAACGCTTATATTCCGTTTGACTCTGTAAAAATAAAAGGAAGTGTTTCGGATTATTTTTTTCTAAAAGCTAGTGGTACAAGTATGAACAAGACAAATATAAACGGAAAAACTATAGATGATGGTGATTTTGTATTAATTAAAAAACAAATGAAAGCAAATCCTGGTGAAAGAATTTTGGCGCTTATAGGTGATGAAGCTACTATAAAATTATTAGAAAAGGGTGATGGTTGTATGATCTTACAACCGGAATCGGATGATCCATTAAATAAACCTATTTATTTATTTGAAGACTTTTCTGTTCAGGGAATTGTTCAGGATGTCATTAAAAAAGGAAATTAATTATTATGGTAAAAACACCAATTAATCAAAATAAAACTTGGACTAAAAATCAAGAATCACAATTAGGAAAATTAGTTAAGGAAAATACTCCAACTGGCTTGATTGCATATAAACTTGGTAGATCTGAAGATTCGATTAGATCAAAAGCGAGTAATTTAAATATCTCATTGAAACCAGTTAATAGATCACCTTATAACAGGAGAAAAAATGAAAAATAGTTACCATGTAGTTAGAAATCAAAATGGTGGATGGGATGCAAAAAAACCAGACTCTGTTAGATCGAGTTTTCATGGAGAAACTCAGAAAGAGGCAGAACAAGCTGCTAAAAGCTTTTTAGCTAATTCAGGTGGAGGAGAAGTTAGAATTCATGGTCGTGATGGAAAAATAAGGGACAGTGATACTGTTTCCCCGGGAAATGATTCATGTCCTCCTAAAGATAAAGTTAATTGAAGGTATGCCAACAACAGTTAATCAATCATTTCAAAAGTTCAAAGAAAACCTAGAAATTACAGATAAACAATCGCAAGCCATATCAAATTGTCGTGTTAATTTGGTTAACGTTTTTGTTGAATCACATATTAGTTTACATAATCAAAAAACTAGAGTTATTGGTTCTTATGATAGAAATACGTTAATTAGACCATTATCTAATGGGGATGTAGATTTGATGATTATTTTACACTATGATGATAATAAAGATTGTTATACCTCAGACGGGACTATTAAAATATTAGATAAATTTAAATATATCTTAGATAAGGAATATCCTGACACTACAAAACGTAGAGATAGAAACTGTATAACAATGGAACTTTCAAATTTTAGACTTGATGTAGTTCCTGCGTTTTTTGATACTAGTGGAAATTATGAGATTCCTGATTCGATTGACAAAAAGTGGATTGTAACTAACCCTATTAAATTTGCAGAAAAAATAACATCTATTAATAAGACAATGGGGGAAGCATTTATTCCTTTAATAAAAATGGTTAAAGCATGGAATAAAGAGAATGGTGATTATCTTAATGGATATCATATTGAGTGTATGATGTACCATAGATATATTTTATATACACGAGGTTATACATACGATTCGATGCTAAAAGTATTTTTTGAAAATTTGCCAAGTTATGTGCAAAGTAATTGTATAGACCCAATTACCTCGGAAAGTGTTGATTCTTATCTTGGTGAATATTATGACGACAAAAGAAAAAATGCTATCAAAAAGGCAGAAAAGGCTAAGGAAATATCTTCTTTGGCTTTTTCAAAGTCGGAAAATGGAGATGAAAAAGGTTCCATAGAATTATGGAAAAATTTATTAGGTTACTATTTTCCTTGTTATGGCTAAAAAAATTGATCCAATCAGAGATAAATATTATAAACCTATAGAGATAGTAGAAATATGTGAAAAGATACTGTTTTATTTATCTGTAATTTTGTCTTTTATTCCATTTTTAATTGATAAATTGGAGTACCAACCACTGTTTTATATTTCTCAGGTTTTATTTGTAATAGTAGTTGTCTTATTGATGATAATTTCAGTTTTATTAAAACTATTCCTGTTTCCAAAAGCACAAGAGCATCGTTATTCTGATTTTATTTCTTGTGCATTCGGTATTAATCATTACGAACAAACAAAAGGGTATTACAATAATAATCAAACAGACTCTTTACATCGAATTGCCGCTCAAACTTTAGAAAATAGTTTTTATAGTAAAAATACCTTAAAAGAAATGATTGTTATTGAAAGAATAAAAACAGGAATATATATTTTTATTTGGCTAATTTTAACTGTCAATAGATACACGAGTTTAAATTTAATTACTACTCTAACACAAATTATTTTTAGTGGTTATCTAGTAAATCGTTGGATTATTCTCGAGTGTTTGTTGTTAAAATTTGAGATGGTTTTTACTAACTTATACGAATTGTTTAATAAAAAAGATAGTAAGATTAATTTTGAAATTACTGCTTTAAAGATGACCGGTTTTTATGAGATGGCTAAATCAAATTCTGGTATTACTCTTTCAGAAAAAATCTTTAACAAAAAACATAAGATAATGGAAAAAGGATGGAATAAGATTAAGGCGAATTTAAATATTTAATTTTAAAAAGATATTTTTTATAGTGTCTTATTTGTTTTATTTAGGTTCAAAGTTTTAATAAAACGAGACACACCCGATGGATGTTATAGGGATATTTTATTTCCAGACCCAACTGATCCAGTGAGTAGGATTAGAATATAAGAGTTTTTCTCAAATGTTATACTATCCATATAATCCCAATATGGATCAAGACAAGCAAGTAGGTAATAAATTAAAAAAAGCTCGGCTAAAACTTGGGTTAAGGCAAGTTGATTTAGCCCAAAAAGCTAAAATCAACAGTAATTGTTATGCCAAACTAGAACGGGGTGAAGTAACGCCAACCCTAACCACACTAAAAAAGATTTTAAAAGCTTTGGGCTTGAAGTCTTCCGATGTACTCCCCTTTTAACTAATTTTTTTGTTTTTTAAATTCAAGATACAATTCTTCTAGCATTTGAGGGTCTTCGTGATTCATGGTGTGCACACCAGCTTGTATATATTCAAGCAAAGCAATGGCAGTTTCCGGAGTGGCATTTTCAGGGTCAGTAGTTTTTAAAAAAGATAGGGCACTGTCAATGTCTTTTTCATTGATTTGATATTTACCTTTTTGGGTCATATAAGGATTATAACGTAAATTAAACTAGTAAATGTACTTACCTAAATTAATAAAATTAAAACATTCCTTGGTGTGAACTTGGCTTTGAATTCGCCTCATATATTCCCGGCTGTTGTTTTGAGAGAGTATATTTAAACTGCCCTCCCATAAGACATTACGGTCAATGATAGCCAGTTTCCGATGACTGTTGTCGGTACTGATAATAACCTGTACTCCCATTGATTCAAGCTGACGAATGGCAGTTTCAGCCTGTAACCTCAGACTATTTTTTTGATCTTGGGGATTTCTGGTAAAAACATAAAGTTTGATTTTTCTGTTGACCAGTTTTTGAAACAGTTCAACCAAAAAAGACATTCTTCGGGAACTGATAAAGGGGCTTTCAACAATAACTTCCTTTTTGGAGTGTTTTAAATCATTAATAAATTGAGGATAAAAACTTTCCTCATCATAAAGCCGGGATGAAACCAAGTCAGTTGATAGATGAAGCCATTTTTTAATAAAAGAAATTAATAAAGCGTTCATAAGTCCTCCTTTTGAGATGAATTTTTAATAATCGAGTGATTATCAAAAGGAAGACCAATTTCTTTTAGTTTTTGGTAAGTTTTGAGAAATTCGGGTAGGATTTGGTTCCACCTGTGGGCAAGCGAGCTAACCAAGCTACCGTTCAAAAAATGGTCACCTGAATTTTTGATTCACTAAATTTATTATTTATAACTTGAATTGTTTTTTAAAATCAGAAAAATTAATTTTACCGATAATAGAAAAATTTAAATATTCAGAAAATCTAACAGAGTTATAAGCCAGTTTTTATGCAGTTTTGCCCTTAAAAACCAAATTGTTACTGAAATTTGATTTATAAAGTTCATCCAAAACATAGATTTGATAATGCTCCTTTAAAATATATCGACGATAGTTTGGTTCTTTAAGGCGAATTTTTGGGCTTATTGTTGTGTTAACATAGTTAACATAAATGTATACTATTAAAACATTTATGTTAAGGATTAGTGTTATATTATATAGAGTGGTCTAATATCAAAAATTGGGTGCTAAAAAGTAACTTTTTCATGTATATTTCTTTCATTTGTTTATATTAAGTATCTATGACCCATAAAAACGTTCTCTTTGTCTTTCAAATTTAGTCAAGAAAAAAGGCCTAGAAAAAAGATAGTTGCGAATGCAAAAATCTAGCTCTAGGCCAGGTCGGTTAAATAAAGAAAGATTTAGAGAAGACAAAAGGAAGGATAACCTAATTCGACAGAGAGCTGTTCGTCACGCATAGTGAAGTGCTGTTGTCGATTTTACCGATTCCGGTAAACTCTTCGCCTCTCAAGGAGAGGATGTCTCTAACCTCCTATTCAGTTGTAGTTATTAACCATGCCTCCTTACACAGTTATCGTCAAATACCATTTAGGGTGGTATCTGATGGCGATGAAGGGGATCGTCTTTGTAGTTTTGCCTGATGGAAGTGGCAACGATCTGATGGTTTTTTCCCAAAGTACCAACCAGGATTAGTTTAGGAATTGTTACCAGATTTCTCATAGGATTTCCCCCAAATCAAAGCAGGTTGGTTGTTTTGGATCTTTTGACTACACCAAAGGAATCAGTCCTTTCTTTATTTAATGTTCCTTTCAATTTATGAAAGTAATTATAGGATAATACATAAGATGGGAAAAATAAAGAGGTTAAATTTGTTATCATTTTATAGATGGATAAAAAAACTAAAATAATTGCTACCGTAGGCCCGGCATCAGAGTCTGAAACTATTTTAGAACAAATGATGGTTCAGGGAGTAAATATCTTTAGATTTAATCTAAAACATAATAATTTTGAATGGCACAAAGAGACAATTAAACGAGTAAGAGAGGTAGCAAAAAAAATTAAAAAAAGAGTGGGAATAATGATTGATTTTCAGGGTCCGGAAATAAGGGTGGAAACTAAAAATGAAGCCAAAATAGAAATTAAAAAAGGAGAGTTTTTTTGGATAGGGTCTAAATTCAGCGATAAAAAAATAATTATTAAAACCAACCCGGTAATGGCGGCCAGATATATAAAGAAGGGAGAAAGAATTTTTTTAAATGATGGCGATATAGAATTAACAGTTATTAAAAGAGATATTTATGGAGCAAAGATAAGAGCTAAAACTGATTTGGTAATAGAAAATAGGAAAAGTTTAAACTTATTATCCGAAGAGATAAAACTACCAATTTTGGCTGACAGAGATAAAGAGGCGTTAATAAGAATAAATGAGATTAAACCTGATTATATTGCCTTATCGTTTGTGAGAAATAAAAGAGACATTGAAGTTCTAAAAGAGTTATTAAAGAAAATGAACTTACCAATTAAGGTAATTGGAAAAATAGAAAATCTAAGAGCAATTAAATATATAGATGAAATTATCAAGGCGAGTGATGGAATAATGATTGCTAGAGGAGATCTAGGAATTGAGGTTCCGATAAGAGAATTAGCTTATTGGCAGAAAAAAATTGTTGATTTATGTCGACTTAATAATAGGCCAGTAATTGTGGCAACTCAAATGCTGAAATCAATGGTAGAAAATAGTCTTCCTAGCCGAGCAGAAGCAACTGATGTTTCCAATGCTGTTTTTGATGGAGCCGATGCCTTGATGTTGTCAGAAGAGACCTCAATTGGAAAACACCCAGTAAAAGTTATTAAAGAAATAGTAGAGATAGCTTGTTTTTCTGAAAATACCGGTATTATTAGACCAATGGAGGCTGAGATTGGCAATGCTACCGAAGTATTAGTAGATGCAGCCATAAAGATTGTTCAAAATAGTAAGGGATTAAAAATTAATGCCGTAATTATTTTTACTCAATCAGGTAATACTGCCAGAATATTTTCAAAATATAGACTAAATCTACCGGTGGTAGCGGTGACTGATAAAAAAGATAGTCTAAAAGGATTGATTATTAGCTATGGAATAAAACCAGTATTCAAAAAATTTGGAAAAACTTCTTTTAAAATGCCAAAAAGTTTAATTAATGAATTAGTTGTTTCCAAAGTAGTTAACTTAGGAGATAACCTGTTGGTGATACACGGTAATAACTGGATGGAAAGTGGATCAACTAGTGATATCAGCCTTGTGACTGTTTAGACCGTTCTTTTTCGGCCATAACATTGCTGACATGAAGAAGACTATCAAAGGTGCCAGCATCTTCCCAAAGAGATTCAAAGATATTGACTTGAAGTTGACCTTTTTCTAAATAAGTACGATTAATATCAGTAATTTCAATTTCTCCCCTATCTGATGGTTTTAAGTTTTTAGCAATATTAACAACTTGATTATCATAGGTATAAAGACCAACAACCGCAAAATTACTTTTAGGCTGAGGAGGTTTTTCTTCTATAGAGATAGCTTTCATATTTTGGTCAAACTCAACAACTCCAAAACGTTCTGGGTCAGGAACTTTTTTAGCAAAAACCATGGCTCCTGATTTAAAATTACCAATTTCTTGAGAAAAATCCTGCTCAAAAATATTGTCACCTAAAACCATGGTAACCCCATCTTGACCAATAAAATCTTCACCAATAATAAAGGCATCAGCTAATCCTCGAGGTTCCTTTTGAACGGCATAGCTAAATTTAACTCCAAAGTCTTTACCATCTCCTAAAAGATTAAGAAAATGACCAGAATAGTCGGGAGCAATAATAATCAAAATATCCTTAATTCCAGCTTTAATTAAGGTCTCGATAGGATAATAAATCATGGGTTTATTATAGACAGGGAGGAGTTGTTTGGAAGTGATGGTAGTAAGAGGTCGGAGACGGGTGGCTCGACCACCAGCAAGAATAATACCTTTCATAGATTATGGTTAATTATTAATCAGTAAACAGTATTTTACTATATTTATGATTATTTATTTTTTTTCCAAATGACTTTGTTATATATCATCCAGTTTAAAGGTATGGTTAATCCAAAAATAGCAATTACTTGATATAGGAATAACCGATCTCCAAATAAAGCCGTCAGAAGAGAGATAACGAGTGATGGAATTATAATACCGCTAAAGACAGAAGAAAGATTAAAAGTTAAAAATTTAGAAATAAGGGCATTTTTATTAGTTATCTTTTCTTTTGAGAATGTCCAAAGATTGTTAAAAATAAAATTGGAAATGATTGAAATTTCAGCCGCAAGAGCGTTACTAACTCCGTTTAAAAGACTTAAGTTGGAGCTTTCGGTGATAATAAATGATTTAAATAATCTGGCTCCAAGGGTATTTATAACAAAACCAACTCCTCCAACAGTTCCAAATTTTAAAAATTTTTGGGTAAAATCATCACGCCAACGAAGTAAGAAAGCAACTCTAAAAATATCCTTGGCAGTATTAGCTTCAATTTTAGATTCACCAGCATTACGAACATGAAATTTGAGAGGAATTTCCTTGAACTTAGCTTTCATTTGTAAAGTCTCGTAAAGTAGTTGAAGTTTATAACCAAAACTACGGGTTAGAAGTCGATGATAATCCATACTCATTTTGTCAATAAATCCCTTAACCCGAGTAACTTTTAGGCCGGTGGTAGGATCAGTAACCTGCCAAAAATTTTTGAAAGGGAAAAACATCATAAAACGAGCAGTAAAGCCACCAACTTCAGAAAAGAAAACTCGCTTAAAACCCCAACCTTTTGGATTAGACCCCCCCTTAATTTTACGAGAACCAATAACGTAATCATAACCATCTTCCATGGCTTTTAACATGACAGGGATGGTTTCTGGAGGATGTTGAAAATCACCGTCAAACTCAAAAACAAAATCAGCCTTAAGAGGATTAATGGCGTATTTAAATCCCTTAAGATAGGCAGCACCAATCCCGTCTTTACTAGTTTCAGTGTATAAATAAGTGTTGGGGTATTTTTTGGCCGATTTTTCAACAACTTTTCCGGTACCATCAGGAGAATTAGCATCAACTACCAGAATCTTCATAAGCCAATTTTGAGTTAGGCCCCCTTTTTTGTTTTTAATATCAACAAATGTCTTGGAATTAAGATATTCAATCATTTTACCGATATTATCGGCTTCATTATAAGTAGGAATAACAATGACAGCAACAGGGTTGGCCAGAGTTTTTGACTTCATATAGTTTGAGTATAACCTAAAATGATAAAATATCTTGATGAAAATAGATGTTGTAACATTGTTTCCGCGAATGTTTGATTCCCCTTTTGAAGAAAGTATTATCAAAAGAGCAATAAAAAAAAAGCTAATAAAACTTAAAATTCATAACCTAAGAGATTGGGCAATTGATAAATATGGCTCAGTAGATGACAAACCATTTGGCGGTGGAGTAGGGATGCTAATTAGGCCAGAGCCGGTTTATAAAGCATTGGAAGAAATAAAAAAGAAAGAAAAAAGAGTAAATAAGAGAAAGGTGATTTTGATGTCGGCGGCGGGGAAAAAATTTAGCCAAAAAATGGCTGAAGATTGGTCTAAACTAGATCAGTTAATCATTGTAGCTGGACATTATGAGGGCTTTGATCAAAGAATTGTTGACTTTATGATAGATGAAGAAATATCAATTGGAAATTATGTTTTAACTGGTGGAGAGTTACCAGCAATGGTAATAATTGATGCAGTAACCAGACTATTACCAGGGGTATTAGGTAAGGATGAGTCAAGTAATCAAGAAAGTTGGTCTAAGATAGAAATAGATGGTAAAAAAATCAGAGCAAAGGAATATCCTCAATATACTAGACCAAGGGAATTTATGGGGAAATTAGTTCCTGAAGTATTAATAAGCGGGGATCTAAAAAAAATAAAAGAATGGCAAAAAGAACAGATTAAGATGAACCTAAAAAAGAGAAAGACCAAGTAGAATAACCCCAAATAAGGCAATAACTAAATACTCAACAATAATTGAAAAACTAAGATCACCACGACGGTAATGATGAATTAGACTCCAAAAAAGATAATTAGCAACTAAGCAATAAACAACAACTCGTCGACCATGAGCCGTAAATGGGCCAAAAAGATAAAGTAAAAGACCAATCAAGAAAATAATCCCCAAGATAATATATTCAATTGGCTTTTGTTTAATTTCTTTTGGAATAATCATTTAAAAAATTGCTCCTTGTTGCTGATAAAGAATAAATATAAGAATAACTAAAAGAAAGCCAATTTGACTAATATTAGAACCAGTCATCCGATTAATCCCCTTTTTAAAAGTAATATAACCATCAACAAATAAAGTAATAATAATAAGACTAAAGATAATAACTCCTAAAATTTTATTTAACCGAAGAGGGTTTAGGTATTTTTCCTGATTTTGAGACAAGACAGTGGCCTGAGAATTAACAGTTTGTTGAGGACTGGAATTAACAACCACTTCTTCTGGTTGAAGAGTACTAGGAGTGTCATTAACAGGAGAATTACCAACAACTAAAGGAGTTCCAAAATGCTGAACTACCAGAGTAGTTTTAATTCCTCCCAGGGTGCCATTAACAACTCCAATACCAATTTCTTGGTATTTAGGGTGAACAATATTGGCTTTGTGGGTAGGAGAATTCATCCAAGCTTTTAGAAGCGAATCAGTATCATAAAAATCTCGAGCTAAATTTTCACCGGCAATTGAGTACTTATAACCAACGGATTTTAAAAAATCCCAGGGAGTGGTGCCGTTCGGGGCGGTATGAGCCCAGTAATTGTTGGTAAACATATCCTTGGCTTTTCTGATAGCTGAATCTGATAAAACCGAACTATACCTCAAAGGAGGAAGGTCGTTTTTAAGCCTCTCATCATTAGTTTGATCAAGAACTTTTTGAGCGGTAATTTCAGAGGAATAACCCAAAACTCCCGGTCGAGAAAGACTTAAATATTTAATAAAAGACTGATTAAGAAGATAAACCCCTACCATTAGAATTAAAAAGCCATTTTTGAGAATATTAGCTCGGTAGTTATTTTTTTCCTGAGGAATAAAGTAGTAAGAAAAGGGGTTCACAAATAAAGTATAGAGTAATTAAGCTGATTTGAACAGTTTATTTTTTTTAATAAAAGGAATAATTAATAGCTTGGTAACAAGGAAGCCGATGATAATTCCTGCTAAATCAAAAAGGGTGTCGGATAGCTTACCAGTACGTCCAGGAATAAAGGACTGATGAAACTCGTCACTAATACTAAAAAGATAAGCAACAATGGTAGAAGGAAGAGGGCGATTAAATCCAAAAAATAAGAAGAGATAAAGAATGGCATATTCAACAAGATGTAGGGATTTAAGAATAATAAATCTTCCCCAATAGGAATCACCACCAATACCAGTTGTTTGTTTGGAAGAAAAATAAAAAATTACTCCCATCCAAATCAAAGCTGGAATAAATCTATAAAATTTGGTCATGGTTTTTTAAATTTTTTGATAAATAAAGGCAAGGTTAATAAACCTCCGCCGATAATAATAATGATGATTAATGGCAGATAATTTTTTTTACTTTGAGGTTGATGAATTTGGCCTAAAATGTCTCCAGTGGGTTGCGGTAAGAGTGAAGAATCAGCCGAATTAACGGGTAAGTAAGGACTTTCTAATAAAGGTTCATTAATAGGAACAGGAGAAATGTCTTTATGGAGGGAGAATAAATCAGAATCTTCTGGGTCTTTGGTAGGAATAGAGGAAATGTTGGTGGGAATAGGAGAAGGGGTGGAAGAGGGTTTTTGATAACAAGAAGTTGAATTAGCTAATCCTTTAGTGATAGGGGCACGACACCAACTATTATTAACCAGAGACCAAGAATAACTTAGATTGTAGTCATCGTTTGAATAACTCCGATGGTTAATAACCTTATCTTCATGATTAATCAAAGAAACAGTATCTCCGCTATCGTTTAAATATTTAATAAAATCATAATTAAAAAACTTTTTTGAAGGGATAATAATTTCTGGCAATTTTTTAAGGTCAGCAGAATTGTTTTTAATTTTCCAATTAACTAGTTTAATGGGAAAATCATTGTCATTATAAATTTCAAGCCACTGTATTGACGAATAAGGCATAACCTCAGTTATCAAGACCCCTGAGTCTGGATTGGTAATGGTTAAATCTTGAGTAGGAGTAAGACTTGGGAGGGCTGGTGGGGTAGTTACATTGGTAATAAGATAAGCTGAAGACAAAACAGATTTGTCGTAATCATCCTTATTAACTATTTTTAAATATAAATTATAGCTACCAGCAGGTGAATCCGGCTTTATATAACCATTGGTACTAATAAAACTACTACCACCAACATCACTGGTAACTATAGGAAAATCATCCCAACTAGCGTCAAAAGAAAGATTTTCATTAGTTTGAATTTGAGTATTGGAGTCCCCTATTCCGCCATAGATTTTATAACGATATGAAATATTGGGATCAGAATCTTTAATAGTAAAAGTAATCGGAAAGGTACTGCCGGTGACTAAATTTGTTGGGGCGGTGATAATTTGTAAGGAAGTCTCTCCATAAACTGGCTTAGATAATAAGAAAAAAAATAAAAATAAAATAATGACCACAAACTATTCTAATAGATTATTGCTTCAATTTGTTAAGGGCAATATCAATTTTGGCAATAGTTTTGTCTTTGCCAAGGGTAGGGAGAACCTCAACAATAGGTAGGGTAAAAGGAGAACCACAGATAGCAATTCGAAAAGCCATAAAAAAATGACCAGTGTGCCAATTATTGGTTTTAATAAGGTCAAGTAATTTTGATTGTAAATTTTCAAACGACCAGTCTGTTTGAGAAATAAGCATCTGACGGGTTGAAGTTAGAAACTGCTTGACCTCAGCTGAAGTAATATCTTTTTGGTGGAATAAATCAAGAGGATAATCAATATCTTCAAAGATAAATTTAGTTAAATTAGCAGCATCTTTAAGAGTAGAAATTCGATCTTTAAGAAGAGGAATTAGTTGAGCTAATAGAGCATCGTCTGAATTAGGAATAAAAGGCTTAATTAACTTTAGAAGCTCAGAATCAGTCTTTTGACGAATATAATAGCCATTAAAATAATTTAATTTTTTAGGATCAAAGATGGGTGATTTTTTATGAAGACGCTTTAAACTAAAAACCTTAACAAACTCATCAAGATTAAATAACTCTCGAGCATCTCCAGGATTCCACCCCTGAAGCATAAGAAAATTAAGAACTGCCTCAGGTAGGTAACCTTCATCTAAAAAAGCCTGAGCATGGGTACTCCCAGCTCTCTTACTCATTTTTCCCTTACCATCAGGATTTAATAAAACAGTTAGATGGGCAAAAATAGGCGACTCCCATCCTAAGTAACGATAAAGAAGGATGTGTTTGGGGGTGGAAGTTAACCATTCTTCACCACGAAAGACGTGAGTAATTTTCATTAAATGATCATCAACTACAACAGCAAAATGATAAGTAGGAATCCCATTTGACTTAATTAAAACCTGATCATCAACATCATTAGTATTAAATTTAATTCGGCCACGGATTAAATCATGACAAATAATAGTTTCGTTTTTCGGAATGGTCATTCTAATGGTGTAAGGAACTTTATTATCAAGATTTTTCTTAATAGTTTCTTTGGACAAATGAAGACAGTGCTGATCATACCGAGGAACCTGTTTGGCTGCTTTTTGAGTAGCCCTAATGCTATCTAAACGCTCCTGAGTACAAAAACAATAATAAGCCAAACCTTTGTCTAAAAGCTGATTAACATACTTATGATAGAGGTCTAATCTTTCTGTCTGAACATAGGGACCATAAGGGCCACCAATATCAGGGCCCTCATCCCAATTTAAACCATATTTTTTAATAACTTCAATTAATCTTTTTTCAGACCCCTCAACATATCTTTTTTGATCAGTATCCTCAAGACGAAAAATAAATTGACCACCAGTTTGACGAGCTAGGGCATAATCATATAACAAGGTTCTGAGAGTGCCAATATGAAGTTCTCCTGTAGGACTGGGGGCAATTCTAGTTCTGGCTGGCTTTTGAGTTACTTCGATCATAACTTATATTTTACCATTTAGTGTAAAATAATTTATGTCCTTAACTCAAACAGCTTACACTAGCCGACGATTAATAAAATATGGTGGAATTGGAATTATTAGCTTTATGATAATTTGGGCAATAGGAACGGCAGCTTATAAGGCTTATACACTAGCCCACCCTCCATACCTAGCTCCAACGGTAAGATATGGATTATTACAGAAAATTGCTTTTCCAGCTAAAAATGTGGAAGCAAAGGAATTTACTTTTGAATTGCCAGGAGACACGGTGCCAACATTTAGTGATCAGGTGAAGGTATATATAATTTATCGCCCAAATAGAGCTTTTTTAGCTTTAGAAGAAGATAAAAAGACAGCTAAAAATTTTGGTTTTGCTAATGAGCCAGTAGAAATTAAGACCGGAATTTATGAATTTAAAGATAACAATACTAACAAAACTCTAATTGTAAACGTCCTTGATGGTAATTTTAATATGACTTACCCTTATTCATCTGATCAATTATTACTAGTACCAGAAGATATGCCAAATAAGGCAGAGGCAATCCAGATAGCTTCGACATTTTTAAACAAAGGGAACAAATTAATTAATGATTTAAGAGAAGGAATAACTGAAGTCAGTTTTTGGAAATTTGATAAGGATGGACTAAAGTCTGTTCTGGCTCAATCAGAAGCTAATGCAGCTAAAGTAGATTTTTTTAGAAAAGATTTAGATGGGATGAAATTAGTGTCAACAAATTTTGGTCAAGCATCAGTCTCAGTCTTGGTATCTGGATCAAAGACAGAAGCTAAAAGAATTATTGAAGTAAATTTTAAAGACATAAACATAGATAGAGAATCATATTCAACTTACCCAATAAAAACTAGTGAAGAGGCAATTAATAGTCTAAAAACAGGAAATTATTGGACAGCCAAAGATGTGGAAAATAAAAATGTAGTTATTAGAAAAATGTATTTAGCTTACTTTGAACCAACAACACTAACAAACTATCTTCAACCAATTTTTGTCTTTGAAGGCGATAATAATTTTGTTGCCTACGTACCAGCAATAAGCAGTGATTATATTTCTAATTGATGGTTTACCCAAGAAACATTAGTTTTAAGCCAATTTATAAGGTTTTTAGTGTCCTGAAATCTATCATCTGTCTGAGCTACTACACTAATAACTTGATGACCACTAATATCAATTAACCCAATAAAGCAACCTTTAGCTTCGGGAGTCCAACCAGTTTTTAGTCCAACAATTTCGGGTTGCTGGTCTAATAATTCATTGGTGGTAGTAATTTGATGATGAATAGTATCAGTAATATCGGAAACATAACCATCTTTTATTTTAACAACTTCACGAACAATAGGATTTTTAATAGAAATACGCCCTAATTGAGATAGGTCATAGACGGTAGAAAAATGGGAAGGGTGATGAATACCATCAACGTTAACAAAATTAGTATCTTTTAAGTTGTAACGGTTAGCAATTAAATTCATCTGCTCAATAAAACCAATACTCCCCTGACGATAGTGGCGGGCCAGGGTAAAAGCAGCATCATTGGCTGAATAAACTAAGAGAGCTGTTACTAAAGATTTAACGGTTATTTTTTCGTTTAATCTTAACTCCATAACCTTACCTTGATGATAGCTTTGATCAACAGTAATAATTTCATCAAGGGGATAAAGATTAAGAGCAGTCAGAGCTGTGGCTAGTTTAGTAGTAGAGGCTGGATAAATTTTTTGATGGGGGTTTTTAGATGATAAAACTTTATTGGTAGCAACATCAATTAGAAGATAACTATCAGCCATAACATCGGGAGGTGAAGACATCTTTATGATTGGGGTAGCAGGTGATTGAAATTCCAATAATTCTTGATTATGAAGAGAGAAGTTTTTAGAAGGATAGATTCCCCAAAATGAAAAAGTTGGCAGCCAAAAAAGATGCAGAATTAAAATTAGGATTAAGATAGAAAAATCCAGCCAATTATTTTTTAGATTTAACAGTTTTAAGGGCATCTGATTTTAAAATTAAACCAACATCATCCAACTGTTTTTTATCAACTTGACTGGGAGCGTTCATAAGTAAATCAACCCCATTTGAGTTGAGAGGAAAAGCATAAATATCTCTAATATTTGGTTCATCTAGCAAGAGCATTAAAAATCGGTCTAAACCAATGGCCCAGCCACCGTGAGGAGGAGCTCCGTATTGGAAGGCATTATAAAGACCGCCAAATTTTTTAATAACCTCTTGCCGACCATAACCAACAATCTCAAAAGCTTTAACTAAAGTTTCTGGCTGGTGGTTACGAATAGAACCGGAAGCTAATTCAAATCCATTTAGAGTTAAGTCATACTGATAAGACTCGATTTCTAAAGGATCTTTAGTCTTAAGAGCTTCTATTCCCCCTTGAGGCATAGAAAAAGGGTTATGACCAAAGTCAAGTTTGCCATTGTCATTAATTTCATAAAATGGGAATCCGGTAATCCAGTTAAATTTTAAAATTTTGGGATCACGAAGGTTTAAAAGATCTCCTAGAGCAAGGCGAATTTGTCCTAAGACCCGATTGGTAACACTAAGACTATCAGCAACAAAGAAAATCATATCGCCAATATTGGCTGAAGTTGATTTAATAATTTGCTGTTGAAGTGATTTATTAAAAAAACGAGCAATTCCAATATTAAGACCGTCTTGAACAACTTTAGTATAAGCTAGACCCTTAACTCCTTTTTCCTTGGCAAAATTTTCTAGTTTTTCTATCTGAGATTTAGTTAAATCGCCGCCTTTGGGAGCAACAAGACACTTAACGGTCTGAGCATTGTTAAAGACATTAAAATCGCTTTTATTTTTAACAATAGAAGTAATATCCTGAAGTTCGATACCAAATCTGGTATCAGGTTTGTCACTACCATACTTATTAATAGCGTCATGATAGCTTAACCGGGGAAAGGGAATCTGGTCAATAACTTTTTGAGGAGCAATAGAAGAATAAGTTTCCTGAATCATATTTTCAGCAGTAGCAAAGATTTTATCTAAAGTTGGAAAACTCATTTCAATATCAATCTGATAAAAGGCTCCAGCGTGACGATCGGCCCGAGGATCTTCATCTCTAAAACAAGGAGCAATTTGAAAATATTTATCGACTCCGGAGATCATTAGAAGTTGTTTAAATTGTTGTGGGGCTTGGGGTAAAACAAAAAATTTTCCTTGATGAATTCGTGACGGTACTAAAAAATCTCTGGCACCTTCAGGAGAGGTGGTGGTTAGTAATGGAGTCATAACTTCAAGAAAGCCATTTTTATCCATCCAATTTCTGACAGCTAAGGTATATTTATGTTTAGCAGCCATAATTTTAGCAAGACGGGGACGACGAAGATCAAGGTATCGATACTTAAGACGAAGAGACTCATCAATCTCAGTGCCATCGCTATCAAGCGGAAAAGGAATTGGTTTACTTTTATTTAAAAGGGTAAGCTTTTGACAATTAATTTCAATTTTACCGGTGGCTAAATTAGGGTTGATAGCATTTGGGTTTCTGGCAATAACTTCTCCTTCAAGACTAATGACCCATTCCGAACCCAGAGTTGAAGCAATTTTATGATTTTGGGGATTAGTCTTAGCGTCAATAACAACCTGAATTATGCCGCTCCAATCACGAAAATCAATAAAAATTAACTGACCGTGATCACGAAGATTACTAACCCATCCTTGTAACAAGACCTTTTCTCCCATCTTCTGGAGACATTCTTTTACCAATATTCTTTCCATGCTTGTATTTTACTGTAGAATTTCCTTAACAACAAGCTGGGGAGAAAGATGTCCATTCCAAAGATTGAGATTTAAACTGGCAGTAAAACTAATAAGATCTCCAACTTTTATCTTGGTATCAAAATTCCCTTGCCTAAAAGCGATTAATTCAACCGGAGTATTTTCTTGACGAGGAGTATTGAGATCATCAACTTTAAGTTTGAGATGGTTTTGAGCAGAACCTAAAAGTTTTTTATCGACGACTTTAAGCTGATTGAATAAAAAAACCGGTTCAGGGTTACCATTACCAAACGGTTCTAAACGACTAATGAGACGACAATTGGCAATATTAACGGCATCAAGCTTCATTTCAGCATCGAGGTATTTTTCGGGTTTAAGTTTTTGGCCAAATAATTTTTGATTAACTAACTTAGTTAGCTCCTTTTTAAGTTGAGGGACCTTGCTGGCAGAAATACTAAAACCAGCAGCACCAGGATGTCCCCCAAGATCAATAAATAAGTGAGATAATTCACGTAAAGTATCAATAATATTTAACTCCTTGATAGAGCGACAAGAACCTTTGGAAATATTGTCAGAAAGACTAATAATAACTGAGGGGAGATAATACTTGTCGGTTAAGCGACCGGCAATTAGACCAATAATACCAGGATGAAAAGAAGTGTCGGCAATAAAAAGAAGTTTATCTTTATTATTTTTAACAATCTCATCGGCCAACTTGAGACTTTGATGCTGAATTTGTTGACGTTGGTAGTTGTAATCATTTAAAATCTGGGCAAATTTACCAGCCTGAATTGAATTTTGGCTACAAATGAGGCGAAGAGCATCTGTTGGATTAGAAAGACGACCAACAGCGTTAATTCTAGGACCGATGACAAAGCCTAAGTCATAAGCAGAAATAGTATCAGCTTTAAGACCACTAAGATCAATTAATTTTTTAATGCCAAAATTAGGATCAGTCTGAAGTGACTTAAGACCATGAAAGACAATGTTTCTATTAATATCGTTTAGGGGTAAGCAGTCTGCAACTGTTCCTAAAGCAGCTAAACCTAAATCGGCTTTGGGATAAATTTTTTGAGCAACTAACCAAGAAAGAGCTGATCCAGAAATTTTAGTAGAATGAACAACAATAATGGAAGAAGGAAGTTTGGGACCAACTTGATGGTGATCAATAACAATAATCTTAGTGCCGGAGTCAGCAATTTTCTTTAAATGCTGGTGAGCAACGATGCCGTTGTCAACGGTGATTAACAAATCAAAATGAATATTTTTTTGTTGTTGAAAACGAAAGAAAGAATCAGCCTTAATACCATAACCATCAAGTTCCCGATCAGGGACAAAAGGAGTAACCTTGGCTTGTTGCTGATAAAGAGCTTGCCAGATAATAGCAGTGGCAGTAATTCCATCAACATCATAATCACCATAAATAAGGATATTTTTTTTATCCTTAATAGCCTGATTAATAGAGGAAACTGCTGACTGAACAGCTTTTGTATTGAGACCAAAAAGCTCTGGTTTAAGTTGACTTGGATCTTGAGGTGATAAGAAGTCAGAAACCTGAGCCTTACTAATATGTCGATTTTTAAGTAAAAGGCTAATAATATCATCTGAGGAGGTGTGACGGTCAATAGAGATCATAGATAGGTAATTTTACACATTTTGTCTAAAATGTTATATACTATTGATTAGTTTTCAAAGGTAGCCATCTTTTGAGAACAAGGTTTAAACCTGTTATATTTTTTAGGTTTTAAAGGAGTTCTAAAAACAACATGGCAAAGAAATTATTTGTCGGCAACCTTCCTTTTGCAATGACGGATGCCAATTTGCAGGAAATATTCTCTCCCTATGGAGCGATAGTCTCTGCTAATATAGTCATTGATAAATTCTCTAAGAGAAGCAAAGGCTTTGGATTCGTAGAGTTCGAGTCTGAGGAAGATGCTGCTAAGGCTATGGAATCTTTAAACAATTCCGAACAGATGGGTAGAAATATCGCTGTTAAAGAAGCTTTACCAAAACCAGATCATCAATAAATTTATTTTAAACAATGACTGCAAAACCCCGCTTCGGCGGGGTTTTTGGATAAAGTAAGTTGAGGTAAAATAAGATATCTATGATTAAAATACAAATTCCTGATGAAGTCAGGAAGATCATATCTAAATTTGAAAGAAATGGGGCAGAGATTTATATTGTTGGCGGGGCTTGTCGCGACCTACTATTGAATCGTAAAGTTGACGATTGGGATTTTACAACCAATTTAACTCCAGAAGAAATGAAACAACTTTTCCCAAAAAACAGTTTTTATAACAATAATTTTGGGACTTTTAGTGTCAGAGGTAGAAGTGGAGAAATTTTTGAAATTACTACCTTTAGAACTGATGTTGGTTATAGCGATGGTCGCCATCCAGATAAAATTAAGTGGGGTAAAAGTCTAAAAGAGGATGTTATTAGACGTGATTTTACAATTAATGCCATGGCAATGAAGTTTATTAAATTAAAGGTGGAAATAATTGATTTAGTTGAAGGAAAGAAAGATTTAAAAGATAAGTTAATTAGAACAGTAGGTAACCCGGATAAAAGATTTAAAGAAGACGGACTACGGCTAATGAGAGCGGTAAGAATAGCCAGTCAACTTGACTTTGAGATTGAAACAAAGACATTGGAATCAATCCAAAAAAACGCCAAATTAATTAATAATATTTCCGGAGAAAGAGTTCGAGATGAACTTTTTAAATTACTCCTCTGCCAAAAACCATCAAAAGGAATAGAATTATTAAGAAAATCAGGCTTAATGAAAGAAATAATGCCAGAACTCTTACTGGGAATGGAGATGGCACAAAAAGGACATCATATCAGTGATGTTTGGACTCATAATTTAAAAACACTTGATAATTGTTGGAGTAAAAATCCAGTCACTAGACTAGCAGCCTTAACACATGATGTTGGAAAACCAAAATCAATGAAAGGAGAAGGGGAAGCTCGAACATTTTATAACCATGAGGTTTATGGCTCAAGAATGGCAGTAGCTTTGGGGAAAAAACTTAAGTTGTCAAATAAAGAACTGGATCAGTTGTTTAGATTGGTAAGATGGCATATGTTTACAGTTCAGGAAACTCAAACTGATAAGGCAGTAAGACGGTTTATTAGAAATGTTACTCCAGAATATATTGACGAAATGATCGATTTACGACGAGCTGATAGACTGGGAAGCGGCTCAAAAGAAACTAGTTGGAGATGGGAATTGTTTAAAAAAAGGATTATTGAAGTTCAAAAACAACCCTTTTCAATTAAAGATTTAAAAATTAATGGGGTTGATGTAATGAATTTGCTTGAGATTAAGCCAGGGCCGAAAGTCGGTAAGGTTTTAGAGGCAATTTTTAAAGAAATTGAAGAAGACCCTTCTTTAAATAAAAGAGAGATTTTATTAGAAAAGATAAGGGAATATAAGAATTAAACTCAATTTTTATTTTCGAGGTTGATGTTTTTTGAAAAATAAGACTAAGGGAATAGCCACTCCAATTGATGAGTAAGTGCCACAAACTACCCCAATAAGAAGGGCGGCGGCAAACCAACGAGTGGTGGCCCCACCTAAAAGAACTAATGATAACAACATAAAAATGATGGTCATAGAATTGTTAATTGATCTGGTTAAGGTTTCGGTAACGGCTTGATTAGCGAGAGCAACCCAATCTTTTTGATAGCTTTGACGTCTTAGCTCCCGAATTCGATCAAAAGTAACAATGGTATCGTGAACGGAAGTTGATAGGATGGTTAGCAAGGCAGTAACAAAAAGAGAATCAATTTCAGCACCAAAGAAATGGCCTAAGAAAGAAAAACTACCGACAAGGATAAAGGTATCGTGCAACATAGCTAAAACAGCTCCAGCACCGAAAGAAAAATCACGGAATCTTCGACCAATAAAAAGAAATAAGAAAAGTGATGTTAAAATAACGGCGGTAATAGTTTTTTGAAGTAATTCTCGACCTAAAGTAGGACCTAGAGTTTGAAATTTCTGCTCTTTGGCATCAGGATAAATTTCTTTTAAAGACTGATCTAAACTGTTTTTTTGAGTAGAATCAATGTCGGAAAACTTTAAAGAATAATTATCGTCACCGAGAGAAACAGTTTCTTTTAGTTCTAAGTTAACTTTTGAAAAAACTTGATCAGTTTTTTCTTCAGAGTAATCAGGTAAATTTATTTCCCAAAGACTGCCACCAGTAAAATCAATAGAAGGTCTAAACTTCCAAAAAATAATTGAAAAAAGGGAAACTAATAAAAGAATTAGGGAGGTAATAAAAAATAATGGTCTGAGCTTCATGATATTCATATTATTTCTCCTTAGCAAAAACCCGTAATAAATTCCTAGTAACATAAACTCCAGTAAAAATACTGATAAATATCCCTAAAATTAAGGTGACAGCAAATCCGCGAACCATACCAGAAGTACTCAAAAAAGACCAATTAAAAGGATTAAATAAAATAAAACCAGTAATAATGGTGCAGGTATTGGCGTCTTTAATAGAATCCCAGGCTCGACCAAAAGCAGTTTCCATGGCAATATTCCAATCCTTGCCGCGACGAGCCTCTTCTCTAATTCTCTCAAAGATAAGAATATTACTGTCTACCGCCATCCCAACTGATAGGATAAAACCAACAATACCAGGGAAGGTTAAAGTAACTGGAATAAGTCGATAAAGAGTTAAGGTAATAAGACCATAAATAATTAAGCTAAGGTTGGCAATTAAGCCAAGTTTCCCATAATTAGCTATCATAAAGAGAAAGACAACTATTAAACCAACAATACCAGCAAAAACGCCCATATTAAGCGAATCGTGTCCTAAAGTGGCGCCAATTTGAGACTGTTGAACTAAATTTAAAGGTAGAGGAAGTGAGCCAGCGTTAAGTTGAATAGATAACTCTTTGGCGTCTTGGGGAGTAAAATCACCACTAATAGAGGCCTTCCCTTCAGAAATAACAGTATTAACTATAGGTGCGGTTAAAATACGGTTATCTAAAAAGATTATAATTCTTTTGTCAAGATAGTCTTTAGTGGCTTGGGCAAAAAGTTTAGCTCCTTCATCATTAAATTCTAAAGAGACTTCGGGTTTAGAATCCCTAGAGTTAATTTGGACGGAAGAATTTTTAAGATGAGAACCATTGATATTAGTATCTTTAATAGATTCTGAAAGCTTGGCAGAGGAAGTGGCTTGGTTAAATAAATCCTCATCAATTACTCCAAAGAAACTTAGTTGGGCGGTGGTGCCAATTAAATCAATAGCTTCAGCGGTATTTTCAATACCTGGTAAATCAACCTGGAGACGGTGTTGGTTTTGAAGCTTATCAATTCGAATATTGGTTTCACTAACCCCAAAAAGATTAATTCTTCTTTCAATATTAGTTTTTAGAGATTCTAAGGCGGTAGTTAACTCCTCAGAATTAAGTCCTGAGGTATCAACATCAAAGACTAAAGAAGAACCACCGGCTAAATCGAGACCATATTTTAAATCAAAATTATTTGTAAGGATATTATTACCTATTTTTAGGTTTAATTGTGGTCTATAAAGAGTATGTTCCCAATTGATAGGACCAAAATTAATTTTTAAGGGTAGTTCCTTGGGAAAATTAATAATAAGACAAAATAGGGTTAGAGCAACAATACTCCAAAATATTTTAAAAGTTTTTTTACGGGAATGCATGGAAACTTATTTATGATTAATGAGAGATAACTGCCGAGGATGTCCAGAGAAAATGTATGTTAATGAAACCTTAGTTCGATTAATTTTAACAATGACTGGATCCCCTTCTCTAATATTAAAGTCTTTAATTGACTTTGAAGGAATAGTAATAGCCAGACTATTACCAGTTTTAATTACTTTTCTAAATTTAACCATTTAAAGATTGCAAACTTCTAGACAACTACCTATTATAGCAATTGGACTACTAAGGAAGAAGTCAACAATAAATTGATCACGCTTTTGACGACGAAGTTTAAACTCTCCTTTTCCCATAACCATATAATTTATTTCATGACCGCGAAGAGTTTCTTCCTGCTTAATAAAGCTTTCAATTTCGCGAAGTGAAACATCACCAACGATAATAAGATCAATATCATCATGACTCCGTTTATCACCAACCATAAATTTATAACTATAAAAAACTAGTTTAATGGTACCTAAGGTTTCATTTTTATTCTGAAGTTTTAAACCTAAGCCTGAAGATTGATTAGCAATCACCATTAAATTAGTAAATAAGGGAGATTGTTTATCAGCCCAGTAGTAAAGTCTATTCCCCCGCCATTCAGAGCTAAGTAAGCCACTTTTTTTAAGATTACTAAGTTCTCGTCTAACTGAATTAATTTCCTCTTCAGTTAATCTAACTAATTGACGAACATAAAAAATTTCTTCGGGTTGGTAAAAAAAAATATTAATTAACTTAAGCCGAGTTTGAGAAGTAAAAATATGCTTAAGACTGGTTGATATTTTCATAAACTAATTATAAGTAACAGTAGAAGTGGTCGGAATCAACTCTACCCAAATATTACCAGGAACAAAATTAACTTCTTTCCCGGACTTGTCTTTATAAATAGTCCTTGAAACTCGATTTAACTTAGACCAGGTAATATCAGTTTTTTCACCATTTTGAAGAAGAACACCATTACCTGAACCAATAATATCGTAAAGATTATGCATGTGTTCATCAACTGATCTAGTTTCTTTAACAAACTGAATAATAATATTTTTAGTAGTAAGAGGACTTTGAGTGTTAAAGTCTAGGTGCTGAGAACCAGCATTACTTCGAAGATAATTGTTGTGAGCAGAATCATAATCCCAAACAACAGAATAGTCTTTATAATTTGACCAAAAATCAAATGAGATCTTGGTAGCGGTAGGACTTGATGATGCTTGGTCAGTTTGTTTAAAAAGCCAAGAACGATAATTTTTATCCCAAGAAGTTTTTTGAGCTTCAGTAAGATTGGTTAATCCCCGACTGGCAGCAACCTCCCACAACTCTTTAGTAGAACAATACATGGTGTGTTCAGTAGCTCTTTCCTCCCCAGTCCGATCTGGTTCGCGACGACAAGCTTTATAAGATAGAGAAAATTGACTTAAATCACTCCAAGTGCCCTTATTAGTCCAACCGTAAGCACTAATCTGTTCTATCGCCTGAGCTTTTTTAACGGTAGTGCAAGGACCTCCAGGAGAGGCAGCACTACAATTGGCTCCACCAACGTGGTTATAAAGAGGGTAATCAGAATATTCAGAAGCAATATCTAAAAAGTAAGTCCGAGCAGAACGAACAGGACCAACATCATATTTACTGGCTTCAGAACCAGCAACTTGGCCACAATAGAAGATCCCCATAAACCTAGTAATACCACCTTCAGCAACAGCCTCATAGACAATATCAGCAGTTTGAAGTCCAGATTGAGGACGAGAATCCTGATGATTTTCAATCATAACCATTAAGGGACGACGGGTAGCCCAAATATCCTTTTCTTCTTTAGTGTAGAGCTTGCCATTTAAAGGACAAATTTCAGTCTTAGGTCCAGGATATAGTTCAGGTTTGGTCGGCTCCTGATTCTGATTAACAGTTTGATTATCAGACTGAGAAACTGATCTTATGAGACCTCCACTAGTAGCAGGCAGGAGAAAATCAAAGAGAAAATAGGAAATACCACTAATTATAAGAAAAATACCTAAAAATCTAAAAATTTTTACAACTTTGGGGTTCATTAAAATTTTAATCTTTAATAGTTTTAACTATAGCTAATTTTTCGTCTTTTGACAAAGTGACGTTATCACCTTGGCCATTTATAATTGGTTTGGCATAAAGACGGGTTGAGTCTCTATTATGCAATGAAGTAAGAATTGCTCCAGAATTATTCTGATCAAGGATGGTAAGAATAAAGCTTTGATTACCGCCAATATCATCGAAGGGATTAAAACGGGTGATATTTAATTTAAGACCAGAGTTTTTATCAACAGCGGAATTAGAATCAATTTTAGATTTATTTTTTTTATATATTGCCCTAGTTATAAGAAATAACCAGATCAGGTTAAGTGAAACTAAAAGATAGAGCAAAATCATATCTTTATTGTAGCAAAACTAGGTATGTTATACTGGCTTTAGTAAGATGGAGAACAAAGAAAACAATAACTTTTTAAAGAAGGATTTGATTAGAAGCTTGATTTTTAGCTTGATTTCTATTATTTTCATAGTTGTTATCTATTTATTTGTTAACTTAAGGGGGTGAAGCTTAAAATGCCAACCATAAAATTTTATAATGTAAAATCACGAAAGGCGGTAGAAGTCGACGTTAGTAAGGTTGAAAAAGTTACCATGAAGAATGGTCGACCAGCAGCTAAAACTATCGACCCCGAAACTGGTACCAAGATGTTCAAAATCTTGTCTGCCGCTGATGCAGCTTTATTGAGATAAAAACAATTAAAAGCTGAAATATAGTAAAATAGACTAACCTCCAAAGAAATTGAGGTATCTGTTCCGATTTATCGGAAAGGAAAGTCCGGACTATAAAAGGCACAAAACCCAAAGATGTAGGGCTCTGAGTGATCGGAGGGCAATGCTACAGTGACGAACAATTCCGACTTGTCGGAATGAAGTGAAACGAGCAACCTTTTGATAGAAATCTCAAGTTGAGACGTTAATATCTAGTCTTTGAGAGTCTCAGGTAGAGAGAAAAGATAGATGATACCAAAACAGAATCCGGCTTATCAATTTCTGGGAGGTTTTTGTTGACTAATTTTTTTAGGAACTAAAACTTCAAAAATAGTTTGAAAAGTAAGAAAGACAGGAAGAGACATAATAGCCCCAACAACCCCACCCAATTTTGCTCCCGCAGCAATAAGAAGAATGGTGATTAAAGGATTAAATCCAACGGTTTGTTTCATAACTCTGGGAACAATAATGTTGTTTTCTAATTGTTGAATAATAATTCCAACCAGAATAGTTAACATTCCAGTTAAGGGAGAAACGGTAAATCCAACTAAAGCAGCAACCATGGTGGCAACGGTAGGACCAATAGAGGGGATGGCTTCCAAAATACCGGCAAAAATAGCTAAAGGAACGGCATAATCTAATCCCAAAATTATATAACCAAGGTAAGATAAAACTCCAATAATAGTCATAAGAAAAAATTCAGCAGTAACCCAATGACCAAGACGTTTTTCTAATTTTTCAACTATTTCGATAAATTTACGACCCCCCTTATTTCCTAATACTTCGATGCCATATTGAGAAAAATTTTTCTTTTCTAAAATCATGTAAAAGGTTAAAAACATAATAACGAAACCAGACATGATGTTTGAGACTAGAGAAAAAACGGTTTTAGCAATATTGGTAGGGAGATTTTCTAAAACCTTAAGTTGTGATGACCAGTCAATGGCATTAGTACCTAAGATATCAATATTCTTGAGATTTTCTGGAAGAGTTTTAATAAGACCAGTAGTTTGTTCAATTAAAATAGGAACAATGCCGGCAACAGTGAGAGAAATAACGGCAATAATAATAATATAGATAATTAAGATTCCTAACGGTCTGGGAATTTTATATTTTTCCAGTCTAGTTATAGCTGGATTAAGAACTTCCATAAAAATAAAGCTAATAAACATAAGAAGAATTAAGGCTCTAACCTGCCAAATAACAAACAACCCCAGTAAAAAAAGAACGGTAAAAACGATAGTCTTATAAGATATCTCGATTTTTTTGTTACTCATGGCTTAGTATACCATTGAGAAACTAATTTATTAATTTTTTCTTCAAAACCTAGATTGGTAATATCAAAAAAAACAGCCTCTGATTTTGATTTAAACCAGCAGCTTTGACGACGGGCATCACTATGCTCGGCGTATTTCCATTTTTGTAAGCAAGCTTCTAAAACCTGATGGTTGTTACTTTTAAAATAAGGCCGAAGAGATTGATAAGCGGCAATTTGGAAACCAGGATGAGACCAGTTGTATTTTTCTAAAAGGTGTTTAATTTCATCTAAGAATCCAAGATCCATTCGTTTTTGAACTCTATTATCAATCCGTTGATAAAGAAAAGGTAGGGGGGCGGTTAGAGAAATATGAAGAAGATTAAACTGCTTTAAATTAGACTTTGATAAAGGAGAAGTATTTTTATTTGATAATTTAATTTCAATTTTGCGAGTAAGACGGTAGTGATTATTAATATCGGAATGATTTAGTTTTAAAAAACTATCACGGTCTAAAAACTTATAGATTTTTTGAAGACTTTTAGTTGATATTTTTGAAGAAAAAAATCGCCAAATTTTATTGGGTTTAACTAAAAAAGTATCATAATTAGGATTAATTAAAGAGTCAATATAAAAACCGCTACAACCAACTAAGATCGGGAGTTTTCTTCTTGATTGAATTTCTTTAATAGTCTTAAGACCAATATCACGAAACTGGGAAACTGAAAATTTTTGATCAGGAGTAATTAAATTAATTAAATGAATGGGAGTTTGATCTGGTTGATCTTTACCAGTACCAATATCCATCCCTTGATAAATCTGACAGGAATCACCAGAAACTAATTCACCAGAGTATTTTTGAGCTAATTTAACCGCTAAGTCGGTTTTCCCGGTAGCGGTGGGACCAGAAATAATAAGAAGTTTATTAAACATTGAATTTAAACTCAACAATATCGTCAGGTTGGACTAAATAGGTTTTTCCTTCATGACGAAGACGGCCAGCATCTTTGGCTCCCTGCCAACCCTGAAACTGAATAAAATCATGATAAGAAATAACCTCGGCCATAATGAAGCCTTTTTTAAGATCAGTATGAATAACCCCAGCAGCCTGAGGAGCGGTTGCTCCTTTAGGAACTGTCCAGGCCCTAACTTCTTTAACTCCAGCAGTGTAATAAGACTGTAAATTTAGGGTATCATAAGCCTTTTGAATAACCCGCTCTAAACCAGAATGAGTCATACCTAATTCCTGAAGATAAGAAAACTTTTCTTCTGGGGAAAGTTCTGATAATTCAAATTCTATTTTGGCACAAACAGGAACAACTGACTGCCAGTCTTTAATATTTAATTTCCAGTCAGTAATATTTTGATAGGTATCCTCATCAACATTAGCAATAATAAAATAAGGTTTAGCGGTAAGAAGAAAGAATTCTTTAAGTAAGGTTTTTTCTTCATCATCAAAATCTAGGTTAACGGCTAGAGTTCCCCTCTCTAATTCTAATTTAAGCCTCTGGGCTAGAAAAAATTTTTTACTAATCTTTTCGGTGGCATTATTTTTATTAGCGTCAATGTATTTGTCGATGGTTTCAAGATCTTTAATAATTAATTCAGCACAAACAACCTCAAAATCCCCCTGAGGATCAACCGATCCCTCTTTAATGATGTTAGGGTCAGAAAAGGCTCTAACAAGATGACAAATAGCATCACAATCACGGATATTGGTAAGAAATTTATTACCTAATCCCTCGCCTTGAGAAGCCCCTTTAACCAAACCAGCAATATCAACAAATTCAACAACGGCTGGAACTATTTTATTAGTTTTAACAATATCAGCTAAAACCGGTAATTTATCATCAGGAACTTCAACAACCCCAACATTGGGATCAATAGTACAAAAAGGGTAATTGCTGGCATCAGCTACCTGTTTGCCCAAGAGAGCATTAAATAAAGTGGATTTACCAACATTGGGTAAGCCAACAATAGCAATTGATAAACTCATAGAGATATTTTAACAAAAATCCCCCGCAAAAACGGGGGATTTAAATTTCTAAAATAAATAGAAGATTTATTTAACCATCTTTTTAATCTTGGTGCCGGGAATATAACGAGGCATACGTCGAGCAGCAATTTTTTTAGATTCTTTTGAACCAATAGCTTTAATGGTTTTAGCTTTAAACATCTTGGTCTTAAAAGTTCCGAAACCAGAAAGTTTAACAGTTTCGCCGCTAGCAAGTGCTTTCATAATTTCATTTAAGAAAGTCTCGGTGGCTTGTTTGGCAGATTTTTTGCTGAGTTTGGCTTTTTGAGCAACAACCTCAATGAGATCTTTTTTGGTCATTTTTATTATTATTTAATGAATAATTATCTTAATAATAGCGGAATAAGCGGAAAATGCAAGTAATTTTATTCATCTTTTACCGCATTTTTGTTGATTTTAGGGGCAGCAATAATACTGCTGGTTCGTAACTCACGAATAACAGTAACTTTAATCTGACCGGCCCACTTAGCTTCTTCTTCAAGTTTTTCAGCAATATTATGACTTAGAACCTCAGCTTCAGAGTCGGAAACTTGACTAGGCTCAACAATAACGACGACTTCTCGACCGGCTTGATAAGCAGCGACGTTGGTAACACCAGCAAAGGATCCGGCAATTTCTTCAATATTTTTCATTCGTTTAAGATACTCTTCATGAACTTCATAACGAGCACCAGGCCTGGCTCCTGAAGCAGCATCACCAATATAAACAATGACTGATTCAATAGATGAGAAACTCTTATCCTCATGATGTTCAGCAACACAATTAATAATCTTTTCTGGAATTTTATATTTGCGTAATAAATTTATTCCCAGATCAATATGAGTTCCCTCTTGATCGGCAACTATTTTACCAATGTCGTGTAATAAAGATCCTAAACGGACAGTATTAACGTCGGCTTTAAGTTCATGAGCAATTCCGGTAGCAATTTTAGTAGACTCAATGGTGTGTTTAGCTAGATTTTGGCCATAAGAAAAACGGAATTTGTATTTACCAATTTCTTTAACTAAATCAAGCGGGAGATTAAAAGCCCCAACTTCCTGACAGATTTTTTTACCTTCATTAACTAGGATTTTATCAACGTCATTTTTAGTTTGAGCCACAATTTGCTCAATTTTTAGTGGCTGAATCCGACCATCTTTAATAAGTTTTTCTAAAGATAGTCTGGCAATCTCCCGACGAGTAGAATCAAAAGAAGAAATCCGAATATCGTTGGTTTCATCTAATTCTAATTCAACTCCGGTAGCTTTTTCAAAAGCTCTAATATTACGACCTTCGCGGCCAATAATTTTACCCTTAATGGTTTCATCGGCAAGAGAGATAGTAGAAACAGTATATTCAGCAACATAGTCTGTAACCCCATGACGAATGTTGTCGACAATAATCTCTTTAGTAATTTCTTCTTCTTTTTGACGAATTTGATCGCGAGCTTCTTCAATTTTTTTAGCAATCCAATTGGCCATTTTTTTCTCAGTACTACTGATAACTAACTGTTTGGCCTTTTCAACGTCAAGACCAGAAATAGCTTCTAATTTTTCCATCTGCTTGCGATAGAGATCGTCAACACTGTTAAGTTTGGTTCTAAAATCAGCGGCTTGTTGATCTAAAGACTTTTCTTTCTGAAGTAAATAGCTTTCTCTTTGGTCTAGTGATGAGAGCCTTTGAGAAACTTCAGACTCTTTGGCCTTAGCATCAGACTCTAATCTCTTGGCATTTTGAAGCGAAGCCTGAATCTGGGCGTTAGCTTGAGAATAATCCTGTTGAGACAAAGATGGAGCTGCTTTGGTTTGAGCTGACTTTTGAGGAGAAAAAACTACTCGGTTTTTATTTTCTGAAGACTCAGTTTTAGTGGTTTCAGCTTTTGAAATTGATTTTGACTTCTTTTTTGAAGCTTTAGGAAGAGAATCGGACGAAGAAAATAACCCTTTAACTCGGGTCAAGAAAAAATCTAACATAATACCTCCAATTACTTTTTACGGCACAGCTATCTTAGGAATTTCTAGATTGAAACAGGACAAATTATCATAAATAAAAGTGTACTGGTAAAAAGTTTTAATAAAATTTAATAAATTAATAAGTTTAATTTAAAGTCAGTATATTTTACTTGAATGGAAGGTAATCGTCAATTGCAGCCTTGATGTCAGATAACTGAAAGCCGCGACGAGAAAGTGAAGCATATAGTTTGTTTTTTTCTTTAAAATTTGCGATAGTTTCCTTAGTTATTTTCTTTTTAATTAAAAACATCTTGATAGCAGCAGCGTCATTAGAAATAATTTGAGAAGAGAAGTTTTGAATATCAATTCCTTTTTGGCGAAGTAAAAATTTGATTTCTGAAGCTGATTTAGATTTATTTTTAGTAATAAATGAGGTAACAAAATCATTCTCATTAAGTAATTGTTTTGATTTAAGATAAGAAATAATCTGATTAACAATCTCTCGGGTTTGAACTGAGGCTAATAGGTTAAATTTTTGGGTTAATCTAGAAAAATAGAGTTTAAGTTTATTGGTGATAATTTTTTCGGTTTTAGCAGAAAGGGAAATTTGCCTTAAACAATAATCAGTACCAAGATAGGTAAGTGAAGCGGTAGTGATTTTTTCCAGTAGATTGGAATCAATAGTTTGGTTTTTTTGAAGTGATAAGCGAACAATATCATCAACTAAAAACGGCAGATATGAACCATCGGAAAAAACAAGATTAACCCGATTAGGAATACGACTAGACTTAATATTGGTGATAACCATTTATTATTCTGATTGAATTGGAGAGGTTTGAGGATCAATGACTTGGGTGTCTGATTTAACCTTATCCCAAATTTTATTTTGATACTCTTTGGCAATTTTAGGATTGTCTCTGAAGTATTTTTTGGTAGCCTCACGACCCTGAATATTTTGATCACCAACCTTAAAGAAGGCACCTGATTTAGTAACTAAACCATATTGAACGGCTAAATCAACTAGGCCGCCATAGATAGAAATCCCCTCAGTATTCATAATATCGAATTCAGCTTCCTTAAAAGGAGGAGCAATTTTATTTTTTATAATCCTAGCTCGATGCTGAGAACCAATAGCGTCTCCTGAAGGAGTCTTAATGTTGGCAATTTTACGAAGATCAATCCGAACTGAAGCATAAAATTTAAGAGCAAGACCACCAGGGGTAGTTTCTGGATTACCAAACATAATTCCAATTTTTTGACGGATTTGATTGGTGAAGATAACAACTGTTTTTGATTTAGAAATAGCTCCAGTAAGCTTACGAAGAGCTTGGGACATTAACCTAGCCTGGACCCCCATCATAGAATCTCCCATATCTCCTTCAATTTCAGCTTTGGGAACGAGGGCGGCAACAGAATCAATCACAATAACATCAACAGCGTTGGAACGAACTAGGGTTTCAACAATTTCTAAGGCTTGTTCCCCATTATCTGGTTGAGAAATTAAAAGATTGTCGAGATTAACTCCAATAGTGGCGGCTCGACTGGGTTCAAGAGCATGTTCAACATCAATAAAAGCGGCAGTACCACCAAGTTTTTGAGCTTCGGCAACAACATGAAGACAGACGGTAGTTTTACCAGAGGCTTCAGGACCAAAAATTTCAGTGACTCGACCACGAGGAAGGCCGCCAACCCCTAGAGCAATATCTAAAGGCAAACAGCCAGTAGGAATAACTTCAATTGACATACCAGCTTGTTTTTCCCCCATTTTCATAATAGCGCCATCACCATAAGCTTTAGTAATTTGCTCCATAGCAATACGAATGGCTTCATTTTTTTGAGTTTGATTGGGGGAAATCCGGGCTTTAAGTTGTTTTTTCTTTTTCATAAATATATTTGTTAAGCTAACAATATAGTGATATCAAAGATTAAGGCGACAAGTCAAGGAGTAAAACCGAAGAAAAGACGAAGTCTAGTAAAACCTGATAAAATTGAGTAGAATAATCAGTTCCGGGAATTGGCGCAATTGGCTAGCGCGCATGCATGGGGTGCATGAGGCTGCAGGTTCGAATCCTGTATTCCCGACCAGAAAAAAGGCCGGCAAGTTTTGATAAATTTTATCAATTTGTCGGCCAGGTTGGTCGAATAATTTAGAAAAGAAAATACCAATCATTGGTAGGGGTGAAGACAGTCTTTCTTTTTTTAGGGCTTAAGTACCTAAGAGAAATGATAATTCCCTGAAGGTTTTCGTCAGAAACATAACAACTAAAAACTACTTTTTCGTCATCTTTAACTGAAACAGCTTTCATAAAGCCGGTTCTGGTGGATAAACATCTTTTTTGATAAGGATCTAAATAAACAAATAGTTTATTTTTTCCCAAGTACTTAGCTGGAAAAGATATTCTTGAAGAACTTTCTGCCTGATAATTAAAAAACCTAGTAAAAGAATTTCTTACCTGATAATATTTGCTATGATAGACATCTTTTAGCTTCATTAGGATCAAGCCTCGACGGCTTTCAATAGTAGGGAGAAGACAGAACAAAAGTAGAGTAACCGGATTAAATATCAGGAAGTACCAAAACGTTTTTTTCACCGAAAATCCCTTCTTTCTTATCTAATTTTAATTTAAAAGTACTACGACTAACTTGGATGAGTATATCGAAATATTAGTAATATGTCAAATGTTATAGGTTAATATATAGTTGTTTAACAACTTTAAGAGGAAGGATAAATCAGTTATAATAATTAATGGCAATAAAATATGGACCAAATGATTTACTGCGCGATGAGCATTTTTTAGTAAATAAAAGTGAAATTAAACAAACATCTAAAGGAGAGGCTTATTATCAGCTAGAGTTGGCTAATAGAGATGGTAAGATTGAGGCTAAAATATGGAATAATAATATTCCTCATTGTAATGTAGAAATTGGAAAAATAATTGAATTAAACGGTAAAACTCAGGAATATAAGGGGGTGATAAGTATAATTATAGATAGTTGCCAAATAGTTGAGAATGAAGAAATCTTGGGATATAAACCAGTAATGAAAACCATGGTATTCGATATTGAAACGGTGGGAAAAAAATTTGAAAAATTGGATGAAGAAGAACAAGACTATTTATTAAACAACTTAGAAAAGGGTGAGGAAGATAAAGAAACAGCCAAAACCAAAACCGGACTTTATTCAATTTTTGGTGAAGTTTGCGCTATCGGGGCAATTAACCCAAATTCAGAAAAAGGAATTGTTTTGGCAGTAAGTGATAAAGAATTAACCCCAGAGAAAGAAAATTTTACTTACAAAATTTTTAATAATGAAAAAGAACTGTTAATTAATTTTTGGGAAATTGCTAAAGAATATGAAATTTTTGTAACCTATAATGGT
>CAZVMP010000004.1:0-42171 GCA_964628885.1 uncultured Gammaproteobacteria bacterium | reverse complement strand
TAGCTTTAGATGTAATAACAAGTGAAAATAATGACGTTTTAGCAATTAAAGTATTTGACTGCTATTTTTAAATAAATAAACGGATAGCGGTGTTTTGGGAGGAATCTTAAGTTAGTGAATTTAGAGATAGAGAGAAATCTAATAGGGTAAGAGTAAGATCTTAAATAAGAAGGGTGAAACTAATTGATATAGTAATTCTAATGTTTTAAGTGAAATAAAAATATTTTTTTATATGCATTAGATGTGCAATTAATAAGCACCAATTAAAATACTTTAAAAAGGGAAAAAAGATGTTTTTTGACTATATATATGATTTGCGGTAATTAATATATTAAATTAAGTTAATTGTTATATTTAGGTAAGTTTAAATAAAAAATATTTTTTCGGTAAATAAATGACTCAAGGCTAAGATATTTCTCATAAATAATTATGCGGAGAAAATATATAATATGCGGTTAATCTATTATTTTAAGTATAAAATATGCGGTTAATCTATTTTTTTATTTAAAAACAGTTTATTAGAGTTAAAGAAAAATAAAATGAAGAAAATAAAGAAAATGATAAAAAAAGGATACGAAAATTGGACAATTGGGGAGATAAAAACGGTTTAAAAGATTGATGATATAGGGTGACTTTAATTGATATATTTTGATGATTTAACTGGAAAAATCTTATCAGAGTAAGTGTTTAACTGCTAGAGATAGTGCTTGTTTGATTATGCCTTAATAAGCGATAAAATTTATTTTCTTAAGTGTCCTCACTAGGAATTGAACCTAGATTTGCCGCTTAGGAGGCAGCCGTTCTATCCGTTGAACTATGAGGACTAATTAGGTTTGGTCGGGGATACAGGATTTGAACCTGCAACCTCGCGCACCCGAAGCGCGCGCGCTAGCCAATTGCGCTAATCCCCGTGATTTTATTTAAAATTTAAAATCAAATAGTAAATTATTGTTTATGGTGGGCAGAAATTATGTTAATTATTACTTGAAGATAAAATATTAAAGGAACAAGACCTTGGTTTAATGGGAGTGGTCTTTAAAACTATGTCTATTATAGCTTAATTTAGATTTGATAGAGATAAATAAATTTTGGGACTTGACGAAAAAAATTGAATTTATATACTGAGTGTATGACTAATTTTGATAAAAATATAAGAACTTTGATTATTTGCTTTGTAATAGCTATGGTGGCGCTAGTTCCACTGAGATTTAGTGAAATTAAGCAAGAAGTTGGTCGAGTTAGGGTTTTAGGAGAACAGGAATTGGTAGAAATAGTAGACTTAGAAGCGGAAGAGGTGGATGTTTATGATGATACTTGGTATGAGATTGAGAACGAAGGGTGGGGTGATGATTGGCAGATTGAGGAAGAAGGGATAATATTACCAAACGCAGAATAAAATTACTTATTTAATGGAAATAGAGTAGAAATTCTTGGGAGCTCCAGGATAGGGGGTGGTAAGGATAATTATTTTGTCACCTCCAGCCCAGGGGATAACAAGATTGGGATCGAAATTTGAAGAAAATATTACTTGTTTATTAGTACCATCATAATCAATAACTTTGAGGTTGTCTTGATTAACAAAAGTAAGATTGGAAGTATTAGAAACCCAAGAAGGATGAAGGACTTCATCTTTAGATCCAATCAAGAAATTAGTGTCATCTTTAAGATCATAGACGTAATAGTGGTTAGCTTTGATTTGGCGCTGTTCATCCTGAGTGCTTCTGGCTGGGGGAGGAGTGATTAAATTAGGTTGAATATTACCGTCTGTTTGAGCTAAATAAAAGAGCTTGTTGTCGTCTGAGGAAAACTGGAGATGTTTAGCAGAATCAGTAGCAATCAAAGGTTGAATAGCTTTGGGGATAGTTTGAAGTCTAAGAGTAATGATAGTGGTGGTCTGATTTTGCCAATCAAGATTGATAGTGTTGATATCAGGAGTAACGTCGACTAATTCTTGGGAAGAAATTGGAGTGTCAAGAGAAAGAAGATAATTAATTTCTTTACTAGAATTGGTAGCTAAAATTTGTCGAGAATTGGGAGAGAAAGTGAATTCGAAGTCTGCCCAATTGATAGTAGGGGTATCGTTGGCAATTTGACGGGATTCACTACGAATAAGGGAAACTGGGAGACCGGCAGACTCAAGAAGATATAAACCATTGTCTTTGGTAGCAGAAGCGGAAGCTACAGCATAGACAATTTTATTATTATCAATGTTAACGGCAGGGTTGATGGCTCCAGTAAGAGTAATAGGTTTAAGATTAGGGACGGTGCTAAATAGTTGAATATCGGCTTGATAAACTGTCTCTGGCTTAACGGTAACAGTTTTTTGCCAGGGAATAAATCCATCTTTGGCGATTTTAAGTTGATAAATACCAGGAGATAGATTGATGGTGTCATCAGTGGCAGTAGTAAGTTTGTCGTCAATGTAGACGGAGGCTCCTTTGGGTCGAGAAACAGCAGAAATCATCCCAGTGGGGTTGAGTTTAAAACCGTCCTGGAGAGAAAAACGATAGCCTCTGGCAATCAGAGAAATAATGTAGGTAGCGGTAATAATAAAAAAGCTGACAGAAAAGAACAAAATTAGACTTTGGCGATTAGGGCTGGTTTTCATAGTTTATTATAACAAGAGAGAGTAATTTATAATTTAGGATATATAAATTGTGAATAAAACCGTTAGAATTAGGTATGAAACTTTTTAAGAAGCTGGCCATTGATTTAGGAACGGCTAATAGTTTGGTGTGGGAGGCGGGTAAAGGAGTAGTGTTAAGTGAGCCAACGATAGTGGCGCTAGGGATTGAGGATAGAAAAGTATTGGCGGTGGGAAATGATGCCAAAAAAATGTTAGGGAAAACTCCAGAATATATTGAAGTTATTTGGCCGTTGGAAGATGGAGTAATTGCTGACTATGAGGTGACGGAAGCGATGTTAAAATATTTTTTGCAGCAGGTGATGGGGAATAAATGGTTTATTGGTCCAGAGGTAATGGTGTGTGTACCAGCAGGAGTAACTCAGGTGGAGCAGCGGGCGGTTTTAGATGCAGCTTTATCAGCTGGGTCTAGAAAAGCTTATTTAATTGACGAACCATTAGCGGCAGCGATAGGAGCTAAAATACCAGTATCAGAAGCTTTTGGAAATATGATAGTTGATGTTGGTGGTGGGGCGGCTGAGGCAGCAGTAATTGCTTTGGGGGGAGTAGTAACTCATAAGAGTGTTAAGGTAGGAGGAAATAAACTGGATGTAGCGATTGTAGATTTTTTAAAAAAGAATTTTAATTTGGTGGTAGGGGAACAAACGGCAGAAGTAATCAAAATAAAATTAGGATCAGCAATTAAGCCGAAAAAAATAGAATCAATTGAGATTAATGGTCGAGATGCAGTTTATGGATTACCTAAAAATATGATGATGGATAATGAAATGGTTTATGAAGCCATTAAGCCAATGTTAGAAATGATTATTATGGTAATTCGAGATACTTTAGAAATTACCCCGCCAGAATTGGTGGCAGACATTGTTGATAGAGGGATTGTTTTAAGTGGGGGGACGGTTCAGTTGAAGGGCTTTAATACTTTAGTAACTCGGGAAATTGGAGTATCGGCTCACGTGGCATTGGAACCACAATTGTGTGTTATTAAGGGAACGGGGATGGCAATTGAAAATTTAGAAGTCTATCGGCGGGCGATCAAATGATGCAGTTTACTTTTTTGTCCTATAAAAATATTATTTCTTAGGTTTTAGTTAATTTTAATTTTAGATAAATTATCAATATAAGTGATGATTTTAGTAATTGATTATTTAGATGATTATTTTAGATTTTATATCTATTTATTGGGATTAATTTTGAGTAATATTTTTATTCTAATTAATAAAAATGTCGGTAAAGTATTTTAGGAATAAATATCTTATAAGATAGTAAGATAAATTAGGATGATATAGTTAAATTGATATCTTTGTTATTTTATAATATAGGATATTTTTTGAGATATTTTTGGTCTAAAATTTGGACTAAAAAAATGATAAAATTGGCTAATGGTAAAAAGGGGAAGGAAAAAACAGGTTCAAAGACCTAAAAGAGTAAAAAATCTTAGGAAGGTTGATAGTACTTTTGGTCTAAAGTATTGGAAAATATTTGATATTCCTCTTTTTGGCGGAGACAAGAGTCGAGTGCTAAATTTGATAGAAAGTAATTTAAGATTGGGGAAGAAAAAATATTGGATAGCGACGGTAAATCCAGAGTTTGTGATGGCGGCAGAAAAAGATCGGGAGTTTAAACAAATGTTAAAGGTAAAAACTAGTTTAAATGTAATAGATGGAATTGGGTTGGTCTGGGCTAATGAGTTAAATACAAGAGATAAAATATCAGAGATTAAATGGTTAAGAAAAATAGAAAGATTTTTAATAGGGTTTTGGTTGGGTGGAAAAGTATTAAGAGGCAAATATAAACACCAAATAGCTTCGGGGGCGGATTTGATTTTAGATTTAGCAAAAATGGCTAAGAAAATGAACAAAAAGATATTTTTATTAGGTGGTTGGGAGGATAGGGCAGCGATAACTGGGCAGTATTTAAAACAGGAGTTTGGATTAAGAGAGTCTCAGATAATGACTTGTGCTGGAGAGCCAACAATTTCTAACGAAAAGGTAATAGAGAAAATTAATCGATTTAAGCCAGAGATATTATTAGTGGCTTATGGGATGAAGCGGCAGGAGATATGGATTGGAAAAAATTTAGAAAAAATGGAAGTGGGAATGGTTATGGGAGTTGGAAGAAGTTTTGATTATTACAGTGGAAGCTTAAAAAGAGCTCCTAAGGTGTGTCGAAGAATGGGAATGGAGTGGTTATATTCATTAGTAAAAGAGCCACAGAGATTAAAAAGGCAGGTGGTGTTACCAAAATTTGTCTGGCGGATAATTTGCAAATAATTTTAGATAAGATATATTTTGTGTATGACAGAACCAATTGGAGAAAAATTAACTCCGGCAGAAATGGAAGAATTTAAGAAGTGGGAAAAAATAATGAAGGATCAGGGTTTAGGGGTGATTGAGGGGACAGTACAGGAAGATTTAGAAAAAGCTGGTTGGGAGGTTAGTAGTTTGGAGTTGTCGGCGGAAACAGAGCACGAAATAAAAAAAGGATTGGATGATGCAGTAGAAACAGAAAATATATTTTCTAGTGAAATCCCGTTAAATAAATCGGGACTACCTCCGTGCCAAAGAGTTAAGTTAGAAAACGAAAGGAATATTAACCGACAGGATCCGAGATTAAAGAAAGATTAGTCTTATAATATTGATTATTAAGGGATTTTAAAGTATAATTAGCGACTTGTTTTAAGGGACTTTAAAATAGCCGGTTTTGGGTGAAATTTGATCATAAAGTAGTGGTTAGATTTTACCCAAAAGCGGGTAAAATTTATATATGAGGTGAGAGAAGATGTCAATGTCGTCACTGGATATCTTGGGAAGGGACTTGTACCAGAGTATTGGACAAAAGGATTGGGATAATTATAAGAAAGGAGTAATTTGGGTAGAGCTGGATGACGATGTCTGTTATACACTTTGTTTTCCAATGGGAGAAAGTTATTTTAAATTCTTTCTGATATCAGATTTATTGTCAGACAGAATGGAGTTGGTTCCTGAACCTATTAGGCTGAAACTTGGTACTTGTCAGCATCCGGTAAACCAGATTCTTTGTCAAATGGGGGCTACTTTTCGGATGGACGGTAACCTGTGTATTTATACTTTTGATAAGCAAAAGGCAAGGCTGATTAATCCCTTTGAGATATTGGGAAAAAAGAAAAGAAAGGAAGTAATTGCTTCTGGAAAACCAATTTGTCTGGTAGATGAAAAAAGAGTCGTTCATGGGTACTGGTTTAATAAGGAACTTTCTTTGGGTATTTTTGAAAAGATTATCTGGGTATCGATGCCGGTAAAAATTATATAAGAGGAGATTTGTGGAACTTATGACAGTGATGATTCAAGTGGTAGTTGGCAAGACTAAGCGGCGGGTGTTATTTCCAGCGGCTGATTTAAGATACGGAAGTATATTATCAGTAGGTTTGGAAGACTTAAAGCGGATGGAAAATATCGGGATTAGGTTTAGAACAGAGAATTCAGCTGGAATCTTGGTAGGGACAATTAATCAATCAGAGACAGGCTTGATAAACATGTCTCAGATACTATCGGTATTTTGGAACAATGTCTCGATTTTTGTAGTAGATCGAAAAGGAAAACTTTTTGGTTTGTGGCAAGGTGGCTTTTGGTTTGATGAACAGAGCTGTGATTTAGAGATGGTCCAGGATAGGTTCAAAGGACGGGTAAAGATATCATCTCAACCAATTATACTGGCATAAAGCCAGTTTGAGAGTAAAAGAGAATGCCTTGAGTAGGTTTTACCTATTTAGGGGTTTCTTTTACTCTTTTTGTCTGCCAATGTTGATTGGCACTGATGAGTCCAAAAGGACGAAACAAATTAAAATTGACCTAGGAGACGAATTTCTAAGTTAAGTTGAAAATTAAATTTTTGGGAAACTTGAGTTTGGATTAGCTTAATAAGCTGGTAGTAATTAGCGGCAGTTGCTTGACTGTTATTGACAATAAAATTGGCGTGTTTAGGACTGATTTGAGCATCACCGATTTGAGTGCCTTTAAGTTGAAGTTGATTATCAATAATCCAGCCGGCAGATTTTTGTTCTCCCCAAATTTTTTGGCAAATTGATAGGGGAGGATTTTGAAAAACAGAACCGAGAGAATTGACTGATTGAACAGCAGATTTTTGGATAATCCAGGCTTGAAGGGTACTTTTAGCCTTAGCGGTGTCACCGCGATAAAGAGATAGAACAGTAGATAAAATAACTAGATTAGGTTGGGAAATGAAAGAGGAATGGTCATAGTCCCAAGAAAGATTATTTTTAGGAATAGTGCTAACTTGACCGGTACTAAGATCAAAAACTTCAACTTCTTTGATAAAGTCGGAAAAGTGATGGTTGCCACCGTGAATGTTGCCATAGACGGCTCCGCCAATAGTGCCAGGGATAAAGCCAAACCATTGGAGGCCGGTAATTCCGGCATCAATTAGGCGGTTGATGGTTTGAGGGAGGTGACAGCCGGAGTCAATTTTAACTAAAACTTGAGGTTGGTCTGATTCATCATAATCAATTTGAGAAAAATTGAGATATTTGGAAGGGTCGGCTTCGGTGTGGCGGGTGGATATTTTGGCTGAAGTTGCGGTATATTTTTTGGTATCCGACAAGATGTCAAAATGAGTGGAGGAATTTTTAATGACCAAACTGCGGATGCCGGAATCGGAAATAAGAGTGTTGGAGCCATTACCTAAGATAGTTGGGGAAATATTAGATCCTAGCTTATAGATAAAATCTAGTAATTTGGTGAGTTTATCAGAGGATTGGGTATGAATAAAAATATCAGCAGGGCCGCCGATTTTAACGGTAGTATAAGGGGCTAAAGAGTGGTTTTGATGGATATCTAAGTCGGGGAAAGCAGATTTGAGTTGGGTATAGAGTTGGTGGGTATCCATAAGAGAATTATACCAACTTGATTTGAATAATTTTTTAAAAGTTGACCAAATGTGTGTTACATATTGGATATTCTTTTAAAATAATTATTTTTAAATTGTAACTTTATGTTTTTAGTATTTTGAACCTAAAATTTATCTTATAAAATAATTGTTTTAAGATAGTAAAAAAATATGGGATGTTGGTGTGGAAAAGTGGAAAAATGGATGATTGGCCTATAAGTTGTAAAGTGGAAAGTTTGGTGGTTAATAAAGTAGAATTGATTATGATTTTAGGAATTGATCCAGGTTTAGCCAATACCGGTTGGGCAGTGTTAGATAATGAGTTTGTTGGCTTGCCAGATAATCATAACAATACTCCTGAATATAGATTAATGGACTGTGGTTGTTTGAGAACAAAAATTAGTAATACCTCGGCAGAGAGATTGGAAAAAATTTATGACGAGTTGGAGGTGTTGATTAAAAAGTATAAAGTTAAGGCAATGGCAATTGAGACATTGTTTTTTGCTAAGAATGCTAAGTCAGCAATAAAGGTGGCTGAAGCAATTGGAATTATTAAGATTTGTGGACAGAAAAATAAAATTGAAGTAGTTGGGTTTACTCCATTACAGGTAAAAACAGCCTTGGTGGGATATGGTCGGGCTGAAAAGAGTCAGGTGGAAGTGATGGTAAGGAATTTTTTAGGGCTGAAAACAAACATTTCGCCGTCTCATGCTTCGGATGCGGTGGCGGTGGCGTTAACTTATATGTTTACCAACCGGGAACTGAGTGGTTGATATAGTTTGGATAATGTTGGATATTAAATTATGGAGGGAAATGTTGAAACAATAGTTAAATCAAAAGAATTGTCGGTGGCAGAAAAGATTGAAGCTAGAGAGCAACAGTCAAAAATCAGTCGGATAGTTGAGTATATTACAGGGTTAAAGTTGGAAGATCCAAAATTAATAGACAGGTTGGAAGAAGATCAGCGGAGAATCAGAAGTAAGTATGGTTTACCAGATAGAAATTTTAAGTTTGAAAACTCGAGTGAATACGAAAGGTATTTGAGGCAATTGGCTGAAGTAAATGGAGTTAAGATTAGACCGGAAGGGGATTGTGGTAAGTTTTTTGATAAATTTTCAATGGTGGGAGGGGTTTATATGGACAAAGAAAGAGTAATTGGGGTAACTATAGACAAATTTGATAAGGATGAATATATAAGTTCGTTGGTTACCTTTGAGCATGAAACAATTCATTCTTTACAGCATAAATATTATCCGGAAATGCCAATTGAGGTTCAAGAGTATGAGGCTTATTTAGCTAACTGGAATATAGATTATTTAAGGGAGGATGGGAGTAGGGCGATAGAAATTGTTTTTGGTTTTGGAGTGGCGGGGTCGATACTACATTGGTATCGACAAACCAGTGAGGAGGTTGGTTATGAAATTAAGCCAGAATGGGATAGTCCGGAATTCTTTTTATTGAATGTAGATGGAGTCTCGGAAAAGCAGATTGTCGACTATCAAAAAAGTCAGACAAAAGAGGTAACTGAGGAGGTAAAATAACCTTTGGATTATATTCGGTGGTGTTGTAAAATAAAGGTATGATTTCAAGTTTAAAAGGAGTGGTAAGTCGAATTGGTAATAATTGGCTGGAGGTAGAGACAGGGGGATTAGGATATGAGGTTTTTGTTGGGATTAATTTATTAAAGAAACAGGTAATTGGAGAAAATATTAAATTATTTACTTACCAATCGGTGTCAGAAAATGATATTAGTTTGTTTGGATTTGAAACCAGCGACGAGGTTGAGATGTTTAAAATGCTGATTTTAGTTTCAGGAGTGGGGCCGAAAACTGGTTCACAAATTATGGGGCAGACTAGTAGTGAGGAGATTATTAAAGCTATTGGTGAAGCAGATGTAGATTTTTTTCAAAAAATTAAAGGAATTGGTAAAAAGACGGCTCAAAAAATTATTATTGATTTGAAATCAAAAATTGGAGGTTTGGGGGAACTGGATTTGACTCAGGGTGACAAAACAACTGAAGCCGACGAAGTGTTTTTGAGTTTAAAACAGTTGGGGTTTGAAAGAAAAGAAATTGAAAAAGTAATTATTAAGTTACCAAAAGAACTGAAAACTACAGAGGAAAAGTTAGGTTGGTGTTTGGCTAATATTGGTTAGTTGGTTTGTTTGATTATTGGAGGATAAAAAATGACAAAAAAGGAAGATAAAATAAGACAGGAAGAAAAAGCCTTAAATCCGAGAGCAGAGACAGAAGAAAAGGTGGTTGAAAAGAAGTTGCGACCTCAAAGATTGGAAGAATTTATTGGCCAGGGAAAGGTTAAAGAACAGTTGGAAATATTTTTAGCGGCGGCTAAGTCTAGGGGAGATCAATTAGATCATATTTTGTTTTATGGTCCACCAGGTTTGGGTAAAACAACCTTAGCTTGTCTGATGGCTCGGGAAATGACGAGTAATATTAGGATTACTTCTGGTCCGGCTTTAACTCGGGCGGGAGATTTAGCCTCAATTCTAACAGGGTTAAAGAAAGGTGATTTTTTGTTTATTGATGAAATTCATCGGTTAAATAAATTGGTGGAAGAAATGTTGTATGCTGCCATGGAAGATTTTGCTTTAGATATTGTTTTAGGTAAAGGTCCAGCGGCTAAAACAGTGAGATTAAATTTACAGAAATTTACCCTAGTGGGAGCAACAACCAGAATTGGATTAATATCTGGGCCAATGAGAGATAGGTTTGGATATGTTCAGCAGTTGGATTTTTATGAGGATAATGATTTGGCAGAGATTGTAGAACGGACAGCAGAAGTATTGAAGGTAAAAATTGAGCCAAAAGCAGCTAAATCGATTGCCAGAAGATCACGAGGGACGCCACGGATTACTAATCGACTACTAAGACGGGTAAGAGATTATGCTGAGGTTAAAAATGATGGGCTGATAACTTTAAAAGAGGTGGAAGAATCATTAAAAATGTTGGGAGTGGATGATTCAGGCTTATCTGATGCAGATAGAAGGTATTTGGATATAATTAAAAATCAGTATGGTGGAGGTCCGGTAGGAGTAGAGAATATTGCTGCTAGCTTATCGGAAGATGTTGGAACGATTACTGAAGTTTATGAACCATTTTTAATGAAAAAAGGATTGATTAAACGGACTCCAAAAGGACGAGTATTGAGTTAAATGGGCAGGATTTGAATTATTCAGTTTGAATTCCTAATAGCCATAAAACCGCTTCTTTGCGATAACGACGATCACCGCGGGCGTTGATTCGAATAGCAGGGAGTTTACCTCGCTTACCCCAACGTTTGATAGTGAGTTTGCTGACTCTAAGAAGATCGGCAACTTCGGCGACGGTCAAAAGGTCAGGAAGGTTATCAATTGAGACGCCGTTGACTTTTTTAGTAGCAGATGGTTGTTTCACAAGTTTATCTTGTGATTCATTTTGAATATCCATTTGGTGGCTCCTCTTGTATCAAAATAATAATTAACTGTATTCAGTAAATCATATTGAGTGTTTATATGTCAAGATGTAAGAACGAAAGTGGGTTAGGACGGAGGATAATTGGAGCGGAAAAGTGGGTGAATTAGTTTGAAACAAGGAATTTGTTTTTTATTGTCTGGTTGGTTATGATTAATTAATGAAAAAGGTTAGTCTGCCGGTGGCAATAGTAATTGGCTGTATATTGATAGCTTTGGGTTTAGGAGCAGCCTTTTTGGTCAAAAAAGATAATTTTAAATTGCAAGATAAATCAGAGGAAACTGTTAGGCGGACTGATTATACTGATGTAGCCAGAAAGACGCTGGACTGGATAGATTCCCAGAGGAATGAAGAAGGTTGGTATATCTTAGAAAGAGGTTGTGATTATGAGACTAAGACTTGTGATATTGTCTGGGATAATGAGGAGGGGAATAAGGATGGTCTAATTGCTACTTGGGCTAGATTAAACTTTTATGAACAACACCAAGACCCAAAAGACCTTGAAATAGTTAAAAAAGATATTAATATCTTTTATGACAAATACAAAGACGATAATTTAAAAGATTCTCTATGGATATGCAAAATTACTTATGAAATGGCTCAAAGCAAACATCTAGATCAGACACAGAAAGATAAGCTTAAAGAACTGTGCTTTAACGTTAAGTTTCCATTACCAAGAAGAATTGAAAATTATTGGCTTGTTTCAAAAAACGAAAAGTTAAGTAAGTTAAGTGATAATAAGTGGAAAGAATGGAGTTCATATGAGGCTACTTTGCGTGGTTTTGATGCTAGTTTAGGTTATCCAACGGATTTAATATATCGATATAAATGGTTTAAAAATGAAAGTGATTTAGAGTTGGCACAAAACATATTTAAAGTAATAAATCAGCTTTATTTAGATAATGAAAAAGATAATTTTTTGGATCAAGTAATAAAGAACCAAGAAGATATTTGTCTAACCGTGTTGTCGTCAATAGATATTTATAATCTAAATAAAGACGATAAAGTGTTGAGTTTTGTGAATAATATTTACGAAAAAACATTAACTAAACTAGAAAATATAGCAAGTTTCCAAACTTCAATTTGCGGAGAAGTGGCCAAGTCTCTTTTCAGGCTAACTTCAAATAAAAAATACTTATCAGATTTAGAGAGAAACAACAGGGTTATTGTGACTCTTGGTCGAGATGGAAATAACAGTGTTATTTTAAACGATGGTGGTTTTTTCAAATCAAACGGAGTCCATAGTGGAGTATCTTATAAAAGTGTAGCAGAAAATGGTTTTTTAGTAGAATTAATAAGAAATTAAGAATAAATACCTGATTGGTATAAAAACCTTCAATCATGTATAATATTAATTATATAATTTATTTTCTTTAAAGAACATTATGACAAGCACCGAATCAAAAGTTAACCTACAAGATATTATTGAGACTAAACAATCTTTTAGTGAAAAAACAAAGGATACTTTTAGGCGAGTTGGTTCTTTAGCGCTTGTTGGAATGGCCCTCTCTGGACCAATGACTGGAGAGTCGAGGGCAGAGTCAAACCAGTCTTTACCAAAAACAACAATAACTGAGTTAACCCCATCATGGAATAATGAAAATAGACCAATAACAAACCAAGAAAGGTATGACGTTCAAAAGATGGTAAAAAATTTTAATAAAGTTGATTCTAAAGATATCCCTTATGACACCATTGAGAGAATGATTAGAGAAGAAGATAATAAGAAGTTTGATGGTTACCGAAAAGAACTTAGAGAACTGGGATGTTTGGATGAAGTCGTTGTTAATCGATGTGCTCAATGGAAATATGCTCTTGATAATTTTAAAAACGGAATAATGAAAAATAGTAAAGCAACTGAAGGTTACAACCGACTAGACACCTACATCACCCATGAACAAATCAATAATTATGCTTTAACCAGAGAAGGCTTAAATGTTTACGAAGAAGATGGTATTCCATACTTTTTAATGGTAAGAACAGATGCTGAGACTGATCAAGCCTTTAGGGAAACGATGGAGTGGTATAAAGAAAATGGAGTAGAAAATGCTGCCAAAGAGTTTAGTGATCGAGGTTTTTGTATTCTATTCCCATACATTTTTTATGAAGGAATAGGTTTTACAATGATGTCTTTTGATTACAATACCGGAGTAATTAATCCAAACGGAAATATAAGCGAAATCAAAAAACCCAAAAAAGACGGTGCTATCTACGCTTTGATGAGTGGTTTAAACACTGAGAGTGCTGGAATCGCTCATGGTCGAGTAATGCAGGCAATTCTTGGTGACAACAACTTAACAAACGACTTTAGTTACAACATCAAGGATTTAGAGATAATTAAATCCTTAATGGTCTCTTTCAACTTTGATTATTTGTATGGCAAGACAAAACAGAAACTATACAAAGACTCCAAAGAGTCATATTGGCTTGCCGCGGTTGGTTTTGCTAAAGAATATGCAACTTCCCTAAATGATCCCTACATTATTAGACAAGTTGAAATGATGACCTTGGGTGGTTTATCCAAACCATTGGGAGCTGATAACTGGGACTTTGCTAAAACTGATATTGAGGGATTAAAAGGTAGATAATTTAGTTGTTTCCTTAAGGTTAAGAAGATATTGTTTTCCAGATACCACGTCATATTGAACAACTGAATAGTTGTCTAATTGTTTTTGGGTAAAATTTGGAGAAAATTGTTTAGTTAATACCGTGTCGGTGTCTGAGAGAGAATTTAAAAAACTAAATTGATATTTTGGATTAATATTTGCGAGTTTAAGGATTTCAAGGGAGAGGAAGTTGGGGCTGAGCTGTTTAATAATATCTAGGCTTGTTGAAAAGTTACTATATAGAGCAATTGGGGTTGTGTGCATCTTATAATTTTCGTCATCACTCCAATAAATTGGTTCATTTGTAAAATATCCAAGTAAATTGAAGATGTCACCTTTGGTGGTCAGAAGAGGTAGATGGTCTCCAAAATAAATAACGATAGTTGGTTTATTAGATTTTAAAATATTTTCTTTTAAAAACTGGTAGCTTTGATCACTAAAAAAAATACCATCAACGTATGATTGTAGGACTTGGTGTTCAAAGGTTGGAAGATTGTCACTAAAATTAACTTCATGGTTAAGGAATCTATTTGGTTCAAAAGGATAATGGTTTTGCATGCTTAAACCAAAAATAAACTGAGGGTTTTCGGTTGAGTTGTATTCTTTAAGGATTTCATTAACGAAAGACCTATCGGAGACATAAGAACCGGCTTTTTGGTAGTTACTCATATCTTCGATGCTAATAAACTTATCAAGCCCAAAGTAGTTATAAACAACAGTTCGGTTATACATATATCTAAAATATGGGTGAATGACGGTTGTTTGATATCCTTGTTCTTTGAACAAAGTAAAAAGAGAGGGAATATTATTTCTAATAAGTTGACTATAAGGGACAGTGTTGTCATAAAAGTAATTGCTTAGTCCGGTAAGGACTTCGAACTCAACATTAGCTGTTCCTCCGCCAAGTTGTGGAGAAATTAAGGTTGATTTTATGTCGGTTCTAATGTTTTCAATTGGGTCTTGGTCAAACTTAACATTTGTTAGTTTGGTGGCATCAAAAAGTGCCTCAGAAAGAATTAAAATAATGTTTGGTTTTTCAAAGGATAGACTTGTTTTTTCTTCTTGGTTTTTTGATTCTGAGAATATCTTTTCGACAGATTCTTTGCTATATTTTTTTGGAGTCTTAGTTTTAAAATTTTTTAAATCATCAAAAAAGCAGAAAATAATTCCGTTTTTTTTACAGTTTTCAATGGAGTTGGTACGGGTAATTGGCAACTCTTTTGATTGAATAAAATAATTATATTGACTGGCGAAAAAAAAAGGAATTAGTGGTATAAAAAGAGAAATTGGTAAGAATACTAACCTATTTATTTTGCTATTTTTTTGATGAAAATATTTCTTTAGGAAAAGGTATCCAATACTAAGAGAAGTAATTGTTGAGATTAATACAATAACTACCCGTGGTTGATTAATAAAGTTTGGGAAAAATGACACAAGGTTCTTGACTTGTAATAAATCAGTAACGACAAAAACTTGGTGAAGAAACTTAATTTTGTAGTGATTAATTAAAATAAAAAAAGTTAAGATAAATAGATATAAAAAAAATGATTTGTAAGCTTTGTGAAAAAGAGAGAAACAGAGAACATATAAACAAAGCCATAATAGATAGTTTATTGGAATCATAATTATAAATTCGGGAACAAGATTAAGCCCTGATTGGTTAAAATAAGAAATCGATTGAGACAATAAGAGAGAAATGATAGGAATTAAAAAATAAGAATAATTATGTTTATATCTCATGAACATAATTATATTATCAACTAAAATAAGTTTAGTGTAATGGTGAGGTATTAACGGGTGCAAACGGTTGATTTAATAATAAAAGCTGTGTAGTATTAGTTATGGAATACAAGGTTAAAAACCTACTGCGAGTTGTTTTTTTTGGGGGTGGCTGTTTGTTTCAATTTTTTTTAGTTTCATCGATATATGCGTTACCTTCAACTAATTGTAGCTCTTCTAATTATCAGGCGTATGCTTGTGACGGTAACACACGATATCGTTGCGTAAGAAGTTCAAGCACTACTAGTAGTGGGACAACATATTCCTATTATTGGCAATTTGATCAAAATTGTTCTAATGTATGTAGTGCAGGGTCTTGTGTTGAGTGTACTACCTCAAGTTATCCTCAAAGTTGTTCAATTGGGGTATTATACTATTGTTTGGCGAATGTAAAGACATCTATGACATGTACATATGGAAGTTGTAAGGATGGAACCACATGTTCTCCTGGTTGTGTATATAACTCTATTCGTTATAGTACCGGAGATGCAATCTGTCAATCTGGAAGACCAGCTGACTGTAGGCCAGATGGTACTTGGAGGCTAGATAATTGTATTTCTCCTAAGGTGTGTAGCGGAGCTGGTAACTGTGTAGATCCAAATTGTGACCAACGCTGGCCAGGAAGTGTTTGTAGGGATAAAGATTATTGTAATGATGATAAGGGGAATGCGGCTGATTGTCTTGGTAGTAGTAATACCTGTTGTTTGCCTGAAAATGTTTTACAAGATGCTTGTACTTCTGATCAAGATTGCGTCAATGTATACGGTTCTTGTCATCGGTGTAATTCAGCAAAACCACGAGCTTGTTATTCATATACAAATTCTGGGACTAATGGAATTTGCGGGGCGGCTAACGGGTCAAGTGCGTGTAATTGGTCTGGTTTAGGGATTTTATGTAGTAGTGGAAATTTGAGTATAGGTGATAGTGGTGGAAGTGGCGGAACTTTTAATTGGAATTGCAACGGGATTAAGGCTAGTACTTGTCCGGCGTCGGTAACAAGTGTCAGTTGTTCGGCAACAAGAAAGGTGGTTAATACTACTTGTGGAGAGTCAAACCAAACTTGTAATGATGGGACAGCAACTAACTTTAGAAATGAAACTAGAAGTGATGGGATATATTCTCTTTGGGATTGTAATGCTACTTGTAATGGGAGTAATAAAACTGGTTGTGCTTATAAAACTTGTAATCGAGTAGATGGAGTTTGTGGAACAACAGCGGCTAATACTTGTAATGGTGGGACAGCAACCAGCACAGGTTCAGAAACTAGAAGTGATGGAATTTATGCTTTGTGGAGGTGTGATGGTGAGTGTGGTGGGAGTAATGATACTGGTTGTGCTTATAAAACTTGTAGTCGGGTAGATGGAGTCTGTGGAACAACAGCGGCCAATACTTGTAATAGTGGAAAAGTAACTAACACAAGATTGGAAACTAGAAGTGATGGAATTTATGCTTTATGGAGGTGTGATGGTGAGTGTAGTGGAACTAACTCTTCAAGTTGTTCTTTTAGAAGTGCAGCTTGTGGTTATGCTAGGGGGGGGTCGTCATGTTTACCTCCAGCAGCAGGTTTGTGTGCTGTAGGGACAGCTTCGGCAGTATCAACTAATACAGCGACTAATACTTTTTCTTGGAATTGTAGTGGATCTACTGGAGCGATAGATAGTTGTACTTCGATTAGAACTGTTACTAATGGTGAGTGTGGTAGTGCTAAGGGAGGTAATTTTTCAAGTACCCCAACGGTAGGGTTATGTAATAAAGGTGATCCAACAGAGGTAACTTTGAGTGGAACAACTTATTCTTGGAGTTGTGTTAGTGATTGTAATGGAATTGCTGATTTATGTTCAGCGATTTATGATGTGCCGCCAGTCCCGTCAGTTACTCCTATCCCAATTCCTCCAACTTCAACTGACCCAGCTCCAAATCCTAGTGGTGGTCAAAGATTACACAATTGCCAATTTAATAATCCTAATTTAGTAACTATTAAGATAGGGGTGACAGATCCTAATGGAATTAGTGATGTTGCTGGAGTTTATCTTCGGTTTTCAGGCTTATCAACTGAATATGGTCCAGTCAAACCAAGTGCTGCTGGGGTGGTTACTTTTAATATAGATATTACTAGTATGCCTGATGGAGTCTATACTGTCCAAGCAAAGGCTGATGATGTTCATGATAACTTAACTAGTGGCTGGGTATCACTGCCTTATACTTTCAAAAAGTGGGATTGTTTGGTTAATGTCTCTGGAACTTTTTATGATGGTAGTGATGTACCGATTTCTTGTGCTGCTGACTCCGGTTATAGTAATCCTATTCCTTCAGAGTTGAGCTTTGATTTTAGATACACTATTGGTACCAGTTCTCCAAGAAATATGACGGTTAATTCACCTAACTTTAATTCTGATACTAACAATCGTCTCTACTGGACTAGTCCGGTAGATTATCAACCATTGTTAATTAATTTCCCAGGAACTAATCCGACTCAAGCTAGAGTTAACGGTGTTTGTTATAACACTTCATCTCTGGATGCTGGAATTGCAGATCCTTTTGCTCCTAACCCTTCATTAAGTGTTCAATATTCCTCAATTATGGATCAAGAAGCTTGGTATTTGGTTGGTGGTGGAGCGATTGTAGCTAAAGGAATTGTTACTAATTATATTCCAGCAACTTGTACTAATAATTGTCGGACTACTAATGATATGATTTTGTCGGCGAAAACTGCTTCTCTATCTCCTTATGATAAGGCTGAAACTGAAAATCAAGTCTATGATAACAAGGTATTGAATTTAAAACCTTATTCTTATGATGCCCTAAAAAGACAGTACCTTTCTACTAAGGGAGTTGGTAGTACTACTTTGTCAGATGCTACTTGGTCTCAGTTACCAATCAAACAGGGAGTCATCTTTGTTAATGGTGACTTAACAATTGATACTAATATTATCACAACCGATTTAGTTATGATTATTGCCAAAGGAACAATTATTGTTAATCCAACTGTCACTAGAGTTGACGGAATCCTGATGGGTAATAATATAAGTATTGGTGGTCAGTCAGCCAATCAGTTAATTATTAATGGTTCAATTTATAGCCTTGGTGATGTAACCCTTAATCGCAGCTTTGAACCTAAGAAATTAAACAATGCTACTCCAGCAATAAAGATTGAATACAATCCGTCATTAATCTTTAAGTTGCCAGCCAAGATGATTCAAGCCATTAGCCGGTGGAGGTTGGTTCAGTAAGATTAAAGGTTAGGTAAAATAAATTAAAATTAAAAAAAATGAAACAAAGACAATTAACTAAATCAAAAGGTCAGGTAGTTTTAATGGTTTTGCTGGCCTCAGCTTTAATTTTAACTTTGGGATTATCAGCTTCCCGGCAAGCAACAATTGAAACTAGGATTGATACTGACCAAGAGATGTTAAAGAAAGCTTTCAATGCAGCGGAATCAGGGATAGAACATTACTTTGGAACTGGGAGTACTAGTTATGATGGAGATGATATTCAAGGATCTGCTAGTTTAGATGTTAAGAGCTTTGGTAATAAACAAAAGCTGTCACTTAATAGTGTGACTTTAGAAGGGAGTAGTGATTATTTCTGGTTGGTAGATAGATTACCAGATGGTAACTTGGGGAGTGGTTATTACAGTACTAGTAACCCAACGATATCTATTTGTGATCAGGATGGTAAGACTGGAATTTACAGAATTAATTATTTTTATCTATTAGGATCAAGTTACGTAAAATTTAGTGAGACTTTTAAAACTGATTCTACTGGTTGTGTTCCAGGAGGCTTTGATCTCTCATTGGGGAGATCTTTGTTAATAGCTATCACTCCAATTGATTTTGCCTCTAAAATTCAACTAGGAGGATCAACTAACTTTCCGATTCAGGGAGAAGAAATTGCCTCAACTGGAATGGTCTCAGGAGTTAATAACACGGTGACAGTTCTAAATCGATATGAAATACCTCATTTTATGTTAGAAACAGTTACCGCTGCGGGGATAACTTCAAGTGGAAAGGTGACAAATAAGTAAATTTGATAGTTGGTTATTTGATTAATTTAATAGAAGGATAAGCTTTTTTTCTGGGAAAGTTGTTATAATGAAAATATGAAGAAACAAGATATGAAAGTAGCTTTTTTTGGGGTTAAAAGCTGGGAAAGAGAAGCAATTGAGCGGGAAATAAGTAGTTTGGATACATTTGGAGTGGGTATTTTTGAAGAAGAGGTTCAAGAAGCAATAGAGTTGGCTAAGAACTATGAGGTAATTTCATCGTTTATTTATTCAAAAATGAATAAAAAAGTGCTATCAAAACTGCCGAACTTAAAATTGATAGCAACTAGGTCGACGGGGTTTGATCATATTGATTCGGAATATTGCAGGGCAAAAAAAATTGCGATTGCAACGGTGCCTGATTATGGTTCGGATACAGTAGCAGAATATACTTTTGCTTTGCTTTTGGCGATAACTAAAAAAGTGGTGATGGCCAATGAGTCAGTAGAAGATGGAAATTTTAGTCCGGAAGGACTGACGGGAGTGGATTTAGTAGGGAAAACTCTGGGAGTAATTGGAGTGGGGAAAATTGGACAAAATGTGATTAGAATTGCTAGGGGATTTGGAATGAAGGTATTAGGGGTAGATAATTATAGGGAGGCAAAGATGGAAAAGAAATCGGGATTTAAATATGTTGATTTGGAGACTTGTCTAAAAAATGCTGATTTTGTGACCTTGCATGTGCCAGCTAATCCTAAGACATTTCATTTGATTAATAAGACTAATATTAAATTAATGAAACCAGGAAGTTATATTATTAATACGGCGAGAGGGGCAGTGGTGGAAACGGAGGCAATGGTATGGGGGTTGAATCGTGGAATTTTAGCGGGAGTAGGGTTGGATGTAACAGAACAGGAAATGAGAGTGGACGATACTGAGGCAGTTATGGATAAGAGTTTGACAAAGGATAATCTACAAGATATCTTAAGTTTCCACTTACTAAGAGATCGGGATGATGTAGTATTTACTCCACATAATGCCTTTAATACTAAAGAGGCGGTAGAAAGAATTATTAAAACAACAGTTAAAAGTATTGAGGAATTTATAAAGAAGAATTAGAGAAGGACGGGTTGGTGATTGAAGATAGAAAATTATTCTTGATTTAAATATTTTCTTAGTTGGTTGTTGATACTGGTTTTGATTTTTTCTTCTTTTGGAGTTAAATCTTCTAATAACTTTTTTGGTTTTAATTTTAAAGCAATATACAGGGTATTAAATAATTCTTGGTCTGTTTGTAACTCCTTTTTGAAAAAATTTAAATTTTTTAAAAATTCAGAGGCGATATAAGCCAGGCAGTAATCACTAATTTTTTTGTCTAAATAATCTTGAATGGCTGATTTAAAAGATAGCTTGACTGGAGTTTTATTTTCTTTAGTTAAACCAATTTTAAGATATTTATAAAAATTTTTAGTACAAAGATAATCGTAATTATCAATAAAATAACAATAAAATAAATCAATTATTTCAACAATCCATTGTGATTCTAATGTCGTTTGATCGTCTATTTCGGCGATGGCAGAAATATAATTAGAAACTCCTTTATATCCGTCATTTTCTAAGTCTTGATAAATTTCAATTTTGTCAAGTTTTTCAAAAGTTTTTTTAAAATCTTGGGTGTCAATTTTTCTCTCTTTAAAATCAATAGTTGTCTTTTTGGTTATTTTATAATATTTATTGGTTGTCATATATTTAGTATAAGGGATGATTGGAATAGATATTGAAGGTGTGAGGTTTATCTATTTTAGTAATATTTGGCGTAGATAGATTAAGGATAAGATATAATGGATTAAGTTAGCAGTTAATTTAATAATGAAAGCAGTCATAATTTGTGGAGGAATTGGCAGTAAAATGTGGCCAATGAGTCGTAGTAAAACTCCAAAACATTTTTTACCTATTTTAGGAGATAAATCTTTGTTTCAGTTGAATTGGGAAGGGTTAAGATTAAAATTTAGTCCAGAAGAGATTTTTTTACAGACCAATGAGGATCAGGCAAAAATTGCGATGTCTCAGGTGATGGAAATTAAACAGGAGAATGTCTTTGTTGAACCGGAAATGAGAAATCAGGGACCAGCAACTGGATTTGCTGCAGCACAATTGATTAAACGGGGATTTGGCGATGAGATGTTTATTTTAGTACAGGCAGATGTGTTGCGGGAACCGGCAGAAAAATTTATAGAGATGATTGACGAAATGGATAAGAATGGTCGTGGTGGTAAATATATGACGGGGGGTTTGGTGCCAAAATCGATAGTTAGGGGGGTGGATTATTTAATTAAAGGAAATTTAGTTAGTGAAGAAAATGGGGTAAAAATTTTTGAAGTGGCTGGTTATATTGATCGGACGGAAGAAGATAAAATTAAACAGTATTTGGGGACAGATAAATTATTGCTTCATGCTAATCATACGGCAATGACGCCAAATAATTTATTTAAATTGTATCAAAGCTATAGGCCAGAGTGGCATCAGCCGTTGGTAGAGATTTCACAAGGAGGAGATGTGTCTACGGAATACGCTAAAATGCCTAAAGGATCAATTGAAGAGGTAACTAGGGTGATTTATGAAAAAAATGAAGCTTTAGTGGTAGAGCTGCCTTTTGATTGGGTAGATTTTGGAACTTGGGAATCGGTAGCTGATTATATGAAACAAAAGAATTTGTATCGCTTGAAGGAAATAACTGAGATTGAGTCTGGAGATAATTTTGTTTATCGAGCAGGAGAAAAGTATGTGGCTCTTATTGGAGTAGATAATTTAGTGGTGGTAGATACTGGAGATGCACTATTGATTACTAAAAAAGACCAGACTGGTAAAGTTGGTCAGATAGTAGATAAATTGAAGGAAGAGAATAAAATAGAGTTGTTATAAGATTGTTGAGACTAAAAACCCGCCAGTTTGGCGGGTTTTTGATGATTAAATAATGAGCTTATTTAAGCTCAACTTGAGCTCCAGCGGCTTCTAATTTAGTTTTAGCTTCATTAGCAGCATCTTTTTTCATAGAGCCAAGAGAGGCGGGAGTGGCATCAACCATATCTTTGGCTTCTTTGAGGCCAAGTTCTGGTTTGAATTCACGAACAACCTTAATAACAGCGATTTTGTTGGCACCACCAGAGGTGATGACGACTTCAAATTCGCTTTTTTCTTCAGCAGCGGGAGCAGCATCAGTAGCACCTGCAGCTGGAGCAGCAGCAGCCGGAGCGGCAGCGACAGCTTTGACATCGAATTTTTCTTCGATGGCTTTGACCAGATCGGACAATTCAACGACTGAAAGATCAGAGATAGAATCGAGGATCTTTTGCAATTTATCTGAAAGTTCCATATTTTTAATATTTAAATTAATAATTTATAATTATTGACTATTTTTGTTGGCGACGGCCTTAAGAGTTAGAGCTAATTTGGTTTGGTTATAACGTAGACTGTAAGACAAGCGCTGTAAAGGGTTAACTAAGTTTCCTACCAGTTGAGTTAAGAGAGTGGACTTAGATGGTAGAGAAATAAACTTTTTAAGTTCGTCTGAACTAAGAAGTTTTTGATTATAAAGACCATATTTGAAGGTAATAAAATCATAATTTTTGTTGACCTGGTTGATTTCTTTTAGAGGAGCAACTTCGTCATCATGACAGTAGGCGATACCAGTGGGACCAGTAAGGATTTCAGGAAGAGTTAAATTTAGCTTGGCTAAGGCTCGGGTAATGAGAGTATTTTTGACTACTTCTAATTTACCACCAGTAGATTTTATCTTAGAACGAAGATCGGTAATATCGGCGGCGTTAAGACCTTGATATTGAATAAGGGCGGCTGATTTAGCGGTGGCTAATTTTTCAGCTACTTGATCAACTTGTTGGATTTTTTTAGGGTTTGGCATGTTTTTATAAAGTTATAAATGTTTTTTGTATAAATAAAAACCTCGCCTAAGAAGCGAGGTAAAAAAGTTATCTTGCCTCGGTAGGATACTTCGAGATTTACAAGTAAATCAACCTACTGTCTTTGGTGATGGAGTTATTATAACATAATAAATTAAATTTTAGATATAAGTGAGTTTGGGAATAAAAATGCCCGAGAAATTACGACTTCAAAGAAGTGGTAACGCTCGGGCGTCGGTCAGAAGGGCGGTTGGATAAAGTTGTAGGGGAGAAAAGAGATGGCCTGGCTGGGGATGGGAAGGTTAGTATAGATATCTTCGGGGAGGGAGGTAGAAATAAGGTTGTTACTGTCGATATAGGTAACAATAGCGGCCTGATGGTAAATGGCATAGAAAAAAAGATCTTCTTGAATAGAAAAGTCGCTAATAATGACAGTATCTCTTTTTGACTTTGAGGAAATACTAGTTGAAGGGTCGATCTGAAAAGGGTCAACCTTTTGGTTAATGAGAATAATTTCTAGATTTTTGTTTTTAACAAGATGGCTGCGAGGAGAGTGGTTAACCCAATTTTTATAATCACCGGCATATCCTTTATTAATATTATTGGGTTTGTTGCCAAAGAGATAGGTAGACTGACAGTAGTGGTGAGTGATATCGGCAAGAGCTTGGGTATAATCAGGGTTTTGTTTTTCGTTTAAGCCAAAAATAGCAGCAATTAAGGGTGGATGAGTCAGTCTTTTGAAACAGAGATCGTTGATGCAGATAATGTCGTCAAAGTTGAGAAGGTGATTAAAACAATTGATAAGGATAATGTAGTTTGTCATCTCTAAGCCATCTTTTAGCATGGTTATTGCCCCCTTTATCCAATTGATTGTAAAAGTTCACTAAGCGCGATTGCTTAGTTTTTACGAGAATGAGTAATTATATCAGAAGGAGTCAATCAGGTTAGAAATAGATAATAAAAAACCCGGGACAAGCAAATTGTTATAAAAACAAAATTACTTGCCTCGGGCAAATTTCTTTTACCTTTTGGGCTTAGACTGACCGTTGCGGTCATTTCGTTTGGTATTACTAGGCTGTTTTTTAGATTTCTTGGCATTGCGACGAGCTTCTTTACGGCGGGAATTTGGGGTACCAGACTTGATGGTTGGGTTGTTGGTTTCGAGTTTGGTTTCTTCAGGTGTCATTTAAGACTATCCTCCTTATTTTTAATGAAAGCAATTCCACCATTACCGAGATAATTTAGAAGACTGAGCTTGAACTGATTGTTTTGATGGAGACAGAATTCGGTGAAACTGGAGTAGCGACGGACTGATTCCTTGAAATCATCAAGATTTTCAATGAAATCAAAATCGGGGTCAATTTCATACATTTTTTTCCAAAAATGTTGAGTATCGGCCTTGGTAGGTAACTCGAGTCCGATCATAGAATGAAACGCTTCTTGACAGGTTTTGAGCTTTTCTAGGGACTCAAGCAGGATCTGAATGGCAACATCAAGTGGATGATCGTCTCCAAATTGTCTGTCGGTAACAATGACTGTTCTTTCAAGTGGTTTAGCCATGAGTAAGCCGCCTTTCTTTTTGTTAATTTCAAAGTGCAAATACTTTGGTTTGATAAAATTATAGCTAATTTATTAAATAATGTCAAATTATAGGATAATATAGAATATTAGAGAAATATAATGTTAGAGGGTTAGATTTTGAGGTAGACTAATTAGATGAGAAAAATAATTTTAGTTATTTTAATTTTAGTATTATCTTGTTTTAGTGGGTGGTTGGTGATGAAAAAAAAGATTTTTTTGAAAAATGAAACACTTAATCCTAAGGGATCAGCTTGGCAATGGTTTGGGCAGATAAAAACTAAACAAAAACAGTTAGAGGAAGAAATAGAGGTGGTAAAAAACACTGGCTATTTAGCTCAATATAATTTTGAAAATTTAAAGAAAAGAAAAAACAAGGGGTCGGTGATAAGTGAGATTGGTAGAGTGTTGGTGGTGGAAGAAGCTAGGCCAACAATTGTTGAGAAATATAAAAAGGAAGGAATAATTAAAGAAAATAATTTTATAAGTAAAGCAATTATTTTTGAGAGTAATGGGAAGAAAATTAGTGGTATGTTAAATATTCCAATAACAGAAAAGAGTAGTAAAATTCCGGCAATCATTATGATTAGGGGGTTTGCGGAGAGTCAAGGATATTTTGTTGGCTCAGGAACTTGGAAGGCGGCTGATGAATTGGCCAGAAATGGTTTTGTGACAATTAGTTTAGATTTTTTGGGGTTTGGATTGTCGGATGGAGAATCAAAAGATATTTTGGAAGCTAGATTTGAAAAACCAGTAAATGTTTTGGATTTAATTGAATCGGTTAGAGAACTAAAATATATTGATCCAGACCGGATAGGAATTTGGGCACATAGTAATGGAGGACAGATTGCAATATCAATATTAGAAATTACCGGAAGAAATTATCCGACGGTTTTGTGGGCGCCAATGACAAACCCATTTCCGAAAAGTGTCTTAGAAACTATGGATGATAGTGAAGGTGGTTTGATTGTTAAAAATAGAATTGCAGATTTTGAAAAAGAATATGATAGTAAACTTTATTCAATTGATAATTTTTATGATTGGATTAAATCTCCGATTTTGATTCATCAAGGGACGAATGATGCTTGGTGTCAAGTTAAATGGCAAGAAAATTTTAAGAAAGAATTAGAAAAGTATGGCAAGGAGGTATCTTTGGATATTAGAGAGGGGGGTGATCATAATTTGAAGCAGTCTTGGGATGAAGTAATAAAAATGGATGTGGAATTTTATAAAAATAAGATGAGATTTAGGTAATTTATATAGTAAAATACGGTTATGCAGGTGTATTTTATAGCGTCATCAAGATTGGTAACAAAGAATAAGGGTATTTATGAGAGAATTTATAGGGCAATTGAGGTTGATAATAAGATGGTTAGTGATAAGGTGTGGCAGTGGATTAAGAAAGGAGTTAAAAATTTTAGCGGAGCAACAATTGAGGCTAAGAAAGAAAATTACAAAAGAACGGTGAAGGCAATTAGTAAATCAGATATGGTAGTAATGGAAATTTCTGGGCACAGTATGTCAATGGGTTATATTTTAAGTCAGGCGATGGAACAGAATAAACCGGTGGTAGTTTTGTATAAAAAAGGAAGAGATCCAATCTTTGTGGAAGGAATTGTTAACTCTAAATTGGTGTTAGCAGAATACAGTCAGCAGAATTTGGAAAAGGTGATTAGTGAGGCTATTGGCAAGGCAAAATGTTTGGTGGATGTTCGGTTTAACTTTTTTGTTAGTCCAAGGATTTTGAATTATTTAACTTGGGTATCGGAAAAGAGGCGGTTACCTAAGGCGGTATTTTTAAGGAATTTGATTGAAAGAGAAATAAAAAAGGACAGAGAGTTTAAAGGTTAGCTTGACGGAATTTTTGTTTAGTTTTAAGCCACCAGGAAGATTGACGGCAGAGTTTAGTAGTATCGAGGGGGTTTTGTAAAATTTCTTTAATTAACTCTTCTAAATAAATGGTATTTTGGGAACCTTTAACTAAAATAGTTTCATGACCCTTTATTATTTTTTTTAGATACTCAGATGCTTGCCACCAATAGATAAACTTGTGGGATTGGGGACCGAAATATTTAGTAGTTTCTGGACCAACACTAATAATGATATCAGCTGATTTTTGGGCAACTTGATAAATATTTTGATGTTCAATAGGACTAGCTTTACCAAGTTCTCTCATATCTCCTAAGATGGCAATTTTTTTGGTTTTAAAAGTTGAAAGAAATTCTAGTAGTTCTTGACAAGCAATTGGAGAAGAATTGTAGGAGCTATCAATAATACTAGTATTATTGATACCGACTAGAATAGATGATCGAGATGGGGGAAGAGAAAAATTGCTTTGAATATTTTTAATAGCGTTGGAATGAGAAATATTGAAAAGTTTTGCTAATTCTAGAGCAGCTCCAAAACCAATTTGGTAAATATTAGGTAAAAATAAATTATCAAATTTAATATTAGTTGGAGAAATTATAAAAATATTTTTATTTTGGGTGTATTTTTTGACTAATTTATCTTGATTGTTAATAATGGCGACTTTGGCTTGATTGACGAGTTTGGTCTTTTCTTTGGCTATTTGGTCAAGTGAAGAAAAGGATTCTAAGTGAACTGAACTAACATTTAGAAAAATTCCAATATTGGGTTTAACAATTGAAAGTAAATAATCCATGTTTTTTGGCCAAGTAATTGAGTCAACTCCCATTTCTAAAATAAGGATGTCATAGCTGTGCCAGTTGGTAAGAAACTTAATAGGGGTTAGGAGAATAATTTTAATCCAGGAAAATGGGTTATAGTTTTTTATTTTTAAATCAAGGATACTTAAAGGAAGGCCAGATTCAGAATTATAACCATTGTTGGTTTTAACCTTAAAGTTAGTACCAAAGACAGATTCGCAAGCAATAAGAGTTGAGCTTTTGCCAGCAGATCCAGTGATGCCAATAATATCAAGCTGTTTATGTTTTATTCTTTGGAGAAATTTTACCTTGTTAATCTGGAGTTTAGCAAAAAAACGAAGATAACCAAGAATTAACATAGACAGGCGTGGTTTCATAGCTATATTTTATCAGGTATAATCAATTTTATATGAAAAAACTTAAGATATTATTACTAATGGGTGGCGGAGGAAGTGAGCATGAGGTTTCCTTATCATCTGGTCGGGAGGTATTAAAGAATTTTGATTTAGAAAAATATGAAGTTGTTTCGATGATATTAGAAACAGCTAATTTAGATATTAACAAGGTTAAAAAGATTAATCCTGATGTAGTTTTTATTGCTCTTCACGGTGGAGTGGGAGAAGATGGAACAATTCAAAAAATCTTAGAAAATGAAGGGATAAAATTTACTGGATCGGGGAGTGAGACTTCAAAACTGGGAATGGATAAAATTGGGTTTTTGGAATTAATTAGTAAGGCAAATATTCCTATCCCAAGAGGAATAGTTGCTAAAAAAGAAGAATTAGTTGACTTGGATGAGGTTAAGCAATTGGGGAATAAATGGGTAGTAAAGCCGTCAAATCAGGGTTCTAGTGTAGGGGTGAGTATTGTAGATAATCTAAATGATTTAGATAAGGCATTAGAATTGGCTTTTAAGCATGATGATAGGGCAATTATTGAAGAATTTATAGATGGGGTTGAAGTTTCTTGTGGAATTTTAGGTAACCCCTTAACAAGTTCAGAAAAGGTAATGGCTTTACCACTAATCGAGATTTGTCCGAAAAATACTTTTTTTGATTTTGAAGCAAAATACACGGCAGGGAAATGTGATGAGATTGTACCAGCGAGATTTGATGAAGAAATAACTAAGAAAATTCAAGATTATTCTTTAAAAATTTTTGAGATGGTTGGAGCAAGAGGTTTTGTAAGGTTTGATTTAATGATTAAAGACGGTCAACCTTATTTTTTAGAGATGAATACAATTCCAGGGTTAACCCCAAATTCACTTCTACCAAAAGAAGCTAATGCGGCAGGAATTAAATATCCACAATTATTAGATAAGATGGTTGAGTTGGCTATAGAATAGATTTATGGTTTATTATTAGATTTTTTGAATATTAGTCTTTCGGTTAACTTTGTTTATATGTAGATTAAGAAAGGCTTTGATAAGACGGATTTTTTTTATTTTTTTTAAGATTAGTGAGATTTTAGTTGTGCTGCTGGAATTTTTTAAGAGTATTAAGATGGTGCTCTTCGACTTGATTATTTTTTGGTTTTAGTAAAAGCGTAAATAATTTTGATTATTCAGCCAGAGAGATAATAAGTAGTAAAGAAATGGGTAGGTCTGGCTGAAAGAATAAAATATTACTTAATTTTATTTAAAAACCTAAAAACCAAAGTTTTCTATTTTAGGTGAATTATTTAATTTCAACCTTGACACAGGGACCCATGGTAGCACAGAGAGCTAATTTTTTGATTTTGTTGGCATTAATGACTTTAATGAGTTCGGAGATATTAGCCGCCAATTCATCAACTGGTTGGGAAATTTTACCAACAACAACGTGGACAACTGGTGCCTTTTTTTCGGTTTTAATAACAGTTTTAGCAACAGAAAGTTTTTTAATAGCAGTTTCGGCATCGTCAGTTAGAGTACCACTTTTGGGATTAGGCATTAAACCTTTTGGACCGAGAATTTTAGCAAAAGGAAGTAATTTGGGCATGGTGGTTGGAGTAGCGACGAGAATATCAAAATTAATTTCACCTTTTTTAATTTCAGCCAAGATGGTGTCATTGAGGATGACAGCTTTTTTGGAAGCAGCTTTTAGGTAAGGAAAAGAAATTTCACTAATATTACCAATCTCCATAGTGGTAATATGAGCTTCAACCTTACCGTCAAATTTTGATAAAGAAGTTTGCTGGACTAGTTTAATAGCTTCAGTAAGAGGATAATATTTAGTAACATCAATTTTTTTCTTAGCAGCTAGATATTTTTTACTTCTAACTTTAGCAATTTTTAATTTTGTTTGGGTGGATTTAGTTGAGGTTTGATCATCAACTGATATTTCAGTGAGAGTACTTTCAACTACGGCCTTTTGTGTCTTAGTTTCGCTTGACACTTCCACACTAGATTTTTGTTGGGCCTTTTTAGCTTTGTTTTCTTGTGAGGTTTTGCTCATAAATTGTTGGGCAATAGGATTTTAGGGCTTAAAGCTCTAATTTCCGAGTGCTTTATTAATTAATTAATAAATAAATAAATTATTGAATGATTTCAACTCCCATGGATTTGGCAGTACCAATAACAGACCTTTTAGCAGCTTCAATATCGGTAGTATTGAGATCAGGAAGTTTATTTTTAGCAATCTCTTCGACTTGGGTCATGGTTAATTTACCGACTTTTTCACGACCGGCAGTACCAGTACCTTTTTGAATACCAGCCATCTTTTTAATAGTGTCGGAAACAGGAGGTTTTTTGATAATAAATTCAAAAGAACGATCTTCAAAAATGGTGATAATGGCAGGAATAACTGAACCACGCATATCTTTGGTTTTTTCGTTGAATTCGTTACAAAAATCCATAATCTTGATACCGTGAGGACCAAGAGCGGTGCCAACTGGCGGAGCAGGGTTAGCTGAACCGGCCTGAATAGTAATTTTAACGACAGCTTTAATTTTTTTTGGCATAAGTATTTAGTTTAAAGTTATAAAGATAGAAGGGGTTAGAGTTCTTTGGCAACTTGTAAAAAATCAAGTTCAACGGGAGTTTCTCTTTCGAAGAAAGAAACCAGGACTCTAACTTTACCTTTTTCTTGATCAATAGTGTCAATGGTGCCGATAAAATCAGCAAAGGGACCATTGGTAATTTTAACAATATCACCAACGGAAAAAGGAGTTTCATATTTAGGCTTATCTTCTTTGGTTTGACTGATAATTTTATCAACTTCAGCTTGAGAGATGGCCTGAGGTTTGTTGTCAACACCAATAAAACCAGTAACTCCTTGGGTGGTGCGGACAGTAATCCAAGAGTCATCACTTAAAGACATTTGGACTAAAACATAACCAGGGAATGTTTTTTCCTGGGATTTGACTTTTTGACCTCTTCTAATTACCATCTTGTTTTGAAGAGGAACAATGGCTTGAAAAATTTGATTTTCTAGCCCCATGGTTTTAATTCGGGTTTTAAGAGCTTCAATCACCTTGTATTCATGACCGGAATAAGTATTGATAACATACCAAGCAGCATCAAAATTAGGCTCGGCTGAGGAGAGTTTAAAAAGAAATTCTTTTTGATTAGTTTTAGCAGAAGTTTTAGGCATAATTATTTTTCGATTTGGCCGGCAGCAGAAGCGTCTGTCGGTAGAGGAACAACCTGAGGAAGTTCGGTTTGAACTGAAGGGACCACCTCGGGGTTGTTAAGTTGGCCGAGAAGACCAAAAGAACTTGTAAATAGATAATCAAAACCACCTAAGATAAGGGAAATGATAATCGAAATAGATATTACCACAACTGTTAGTTGAATTAAAGTATCTTTTTTAGGCCAAGCGATATTACGGAACTCAATGGCAACTTCCTTTAAAAATTTAATGATTTTTTGCATAAAGGTATTATAACAAGTTGAGGGTGAAATCGGGTATTGGAGATGAAAATATTTTGAAAATAATAATTAAGAAGAAGATGAAAGCCGAGGTTGGGGTGGTTGGGAAGATAATAGTTTTGAATCATGATTTAGGTTAATGACTTGTTCTAAGAAGGTAATAGTCTCTTGGATAGTTTTCATTTGTCCCAATTGAGGAGAACTTTGAATGATTTGACGAAGGTATTCTTGGGAGAGATGAGGAAATTTTTGAAAGATAGTATCTATTCTAATGATCCCACGAGCAAACCAGCTGGGAGAGGTTTCAAATATTTTTTTATCGAAACCTTTTTCAGAAAAATCTTGAATGCATTTGATTATTTGATGTTTTTTGAGACGGCAAATCCAAGGACAGGTTTCTATCATTAAATTAGGTTGAGAAAAACCTTGTTTGGAGAGAATATTAATATGAGCAGGGAATTCTTCGATATCAAGGTTAAAAGCGGAAGCGTCATTATTAAGGAGGGTTAACCCATTGATGTTCCATTGCTGAAGGTCAATAATAAATTTTTTAATAAAGATGTTTGAGGTTAGAAGTAAATTAGGGTTGGAGTTAATAGCGGGAATTGGTTTAATTCCGAGGCGGTGGAGACGATCTATTTCAGATTGAATTTGCCCTTGGTTGAGAGTAAGGGTAAGGGGGGCTTTTTTAAAAAAGGAAATAGGTTCAGTTATTCCAAGGTCAGTTAAGTGTTGAAGTTTAGTAATAACTTGATTTGATGAAAAGAGGGATGATTTATAAGATTGGATTTCTTCTATTTGTTGAGGTTGGAGTTGAAATTGATCTCGAAGATAGGCGGCGCGGGAGTTTATTTCCAAGGTGTTGATTGATTGACTATGGCTTTCTTTTAGCACATCGGTTTATTTTAGCATAAGATTCGGAAAAAGGAACATTCTCTTAAAGAAATTAGTTTGAAAATCACCGCGTAATTGACGCAGGTATCTAAGTTGAGGGGGTTTGTACTATTGATTGGAGCTTGATATGTCTGTGGGTAGTGTGTATGATGATTTTCAGACACTAGAGATAGTGGTTTATTAAAAAATATAAATATGTTGTGTCCTTACTGTAATTTTAATGAAAGCAATGTCTTGGAGAGCCGGGAGGCCGAAGATGGCAAGGCGACTCGTCGTCGTCGAGAGTGTATTGGTTGTAAAAAAAGATTTACAACTTATGAGAGAGTGGAAAATATTGCTCTTAAGGTTATTAAAAAATCATCTCGGGTGGAAGATTATTCGCGGGCTAAGCTAGAGAGGTGCATGGAGAAGGCTTGTTGGCGAATGACTAGTGAGGAGAGAGAAAAGATAATTGATGAGATTGAAATGAAATTATTGAATTGGAAAGGAGTTGAAATTCCGTCAAAAGAAATTGGAAAAATGATTATGGAAAAGCTAAAAGAAGTTGATCAAATGGCTTATCTTAGATTTGCAACAGTTTATTTAGATTTGGAAAAAATAGAGGATTTTAAAAAATTATTAATTGATCTTAAAAAAAATGACAGAGACTGACGTTCGCCAAAATATTACTAACCAAGAATTAATGGAACCCCAATTGTCTGATAATGCCAGATATATTGCGGAGACACGTTATTCTCAGAAAAATGAAGAAGGTAAACCAATAGAAAAAGTAAAAGATATTTTTTGGCGAGTGGCAATAAATGTAGCTAAGGGCGATCTTGGTTTTGGTAAAAATGAGGCTGAAATAGATAGTTTAGCAAAAGGATTTTATCAATTGATGGCGGAGCAAAAGTTTTTACCAAATACCCCATGTTTGGTGAATGCTGGCAAAGCAAAACAACAATTATCAGCATGTTTTGTATTACCAATAGAGGATTCAATGGAGTCAATTTTAGAAACAATGTCGAATATGGCAATGATTCATAAGAGTGGTGGAGGGACGGGCTTTTCGTTTTCTAAACTTAGGCCAAGTGGGGATTATATTAAATCCAGCGGAGGAACGACGGTAGGACCAGTTAGTTTTATGCAAGCTTATAACGATGTTACTGCTCAAATAAAACAAGGTGGAGTTAGAAGAGGGGCTAATATGGGAATGTTGAATATTTACCATCCAGATGTATTGAGATTTGCGGTAGTAAAGCTGGATGAATGGAGTTTAACTAATTTTAATATCTCTTTGGCGGTAACAAATGAGTTTATGAAACAGGTAGAAGAAGATAAAAAGTTTACTACTGATGATGCTGTTCCTGAGGAAGTAGTGGAAGAAATTAAGTTGGCTGAGGCAGTCAGAGGGGTGGATGACAGACTAAGGGAGGTAGAGAAGGGGATTAAAAAATTATATGATTGGGCTGAAGCTAAACAACCAGGAGAAGGCTATGATTTGATTAATCCTAGGACTAATCAAATAACAATGAAACTAAATGCTTATAAAGTGTTTAATTTGGTAACTAGATTGGCCTGGCAGTTTGGTGATCCGGGATTAGTATTTATTGATCGGATGAACGAACCAAGTTCAAATCCAGTACCGACAATAGGGCGGATTGAGGCGACTAACCCTTGTGGAGAACAACCATTATTACCTTATGATGCTTGTAACTTAGGGTCGGTGAATTTGTCTAAATTTGTCATAAAAACGGCTGAAGGGTCAGATTTAGGAGAGGCTGATCTTGACTGGGAGGAATTAAAAAGAGCGGTTTATCAGGGAGTACATTTTTTGGATAACGTTGTAGAAATAAATGAGTTCCCGGTTGATAAGATTCGAGAAATGGTTAGCCAAACTAGAAGAATTGGGGTGGGGGTGATGGGATTTGCTGATGCCCTCTTTAAGCTAGGGGTTAAATATGACTCTGAGGAGGGGATTAGTTGGGCAAAAAAAATAATGAAATTTGTAACTGAGTCGGCTAAAGAAGCATCGGTAGAATTGGCTAAGACAAGAGGAACCTTTCCTTTATGGGAAGTAAGTATCTTTGCTAATACTGATTATAAGCCAAGGAATATGGCAATAACTACTATTGCTCCTACTGGTACGATTAGTATGTTGGCAGATACTAGTTCGGGGATTGAGCCGGTATTTTCATTAGGTTTTCAAAAAAATACAGTAGAAGGCAAGACGTTATATAGTGTAAATCCAGTGTTAGTAGAAGAATTAAAAAAGAGAGGCATCTACTCTGAAGAATTAATAGAGAAAATTGTTAAAAATGGCGGGACATTAGCAGGAATAAACGAAGTGCCAGAAGAAATAAAAAAAATATTTATAACAGCATTGGAAATTGATCCAGAATGGCATATTAAGATTCAAGCGGCATTTCAGGAATTTACCGACAATGCTGTTTCAAAAACAATTAATTTACCAGAGACAGCTACGGTCGAGGATGTTCGGGAGGCTTATAAATTAGCTTATGCTTTGGGAACAAAAGGAATTACAATTTATCGGACAGGATCGAGGTCATTTGAACCGTTACAAAAAGTAAAGGAAAAGGATGAGGCTAAAGAAGTTTATTCACCAAAGAAAAAACCGACGCCAGTAGTGGCTAAAGGGATAAGAATTAAAAAAAAGTGTGACGTGGGAAGTATTTATTCGTCAATTTTCTATGAAGAAAATGATGGTCCGGTAGAAGTATTTGTAACCTTGGGTAAAAGTGGTGGTTATTTGGCGGCAGCCGCCGAAGTAACAGGAAGGCTGTCATCATTGGCATTAAAATATGGGGCAACTTTGGACGAAATATCAGAACAGTTGGTAGGAATTTCTTGTGGTCAAAAGGTAGGCATGGGAAATGGAGCTGTCTTGAGCATGTTTGATGCGGTAGGGAAATCTCTTTTGGAAATTTCTAGGGGAGAGCAATTGACTATTTTTGAAGAAAAGGATGATTCGGTAGCAGTTGATGTAATTAAGACAGAGAATGATCAAACTGAGGCGGAGAGCAAATTTGGGGCTTGCCCAGATTGTGGAAGTCCGTTGAGAGCGGAAGAGGGGTGTTTTAAATGTACTAATGTTTTTTGTGGTTACTCTAAATGTAGTTAATAGCTAGAAGTAGATTAGAAAAATATGATAACAACAAAAATAGGTGATAATGGCAAAAGTCAGTGCCAGGGGAAAATGGTAGATAAAGATAGTATAGTTTTGGAGGCGATAGGGACTTTAGATGAACTACAAGCTGGTTTAATGTGGTTGGGGGAGAAAGAAATAGTGGGAGAAATTAGAAAGATAATGGGAAAAATAAATAGTGATTTGAGTTTAAAAAGAGATGTTTTTAAGATAAAGCAATTAGAAAAAAAGATTAGGATAATGGAAAAGGGTTTAAAAATAAATAAGTTTTTGGAATTTGATAAAAAAAGGGCGATAGAGTTTAACTGGGTAAGGACGGTGTCTCGACGGGCGGAGAGAAGGGTGGTGAGTTTAAATAAGAAACAAAAAATAAATCAAAATATTTTAATTTATCTAAATAGACTATCTGATTATTTGTTTTTAAGGGCAGTTAAAGAAAACTAAAATAAACTCTAATAAAGAGTATTAAGGGAAGTTGGGTGCAATTCCCACACTGGGCCGCAACTGTAATGAGGGAAACCTCTAAGTCAGAAAACTAAAACTTTCGAGCCATCCTGACAGTTAAACTCTGGTTAGGATCCAAATTTTTTTGGAAAGTAAATATGAATAAAGAAAAACAAACTGGTTTTGAATCAGAAAAGGAAGTAAAATTTTTAGCAAGATTAGATGGTAGTCGGCGAAGGGTAAGTTTAGAACAGGAACTGGTAACTCAATTATCAGAAGATTTTGGGTTGGTGAAGTTTAGTCAGAAATTTAAATTTGATGAGGCTGGGGAAATAAGAGATTTGTTGTCTGGGGAAAAAATGACGGAGTTGACAGAGAGAGGTGGAGTGGTAGAAGAGACAAAATCAATCAGAAAAATTGAGGCAGGGTTAAGAAGTTTTCCAGATTCAGTCTGGGTTCATTTTAGTCCTAAAAATGAAGAATTGGGATACACTAGTGATTGTGTTGATTTTTGGAGGAGAAATAATGAGGGAATGGTAATTTGGAACAGATTGGTAGTAAAAAATAATTTAGAAGAAATGAACAGAATTAGGGAGTGGTTGTCGGGAGAGAGAGAAGCTATGACGGGTCGGGAATTATTAGCAAATCCAGTGAAAACAACTGGATTAAAATTGTCAGAAATTTTTGACCTACTAACAATAGGCGAGATAAGAAATGAAGTAACTAAACGGCAAATAGATAGAGTGGTAGAAAGATATATAAATGATTTTTGGGAAGAATTTGGAGATGGAGTAACAGTTGATAAAGATTTAATTTTTCGATTGTATTCAATTTGTTATCGAACACTTGAGGGGAGAGTCGGAAGAGAGGAAATAGAAGATTTTATGTACGGGAGATTGTTGAGTGTTAAAAATGAGTCTAGTTTTGGGTGTTCGATGACGACAACGGTAGGGGCATTTGGAGAAAAGGTGGGATATTATGTTTTGGCTAACGGAGAAGTCAAAAGAGGTCGAATCCCTGAGGGATTTAAAGAGTGTAAAGAATGTGGTTGTTGGTATACTGGAGACAAATGTCCTTTTTGTCATTAATGATATCTTTTGACATATTATTTGATATTTTTTGATATATTTATTAAAAATAAAAATAAGGGATAATTAAATTATGAGAAAGAAAAATAAAGGTTTAACAGTCTTAGTAGTGCTATTAATATTAGTATTTATATTACCGTTTAGTAGGGTTAAGTGGGGTCAAATAAGATGGTTACAACCAGAGACAATAACGGTGGTAGGGGAAGCCAAGTCAACTTTAAAAAACCAAATAGCTAGCTTTAGTGTTGGAGTAGATGCCGTTAATTCTGATAAGGATGAGGCAATAAGTGAAGTTAATACTAAAATGGAGGTAATAGTGGAAGCAATTAAAGGTTTTGGGGTGGCAGATCAGGATATTAAGACAAATAATTTAAGTATTTTTCAACAAGAAGAATCTTACTATGAAGGTGGAGTGCAAAAGAGTCGTAAAGGACAGTGGCGGGTAAATAATTCGGTAGAAATTATCTTAAGAGAAGTCGATAAGGCTTCAGAATTAGCATCATTATTAACTTCAACTGGAGCTAATAATGTTTATGGTCCAAACTTTTCTTTTGATGACGTTAGCCAGGCACAAAAAGATTTATATGAAGTGGCAATGAAGGATGCTAATGATAAAGCAGAAATACTAGCTAAAATCTCAGGGAGAAAACTGGGTAAGGTGGTAAATGTTTCTGAGGGAGTTGAGGGTTCAACTCCAGTTTATAAAATGGCGATGTTGGAAGGGTTAGGAAGTGGAGGGGTGTCAGTGGAACCGGGATCAGGGACGGTAAGACAGTCTTTAGTGGTAGTGTTTGAGCTAAAATAGATTAAATTAAAATAGTTAAAAAAATCCTGCCATTTTTTTTGACCTGGTTTTAGTCGGTTGATTTTTAATTAATAAGAGACTAAATTGGGTCAGGGATTAAAATTAATGATTTTATAAAATGGCAAAAAGAAATAATCTAAAAGTAGAATTATTATCGTACACGAAAAATCCGGAAGAGAATGTGGTGGCAGCAATTAGACAATGTTATAGTCAAGTGGGAGCTAAGGAAATTAAAAAGAAGACTGATAAAGAAACGAGAGAGAGATTGATTAAGCAAGTAATGTCATCAGGTCATACTTCAACCTTGGAACATGCTTCGTTTACGTTTTCGATTGAAGGTGTTAGTCGAGTGACAGAGATTCAATTAATTAGACATCGAATTGGTTGTTCTTATTCGATTCAATCAGGCAGATATGTTAAAAGAGACGAGGCTCAATATGTAATTCCTCCAGCAATTTTGAGTGGGGATAAAAAAGTATTAAAAAAGGTTAAAGATCACTTTAGAAATACTCAGAAGCTTTATAATGAATTAATTGATTTGGGAATTAAAGCTGAGGATGCCAGGTATTGCCAGCCACAATCATTAAAAACAAAAATTGTAATGACTATGAATGTTAGAGCTTTATTACACTTTTTTGAATTAAGGTGTTGTCAAAGAGCTCAGTGGGAAATTCGGACTTTGGCTGAAGAAATGTTAAAAAAAGTTAAAAAAGTGGCACCAGTTATTTTTGAAAATGCCGGAGCAACTTGTTGGAGTCAGGGGGTTTGTTGGGAAGGTGATATGAGTTGTGGTTTATGGAAGACAATTAAGGGTTCAGAGTTAAAAAGTCGAAATAAAGTCAATGAATAAGAGAGGAAAGTTTATTGTCTTTGAAGGGATTGATGGGTCTGGGAAGGGAACTCAAATAATGATGTTAGCAGAGTATTTTAAGAAAAATAGAATTGAAGCGTTATTAACCAAAGAACATACTAGAGATTTGGCAGTTGGTAAGTTAATTGAAAAGACGGTTAACCGCAAGGAAAAAATGGATCCGCTAGCCTTGCAGCTGTGCTTTACGGCTGATAGGGTAGACCATTTTAAAAATGTGATTGAACCAGCCTTGGATGATGGTAAGATGGTTATTTCTGATAGATATTATTTGTCAACGGTGGCTTATACCGATAGAACTAAAAAGGAATTAATGATGAAATTAAATGAGGCAGTGGTGCCAAGGGCAGATTTAACTTTTTTTATTGATATTTCTCCGGAGGTAGCAATTGAAAGATTAGAAAAAAGTCGAAATAAAAAAACTATTTTTGAAAAATATGAAAGATTGCAGCAGTCAAGAAAAAATTATTGGTGGGCATTGAGAACAACCAAAGGAAGGGTGGCGGTTATTGATGGGAGTGAAGACCCAAGGGTGATTCATCAAAATATATTGAAAATATTAAAGAAGAGGAAAATTATATGAACAAAATTAAACTGATTGCTGGTAGTTCTCATCCGGAACTGGCTAGAAAAATTGCTAAAAACTTAAAAATTGATTTAGTACCGACAGTAATCAAAAAGTTTGCTAATGGAGAAATTTATGCTCGGGTAGAAGAAAAGGTGCGAGGAGAGGATGTTTTTATCCTGCAGACTATGACGGAGCCGGTAAATGATTTTGTAATGGAGACTTTAATTTTAATTGATGCTTTAAGGCGGTCATCAGCCAAAAGGATTAATCTGATTTGCCCGCAAATGGCTTATTCCCGTCAGGATAGAAGATCTCGGTCTCATGAACCAATTACGGCTAAATTATTAGCTAATATGTTAACAACAGCCGGTTTAAGTCGACTAGTGACAGTTGATTTACATGCAGACCAGATTCAAGGGTTTTATGATATTCCTTTAGACCATTTAGTGGGATATCCATTGATGGCTAAAGAAATTTTAGATAAGAAATATAAAAATATTGTAGTAGTGTCGCCAGATATGGGGGGAGTTAAAAGAGCTAATAAATTAGCGGATTTATTAGGAACCACGATTGCTATTATTGATAAGGTGAGAAAGGAACATAATAAGTGTGAGATTGCTCATTTAGTGGGTGAGGTTGAGGGGAAAACGGCGATTTTAATTGATGATATTATTGATACTGGAGGATCGATGTGTCAGGCAGCTAATATTGTTAAAAAGTTTGGGGCTAAAGAAGTAATTATTTGTGCAACTCACGCACTGCTTAGCGGAGAAGCTGTTAAAAATTTGGAAAATTGTGCAGCTTCAAAAGTTATTTTATTGGATTCGGTACCAATAACAAAAGATAAAATAATTAAAAAAATGAAAGTTATTTCGTTAGCGCCGTTATTGAGTCAAATTATTTATCGGATTCATAAGGAGAAATCGCTGGGAGAATTATTTAGATGGGAAAAACAAGTTAAATTACTTTAAAATTAAAAATAAAGATGGATAAAAAAATTAGAGAATTAATTAAAAAAGAAAAAGAAAGGCAGGATAAAATGATTCACTTAATTCCAAGTGAAAATTTTGCTTCTGATGAAGTATTAATGGCATTAGGGAGTTGTTTGACTAATAAATATGCCGAGGGCTATCCAGGGAGACGCTATTATCAAGGGAATGAATTTATCGATGAAATAGAAAACTTAGCAATAGCAAGAGGAAAAAAATTATTAGGGACACCTCATATGAATGTTCAACCTTATTCTGGCAGTCCAGCCAATAGCGCGATTCAAATGGCATTGTTAGAAAGAGGGGATAAAATCTGTGGCTTAAAATTATCGGCTGGTGGTCATTTGACTCACGGTCATCCCAAGGTTACCTTTTCGGGGAAATTCTTTGAGAGTTTGCAATACGATGTAGAAGCCGATGGGCGGATTGATTATGACAAGTTGGGGGAATTGGTAATAAACCAGAAGCCGAAAATGATTATGGCAGGGACAACAGCATATCCTTATATCTTAGATTTTAAGAGGTTTAGGGAAATTGCTGATAAAGTTGGGGCTTGGTTGGTAGCTGACGTGTCACATATAATTGGGTTAATTGTAGGTGGAGTACATCCTAGTCCGGTGCTAGAGGCAGATGTGATTATGAGTACAACTCATAAAAGTTTACGGGGACCAAGAGGAGCTTTTGTGGCAGTAACTGAAAAAGGATTAAAAAAAGATGAGACTTTGGCAACTAAAATTGACAAGGCAATATTTCCAGGAATGCAAGGAGGTCCTCATGAAAATAATATTGCAGCACTAGCGGTGGCATTTGCTGAAGCAGAAAATCCAGAGTTTAAAGATTATATTAGCCAAGTGGTAAAAAATGCTAAGGTTTTGGCTGAGAGCTTGAGAAAAGAAGGGATAAGGGTGTATGGCACGGAAAATCATCTAATGGTCTTAGATGTGGGATTGGAAAAGGGAAAGGAAGTGGCAGTAAAGCTAGAAGAAGCCGGGATAGTGGTTAATGCTAATACTATTCCTCATGATCAGGCGGGGCCATTTAGACCATCGGGAATTAGGATTGGAACTCCGGCAATGACGACTAAAGGTTGGAAAGAAAAAGAATTTGAGCAATTAGCAAAGAGGTTGGCAGGGATAATAAAAGAGGTTTAAATAAATTTAAGATTTTGATTTTTTTAAGGCAGATAAAATAGTGGTAACGGTAATAATTAGACCAAAGTATTCAAAGAGTTGGGGCCAAAAAAAGAAATGGATTTTGGGCGGGTTAGGGTGGTTGAATTCTGGAGTCGAGGGCAGTTCCCAAGCATTACTCCAGTTATTGGCTAAGGTATGATTTTTAAGAAAAACAGGGGTAAGACCGTCAAAATAGAAAGCCAACCAGTGAGGAGAGTAAGATTGGGGGTAGATAAGATAGTTATTGTTAGTGGTCTGATGATTTAGGGTAAAGGATTGATTGATTAAAGAGGTTAAATTAAATGGATACATTTTGACGTAATTAATTTGATTTTGGCTAGTAAATTCTTTAATAGGAGAGGTGTTGAGAATAATGTTAATGCCGGGTTGGAAATTTTCTGATTGATGGGCGGGGATAATAAACCAGCTGGTAGTGTCGGTGAGAGATTTGGTAAGTTTGGTATCAAAATATTTATGACGGGTATTTTCAGAAACAGCCGTTATTTGGGTAGGAAGTCCAGAAAGGTGACGGTAATTGACTTCAACTAGGTAATCAAGATTAAGTTGAGCTTGGGGAAAATTATAAACCACAAGAGAGGAGTTATTATTGGGAAGGGAAATATTAAATTGAAGGTTAGTGGTCTGGTCTTTAGGGAAATTAAAAGAATGATTTTGAGAAGTTAGGATGAGAGATTGATCGTCAGTAGTAATAGAAAAATTTTGATCTGAAGGGAGGCGATTGGTAAATAAGTTGGTAAAAGGGTAAGTCAGGTAAGGAGATTGAGAATTAAGGTAGTGACGGTGTTGTTCAAAAGCAGGGTCAAA
>CAZVMP010000003.1:43249-49117 GCA_964628885.1 uncultured Gammaproteobacteria bacterium | reverse complement strand
CACGCTTGTTGAGAGCACAAGATTTTAAGTCTTGCGTGTATACCAGTTTCACCACTGCGGCAGTGTCATTATTATAGCATCCTACCAACTTTTAATAAGTTATCAAAACTAAATGTTATAATTCAATTTATATGTTATCTCAGCCCACTTTTGTTCCCGTTGGCACTCAAGCTACAGTCAAATCACTTTCTCCTGAAGAGTTAACCCAAATTAAGGTTGAAATATTTTTTTGTAATACCTATCATCTTTATCTTCGTCCCGGTGATAAAAATATAAGAAACTTTGGAGGAATTCATAAATTTACCAGATGGGACGGAAAAATTATCACCGATTCTGGTGGGTTCCAGGTTTTTTCTCTTGCCAAAGATCGTAACGGAGCCGGTAATTTAGTTAAAATAACCGAAGATGGCGTTGAATTCCGTTCCCACCTTGACGGCTCTCTTCATTTTTTTACTCCAGAAAGTTCACTCCAAATTCAACACAATTTAGCCGCTGACTATCTTATTGCTTTTGATGAATGCACCCCTTATCCGGCTACCAAAAAATATGCTCAAAAAGCCTTAGACCGAACTCATCGTTGGGCAATTCGTTCCTTATCTGAACATAAACGTTTAAACCAAAAATTTAATCAAGATTTAAAATTATACGGTGTTATTCAGGGCAGTTATTATAAAGATTTACGTGAACAATCAGCTAATTTTATTTGTTCTCAAGACTTTGACGGCATTGCCATTGGTGGAATATCAGTCGGTGAACCTAAAGACAAAATGCGCCAAGCCGTTTCTTATACTTTACCTACCGCCCTTAAAACTGGTAAACCTATCCACCTTCTGGGTGTTGGTGAAATTGACGATTTATTTGATTTTTTTGGCCAAGGAGTCACTTCAATGGACTGCACCTTACCCACTCGTATGGCTCGCGGTGGACAGTTTTTACATCGAACTGGTAATTCCACGTATGATGTAAAAAACAAGTTTAAAAGCCAAATAATGCATTCAAAATATAAAACAGATCAGACTTCTCTTGATCCTAAATGTCATTGTCCTACCTGCCAAAAATATGACAAGGCTTATATCCATCATCTTTTTAAAACTCAGGAACTTCTTGGTTATCGACTAATGACTATCCACAACATCTCTTTTATGATTAATGCTACCCAGCAAATCAGGGATAGTTTAAAAGACAACACCTTTACTAAACTCAAGTATAATTGGTTAGGTAGAAAATAAATATATGTCAAAAACAATCTTAGTTACCGGTGGTGCTGGACATATTGGTTCACATATTATTGAGCAACTATCATACGATCCTAAAAATAAAATAATTTCTCTAGATAATTACTTTAATGGCAGTCCTAACAATCATCTTGCTGGAATTGATTATAGAAAAGGTCACACCAAAGACATTTATAAACTTGTTCCCGAAACTCCTGATATTATCTTTCATCTAGGAGAATATTCCCGAGTAGCTCCGTCATTTGATGAGCCAGAAATAGTTTTTGATCTTAATGTCACTGGCACTTTTGCTGTGGTTGAATTTTGTCGTCACAAAAAAGTTCCTAAATTAGTTTATGCTGCTTCCAGCACTAAATTTGCTACCAACGGCCAAGAGCGTCATGCCAACCCTTACTCTTTTACTAAAGCTAATAATGTTGACTTGATTAATAATTACGGAAAATGGTATCACTTACCATACGCCATCTGTTATTTTTACAACGCCTTCGGTCCAAGAGAAAACGGAGTAGGGAAGTATGCTACCTTAATTGCTAAATTTGAACAGGAATATCTCAATGGTATTAATCTAACTGTTATCAAACCGGGAACTCAAAAAAGAAATTTCACCCACGTTACAGATCTTGCTAGAGGAATGATCTTAGTCGCTGATAAAGGCCATGGAGATGGTTATGCTCTAAACAATCCTAAAGCTTACTCTGTTATAGAAATTGCCCAAGCTTTTGGTAGCCCTATCAATTATATTAATGGCTATCCTGGACGTGCTAATTCTGGATATACTCCCAACAATGCCAAGAAACTTGGGTGGAAACCTACTATTAATGTTATTGACTATATTAAAGACTTTATTAAGAAGCACCCTCAACCCTAATCCCAGTTTTAGTTTGCTATAATAACCCCAATGTCTCCCGTTAAAAAAACTTTTCTCTCTCTTAATTTTGGCTGTCGAGTTAATGCCGCCGAAACCAATCAGTGGTCTCAACTCTTAATAGACGATGGCTTTGCCCCAGCAACTAGTAAAAATAATCCCTCAATTATTTTAGTCAATACCTGCGCTATTACTAAAAAAGGAGAAAAAGAATCACTTAATAAAATTAAATCTTTATCCCAAAAATTTCCTAATTCAAAGATATATGTTACCGGCTGCGCTGATTTTACCAAAATTAAAAATCTTAAAAATACTTCCTTTTTTACTAATTTAGAAAAAGAAAAGTTATTAAATCAACTTCATTCACATTATAGCCGTCATATTAAAGACAAATTTAGTCACACCAACCGATTTTTATTAAAAATTCAATCCGGCTGCCAACAATATTGCTCATACTGTATTGTTCCTTTAAAAAGAAACTACCTTTATTCCTTACCTATCAAAGATGCTATCAGGACAATAAATAAGGCAGTTGAAAACGATTATCAAGAAGTAATTATAACTGGGGTTAATATAGAGCAATATCAATATAAATTTAGTTCCTTATTAAAGGACATTTTAGAAAAAACTTCAATTAAATTAATTAGTTTTGGATCTATCCCTATAAATTGTATTGATAATAATCTAATTGATTTGTTTAAAAAATATCCACACCGACTGTCTAATTTCTTACATATCCCCATTCAATCAGGCTCTGATAAAATTTTAAAGCTAATGCATCGCCCTTACACTAAAAAAGATATTTTAAGAAAGTTTTCTGATCTTAATTCTAATATTCCAAATTTAAGATACGGCACTGACATTATTGTTGGTTTCCCAAGTGAAAGTGATTCTGATTTTAAACAAACCCTAAGTCTATGTCAAAAAATTGGATTTTCTAAAATTCACACCTTTATTTTTTCTCCCCGCCCAAACACTAAAGCCAAAATTCTATTCGAGAACCTACCTAAACTTAAAAAAGATATTTTAAAACAAAGATCACAAACCATTAGATTGGCCCAAATTAGACTTTAGTTTACCGTCCAAAATAAACTTCCATTTCATCAAATACCGGAAACTTAAAAGATACTTCCTGGCCCGGAAATCTAGCATTTACTCCCCAAATATAAGCCTTACCAACATCATCTCTCATTTGATTAGAAATTCTTTTTAAAACATCATCTAAAGTCGCTCCTCTTTTTATTATTAACGGTTCTTTCTTGTCAACTTCCATATTTCTTTCCCGCTTCAAAAACACTCTCACCAATCCTAACCCAGACCAGACTTTTTCCTTAAACTCTTCAATCCCTATCCCTCTGTCAGCACTCATCAGTATTAAATCATTACCTTCAAGTTTACTTAACTGTTTTTTATTAGAAACCATATCAATCTTTGTAACCACTCTAACCGCTGCCATATACTTTCTAGTTTTACTTAAACCATCAACTAATTTATCTATCCCTTCAATTTTATGACCAAACTGAATTATCGCATTTGATAAACCCATTTCCTTAGCCACATCCATTACTGTTTCTTTATCAAAAGAATTATAGGGATCCACTATCCGAATAGCTCCTTTATGAGTCCTGTGGACTATTATTTTGGGTGGCTGAGTATTTAATCTTATTCCTGAATCATATAGTTCTTTTTCAACCTTATCTAACCAACTCAACCTATCTATGTCTGTCATTAATACCACTAAATCCGAAGCTCTAATTACTGACAATACTTTTTTTCCAAAACCCCTATTTCCTGAGGCACCTTCAACTATCCCTGGCAGGTCTAAAATTTGGATTCTAACTCCCTTATATTCCATCATTCCAGGAACTACTCCCAAAGTTGTAAAATCATAATTTCCTACCTTTGATTCGGCGTTTGTAATCTTATTAAGCAAGGTTGATTTCCCCACACTCGGTAATCCCACCAACACTACCGAAGCATCACCAGAATGTTTAATTGCATATCCAACCCCGCCACCACCACCTTTATTTACCGGACCATCTAAATCATCTTTAAGCTTAGCTAATTTTGCTCGCAAAATACCATGATGATGTTCTGTTGCTTTATGATAAGGAGTATCCCGAATTTCTTTTTCAATCCTGGATATCTGCATTTTAATAATTTCTTCTTTAGTCATTTGTTAAAATTACCTTACTTATATCTTAATTTGATCTTGAGATCTCTAAATTTTAAAAAAAATAAAATTAAAATAGTCTTAATTTTTACTTGTCTTTTTTTTACTCTCTCAAGTAAGTCTATTTTATCATCAGAAAACATTTTTGGTCTTCATTTGACCCAAACACAGGATTTATATTCAGCCAAAGATATTATTAACAGTGGCGGTGGGGACTGGGGTTGGCTAACCATTGTTATCCGCACTGACCAGCTTGATTATTACACCTGGCAAAATTTTTTTGATAATTGCCGTCAACACCACCTTATCCCCATTATTAGACTAGCCACTTATTCTGACAACGGCAACTGGAAAATTCCTGTTCAATCCGATATTGATAATCTAGCAAATTTTTTAAACTCTCTTAATTGGCCAACCAAAACCCAATATGTTTCCTTATTTAACGAAACCAATCATGGTCAAGAATGGGGAGGAAGTGTTGATGTTAAAAATTATGTCGATATTAGTATTTATGCCTCCCAAAAACTAAAATCTCTCAACCCAAACTTTTTCATTCTCAATGGCGCCCTTGACCTAGCTTCTCCCGATGCCACCCCAGACTACCTTTCTGCCAAATCTTTTTATCAACAAGTCTATCAATATCGACCTGAATTTTTTGACCATATAGACGGACTTGCCTCTCACTCTTACCCTAATCACGGTTTTATCGGTACTCCAAATGATACCGGCCAGCACAGTATTCTCGGCTACCAATGGGAACTAGAAACTATTCAAAAAATGGGGGTAAATAAAAATTTTCCTGTTTTTATTACCGAAACCGGCTGGCCCCATCGAGAGGGGATTAGTCAAAAAAATAATTTTTATACCACCAAAACCACCTCTCAATTTTTACTTAACTCCTATCAAATTTGGTCTACTGACAAACGTATTAAAGCCGTTACTCCTTTTATTTATAATTATCCTCATCCACCCTTTGATCATTTCTCTTGGCTAGATAAAAATGAACAGCTTTATCCCGAATATCAAATAATTATTGATGCTCCAAAATCAACTAACTCTCCAGAACAAATTACTGCCTATCAAGTCTATAAAAGTCAAATTCCTTTCCTTATTTTTGCTAATCATCAATATTCTGGTCAAATTAGTCTTAAAAATACTGGACAATCTATCTGGGGAGAAACAAATTTTTGTCTCCAGTCAAATACTTCTCCCTCAGTTGATATTACCGAAATCTGTACCAACACCTCCGACAGAATCTCTCCTAGCCAAATTAAAATTTTTCCCTTTAAATTTAAAATAAAACCGGGAACCCAAAAAAATGTTTCTCTCTCATGGGAAGGTCTCCCTCCAATAGAAATTAATCTTATCTCTGAATCCCCAATTTTATATCATCCCAAATTTAATCTCTGGACTAATATTAAAAACTTCTTTTCTAAATTAATTTAAGCCAAATATCTCTAAACTTTTTGGTTAAAATAATCTTCGATAACTTCTTCAAAACCATTTAGTGCCGCAGAGAGGACTCGAACCTCCATGGGTTACCCCACACGGTCCTAAGCCGTGCTTGTATACCAATTTCAACACTGCGGCCAAAA
>CAZVMP010000003.1:0-43149 GCA_964628885.1 uncultured Gammaproteobacteria bacterium | reverse complement strand
ACCCCACACGGTCCTAAGCCGTGCTTGTATACCAATTTCAACACTGCGGCCAAAAATTAATCCCTAAAATCTGGTGCCCAGCACTACTTCAGGTAATACCGAGGCGCCAGATCTTAAGGGTTAATAATCTATTTTAACGAACTTTTCTAAATTTTGTGGGTTCGGCGGGACTCGAACCCGCGACCAATCGCTTAAGAGGCGACCGCTCTACCAACTGAGCTACAAACCCCAATTTTAAAAAGTGCGCCCAGAGGGAATTGAACCCCCATCACTAGTTCCGAAGACTAGTACTCTATCCATTGAGCTATAGGCGCTTAGTTCCCGAGTATCCTCAGCAGGGATCGAACCTGCGACCTCCTCCTTAGAAGGGAGGCGCTCTATCCAACTGAGCTATGAGGACAAATACTATTCTGTATTTTACCAAAGTATCTTACTTTCGTGACAAATAAGCTCCAGTTTCCGTACTGACTAAAATTTCCTCCCCCGTCTTTATAAATAACGGCACCTGAACCTTAAGCCCGGTATCTAAAACTACCTGTTTGGTTGCATTGGTTGCTGTATCACCCTTAACTGAATTTTCTGCTTCTATCACCTTATAAGAAATGGTTTTTGGTAAACTAATTCCTACTGGAATTTCTTCATAAAACTTTATCCTATATAATAATCCTTCTTTTAAATAAACCTTGTCTTCTCCTACAATATCAACTGGTACTGCATATTGCTCAAATGTTCTAGGTTCAATAAAAACATAATTTGATCCATCAAAATAAGAATATTCTGCTTCATGGGTTTCTACCAATACCTCTTCTACCTTTTCTCCAGATTTATAAGTATAATCCAACATTCTCCCAGTATAAAGATTTTTAATCTTGGTTCTATAAAATGCCGAACCTTTCCCTGGTGAAACAAAAGACATATCCACAATCATGTGTGGTTCATCTTGAAAAATAATATAGATTCCTCGTTTGAACTGAGATGTTGATATAACTGCCATGAATTTGATTTTAACTCTATTCAACAGTAATTTAAACCCCTTATCTTTAAAAGTCTCTTTTTAACAGGCTCGTTTTTAACCAAAAAAAAATCCCAGAGTATGCTTTTTAGAGGAGCCACCCCAGGATCTGTATATAATATATCAAAATATTATATACATGTCAATATACATCTTAGATACATATCAAAAATCACCATTTTCCATCTCATTAATAAACTGCCAAACTCCTCTTGCCCAAGAACCTTCAGAGCTTGGACAATATTTCTTCATTATTAGCTCTGGTGTATCCAATCCTTTGTCAAAATACTCTCTTTTTAAATATTCCGCATAACTTCTAATAGCTAGCTCATAATTTTCAAATTTTAAGGTTCCTCGTTTATGAATTCCATACCCCCAACAATTATGAGAATTTTCTGGTATTTTTTTACACAAATTTGATTCTTGTTGAGCTATCGCTACTATCCAATAATATTCAAAACCGTAATCATTCGAGATCTCATAAATCAAGTCAGAGTAGGGAGCTAAGGGGGATTTATATTTTTCCAAATATTTTCTGATAATAACTGGTCGGGCATCATCTCCAGAAACTCTTTCTCTAACCTGGATAGGTTTAAGATTATCCTCAGACCCCATAATTGTTAAATTCAAAATTTGATCATTAAAAGCTCCCAAGACATTTTTTTTATCATCAACCTTATTTAAATAATTTAGTTCCCAGAAAAACGCCATAACACCCAAAACCATAAATGATACCGATAATACCGTTCTTTTAATTTTACTTATTAATTTTTCCATTCCTATTTCTATGGTATCATAAGCACACTTATGAAACCAAACTCTCCAATTCAAAAACTTAAGGACAAATCTTTCATTCTTAACCTAGAAATTAAAGTTAAGGATATTAAAGAAGAGTACCAAAAAACCTTAAAATCTCTCCAGTCTAATTTTGAAACTAAAGGTTTCCGTAAAGGTAAGGCTCCTCTTAGTGTTGTTGAGTCACAAATTTCTCCTGAAAAAATTTTTGAAGAAGTTGCCTCACATCTTATTTCCCATCGATATTCAAATGCTGTTACTGAAAACAAACTTAAACCTATCACTCAGCCCCAGATAAAATTCAAAAATAATAATCCTGATTTTGACCACGATTGGCAAGTTGAAATTACTGGTAGTGAACTCCCAGAAATTGAACTTAATCCTGAATATTTAAAAGAAGTTAAAACCATCAATCAAGACAAAACTATTAAAGATAATAACGCCCGCTTAGATAAAATTATTCAATCTATAGTTAAACATTCTAAACTAGATCTCCCTGAAATTCTTATTCAATCAGATGTCCAACACCAACTATCTCACTTGGTTGATCAAGCTAATCAGGCCGGAATCACTGTCCAACAATATTTAGAATCTCGTAAACAAACCCTAGAAGATTATCAAAACGATCTTAAAAAACGTATTACTCAAGAATGGACTATAAATCTAGCCATTACCCAAATTGCTAAAAATAATAAAATTGAAATCTCAGATACCGAAATTAAGGATTTACTAGCCAAAAATCCTCAATTATCTCAAAATACTAACATGGTTTACTATCTTTTAACTCAGCAAAAGGTTTTTGAGTTTTTAAAAAAGCAATAATTTGTTAAAATAATCAATATGGCAGGTGGTTTTGGGGTTAAGCAGAACCCAAAAAACAAGACTATTTTTAATAAACATAATAGCGAAATTCTCAAAGAATTTCCTGATCAACAAACTCCTAAAATACCTCAAAAAACCTCAGGAACATTATTCCCTGGCCAAAGTCTTTTTCTTCATTCTCAAGAATCTCAACCAAGTCAAATTAATTGGAGTCATGAGTTTTCCTCTAAATCTGTTGCTCAAGAACAGTCTCTGTTTGTCAACCAACGTTTTCAAGAAACAAATGTTGCTATCAAAGAACTTCGTCAAGAAATTAGCCAACTTATAAAAAGTACTGACAATCTTGAGAGTGAGATTATTCAAGTTACTAACCAAAATATTGTTGAAATCAATCAATATCAGCTTAATTTTTTATCTCGAATTAAATCCTTAATTATCCAGTTTAGAAGAAATATTGACCAGTCATGTCTTTGGCTAGAAAGTTTTAATCACAAAAAAAACCGCAAAAATACTTTTTGGAACACAGTTAAAAACAAAAAAAATGGAGGAGAGCAATATCTCTTAAGCGGTGAACACAGTGTTTCCCGTTCCACCAACTAAATGATATAATTTTGGCTATCAAACGAGTCTATAGCTCAGTTGGTTAGAGCGCTTCGTTGACATCGAAGAGGTCAGAGGTTCGAGTCCTCTTAGACTCACTTATTGGGCACCGTTGCAAAAATGAACACTTTTTTAAAAGTTTGATTTTTTGTTTTAACCTTTAAAATTGACTTCACTACCAATAGCCATTTGCAACGATAATTTACTGTTTAGTTTTTTGAATTGACCAGTACAATCTTAATAAAGTCAGGATTGAGCCATAATTTATCAATGTTAGTTTAGAAACATTAAGTTTTTTTAGATCCGATCAAAACTCCATCCATTTGCTCTGAGTTCAACAAAACTATTTTTAGCACAATGATACCTAACGCGCACAATTTTCCAAAACTAAACAAAATATATACTTATAAAGCAATATTTAACAAAATAATGTTAAATATTGACATATAGACCAACCATTGATAATATACCAACTATATGATTCATTCTTTTTCTTGTAAAAATTTTTATTCCTTTAAAGATTTGACAACAGTTAATTTTGTAGTTAACAAGCACGCACCAAAAAGCAACGGATTTTTTAAAGACAAATCAAAAACCAGATTGTCAAAAGCAGAAACAGTTATAGGATCCAATGCTTCTGGTAAAACTAATCTATTAAAAGCATTACCATTTATGAAATGGCTTATGATTGGTTCTTTCAGTCTTAATCCAAACGATCCAATAGCAGTTCAGGCTTTTAAATTCGAAAACAAAAAAGATCCAACGGAGTTATCGGCTAAATTTGAGATAGACGGTATAGTTTATATATATAAATTTATATTAAATTCAGAAAGAATTCTGAACGAAAAACTCTCATTTAGAAGTATTACTAAAGAAAAAAATACCTATAAAACAGCATTTTCACGCATTTGGAATGAATCTGAAAAGAAATACCGATTTAATGGTAAAAACTTCAAATTTCCAAAAGGGTTTGAGGAATCACTAAGAAAAAATACTAGTATAATCGGAAGTGCTATACGACTAAATCATATACCTAGTCAAAAAATAGCAAACTTTTGGAATAACATAGAAACAAATGTTATTGAATCAGGTTGGATAGGTGATTATTTATTAGCTAATTCTGATATAAATTTCATTGAAACATTAGATTTTTTTAGCGAGAATAAAATTCTTAAAAAAGAGGCGGAAAAATTACTCTCTAGTTTTGATCTCGGTTTAGATTCATTTGATATCAAAAAAACAAAAGAAGACAATGGTCAGATACATATAGAAGCAAAAGGTACTCATATATTTAAAGGAGTGAAACATTATCTAGATATAAGATATGAATCTTCGGGGACACGACAGCTTTTTACAATGCTTAAATCAATTTTAATAGTATTAAGTAGGGGTGGTATCGCTGTATTGGATGAAATAGATGTAAATTTACACCCAGAAATAGTTATCTCGTTATTTAACCTCTTTATGCAGCCAGAAACCAACCCACATAACGCCCAACTAATATTCAGCACCCACAGTCATCTTATTTTAAGTAAATTAAATAAATACCAAATAATCTTAGTAGAAAAGAATAAAGATGGAGTAAGCGAATCATGGAGATTAGATGACATGTCTGGTATCAGACCAGATGATAATTATTATCTCAAATATATTACTGGAGCCTATGGTGCTTTCCCAAATATAAGTTAAGGTTAAAAATTTATGCCAGAACTTGTTAAACAAAATCGAAAGACACCAAAAAAAACGATTCTGGTAATAGCGGAAGGGTTAAGAGATTCAAACTTTCTTAAATATCTTGAATCCTTATATACCCATAGAGACAGAGTAAAACTAACGATAAGAAATGGAATGGGCGGCACTGCAGACGGTCTAGTCTTGGAAACTATAAATTCTCATGGTTTATATGATAACAGAGTTACTGTGCTCGATAACGATAAAAAAACAGAAGAAATGGAAAAAGCTAGGAAACAAGCAAATATAAATAATATAAAACTAATAGAAATAACACCTTGCATCGAATTTCTTTTATTGAGCATATTATGTGATAACCAAGATGATATTCCTAATAAAACTGGTAAGTGCAAATTAAAATATAAAAAAGAATTTTTAAAAAACATCAGAACAGAAGAAAATAAAGACTTTTTTAGATTATTTCCCAAAAAAACAATAAACACTAAAAGAAAAACCAACTCGAAGTTAAATGAGATTATTTTACTAATTGAAGGCACAATTTAATTAAAAATAAAAATGAATGAACAACAACTACAAGAAAGTGACAAAATAAAGTCCATAATGAAAACATGGCTTCGCCACCTGCACTTTCAACCTCATCAGATAAATCATCGTCTTCTAATAAATCAGCAGATTTAAAAAAGTATCTTTTTGGTTTGGTATCTGTCAAGTTATAAGACAAATGTAATGTATTTACGGCACAATATCCTCAATCTCCCTATCTATTCTATCTTTATTTTTATCCAACAAAACAGAAAAATAATCTAACATTCGTCTATTTTTACTTTCTCTTTAACGAGATACTCTAAAAGTTCAAGAATAGTAACTTTTAGTTCACACTACTTTCTTTTAAAGATATTTATTGTTTCTCCTTCCTTTTCTAGTGGATAATTTTGTTTAATAATTTCCCAATCTTCGCTCTTCAAATCTTTTTTATTTTTAGGTTCAACAATATAATCAAATTCATAATTTCTCATTTCCATAAATGCCCAAATATGTCCCGCCACATCAGTAGGCCACTCACCCAACATCCACCCTTGACGATGTGCTAAAGACAATGGGATTGAATTATTTCTCACTAAATAAATTATCTTTTTATCCTCACCGATTTCTTTTTTAATTTCATTAGCAATTTTAATATTTTCTCTTGCCTCAATCTCTGGTTGAAAAAAATAATTACTTACCCTAACTCCATTCCATATCAACACTGGTAAAATTAAGATTGCTATCAGCCAACTCTTATCCCAAACAAATTTCCATCCCATTGCTGCCAAAATTACTACCAACGGGATATATACATCAGCATAATATTGATGAGTTAAATTACCATTTGGTACTATCAACCAATAAACCATTACTCCAAAAATCCACAAAATTAGTGGTCTTATTTTTTTATCTTTTTTAATAATCCCCACCATCAAACCTATCCCTGCTAGCACACTGGCCACCTTACCCATTACCTCACCAACCACATTTTTCCAAATTAAGTTTTTTAACAATCCTAAATCAAACAACTTCTCCCGACCCGCCAATACCCAATTTTCCCAACTCATATCTAAATTTAAATAATTTACCCACCACTGCCACCAACCATAAAACCCTACCGATAAAACCATCAATGTCACATAGTCTCTAAATTTGCTTTTTTTCTGCCACAAAAAATAAAACAACAGTGGTAAACAAATTAATCCGAATGGTCGACTAGCGACACTAATCCCCATCATTATTCCACTACTAATTAACCATCTATAATTTCTATTCTGACTATATTTATAAACTAAGTACAATGCTACCCAAATTAAACTCACCGCCATAGCATCTGGATGAATCGCATGGCCCACAAAAAAAATACTCCCCGGCATCAAACTGTAAATTATTAATCCCAAAATTCCTGATTTTTTACCCAACCATTCACTTAAAAATTTCCACGCAGCTACTGCTCCAACTAAATACAAAAGAAGATTAACTATTCGAGCTGCCCATATCTCTGAAACAAAAATTTTATAACTCACTGCAATCAATTTTTCATAAAATGGCATTTCTAATAAAAAATAACCATCAATATTACTCACCGGCCTCATTAAACAACTTTTCGGCTTAAAGAAACTAGCCTTACCGGTATACAGAAAATAAGCTACACATTCAGTGTCTGTCTGTCTCATTGGATGACCGTCTACTGGTAATACTCTAAAATTCTTTAATCTAATCACTAACCCCAATCCAATTACTACTATTACCAGCCACCACCATTTATTATTTTTTATTTTTAACATAACTAATTTTACAAAAAATTTTCCAATCTAGCCTGTGATATACTTTATCAGCATGTTCCAGACTCATTTTTTAAAAACTTTTCTAACTAAATAGCCCAATTCGGAGCTATTCCTTTTGGGCCACATTTTTAAACCCTTTTACTGTTAAAATATCCTTATAATATGTCAGAAAACAAAACAGATTTACATCAACTTCGTCACTCCACTGAGCACATTCTCACTCAAGCCATGGAGCGACTTTATCCTCATAAATTTCTCATGGCTATGGGTCCGTCTACTGATAACGGCTTTTATTTTGATTTTGAACCACTTAACGGTTTTAAACTCAGTGAAGATGATTTCCCCAAGATTGAGTCCGAAATGAAAAAAATTATTAAGCAAAATCTACCCATAACTAGATTAGAAATCAGTCTTAATGAAGCCAAAGAAATTTTTAAAGACAATCCTTATAAAATGGAATGGCTTGACTCTATCGAAGATAGGGGAGAAGTAATTACTGCTTACCAAACCGGCGACGATTTTATTGATCTTTGCGCTGGACCCCATGTTCGCTATACTAGTCAGGTCAAAGCGTTTAAACTCTTGTCCGTTGCTGGCGCCTACTGGCATGGTGATGAAAAAAATAAAATGCTTACTCGTATCTACGGCACCGCTTTTAATACTAAAGATGAACTTCAACAATACCTCGATAATCTGGAAGAAGCTAAAAAACGCGATCATCGCAAATTAGGCCCACAACTAGGATTATTCTTTATAGATGAAACAGCTCCCGGAATGCCATATTGGCTTCCAAAAGGAACTATCATTATCAATGAATTACTAAAATTTTGGCGTTCAGAACACTCAAAACGAGGCTACCACGAAACCATTACCCCTCTTTTAAATAAAAAACAACTTTATGAAACCTCTGGTCATTGGGATCATTATAGAGAAAATATGTTTATTTCTGATATGAAAGAGGATGGTGTCTATTGTCTTAAACCCATGAACTGTCCCAATGCCATGATTATTTTTAAACAATCTAAACATAGCTATCGCGAATTACCCTTACGTCTTTCGGACTGCGATGTTCTTCACCGACATGAAAAATCAGGTCAGCTTAATGGTTTACTTCGAGTTCAAAAATTTTCTCAAGATGATGCTCATATTTTTGTAACTGAAGATCAGATCGGAGATGAATATAAAAAAATTCTAGAAATTGCTAAATTATTTTATTCAGTTTTTGGAATAGAATTTAAGATTAGACTTGGTACCAGACCAGATGATTTTATGGGAGATATTAAAACTTGGAATAAGGCTGAAAAAGAACTAGAAAAGATATTAAAAAATAACAACTTTGATTATTTTATTGGCCCCGGAGAAGGTGCTTTTTACGGACCAAAATTAGATATTTTAATGGATGACTGTATTGGTCGTGAATGGCAAACAGGTACTATCCAATTAGATTTTCAACTTCCTCGTAAGTTTAATTTAAAATATACAGACAAAAATGGTACTGAAAAAACTCCAGTAGTTATTCATCGTGTAATTTATGGTTCACTTGAACGTTTCATGGGAATTCTTATTGAACATTTTAGTGGCTCATTTCCAACTTGGATTGCTCCAACTCAAATTAAAATAATTCCCATTACTGATCAGCAATTAGAATATGCCCAGCAAATTAAGGATCTTCTTCAAAACGAAGATATTCGGGTTGAAATTGATGATCGTGCTGAAACTATGCAAAATAAAATTCGTCAGGCTGCCGGAGAAAAAATTCCTTATATGATTATTATCGGTGGCCGTGAGACAGAAAATAAAACTATTTCTGTCCGTCAGCGCGATGGTCAAGACTTAGGTATTATGACACTAGCTGACTTCCTAACTCAGATTAAGGATCAAATCACAAATAAAGCCTTAAATTTGATAAAATAGTCAACAGTTAAAAATTACAAAATAACTTGAGTAGTTTCAGAAACAGAAAAACTAATAATAAATTTTATAAAATTAATCAATATATTACAGCCTCAGAAGTCCGTCTTTTAGATGAGCACGGTAAACAAATTGGAGTTGTCCCTATCTCTGAAGCTAGAAATATGTCTCAGGAGTCTGGACTAGACTTGATTGAAATTAATGGTAAAGCCATACCGCCAGTAATTAAACTTATTAGTTTCTCTAAATTTAAATACCAGGAAGCCAAAAAGCTCCAGTCTGAAAAGAAAGGAATCAAAGGCGGGGAACTTAAAGAAATACAAATGACCCCATTTATCGGACAAAATGATTATCAAATCCGAATTGATAGAGCTAAAAAGTTTTTGGCTACTGGAAATAAAATCAAATTAAGTATAAAATTCCAAGGTCGCCAGATGGCTCATCAGCAATTTGGACATAACCTGGTAACCAAATTCAAATCTGATCTCCAGGATTTTGCCACTACTGAAGGTGAAGCTAAACTTATTGGCAAAAGATTAATGATTACTTTTACTCCTTCAAAAAAGAAGGCTACTGTTACCGATGAAAAAAATGTCTAAAAAATTAAAAGTCAGAAAATCAGTTTCTAACCGATTTGAGGTCACTAAAACTGGTAAAGTTTTAAGAATGTCTTCTTTTAACCGACACTTACGTCGCAAAAAAAGTAAAAAACAACTTCGCCGTCTTAAAGGTAAACAAGTTGTCCAAGGTGCTGTCGCTATTCGAGTCAAAAAATTATTAGGCCAATTATAATTTGTTTTTACTAATTAATAACTTAAATTTTAAAAATAACCTATGAGAGTCAAAACTGGAACAGTCAGAAGAGCTGCTCACAAAAAGGTCCTCAAAGCTGCTAAAGGTTTTTGGATGACCCGGCATAAAAGATACAAGGTCGCCCACGAAGCTGTCATGCATGCTGGTGATTATGCTTTTATTGGACGACGTCTAAAAAAACGCGATCTTCGTAAAACTTGGATTGTCCGTATCAATGCCGCTCTAAAACCTTTTGATATTCGTTATTCTGCTTTTATCAAAATGCTAAAAAACCGCAATATCATCATTGATAGAAAAATTTTAGCCGATTTAGCTGTTAACAATCCTGATAGTTTCAAAGCTATCGTTGAATCAGCTAAATAGATAGCTTGCTTTTTAATCAAAACCCCGCCTCTGCGGGGTTTTTTGTTAAAATAAAACCAGCTATGAATCAAGACCTGGAGTTAATTAAACAAAAATACTCTAAAAAAATATCCCAACTAAAAAATTCACATGATCTGGAAAAGATTAGAATTGAACTTTTTGGACGAAACGGCTTATTTAATCAACTCTTTTCTAAGATTAGAAATATCCCTAATGACCAAAAACGACAATATGGGATTGACCTAAACCGAACTAAAACCGACCTAGAAACTCTTTTAAGTTTGAAAAAAATAAAAGAAATCAAAACCATCACCAAAAAAACCTCCTCTCCTATTTTTACTCCTCCTAAAATTGGACATCTTCACCCCATCACCCAAACTGAACGCCAATTAAACGCCCTCTTTAAAAATCTTGGTTTTTCCATTTATACTGGTCCAGAAATTGTTACTGATGAATATAATTTTAAACGTCTCAATGTTCCCGAAGATCATCCCGCCCGCGATATGCAAGACAGTATCTATATCCAAGAACCAGAATATCTCCTTCGCACCCAAACTTCTACCATCGAATCATATCTATTAAATCAGCAATCACAAAAACTACCAATTCGTGCTGCTTTCCCTGGAGCCGTTTATCGTAATGAAAAAGTTAATCGTTCTAACCACTTTGTTTTTCATCAATATCAAGCTGTCGTCGTCGATAAAGGCCTAACTATTAAAGACCTTATTGGTACCATGGATCTTATGTTCAAGACTCTTTATGGCCCCAAGGTGGTTGTCCGTTACCGCGCTAAGTATTATCCCGAAGTCGAACCCGGAGTCGGTCCCGATATGCAATGTTTTAACTGTCACGGTCAAGGCTGTTCTTTATGCAAATATGCTGGTTGGATTGAAATGGGAGGCAGTGGTATGATTCACCCTAAAGTCCTCAGTATGGCTGGAATTAATCCTAAAATTTGGTCTGGCTTTGCTTTTGGTATGGGTCTTGATCGCTGGACTATGGCTCAAAATAAGATTAGTGATATTCGTACCCTCATGGGGGGTAACCTTGCTTACAAACCTCATCAACTATGAAACTAGTCTACTCTCATCTTCAAAAATTTTTACCCGATCTTAATGTTAAGCCACATCAACTTCGTGATGACCTCACCATGATTGGTCACTTCACTAACTTCTTTGAAGAAACTGACAACGAAATTATTTTTGATTTAGATATCAAAGTCAATAGGGGAGACTGTCTCGGTTATTATGGATTAGCCCGAGATTTAGCTGTTCTTTACAATTTAAAATTACATGATTTAACCACAGACTTGTTATCAAATAATTCTTTACCTCAACTACCAATTACCATCACCACCAATAAAGTCAAACGAGTCATGGCAGTTAAAATTTCTCAACTCAAAAACCAAATCTCTCCTAAATGGCTCCAGACTTTTATTAAATTTCATAACACTAATCCCGTCAATTTAATTGTTGATCTAAGTAACTATGTCATGTTCATGTATGGCATTCCCAACCATGCTTTTGATGTTTACAAATCTGGAAACAACCTTATTTGGGAAATTAATCCTAAGTATAAAGAATTTATTAGCCTTGATAATTCTCGTCTCAAATTAAACTCTGATATTTTAATGATTAATAATCCCAAAAAAGCTCTCAGTCTTAATTTTTGGGGTGGGGAAGCCTGTGCTATTAACTTAGATACCACTGATATCATTATTGAAGTAGCTATTTATGATCCCACCACTGTCCGTCAAAACAGTCGATTCCTTAAATCAACCACTGAAGCTGCTACCAGGTTAGAAAAACTGCTTGACCCCAAAACCATCCCTTTAGCTTTTAATTTTTTAACCAAACTACTTTTAGAACATTGCCAAGGTCAAATTAGCTCTCAAATCTTTGATTATTATCCCCAAGCTGATTCTCTGCCAGTAATAAAATTTGACCCCAGCTCTCCTTCTCAAATTTCTGGAATAAATATCCCCGTTAATTTTACCCTTGACTGCCTTACTCGACTTGGCTGTAGTCTATCTACTCACAACCAATTAGTCTCTGTTACTCCTCCCTCTATTCGCCAAGATTTAACTATCTCTCAAAGTCTTACTAATGAATCGATTCGTTTTTGGGGTTATCATCAAATCCCCACCAATCAACCTCTTTCTCCCAAAAAAATCACCGATATTACTCCTAAGGAAATTTATCTTATTGATCTTATTAAAGACCGTCTAACTGCTCTTGGTTATAACGAAGTTTTAACTTGGCCTCTAACAGATACTGTTAATGACCCAAAAACTGTCGTTAAAACTCAAAACAGCATTAATACCGAAGTCGTTTATTTACGTCAATCATTAATTCCTTCCCTTAAACATCAAGTAGACCAATATCTCCGTTTTAAATTACCCCCAACTCAATTTTTTGAAATTGGTAAAATCTTTTTCAAAACAGCTAATCAATATCTTGAAAAAAATGCCCTAGCCATCTACAATTCCGATCCTAAAAAACTTGTCGATGATTTAAAACATCTTGATTTAAACACCAACATTATTGATGATAATTTTACCGAAATTATTCTTGATAATTTAGACAAGCCCCAACAATATCAGCCGATTATTTCCTCCTCCCACGCCTACCAACTAACTCGTCAAATTATTACTCTGGATGCCAACATTACTTTAGATACTAAAAAAGACCCTTTCAAACTAATAACTAAATATTCTAAAATAATTAACTCAGAGCATCTCTGGCAACTTACTATTACCGATATCTATCATGATCAGATTACCCAAAAATACCGCTATACTTTTCAAGCTTCATACTTCAATCTGGATGATAAAACCGCTAAAGAAATCCATCTTAAAGCCTTCAATTTGAAATAGTTTTATATCTTTTGAAATAATATGATATATTAGCACTCAAACATGAAGACTGCTAATTTAGAGCTAAAAACGAAATTATCCTATATTTAGGCAATTTTATTGAGAAACTGTTGGAATAGGCGCCGAGGTCGGAACAAGAGTCGGAGTCGGGGTAGAACTTAGTGACGGTATCGGAGTTGAGGTTGGGGTTAATAAAATAGTCGGCGATAACGTTGGGGTTGGAGTTATTTTCCATGGAGTGTTCACCCCAATCTTAGATTCTCTCTCCTGACTATTTCCATCACGATCGGTTGCTCTTACCTTAAGTGTATGAGGACCATCAGTTAAAGTTAATTTAGTTTCGAAAGGTCTCTCATTCCAAACCTTCTTTTCCTCACCATCAACCCATAACTTTACTTCAACGATTTTAGTCAGAGAATTTGTTGTTATTTTAACATCAAAGGTACTGCTCACTGTTGATTCATGAGTTGGAGAATCAATCCCGACATTTACCATTCCTCCTTGACGGCAGTACTCTGTTGGCGGATTATATTTATCCTTGTCTGGTTGCTGGCTAATCCAACTATCAATCCCTTCCTGCCATCTATTTTTATCATCAGTTGAAATCAAATCGTTTTCTTTAAATAAGAAAAACTCTTTTTCATCATAATTATTACTAGCGACATCATCTGGAGGCGCCAAGCCTGACTGTCCCTTACAAATTTTCAATTTTAAATGAATCGGATCTGAAATTGTTGGTTGAGTTCCATCGATAAAATATTCATTTCTACTAGGAAATCCATCATGAGATGAATACCCCGAAATTCTATCCACTTCAACCGAGATAATCTTATCTGGAATAGTAAAATCTATTTTTGCTTGTTTAGGTAACTGATAAGTCATAATCCGCTTCCAAATCGGGGCTGCTCCAGAAACTCCAGAAACTAAATTTCCCATCGGGTCACCATTATTATTTCCCACCCATACCGCTGTTAATAACCCAGGGGTCCAGCCAATAGTCCAATTATCTTTTTTCTCATTAGTTGTTCCTGTCTTAGCTGCCACTTGATAGTTGGGGATAACCAAAGAATTGACTGATCCAAACGTCATCTCTCTAGCTGAATTATCCGATAAAATATTTGAAATTATAAAAGCTTCTTGAGGAGTCATTACTTTTTTACCATTTACTGGCTTATATTCTTCTAACACCCGCCCATCTCTATCCTCAACTCGCAAAATTCCGACCGCCTCCATTCTTTCACCATTATTAGCAAAAGCAGTATAGGCCGACGCTAAATCAATCACCCTCACCTCAGCTCCACCCAAGGTTACCGCCAATCCAAATTTAGATAAATTTTCTTTGGTTGGTTCTAAAGTTGATAAGCCCATATCATAAGATAATGACAACATGTTCTCAACTCCGACAAAGGCCAAGGCTTTTACTGCCGTTATATTTATTGAATTTCCTAAAGAATTTCTAAGGCTAATTGGCCCATTATATTTACCGTTATAATTTTTTGGGACATAATTTGGTTGACCTCCACTCCCTGGAAACACTACTGGAGTATCCATAATCATAGTTGCCGCCGTCCAACCTTTTTTGATTGCTCCCAAATAAGTAATCGGCTTAATTGATGATCCTGGCTGTCTTAGAGCTTGAGTTATAACATTAAAATTGCCGTCAGTTTTATCCGAAAAATAATCTCTTGAACCCACCATTGCTAACACTTGACCCGTTTTTGGATCAAGCACTAATGCTGCTCCATTAGTAATTCCTATTTTTTCTGTTTTCTCAATTTCTTCCGCGACAATCTTTTGTGCCTCATTTTGTAAATCTAAGTCCAAGGTAGTTATGATTTTGAGCCCACCGTTCTCAACTACTTCCTCTCCATATTTTTTAGCTAAAACCTCTTTTATCCAAAAAACAAAATGAGGAGCCTTAATAGTAGAATTTTTATCGCTAAATTCATAGTTTTTAACCTCCTCCATCGTCTTATCAGCCAAATCCCGACTAATATAACCATCTTCCACCATTCTATTCAACACATGACTTGTCCTATCTATATAAGCAGTTGGTGTTTTTGAATAAGGTGAATAGACACTTGGTAATTGAGGCATTCCCGCTAAAATAGCTGATTCAGCCAAATTTAATTCTTTTACTGATTTTCCAAAATATTGTTCTACCGCCGGACCAACTCCCCATGAAGCCCCTCCATAAGGAGCTTCATTCAAATACATTGCCAAGATTTCATCTTTACTATATTTAGATTCGATCTGAATTGATAAAATTAATTCTTTAATTTTACGATGAATCGTTCTATCAGTAGATAGTAATACATTTCTAGTTAATTGTTGTGTTAAAGTCGACCCTCCAGTTACTTTTTTAAAATAAAACGCATTTTTAATGATTCTAAGTGGAGTTAAGGGGTCAAACCCTTTATGCTTATAAAAATCTTTATCCTCAACGGCTATTGTTGCCTGCTTTAAATAATCTGGAATATCTGAAAAACTTACTGGATCACGCTTAGCATCATTAAAAATATCATAAAGCACTTTTTCGTTCCTATCATAAACTTTACTAGAATACCCATCCCGACGAACCACTTTAGTTGGTGAAGGTAAATCTTTTGAATACCAAACAAATAAAAATAGCACCGCCAACACCCCAATTCCTATCATTATTAATACTACGCTGAAAAAATTAAGCCAAAATTTTTTACTTTTAAATAGCTCTGACCATTTTTTTTTCTGTCCAATTTTAAACCGATCAAAAAATTTAGACCATTTTAACTTCCAGCTCCTCGAAAACACCATTTTATTTATTGACCCATCAAAACTAATAAAAATGGAACCATCCCTGAAAGTAATAAAACTATCAACGAAACCACCAAGACTACTTTAGTCACTGTCTTTTTCTTCAATTTCATAAAATGATGATAACATAAATCTTGTTTTTATATTAGAAACCCAAACTAAACCCGAATATTAAATCAATATTTTGGTATTATTTCTTTATGGATAATCTAGCTCAGATCCCCGGTATTGGTCCCAAAACCATTATCAAGCTTAATAAGCTTAATATATTTTCCCCCACAGATTTACTCTATCATTATCCTTACAGATATATTGATTTCTCCCATATTACTGCTATAAAAAACCTTACCTTAAATCAAAACTTTACCATCACCGGCCGACTAATTAAATTTCAAAATATCTTCACCCGATCAAAAAAAAATCTTCAAAAAGCAGTTGTTGTCGACTCCACCGGCCAAATAAATTTATTATGGTTTAATCAACCCTATCTAACTAGAAATTTTACAATTGGCCAAACTTATAGTTTTGCTGGCACCGTCTCTCTGGTTCAAAATCAAAAAACCATTATTGCCCCCGTTTCCGGTAAACATAATACTGGTAAAATTATTGCCATTTACCCTGAAACTTCTGGTCTAACTTCTAATTGGTTTCGTAAAACTATCGAAACATTCTTACCTAAATTACTAAAAAATGTTACTGAAACCCTCCCTGATCAAATCCTAAATAAATATCAACTACTTCCACTTGATCAAGCTCTCAAACAAATTCACCATCCCCAAAATTCTCAATTACTAGAATTGTCGCGTCATCGCCTGGCAGTTGATGAAATTCTCTCCATTCAGACCAAATCCTACCTCCTCAAACAAAAATGGTTAAGCCAACTTCCTAAAACCATTATTAAAACTAACCCGGAAATAAATAGTTCTATTAACCAGCTAATTTCATCTCTACCCTTCAAGCTAACCCCATCCCAAGTTAAAGTTTGGCAAGAGATCAAAGATGACCTAATTAACCCCAACAAAATTACTAACCGACTTCTTCAGGGTGATGTTGGCTCTGGTAAAACTATTATTGCCCTCCTAGCAGCTTATCTAACCCATCTTAACAATTCTTTGACTCTGATATTGGCCCCCACCGAAATTCTAGCCCAACAACATTACCACACCTTTAATCAATTCCTTAAAAAACTTAAGACTCCGATTTTTTTACTGACAGCCAACCATAAAATTAATAAAAAAATACCTAAAAATGCCATTATTATTGCCACCCATGCCGCCATTTATCAAAAAGAAAAACTAAAAAATGATGTTTCACTTTTAATTGTTGATGAGCAACATAAGTTTGGGGTTAAACAAAGATCATTTCTTGCCGACCTAAACGATAAACCTCATTGCTTAACCATGACGGCCACTCCCATTCCTCGCACCATCAGTTTAACTCTTCTTGGTAACCTTGATATTTCCATTATTGATAACCCTCCAAGTCAACGATTACCAGTTAAAACCTTTTTAGTTTCTCCTAACAAAACCAACCAATGTTATACCTGGATTCAAGATCAAATCCTCAAAACCAAATGCCAAGCCTATATTGTCTGTCCTTTTATTGAAATTTCCGAAACCATGGCTAGCGTTAAATCAGCCAAGGCTGAATTCAACCATCTTCAAACTGTTTTTCCAAAACTAAAATTATCACTACTTCACGGCAAATTAAAACCATCAATCAAGTCTGATATTATCAATCAGTTTAAAGAAAATAAAATCGATATTTTGGTAACTACTCCTTTAATTGAAGTTGGGGTCGATATTCCCAATGCTTCCATTATGATTATTCAATCAGCTGACCGCTTCGGCTTATCTCAACTCCACCAACTCCGCGGCCGAGTGGGTAGGGGACAACAGCAAAGTTTTTGCTATTTTTTTACCAGTCAGGCTACCGACTCAGCCACAAATCGACTCAAATTCATGGAAAAACATCATAATGGACTAGAAATTTCCCAATATGACCTTAAAATTCGCGGACCTGGTGAAATTTTTTCTACTCTCCAACACGGTTTTCCTTCACTTAAACTTGCCAATCTCTCTGAGACTAAATTAATTTCCCAAAGCCAGGAAATTCTTACCAGCCTCTCCCAAAACCCAAAATTTAATCTCAGCTCCCTTATTCCCAAATCCCACCAAATTAAAGAAAAAATTTTAAATAATTAACCTAAAACTATGAATCACCACACCATCTACTCTCAATACCAAAAAAAGGCCATCCCTATCACTGATAGTCAAATTAAAAACATGATTAATACTTGTTATCAACAAGCTAAGCAAAGTTTTTCAAAACTTCCTAAACCAAGAAATATTACTCAAAAAGCCTATATTTCTTTATGGCTTAATGATGAAATCTCCAAAGATATTGCCACCAAAAGCTTAACCAAAATTAATCCCAAAAATCCACCCGATGACCTACAAGAAGCTATTAAATTTTTCCAAAACAAATCTTATCAACAACTATCACCAACAACTAAAAAATCAATTTTAGACCAAGCTAATAAAGATTTTATAAAAATAATTAAAGAAAGAAATATTTTTGCTAAAAACCGTCATTATAAATCTTATCTAGATTTAAGGTTAGACTATTCACAAATACCTCAAAAGGAGTTTCAAAATTTTCTTAAAAATATTAATACTTTAATTAAACAGAGTAAAAAATATATACCAAATATTGAAAAACTTGATTCAAATCAAACCAATCCTTGTTTTATCTGTCAGACTAAACCGTTACCTTACCAAAACATTCATTATTTTATAAAAGACTTTTCTAAAAAATACCAATTCTTGAACAAAAACCAACCCCAAATAAAGATTAAATTATCTAATCTATCAAGTGCCCAGTATCTAAAAGAAACCGATAATTTCCAAATTAACATTAATCAAAATATTAGTCTAAACCATCAAATTATCGATTTTCTTCACGAAATAAGCCATGTCAAAGTGATGAAAAAAATATTTCGGCAAAATTCATCTATTAATCCCAACCTTTACACTATTGAAGTAAAAGTTATCAAAAATCAGCTTAAGCTAATTAAAAAATATCTTCCAGACATCTTTATCCCTACCATCAAATATATGTTAAGCACTATTTCTCAAACATTTTTTGAAATTAAATTATTCCAAAACCCAAATCAAAAACCGGAGGTACTATATTCAAATATATTAAACCGTTTTTCAATTTATCAACAAAGTGTAAAAAATGAATACCTTTTTAATAAAAAAATTTTATTCAAAAACTTATCCCAAATTACTTATGCCATTGCTTACAACAAAGTATTAACATCTCTTTTTAAGAAACAAAACTAAAATTAAATAAAATCATTTTAAATCTTTAATTTTCTGCTAAAATAACTCTTATGACAGCATTACCTAAACATTGGCCTTCCAGCCGCCGACAAGGTCGCCGTCGCGCCGCCGACAAAGGTCCTAAACTAATTAAACCTATCACTTGTAAAAATTGTGGCCAACCTAAAATGGCCGGTTTTCAGTGCCCCAACTGTAAACAGTGAAAAATAAATTTGACCCCCGCCACCTAAAACGAATCGCCAATATTCAAGCTTTATTTGCTTGGAGTCTTGGTGGATCTGGACCTATCGCTCAAGAAACTCAAAAAATTATTAAACTTATTCCTAAAATTGATACTATTATTCAAGAAAATGCCCCCAAATGGCCAATTGATAAAATAAATAAAGTTGACCTTAATATCCTCCGCTATGCCTTGTGGGAATTATTTTATTTCAAAAAAAACCCTGAAAAAGTTGTCATTGATGAAGCAATTGAAATTGCCAAAGAGTACGGCACTAATACTAGTTCTAGTTTTGTTAATGGAGTTATTGGTGGGGCCTTAAAAAAAGATAATAAAGATGATTGATAAACTCCAACAATTAATCGGCTATAAATTTAAAGATCAGCTTAAACTCCAACAAGCTCTTGTCCATAGATCTTCTCTCAATGAACAACCTCGGTTTAACGAATCCAACGAAAGATATGAATTTCTCGGCGATGCTGTTCTTGAACTTTGGGCATCAGATCGAATTTTTAATCGATTTAACCAATTTGACGAAGGTAAGCTAACCAACCTCAGAGCCCTAATAGTTTGTACTCAGAATTTAGCTAAAATATCAGAAGAATTTAATCTTGGCGAATTTATCTTTCTTTCACGCGGGGAAGAAAACCATAATGGTCGACATAATCAATCCATCTTGGCTGACACTTTTGAAGCCCTAATTGGTTCTATCTACCTTGATGGAGGAATTTCTCCTGCTTTTAAATTTTTAGATAAATTTCTTGAAGCCAGTGTCACCAAATTATCTTCCAAAGAAATTTATAAAGACCCAAAAAGTATTTTTCAAGAAATTGCCCAATCTCGACAGGGGATCACTCCAAAATACAAAACCTTATCTGAATCCGGCCCAGATCATCAAAAAATATTTGAAGTTGGGGTATTTTTAGACAATAAGCTTATTGCTAAAGGTCGAGGAAATTCTAAACAAAAAGCAGAAGAGTCTGCCTCTATTAAAGCTACCAAAATACTAAATAATCTAGTATAATCCTAACATTATGATAAAAATTAAACTTTTGCCCCGTGGTAAAAAACACCAAATTACCTACCGAATTGTTATTGCTGAACAACGGAGCAAATTTGATGGAAAATATATTGACGATTTAGGTTTTTATACCCCTCAAACAAAAACTCTAACTATCGATAAAGATAAACTAGTTGATTGGCAAAAAAAGGGTGCCAAGCTTACCCAAGGAGTTGATAAACTTCTTAATCCAGATAAATATCCTAAAAAAGTTAAAAAGAAAAAAGAAGCTAAAATTAAAGAAGAAGCCGCTCCACAAGAGGTAGATTCTAAAAAAACCGAAGATGATAAACAACCTCAAGAAGCACCAGCAACTGAAGCTTCTCAACCCATTAAAACCGAATAATTATGACTAATGCTAAAGAAACACTTGAATATATTATTAACTCAATTACCCAAAAAGAAGATAATGTCACTGTTGAGGAAATTGATCAAAATGGAACTAAAATATTAGAGATAATTGCTCCTCAAGAAATTATAGGAAAAATAATTGGTAAAGAAGGTAAAATAATTAAATCAATTAGAAATATTTTATTTGTTGCCTTTCCTGAAGAAAAATTCTTTATCAAGATTAGAGAGTAAAAGGATTATTTCTATCGTATTCAGTAAACATCTTATCGTCTACTTTTGTCTCTTCTAAGTTTGTACTACTTTCAAAATCACTAATTATAGCTAGTAATTCCGCCTCTTCCTTGGTTGGTTGCAAATCAGTTAATGATAGGTTTCCTGAGACATACTCCACCTTATCAGGGACATAATATGAAGAAATATTCATTTCTATTTCTGAAACTCCAAGCTTAGAAGACGTCTTCATACTGTCTATAAAAAACAACGGCAAACTATTTTCAATCCCCTTAATCAATTCCAGATTTTTATCCTCCGGCCCAGTTAAAACTATATTAATTGGCATCTTTGTTGCTGAAGTTTTTTCTGAACTTCCCGGCAAATCTTTAGGGTCACCTTTTATTGCCATTGGGTTAATTAAAAAACTATTAACCTGATAATCATATTTATCAGCAATCGTTCTTAACACTCCAACTAAAACATAAGAATTCTTTTCTGGAAGAACTGCTGCTGACAACTGCTGTTCATTTCTAACCAATTCATCCTGATCGATTGATAATAAATAAGCTTTCTTTTCTAATATCGACTTGATTTGTATCTTGGTGTCAGTAATCGATATATTTGATTGTTTAATATTATCAACCCTCGGTAAAATTATTAAACCTAAGCTAATAATAAAGGCTACTACCATTCCAAATGGTAATAAAAACATTTTTATTAAACTACTATCAATTCCAAATATCTTTTCTGGCATTTTTAAAAAACCTTCGCTCATTTTAGTTTAACCTCCACTTGAAACTGCCAACTTTTAATCGGATCATAACTTAAATTAATAATTTTAGCTGACTTAAACCCGTCAACTAAATCATGATTAATATCTTCTACTTTTACTTCAACTTCCGGCAAATTATTACCATCAATTACTGTTCCAAAAATTGTAAACACTTTCTTTTCTCCAATTTCCAGATTAGTAATGGTAATATTTTCAGAAAACAAACTCCTCACCATTTCCATTGATTTACCGTATTCAAACCTATCAGCCAAAACCTTACTTACTACTTTAGCTTGATATTTTATTTTTTGAGTAATCACCATACTTCCAGCCAGTGTTTGATATTGATTCTTCTCCTTTTCATAATCATTAGTAATTTTTTTCAAGCTTAATTGCATCATCAAACTTATTATTATTGCTCCAATTAAAATCAGCGCCCAAAAACCACCAAAAACCCACAAGAAATTATTAACAATTTTCTGTATTCTTATTTTTTCTGCTCGAAATTTAGCTTCTGATGGTAATAAATTTAAATCACTCATATTAACCCTCTTAAAGATAAACCAACCGCCAAACTAAACCGGGATCCTTCAGTAACCAAATTAAATGGAGCCTGAATTTTAGTCGTATTAATATTCATAAATGGCTGGGCTATCTGAACCTCAACCCCCAACACCTTAGTTAACTCTTCTGCCATACCTGGTAAAACTGCTCCACCACCAGACAAAATTAATAATTCTACTGTTTTTCCAGTATCTTCATTAAAAAGTGTCATTGCCTTTCTTACTTCATCAGCAATACTGTTAAAAACAGGTAACGAAACCGTTCGTATTTTACCTTCTAATTCTTCTGCTTTAATTCCATAAGCCTTCTTGTATTCCTCTGCTGACGCCATATCTAAACCTAACCCCAAAGATACCGCTCGAGTAATCGATTCTCCTCCAACCGGTAAAGATCTTGAGAAATATACATTTCCTTTATTAATATTAAGAATGTCAGAATATTTTTCCCCCATATCCAAAACCATAACCCGATCCACTGAAGTTATCCCTGATTTAACTATTCGTCTATAGGCTATTGAAGATGACTCTATAGCAATTAACTCCATTCCTAACGACTTAAATAATTTTACATATGAATTAATCAAATCATTTTTAGCAGCAATTACAAAAACCGTAATTCTACCAGCATCATCTTTTTCAACAATTTCATAATCAATTGAAACCTTATCCAAAGGGTAGGGAACAAATGTCTCTGCCTCAAACCTTAAAGCATCCATTATTTCTGAATCTTTTAAAGGTGGTAACCTAACTAAACGACTTACTACCTCATTTTCCGGCAAATTAACTACTGCCTGATTACCTTTTATTTTTAAATCAGAAATCAATTTTTTTAAAGAGTTGCCCAAAAATTCAAAATATTTATTTTTAGAATTCTCACTCTCATCTTCTCTTTGAGGAGATTTTATTTCCCCAATTAAACTTAAGACCAACTTCCCTGAAACATCCTTATCAACTGACACCGCTTTAATACCATTTTGACCGACATCTAAACCTACAATATTGCTCATATGTATTCAGTATAACTATTTATTTGTCACCTTTCCACTCGAAGTTATCCCTACAGCAACAACCACTTATAACATAGAAGGGAATATCTCTCATATAGTAATAATCATAACTAAATTATTTGTATCATTGTTAAACATCTTCTTATCAAACACTTTAAATACTTAATTTCTAACCGTAACCGATGTCTTAAAATTTTGACTATAACCAACCCCAGCAGTTGTCGCTCCAATATCAAAACTAAACATTACTTTAGTTACCAATCCAAAACCATCCTTTTCACAAATTACAAATTCAGTACAATTATTTATATTCACTTCACTACTATTTAGTATATATTCTTTAGTTGCTGAAGCTAAAGTAATTTTATTACTTCCTTTATTACAACTGATTGTTATCAGTGAATCATCAATACTATCTCTTGATTGGATAGATAATCCATTAGGATTACAAGCTATTTTATCTCCTTGACTATTAAATATATTTTTCCTGAGTTGATCAGTTATCCAGGTCCCATTTTCCATCACCTTATTAACTGATTTAACTCTATTTTGAGACCTAAAAGTCCCCAAAATTACTCCCACCACGGCTGTAACAATAATTGCCAAGGATCCCACCACCACCACAATCTCAATTAAAGTAAAACCTCTCTTATATTGCATTTTTTTATCCATTCTAAATTAATCATATCCGTTTATCATCCGAGTTACAAACACCAATCACTTTCAAAAATTACATCTTTTTTGAAAAAAACCTTTTGATTTCTAATTTTTCATTATTTCCCCAAGCTATCTCAATGGTAGCATTAACACATTCTGTCACAGTACTACTACAATTATTTCCAGTAATTACATCAAAATTAACCGTATAACTGTAACCTTCATAGCCCGGCAATTGTGAAGGAGAAATACTGTTTAGCTGCCAAAACTGATCAGGTTTATTATTTTTATCATCTAAAAGTTTTTCTACAACAACTCTACTCATTTCACTAGCTTTCTTTCTGGCATTTGTTATTGTTTTTACCGATGTCGTTTTAACCATCAATGACACCACTCCCACAATTACTGTTACTAAAATCCCTATAGAAAAAATCATTTCAACTAAACTCTGTCCTGCTTCTTTAGTTTTCATCAGTAATTATTCCTAAACTATCAACTTTAATCGAGTAAGTATCAACCCCTTCAGTCACGTTCACCGACAGGTAATTATCATCTAAGTTACCATTACTATCAGTTAATTTACCTGACAGTCCACTAAAACCAAAAGTTAACAATCCACCTGTTGTCACCCCCTTAGCATCAATTGTTTTAGAAAAGTAAGGAAAGCCAGAAAACGAGACCCCATTATCATCTATACCAACAACCGATATTGTCATCCCAGAAAGGGTTACCCTAACATACTTTAGATTTGTCTTCTTATTTGGAAGTTGGTTGGTTATTGCTAAATTTCTAGCCAGTTTAATATAAGTTGTTAATTCATTTCTAGCCACCATCACCTTTCTTGATTGTGTAAACTTGCTAATAGAATAACTCCCAATTCCTAATAAAAGCAACATTACCGACATTGCTACAATCAATTCAATTAAAGTAAAACCTCTTTTTTCATTCATCACTTAATCATACCGATTTCCTAAACCGGTTACAAATACTCAGATCAATTCAAACAAAAACCTAAGGATTAATAACTTGATAATTACAGCCCGTCATTCCTACAGGGTTATTAGTCGAACCGATATCTTCCATGGTAGCACAGATATAATAATTGTAAGGATCATCTCTACGATAAGTGTATGCTGCCTTACTCTTTGGATCTACTGGCTCTTTATCCAAAAACTTATTAGTCACTAAATAGTTAATTGACGATGGGTAGGTAGTTCCTATCTGTTTGGCCAGTTCCAAAGCCGTCCTAATCTTTTCTAAGTCAGCCGTTCTTCTAGCATCACGACTCTTTTTATTCATCCCCCCAAAACTAACTACTGCTATTGCTGTCATTACTGCGATAATCGAAATACTAACCAACAGTTCAAATAAAGTAAATCCTTGTTGTTTATTTTTATATTTACCGTCTTTCATCTCCAATTTAACTACTAACTTATTGTTGATTACCAACACAATAATTAACTGCTCCAAGAGACCCTACTGGCTGAAAGTCACAAGGAACATAATTTGTTTGGTTAGCATTATTATCTTTAGTAGACTCCATTCCTGTTGAACAGGCACAAAATCCTCCAGCAGTAGCATTGTAAGTATAGGTATAAGCCTCACCTCTTGGACCTACTGGAAATGCCTGCAAGATTACATTCGAGTTAACTGTCCAAGGAGTTGTCTTATTTGGAGGATAACTTCCTTTAAGTAAATAATATTGTTCTGCTGCCGATTGAATCGCTTTCAAATCTGATATTCTTCTTTGATCTCGACCACTCTTCTGAGCTTTAGAAAAATTTACCGATAAAATTACTGACAATATCGCAATAATCGAAATAGATATCAATAATTCAACCAATGTAAAACCTAATGTTTTTTTATTTTTTATCATGGTAAATCGCTCATATTAGCATTTGAACTAGTAATCGCATAACAACAGCCTCCTGGGACACTATAACCAGAACAAGAAGGTAAACAATCTTTATCGTCACCATTTTCCAAATTGGTATACAATCTAAACGACTTCCGAGTTGGAGATGGTTGGTAATAAAATTGTTTAACTCCTTTAGCTGTTTCTGTTGGAATTTCTTTCATATAGACTACCGTTCCTAATATCAATTGGCCTCCAAATGTAATTGAAGTAGGGAATGAACCCATATCAGCGTAATACATATTTAAGGCATCTGATAAAGATTTTAAACTAGCCTTCCTTGAAGCATCTCTGGATTTTTTTTGAGAACTAACAAAACTACTTGAGGCAATTATGGTGACAATTCCAATAATTGAAATCACAATTAATAATTCTACCAAGGTAAAACCATTTTTTTTACTTCTTTTTATCATATTTAATAAGCACAAACAGCATAAATTTTATCTTTTGGCGAAGCTATTCCACATTTAGATTGTGAATTAATATCTTCATTTCCAGCCCCACTTTCTAATACCACTGTCAACAAAAACCCGTTATTATTATCAACCGAAGTATAAGTATATCCAACCCCAGACACTCCGCTAGTATAACCTGATAAAATTGAGTTTAAACAAGTAGTACATTCTGATCCCGTAGGATAAGCTTGATTATCATTATAATAAAGGCGCAAAGCACTTTTAAGACTGTTTAAATCTTGAATTCTTTGCGAATCCCGACTTCTTTCTCTCGCCCCCATTAAATTCATCATTAAAATTGCTGACAAAACTCCAATAATTGAAATAACAACTAATAGTTCTATTAAACTAAATCCTTTATTCTCTTTCATAACTAAAATAATCATACTCATTTATTTATCGTCTTGCAAATCTAACCCTTAACTCTTGAAACTAACTTGTTATTTTATTACTTCGGCTGTCAAAACGTCCCGATAACAATAGTTTTGGCTATTACAAAAAAAATCTTTATTTTTACAATCAACATCATTTTTATTTTCCAAATCAGCAAGTAGGGCAAAATTATTTTCATCAACTATTTCATAACAAAACTGATTCTGACCTAAAGGTTCACCCGGCACCTTATCCATGTAGACATAACCCATATCAACCCACTCTTTTCCCCACAAATTGTTTATTATTTCTGCTTCTGGTAATTTTTTATAATCTTTATAATAAAGTCTAATTATCTTTGACATTTCATGTAAATCATTCTTTCGTCTTATATCCCTTGATCTGGCTTTTGCTAGACTAAATTGATTAAAAGTAATCCCTCCCAAAACAAGCAAACAAACAACGGCAATTAATGTTTCAATAGCAGTTTTGTTCATAATAGTTTAATTTCCCCAACTCTACAGTAGGGGACAGTAGAAATACTATTCATACCATAATATATTTAAACTGGAGACTCCATAGTTTACACTTGATTTATCAAACCCACTACTAGTATAAGTCCCCGAATTATACCAACCAGCAGGAATATCCTTATCCTGTTTATTTTTTAAATTAGTTACTATCTTAAACCATTTCTCCCCAACCATAATTTGATATAACTTTTTATCAGGATCACACGGCCATGCCGGTAAATAATTTTTCAAATCATCAACCTTCTTATCACAATTTGACATTCTATTCCATAAAGAAACCTCTGCTGCCGTCGGATATCTACCATTATCGTTAGAAAACTCTTCAAAGGCTGTTCTTATTTTATTCAAATCACTTTTTCGTCTGGAATCATTAGCTCGACCAATTAAAGCGTTTGGATTAATAATTCCAATCAACATTATTGCCAAAAATACTAAGATTGTTATTACTATTAACAACTCCACTAAAGTAAACCCTGAATCTTGCTTCAATCTTTCCTCTCTTGTCATTAATTTATTCTATACTATCCCCAAATTAACTGCCACATCTCTGCCCCAAACCACCACGATAGCCAGGTTCCTAATATCAAAAATGGCCCAAAAGGAATTAGGCTTTTTTTGGTAGCTTTTTTGGTGATTATTAACCCTAAACTTACTAATGCTCCAATAATAAAAGCTAAATACATTGCCATCAGTATTCCTGGATACCCTAAAAACAACCCCATAAATACTGCCAGCTTAACATCTCCCCAACCCATACCCTTACCCTTAGTTATTAAATTTAAAAACAGTAATAATCCCGATGCTGATAACGATGATATTAAATAGGGGACTAGACTCTTTTCACTAAAAACTACCCCCACTATTGCCAAAATTATTAAAATAATTACTGCAAAATCAGGTAAAATCATATACCTATAATCAAACACCGTTAAAAATATCATTAACGTCAAGATAATTAACCCCAATCCCCAAAGCCACCAATCAGTCTGCCAATATGGATACCTAAAATTAAACCACCAAAAGACAATCCCTGTTCCTGCCTCGACTATCGGATAAAAAATAGGTAACTTTTTTTGACAGCACCCAGACTTTCCTTTTTGTCTTATCCAGGATAATACCGGAATATTTTCTTTCCATCTCAACTGTCGACCACAAAAATCACAAAAAGATCTATTTTTATTTCTCTTCCTTTTAACACTATAAACCTCTAACTCATATTTGATTGCCACTCTATAAACCAACATATTTACAAAACTGCCAACCCCTAAACCTAAAATAAATATCAACCCGTTAATTAATAAAATTTCCATATTTAATTTTATCAACAAAAACCCCCCAATTTCTTGGAGGGTTTATCTATTATCTAATTGCTAAATTATGGTACGCACTTAAATAGTGATGTTCCTGCACTTGTAAAATCCCAACTTGCAGCAGGATAACCGCTAACAAATCCAGTAGCATCTATAAATGTTGTTGGAATTCCACTCTCATCGACAGCTAGCTCCTTTAATCTGGAATTTTGTGTCCTGTTAGCCTTTGCCTTAGGAATAAAACAAACATGAATTGAATTTCCTTGGCCTACCGGATCCTTAACTAAATAGAGCCTTTCAGAAAACAAAGGTTCGTTGGCTGGATTGGTTGGACTTTTAGTATAATTTTTCTCTAAAAAAGAGTCTTTTAGCTCAGTGGTACTTAGCAGTAACCCCTGGCTATCTCTTGGGGAACATTGATCCGTAGGACTTGCAGCATCGGCAACAGTACATAAACCGAACCCTGCCATGGTACTATTTAAACTTATTTCATTATCAACTGTTAAGGTTGAGGGGGATACTACATCAATCCAAGGATAAGAAGCTTGAGCTGCATAATAACGTTCATAAGCGTTCAAGACTTCAGCAGCATCGTTTTGCATAGTTGAGTCTTTAGCCTTATTTGATTGTTCAATTGGGTTAATAGTTGCCAAAACTGCTACTGATAAAATTGCAATCAAGGCAATAACTATCAATAGTTCCACTAAGGTGAAACCTTTATTTTTCTTTCTATTTCCTAAAAATATCTTTTGTTTCATTTTAATTTTTCAATAATAACTATATTTATTATTTACCACTAAAATTGAGAAGTCAAGTTATAGATTGGCATTACCACCGCCACCACTAAAAATGCTACCCCCAACCCCAGTACAATCATAATCAACGGTTCAATTGCTGATGTTAGTGATTTAACTGACTGTTCTGCTTCGCTAGCAAAGTAATCTGCCACCTTTAATAAGACCTCATCTAGTTTTCCAGTTGCTTCTCCAGTTGCTACCATTTGGTTGACAATTAATGGAAAAACTCCCGTTTCTTCAAACGAATTAGCTATAGAAAATCCTTTCTGTACTCGATTTCCTATCTTTAAAAAAGAATCCACATAAACCATATTCTCCGCAATGTTTGAAACTATTTTCAAAGCTTCTACCAAAGGGATTCCTGCTGACAATAACATTGATAAAGTTCTAATAGTTGTTGCTAAAATATTTTTTTTAGTTAAATCACCAATCACTGGAAATCTAAGCTTAAAAGTATCTACTTTATAACCAAATTCTTTATTTTTCTTACCCATCCAAAAAATTGCCCAAACTCCAAAACCAAAAATTGGCATCAAAAACCAAAACTTTCCCATAAATGTTGATATATTCATTAGAATCCTTGTCGAAGTCGGCATTTCCGCTCCAAAATCGCTATACATACTCAAAAGTTTCGGAATAACAAATATCATCATAATAATTACTACCGCCACCATCCCTATAATTACGATTACTGGATAAATCATCGCCCCTTTAACCTTTCCTTGAAATTCATTTTGTTTTTCTAAAGTCTCTGCTAATTTAGTTATAATTTCATCCAACACTCCCGCTTCTTCACCAGCTTCAACTGAAGCAATATAAGCCTCCCCAAAGACTTTTTTGTATTTACTTAAACCTTCTGCTAAAGTACTTCCTTTCTGAACAGTTTTTAAAGTATAATCCAAAATCTCATACATTAAAGATCTTCTATCCATCTGATTCTTTAACAAAGCCAAAGCATCAGTTAATGGTAATCCTGAATTCATCATTGTCGATAGCTGTCTAGTAAAAACACTTACCTGTTTTAAGGTTACCTTTGAAAAGGTACTTTTATAAAACTCAACCAACAAACTTGATCTTTCTTCAGCTACAAATATCGGCACTAATCCACTACTTTTAATTGATTCTATTACTTCTTTTTGGTCATGAAAATCTCCATCACCTTTTATCATCTTTCCACTCCAGTCTCTAGCCCTGTAAACAAATTTCATGATTTAATTATTTTTTCCTCAGTTTGGTTTGGAACTCAATTAAATTAGTAACATAATTAACTGCTTCTTCTTCTTTTACTTTCCCTTCTAATACTAATTTTGCCAAATAAGTATCCAACCCTATCATTCCTACATCAGCGCTTGTTTGAATTACATTATCCAACATAAAAGTCTTACCTTCACGAATAATATTTCTAACCGCCGAAGTATTGATCATAACTTCAAGTGCCGGGATTCTACCTCCGTCAATCGACGGTAACAGTCTTTGAGATACAATTGCCGTCAATACTGACGCCAACTGAATTCTAACTTCTTCCTTAGATCCGCTTGGAAAAACGTCCACTATTCTATCAATAGTTTGAGCTGCCGAATTGGTGTGAAGCACTGAAAAAACAAGATGCCCAGTTTCAGCAATTGTCAACGCTGATTGAATCGAATCTAAATCTCTCATTTCTCCAATAAAAACAACATTAGGGTCTTGACGTAAACATGATCGTAGTGCCGACGGAAAATCGTTAGTATCACCACCCAACTCTCTTTGAGAAATAATTGATTTTTCAGGTTTTAATAAATATTCCACTGGATCCTCAATCGTCACGATATGAGCATTACGACTTTTATTAATTTCATTTAAAAGTGAAGCTATAGTGGTTGATTTACCATGGCTAGTTGGCCCAGTAATTAAAATAAATCCTTGTTTTATACCAATAAAATCTCTTAATATTCCTGGTAAATTTAATTCTTCAAAAGAAGGAATAGTTGACGATAGAATCCTTAAAGCACAAGCGACCGTATCCTTTTGCCAATAAACATTAGCTCTAAACCTAGCTTCATTAGTTTCAAAAGAAAAATCAACTTCTTTTTCTCTCTCTAATTTTTCTTTTTGTTTTTCATCCATGATAGATTCCACCATTTCCCTGGTCAAATCATCGTCCACATTTATCCAATTTGGGGCCAATTGAAGCTCCCCATTAACCCTAATTTTAGGAGGTATTCCCATCATCAAATGAATATCAGATGCCTTGTTAGCTACTGCTAGTGATAATAATTCTTTTAATTTTGTATGCATTTATTTATTAAAAATTAATAGTATAGTTATTTATAACTAATATTGGGCTACTCTGACAACTTCATCCATAGTAGTTATTCCCTCTAATACCTTAACGTAACCATCCTGTTTCATCGTTAACATCCCTTCATCCATTGCTTGTTTTTGAATCTCAGAAGCAGCTGCTTTCTCAATAATTAATTTTGATAATTTTTCACTTATTGGCATTACTTCATAAATAGCGATTCTCCCCACATATCCCGTATTATTACACTTTTCACAGCCTACAATTTTTGGTAAAGTTATTTTCTTTCCTTCCTTTCTGTATTTATCTTCTATTAAATTATAAATTGGTCCTAAAGTTGTCTTTATCTCATGTTCCTGATCCGAAGTCATGTCTGATTCAGAAACACATTCCTTACAAACCCTCCTTAATACCCGTTGACCAACGACACAATTTAATGAAGATACTAATAAAAATGGTTCTGCTCCCATATCCAGTAACCGTGGTGGAACTCCAGAAGCATCATTGGTGTGAAGTGTTGAAAACACCAAATGACCTGTCAAAGCCGCATTAATAGCTAAATCAGCCGTTTCCGCATCCCGGACTTCTCCTACCATTATAATGTTTGGGTCCTGACGTAAAAACGACCTTAAGGCTGAAGCAAACGATAACCCTGCTTGTACATTCACTTGGACCTGATTAACTCCTTTCATTTGATATTCCACCGGATCCTCAATCGTAACTACATTTACCCTTGATGTCGCCACAATATCTAAAATTGAATATAAGGTGGTTGTCTTTCCTGAACCAGTTGGTCCGCAAACTATAATTATTCCATGTGGTCGCTGAATCGAAGTCATTAAATTTTTCAACGCCAACCCTCTCAATCCTAAATCCGGTAAACTAGGAACTTTCTGCGATTTTTTTAAAAGACGCATAACTACTTTTTCTCCATAAGTGGTTGGTAAAGTTGATATCCGCAAATCAACATCATTCCCGTCTGCCGAAAAAAAGAACCGACCATCCTGAGGAACTCTTTTTTCATCAATTTTTAAATCTGACAAAATTTTTATTCTTGAAACCACTGCATCGTGAACATTTCTTGGCAACAAATATTTTTCCTGCAAGATACCATCTATCCTATACCTCACTCTTACATTGTCTTCCTGTGGTTCAATGTGAACATCAGACGCTCTGGATTTTATTGCATACTCTAAAATTGTCGAAACTATCTTAGCTACCGGTGCTTCAACTGTAACATTATCTTGAGTTTTCTTGACTACAGTTTCTTCTGCCTTTCTTTCATCCAACGCCTTATTTACTTCTGAAGTAATACTTTTCTCTCTAATATACTTTTCCCTAATAAATGAATCTATTTGCTTTTCCATTGACATGGCGGCATTTATTTTCAAATTAGTTTTCTTTTCCAAAAATTCCAACGTCTCTAAATCCAACGGGTTTACCATGGTTACAAATAATGTCTTAGCTTTAGCGTCAAACCGATAGGCTACTATTTTATATTTTTGAGCTACACTTTCCGGTACTAAACTCAACGCTTCTGGAGAAAAGGCTGTATTATCTAAATCTATAAACGGTACCTTCAAAAACTTTGCCTTAGCCTTAACCAAAGACTCCTCGGGAACTAACCTTAACGCTCTAATAATATCTTCTTCTGATTCACCAGTTTTTACCCTTCTTAATCCAATATCCTTATCTCCTTGTTCACTTATCAAGCCTTCATCTTTAAGAATCTCTCCAAGGCTCTTGTATATTTTTTGGGCAGAATCATTCATAATACTTATATTTATACTACAGTTTTTTCGTAACCAAATCAATGAAAACTAACCTTTTCCCCTCAACTTTATTTATCTCTTCAGACACTGACCAAATAAATATCCAAATCAATCATATTTGCCAACAGCTAAAAAATAATATTAACCCAAACAACCCCGATATTTTTATCATTAACCAAGACAGCGGCTGGACAATTGATCTTACTCGACAAATTAAAAATTTTCTCTCTCAAAAACCCTTCAACCATCAAAACAAGATTGTTATTATCTATCAGGCCGAAAATCTTAATATTGAATCCCAAAACGCCCTTCTTAAAACTATTGAAGACCCTGGTCCTAATAACTATATAATTATTACCACCGCTAAACCTTCAAAACTTTTACCCACAATTATTTCTCGTTGTCAATCCGTTAAGCTAAAAAATATCCATAAAATTAATTCTCAATTAACTCCTCTAACCATTAGCCATCAAATTAAAAAAGACCTTTTCCTCAGCGATACTCTTTCTAAAGATCGAAGTAGCGTTCTTCCGCATCTCAAGGAACAATTAAAAATTTATCAACGTACTTTAAAACAACACCCAACCACCACCAACTCCCACTTGATCCAAAAAATAATGACTTCTATTAAAATGATTGAAAGTAATGTTGACCCTAAATCTGCACTTGATTACTTATTTTTATCTTAAAGCTAAAACCCATAATTTAATATCTATAATCTAAACTGATTCCCGCATTTTCCCCTTAACTATTACTCCAAAAATGATATAATCAGCTTAACATGTTTTCTCCTGTCTTCTCAATCAATAATCAAATTCTGAAAAATATTGGCCAAATTGAAGCTGCTAAGGCCATCATTGATGAAGCCCCCATGATTCCAGCCTATGAAAAACAATTCCAACAAGAAGCTATTGTCAGAACAGTTCATTATGGTACTCGAATTGAAGGTAATGATTTAACCTTTCAGGAAGTAGCTAAATTAGTTGAAGGACACCAAGTTACAGCTACTGACCGAGATATCCAAGAAGTTATTAACTATAGAAATGTTATTTCCTATCTCGAGGAGTTATGGTCACTTTACGACGCCAATCTACCTCTGCCAGAAGAAAAAAATGTTGATACTAATGATAAAAACCGATTCTTCTTTTATAGTGAGACTATTATTAAAAGAATCCACCAACTTACTACCGCTAAAATCATTCCCGAATCAGATGTTGGTAAATATCGCCACCAGCAAGTGGTTCTTAAGAATACTCACACCGGAGAAATTGCCCACCGACCACCTCCAGCCATAGAAGTTCCTTATCTTATGGCTGATTTTATTGATTGGATTAACGCCCCAGTTTCCCAAGACATCCACGCCACTATTAAGTCCGCTATTAGTCAATATATTCTAGTTGCCATTCATCCCTTTATTGAAGGTAATGGTCGTGTTTCTCGCGCTTTTGCGATGTTACCTCTTTATACTCAAGGATATGATATTCGTCGTCTCTTTTCTATGGAAGAATACTTCGATCGCAACGCCGAAGACTATTACAATACCATCCAAAATACTCACTTACTTGCCTCCGACACTTTCAAACGTGATCTAACCAAATGGATTGAATACTATACTCAAGCTCTCTCAATAGAACTTTCCCGAGTCAAAGACAAAGTCCAATCTTTATCCCGCGATATCAAGCTCAAACAAAAACTCGGTGGCAAACAAGTTCACTTAAGTGAACGTCAAATTAAATTAGTTGAATACATGCAACAATTTGGCGGTCTACGTATGCCCGATGCTCAACAACTTCTTCCTATGGTTTCAGATGATACTATTTGGCGAGACCTTAAAAAGCTGGTCGACTCTGGTGCTGTTGAAAAACGTGGTTCTACTAAAGGAGCCTACTATTGTCTTACCAACGTCTAAACTTAAATCACTTTATTTCAAAAGATTTTCTCTTCACAACTAATCTAACTCTCAGAATATTTTAACAAAGAAGGTGAGTTAGGTTTAAAGGCCTCTAATTTTGTATAATATATAAATGTTGACTCTTGAATCTCCCGAGCTTAAAAATATTTCTCCTCAAAAACTTGGCGAACTCTTAATTGAAGCTAAAAAAGCTTATTACACTGGTGGCAAACCCATCATGGATGACCACACCTACGATATTCTTGAAGACACTCTCCGCCACCAAAACCCATATCATCGAATTTTTTCCAAAATTGGTACTGATAAATTTAATACCGGTTTTGACAAAAAACTCCATACTATGCCAATGGGATCTCAAAATAAAGTCAACACTTATTCTGATTTAATCCATTATTTCCAACTCAAAAAAATTCCCTCAAATAGCGAGTTTGTTGTTCAAGTTAAATGCGACGGTATTTCTTTAGAAATTGAATACCAAAATGGCCAACTAGTTAATGCTATTACTCGCGGCGACGGTCGAATAGGGGACATTATTACTCAAAATATTACTCTCATGAAAAATTTTGTTGCCAAACTACCTCAAAAGTTTTCTGGTTCCGTTCGTTGTGAAATTGTTATGCTCGACTCCGATTTCAAAAAACTCAATCAAATTGTTAAAAATAAAAACGAAATTTATTCCAATTCTCGTAATGCCGCTTCTGGTATCTCTCAAAGATTAGATGGCCAATTTTCTGAATATTGCAGCCTCTATGCTGTCGATATTCACCCCGTTTCCAAATCAATTAAAATCGCCACCGAATCAGATAAAATAAAATTACTTAAAAAATATGGTTTTACTCCTGTTGAAACTTTTATTTGTCAAAATTTTAATCAAATTGAAACCATCTACCAAAAATTCCTTACCAAAACTCGATTAACCTACCCCTTTGAGATTGACGGCCTAGTTATTAAGATAAACAATCTTACTATCCAACATCAATTAGGTTCTAAAAATGGCCGCCCCAAAGGACAAGTTGCTTACAAATTCCCTTCACGCTCTAGTCAAACCAGAATCATTAAAGTTGATTGGCAAGTTGGTCCTATGGGCACTATTACCCCAGTAGCCAAAGTTGACTCAATTGAAATCTCTGGTGCCATCATTACCTTTGCTTCATTGGCTAATTACAATCTAATAAGAGATAAAAATATTAATCTTAATGATATTGTTGAAATTCAACGACGCGGCGATGTTATCCCCCATATCGAAAAAGTTATTACTAAAATTAATCCCGGACACATCTCTCCTCCAAAAAACTGCCCTTCATGTCACAGTCAACTTATTGTTGATAATAAATTTATCCGTTGTCCTAACCTTAAAAATTGTAAATCTCAAATACTAGGATCACTTAAACTATTCTGTAATAAATTAGACATTAAAGGAATTTCTGACAAAACCATTACCAAACTTTATGACCTAAACCTAATTAGACTTCCTGGAGATTTTTACCATCTCACTGTTGATAATTTTAAAACTATCCCTGGGTTAGGACAAAAGTCCGGTAATAATATTATTAGTCAAATTCAATCAAAAAAATACTTAACTCTCAAGCAAGTTTTAACTGCCGCAATTATTCCTAACTTTAGCTCCAAAAGAATCACTCAAATTATTACAGCCGGTTTTAATACTCCTGAAAAAATTCTCCAATTAACTGTCTCTAAATTAGAAGCTCTTCCTGGTATCAAAACAACTTTAGCTCAAAAAATTTATCAAGGACTTCAGGACCGTCAAGATTTTATTAAATCCATTCTCTCCAATATCACCATTTCTCAAATTCACTCCTCAAATTCAAAATCAAAAATATCTGGATTATCATTTGCTATTACCGGTACTCTTTCATTACCCCGAAAAATCATAGAAGAAAAAATCACCTCACTTGGCGGTAAATTAACCTCATCTGTGACTTCTCACACCAACTACCTTATCACTAATGAAATTAAATCTAATTCTGCTAAATTTATTAATGCTAAAAAATTCAATACTAAAATTATTAATGAAATTGAATTTAATCAATTAGCAAACTAACAAAACGACTGCTAATAAGTATATAAAAATTATTCTTTCCTATCTTTAGGCTATAAATATATATCAAAATATATACTTATCTATCAAGTAAGCCAATGCTAAAATATCCTATGAAACTTATATTCGGACTTGGTAACCCTGGAAAAAAATACCAAACTACCCGCCACAATTTAGGTCAAAAAATTATTAATCAATATCTCCAAGACAAAAAACTCCCTCCATTAGTTTTTAAAAAAAATCTTTACTCTAAAATTTGCCAAATAGGGCAGGGAAGTCAGAAAAATATTTTGGCCATCTCTACTGATTTTATGAATAATTCCGGTATTTCTGTCTATAATATTGCCAATTTCTATAAAATTAGTTCCAAAAATATCTATATCATCCATGATGATCTTGACCTATCGGTAGGGGATTTTAAAACTCAGTTTGATCGAGGATCAGCTGGACACAATGGAATTAAGTCTATTATTCAACACCTCCAAACCCAAGCCTTTTATCGCCTCCGTATTGGTATTAACAGTCCTCAAAACCATATTTCTACTGAAGATTATGTTCTTCAACCATTCACCTCAAACGAATTAGATATAATAGAATCTCTTAATAAGGATATTACCAACCAAATCGATAGTTTTCTGTCAAAAACCTGATTAATATATACTTAAAGGGCCGTTAGCTCAGTTGGTAGAGCGCTGCATTCGCATTGCAGAGATCAGGAGTTCGACTCTCCTACGGTCCACTTAATTTATGGTTAAAATTATTAAATCCGTTACTAAATCTATCAGTCGGGGAGTTAAAAACGACCCTGAAATTAACAAGATTGTTAAAAGATATCCTAAGGTGTTCTGTTTTCTTAAAAAACGTCTAACCCCAACCGAAAAATACGGTCTCCATTTTAGTCTTGGTTTTTTAATTACTCTTTTTTTTATCTATATATTCTTTGGAATCCTCCAAGACTATATCGGTAACGAAAACATTATTCAGTTTGATCTCCGAGTCCTTAATCTTTTTGCCGCTTTCCGTCACCCAAAACTAAATCAACAAATGCTTTTTATTACCTACCTTGCTAAAGGAGAAATTATTACCATTGGCACCATTATCGCTTGTTTAATTTTATTTTTGTTTAAAAAACGACGTTTTATTAATACCTTATTAATTTCTGTCCTTGGTGGTGAAATTCTAGTTTGGATTATAAAAAACCTTATTAATCGACCTCGCCCTCCATTAATTAACTCTCTTGTAATTGAATCTAGTCATAGTTTTCCTAGCGGTCACACCTTTGTTACTATTGCCTTTTATGGCCTATTAGCTTATTTCGTTATTCAATCTAAAAAAAATAAAATTTTTAAGATTGTCACCTTTATATCTAGCCTTCTTCTGATTGTTTTAGTTGGTATTTCCCGTATCTACCTTGGTGCCCATTGGCCATCAGACGTTTTTGCTAGTCTAGCCGTTGGAACTGCTTGGTTAGTTATTATGGCAACATCTTTAAAAATAAAAAAGAAGTTTGGTCGAATTCCGCCACACACTAATTTTCACCCCAAAGTTGCCCGTTTAACCTCTATATTTCTGATTTTCACCTGGACCACCTTTATTTATTTTTATTACTATACCCATCCACTATCTGAACCTCTCCCTCCTCCATATCTTTCTCCAATTATTATTGATCCAAGTCAAATTGAAACCGAACTCTTTAAACAACTCCCTAAAATTAGCGAATCTATTAATTCTACTCCAGCCGAACCTATAAACATTATTATCATCGCTAATGAGAATATTTTAAATCAAGCTTTTATTAAATCTGGTTGGTATCTCTTAGATAAACCTGGAATTAAGGTTTACCAAAAGCTAGTTTCCTCCGTTATTTTTAATAAAGAATATCCCAACGCTCCCGGATTACCTGTCTTTTGGGACACTAAACCAAATCTTATTGGTTATGGAAAACCGGACCCTCCTGACTCCGTCAGCTCTCGTCATCACATTCACTTCTGGAAAAGTAATTTTATTACTACCGATCATCAACCTATCTGGGTAGGAACGGCTCATTTCGATGAAAGTATTAAGAAAAAATTTAAAATTATTATGCCCTTTCACCAAACCCAACTCTTAGTTGACAAGGAACGAGAAGAAATTAAGGCTCAACTTGAAGAAAACGGCTTTATTAAATCAGCAGAAAAAATAAATTTAACTGGACTAACCTACGGTACCAAAAAAAGTGGTAATAATTTTTTAACCGATGGTCAAGCTTATATTCTATCTCTCCAATCACCTTATGAAACAAAATAAGCCCACTTCTATTTCCCAACAACTGGAAAAATTCAAAGAAACACTTGATAAGCGTCAAAAGTACGTCAAAATGGAATACCAAGCCTACGGCCTAGAATTAGCCAAAGAACTTGGAGATTGGAAAAATCGATCTCTATACATTCGACTCGCCAAAAATACTCCTAGAAAAATTCTTGAACAAGCTCGGTATTTTATTAAAGACCAGAATCCTGGCACCATCAAAACGCCATATAAACTATTCATGTGGAAACTACACCAACTCAAAACCGAAACAACTTAATTTTAATGGTATAATACCTCCTAATGAATTTTTTCAAGAAATATCGCAAAAAAATTATTTTGGGAATTATTACCGCCATGATTCTTTTTATTGGTATTCGCCAAATTCAAGCTCAAAAATACAAAAATTCAACAAATATTAATCCTAAAAAAGATACTTTCATTAGCCCAGAGATAAAAACTATCACTCAAGATATTGTTCTATCTGGCTCCATCGATGCTAAAGACAAGGCCGAAATTAGATTTCAAACTCCTGGTAGATTAGTTTGGGTTGGAGTCAAGGTGGGGGATAGAGTTAAAAAATGGCAATCTCTAGCTTCTCTTGATCAACAAGAACTTAAAAAACAATTAGCCATCTCTTTAAATAACTATCAAGCCGAACTCTCCAGATTTGATGATACTCAAGACAAATATAAAACTGAAAAAGAAGCTTTGATTCTAACTGACGAAATGAAACGTATTCTTAACCGATCTCAATATTCACTCAATAATTCTGTTATTAATTATGAACTTAATGATCTAGCAATTAAATATGCCACCATTTGGAGTCCTATAAATGGAGTTGTCACTATTGCTGAACCTACCAACCCTGGAGTTAATATCACCCCCTCCAGTGCCGTGTTTGTTGTTATTGATCCCACCTCTGTTTATTTTAAGTCTGAAATTGATGAAGACGATGTTACCCAAGTCAAAATAGGACAGTCTGCAAAAATTAATATCGACGCTTTTCCAAAAGAAAGTTTTGATTCTGAAATTACCAACATTGCTTTTACTCCTGTTTCCGGCCAAACTTCTACAGTTTACAAGATTGATTTTAAACTTCCAGTTAATAACCAAGATATGCGTTATCGCTTAGGCATGGATGGAGACGTCACCATTACTCTTAAACAGGAGACAGATGCTCTAACCTTACCTATTGACACCATTAATTATGAAGATAATAAAACTTTTGTTTGGGTTAAAAAAGGTCAAACTTTAGAAAAAATTTATATAGATACCGGTATTGAAACTGATACCGAAATCCAAGTCTTATCCGGTATAGATGCTAATGACTCAGTCGCTATCAGAAAAATCTAAATCACGCCCAATAGTACTAGAACTTAAAAACGTCATTAAAACTTATACTACCGGAGAGGAAAGTTTTAATGCTCTTGATGGTGTTTCTTTTAAGATTCGTCAAAACGACTTTATTTCAATTACTGGTCCTAGCGGTTCTGGTAAATCAACTATGATGCATATTATTGGACTATTAGATAACCCCACTTCAGGACAAATTATACTTGAAGGTCGTAATATTTCTCATCTTAATGAAAATGAACTTGCTAGAATTAGAAATGTCACCCTAGGTTTCGTTTTTCAACAGTTTAATCTCTTAAGTAAAACTTCTTCTTTAGAAAATGTTACCCTCCCATTACTATATTCTGATATTCCTAAATCTGAACACGAATCTCGGGCACTAGAAATGCTTAAAAAAGTTAATCTTTTAGATAAACTAAAAAATACTCCCGCTCAACTTTCTGGTGGTCAACAACAAAGAGTTGCTATCGCCCGAGCCCTAATCAACCACCCTAAAATTATCTTAGCCGATGAACCTACTGGGAATCTCGATTCTAAATCTGGTGCTGATGTTATTAAATTACTTCATCAACTACATCACGAAGGTCAAACCATCGTTTTAGTCACCCATGATATGAGTCTAGCCAAACAAGCTCAAAAAATTATTTTTATCAAAGACGGTAAAATCCAAAAATTATGAGACTTAAACCATCACTTCAAGATCTAATAAATTCTTCTATTCGTTCAGTTTTAAAAAATAAAAGCCGAACAATCTTAACATCACTTGGGGTAATTATTGGAGTAACATCCGTTATTTTACTAACTTCTATTGGAACCGGTCTTACTAAATATGTTAACGATCAGTTTGAAAACCTTGGCAGTAATACTTTATTTGTTACCCCAGGAAAAATTTTTAGTGACAACGGTGGAGGCTTTAATCAAAATCCTAGCGCCATGATGATGAACTCTTTCACTGATAAAGATATTTCTAATCTTAAAAAAGATTTAAAAAACAGTATTATTTTCCCTGTAAAAAACGTTTCTGTTGAAGTTAAATCCAAAGATACTAAAAAAGATGTCAGTGTCGTTGGCAGCACTTATCAATACGGACCTAATAACAACTCTCTTCCCAGCCAAGGTAATGGTCGTTGGTTCACTAAAGAAGAAGAGGATAAGGGCGATCAAGTAGCTGTTCTTGGTTATAAAATTGCCCAAGACCTTTTTCCTAACAGCAATGCTTTAGGTAAAAAAATTATTATTAAAAGTAAAAATATTAAAATAATAGGCATTATTGACAAAAAAGGAGGGGGAATGGGTCCTAGCATTGACGAATATATTTTTGTTCCCTTTAATATTGCTACTAACATTGCTGGAGATCGAAAAATTCAACAGATAATGATTAAAGCCCCATCTCAAGACCAAGTTGATTCTACTAAAAAAAGAGCTGAAACTGTTATGGCTAAAACCTATGGTGAAGACACCTTTTCTGTTTATGACTCTACTCAATTACTTACTTCTATCGAAAGCATTATCAGCACACTTACTATCGCCTTAACTGGTATTGCTGCCATCTCCTTGGTTGTTGGTGGTATTGGCATCATGAATATCATGTTAGTCACGGTTTCTGAGCGAACTCGAGAAATTGGTCTTAGAAAAGCCATTGGGGCTTATCCTCAAGCCATTCTACTTCAATTTTTATTTGAAGCTGTCATCTTATCAGGATTAGGTGGAATTATTGGTATCACTCTTGGAACCCTAGGTACTACTACTATTAATAGATTTTTTCCTGCTCAAGTTACTCTAAGCTCTATTTTACTTGCTTTTGGAGTTTCTTTCATCGTTGGTATTATTTTTGGAGTTGCTCCTGCCCGCAAAGCTAGTCAGCTTTCTCCAATTGAAGCATTGAGATACGAGTAAAACTTTCTGTTATCATTTATTAGTGAA
>CAZVMP010000002.1:6008-77469 GCA_964628885.1 uncultured Gammaproteobacteria bacterium | reverse complement strand
CCCTTTGGCAATCTTGTCTAAAATGTTTTGATCGATATATGGACCTTTTTTTGAACTTCGAGACATATTAGTTTATAAAATAAAAAGGATTACTTTTTTCTCCGTTGAACGATTAACTTATTAGAAGCTTTTTTAAGTTTACGAGTTCTCTTAAATGCCGGTCGACCCCATTTAGTCTTCGGATGCATTCCAATAGAACTGCGACCTTCTCCCCCTCCGTGTGGATGAGATTTAGGATTCTGAGCGACACCTCTAACCCCAGGACGAATACCGCGATGACGAGATTGACCTGCCTTAGTTAATTTTTGACTAGAATGTTCAGAGTTACTAACTTGACCAATAGTAGCCTGACAATCAGAGTGAAAAATTCTAATTTCACCTGAAGGCAATTTAACAGTTGCTCTACTACCGTCAATACTTTGAATAAAAGCAGCTGAACCAGCAGTTTTAACTATCTGAGCCTGTTTACCAACCTGAAAGCTAATTGCATGAATCGGAACACCAATAGGAATATTTTTAAGAGGTAAACAATTTCCGTCTTTAATAGGGGCATTTTTAGCAGAAATAACGATATCGCCAACTTTTAGCTGAGTAGTAGATAAAATGTAAGACTTAGCCCCATTTTCATAAACTAAGAGAGCAATATAAGAAGTGCGGTTGGGATCATATTCAATAGAGATAACCTTTGCTGGAATGTCAAAACGACAACGACGCCATTCTATCTGACGAAGAAAGCGTTTGTGTTGACCACCTTGATGACGGACAGAGATGTGACCCTGAAAATCGCGACCGCTATTTTTCTTTTTAATGGTTAATAATGGTTTATGAGGCATAATTATTTAGTATTTAGTTTAAGTAATTCAATTTTAGTTCCCTTAGGAACAGAGATAATTGCTTTTTTACGATCAGATTTTTTAAAAGAAAGTCGTGATTTCCAATTAGTTTTAGTTTTGCCTTTTAAAATAACGGTATTAATAGAGAGAGGAATAATATTAAAAACTGATTTAAAAGCAACTTCAATCTGACTCTTGGTTGCTTTAGGGCTAACCCAAAAAGCATATTTGTCCTGTGACTGTTGAGCAGCCAAGGTTTTTTCAGTGACAATAGGGGTTAAATTAATAATATTATGATTCATGTTTATTTAAATTGTTTGATAGCTTTCTGGCTAAAAATCAAGTAATTTTGTTTTGATAAGTCGTAAATATTAATTGATTTAAGAGAAATTAAGGAAATGTTTTGAATATTACCAAAAGCTCTTTTAACCGGAGTTAAGGAGTTAGTAGTAACAATCCCTATTTTACGACTTTTTGATAATACGTCATCTTTAGACTTAAGTCCAGTAATAAGCTGAACTCCAGATTTAGTTTTAGGGTTAATTTTAGAAAAATTATCGATTATTAAGATTTTTTTATCAGCAGCAAATTTTGAAAGAATGGCATATAAGGCCTTTCTTTTCATGTTTTTACTGATTTTAAGAGAATAATTTTGGCGCCCATCAGGACCAAGAGCGGTGCCGCCACCAACAAAAATTGGAGCGGTACGATTGCCATGTCGAGCATTCCCAGTACCTTTTTGAGACCAAACTTTTTTACGAGTACCAGCTACCTCTGATCTGTTTTTAGTTTTAGCAAAAGCAGAACGGCGATTGGCTAAGGTAACTCTAATGGCTTGTGAAATAAGAGAGGAAGAAATTTTAGACTCAAAAATATTTTTGGGTAAGGTAATTTCACCAACTTTTTCAGCCTGTAGATTATAAATTTGAGATTTCATAGTTAACGAGGCTTTTTGATAACTAACCAAGAATTAAAACTTCCAGGGATGGGACCTTTAATTAAAACTTCTTTAGTTTCAGGGTTAATAGAAAATACCTGAAGACCAGAGACGGTTACGGTTTCAACTCCCATATGACCAGGCATTTTTTTGCCCTTAACAACCTTACCAGGGGTTTGAGCTCCAATAGATCCAGGGCGACGGACACGATCTGATGAGCCAAGGATGGGTTGTTTTCTAAAACCATGTCGTTTAACAACCCCAGCAAAACCGCGACCCTTAGAAGTACCAGTAACATCAACAATGTCTCCTTGATTAAAAACCGATTCAAAAACAATATCGGAACCAACTTCAGGAATCTGATCAGAGGTTAATTTAAATTCTTTAAAAAAACGGGGTTTAATATCAAGTTTGAGTTTAGAAATTTTAGATCCAGTAGCTTTATCTAGACGTTTTTTGGAACCATAGGCAACTTGGATAGATTGATAACCATCTTTATCTAAGGTTTTTATTTGAGTTACCTTTAGAGGCGAAGCTAAGCATTTAGTCACCGAAACCCGGTGACCGTCTTGGGAATAAACACTGGTCATATGACCTTTTTTGACTAAAAATCCTGAAATCATAGTTACATTTTAACTTCTACTTCCACTCCTGAAGGTAAATCCAAATGCTGAAGGCTATCAACAGTACGAAGACTGGTGTTAGAGATATCAATAAGGCGCTTGTGAGTTCTAAGTTCAAAATGCTCACGGGCATCCTTGTCGGTATGAGGACTGGTTAAAACAGTAATAGTCTTGTGATCAGTAGGTAATGGGATAGGTCCTTCTACTTTAGCACCAGCGGTAACCGCAGCCTCAACAATTTTGACAGCTGCCTCATCGATAATACGATGATCAAAGGATTTCAATCTAATGCGGATGCGGTTACCTTTGGACATATTTTATTTAATAATTTTAGTAATAGCGCCAGCACCAACAGTTAAGCCACCTTCGCGGATAGCGAATCTTTGACCTTCTTCCATAGCGATAGGTTTAATTAACTTAACGGTAACTTTAGCATTATCACCTGGCATAATCATCTCAGCACCTTCGGTAAGAGTGATATCTCCTGTAACGTCGGTAGTTCCAACGAAAACTTGAGGACGATAACCAGTAAAGATAGGGGTATGACGACCGCCTTCCTCTTTTTTAAGTAAAAGAACTTCAGCTTCAAAGTCGGTATGAGGAGTGATAGTGCCTGGTTTAGCTAAAACCTGACCTCTTTCAATATCATCTTTTTCAACACCACGAAGAAGAATCCCAACATTATCGCCGGCTTGGCCTTGATCAAGCTGTTTATGGAACATTTCAACTCCAGTAACGACAGCTTTACGAGTATCACGAAGACCAACAATTTCAACTTCGTCATTAATCTTGACAATACCACGGTTAATTCTTCCAGTAGCAACTGTACCACGACCTTTAATGGAAAAGACATCCTCAATTTCCATTAAAAATGGTTTGTCTAGTTCACGAACGGGCTCAGGAATATAGGTATCAAGAGCTTCCATCAATTTTTTGATAGATTCAACTCCATCAGTGTCACCATTAAGAGCCTTGAGAGCAGAACCACGAATAATTGGAACTTCGTCACCAGGATAACCGTATTTAGTAAGTAAATCACGAATTTCCATCTCAACTAAATCCAAAAATTCTGGATCTTCGACTAAGTCAACCTTATTTAAGTAGACCACTAATTTAGGGACATTAACCTGTTTGGCTAACAAGACGTGTTCCCGGGTTTGAGGCATGGGGCCATCTGGTGCAGAGACGACTAAAATAGCACCATCCATTTGAGCGGCACCAGTAATCATGTTCTTAACATAATCAGCGTGACCAGGGCAATCAATGTGGGCGTAATGTCTCTTGTCGGTTTCGTACTCGATATGAGAGATAGCAATAGTAACAATCTTGGAAGCATCACGAACAGTACCACCCTTAGCGATATCGGCGTATGTTTTGGCACTTCCTTGAATTTTGGAAATAGCGGCAGTTAAGGTTGTTTTACCATGATCGACGTGACCAATAGTACCAACGTTAACGTGTGGCTTATTTCTTTGAAAAGTATCTGCCATGTTTTCTCCTTTTTATTTTATTTATTGTCTTGTTTAAGACTAATTTCTAATTAATAATATTTTAAGATAAAACGTCTTAGAATTGTATCAGCTAGTTGCTAGCTTTGCAATAATTGTGTTTTTACTTTGATCCAAGATTTATTTTGCTAGTCAACTGTTCCTGGATATCACGAGGAACTGGATCATAGTGACTAGGCTCCATATAAAATGATCCCCTACCCTGGGTTAAACTTCTAATAACAGTAGCATAACCACGAACTGCCTCTAAAGGAACTGAAGCTTCAATAGTAGTAAAGTTTCCAGATTCAGAAGTACTATTAATTTGACCACGTCGTGAAGATAAATCTCCAATAACTGAACCTAAAAATTCTGATGGAGTGTTAACCTCAAACTTCATAATCGGTTCCAAGACTAAAGGATTGGCAGCCTGGAAGGCATCTTTAATAGCATAGGATCCAGCTAGTTTAAAAGCCATCTCAGAAGAGTCAACTTCGTGATAAGTGCCATCATAAACAGTAACCTTGATATCGGTGCAAGGATAACCAGCAATAATCCCTTTTTGGAGAGTTTCTTTAACTCCCTTTTCAATAGCGGGAATAAAATTAGCAGGAATAGCTCCACCCTTAACAGCGTTAACAAATTCATAGCCTTCGCCACGGTTTTTTGGTTCAACTTTAATTTTACAGTGACCATATTGACCATGACCACCAGATTGATGAATATATTTACCTTCACCTTCTGCGTTGTTGGAAATAGTTTCTCGATAAGCTACTTGTGGAGAACCGGTTTTAACCCCAACTCCGAATTCGCGCTTAAGACGATCAACAACTATTTCTAAATAAAGCTCTCCCATACCCCCAATGATAGTTTGACCAGTTTCGTGATTATAACTAACTTTAAAGGTCGGATCTTCGATGGCAAGGCGATTAAGAGCCGAACCCATTTTTTCCTGATCATCGGTAGTTAAAGGCTCAACAGAAAGAGAGATAACTGGTTCAGAAAACTGAATTGGTGACAAAGAAATAACATTATTACCGTCGCATAAAGTATCGCCAGTAGTTGATTCTTTAAGACCAATACAGGCAACAATCTCACCAGCAAAACCCTCCTCAATTCCTTCTCGCTTATCAGCATGCATTAAAAGAAGACGCCCAATCCGCTCACTTTTACCCTTAGTGGTGTTGTAAACTTCGGATCCAGCCTTAAGATTTCCAGAATAAACTCTAACATAGGATAAGGTTCCTATGTGAGGATCGGCTTGAACTTTAAAAAGTAAGGCTGAGAGAGGATCAGTTTTAAGTGGGCGACGAAGAATAACTTCGTTATTTTCTGGATTAAAACCCTCAATCGGAGGAAGATCTAAAGGAGAGGGTAAATAATCAACAATCCCATCAAGAATAGGATGAATACCTTTATTGCGCCAGGCAGCACCACAATAAACTGGAAAAAGACGGCGATCAATAGTGGCTTTTCTAAGAGCAGCTTTTAATTCTGGGACAGAAATTTCTTGGTCATTGAGAAATTTTTCCATAAGAGACTCATCTTCACCGGCAATTTGCTCTACCATCTTAGCTCTGGCAAGAGTAACTGCTTCCCGATAATCATCGGTAACATCTTTAGTGGTAAATTCCATTCCTTGTTCATCTTTGTCATAAACAATCATTTTTTGAGTCATGAGATCAATAACACCAGTAAAGTCGTGTTCTTGACCAATAGGAATAACCACAGGAACAATAGGAGCACGGAGTTTGTCTTGAATACTTTTAAGAGTATTTTCAAAAGAAGCACCAATTTTATCCATTTTATTAACGAAAGCAATTCGAGGAACGTGATATTTATCAGCTTGGCGCCAAACAGTTTCAGATTGAGCCTGAACTCCAGCATTACCATCAAAAATCATGATTGCCCCATCGAGAACACGAAGTGACCGTTCGACTTCAGCGGTAAAATCAACGTGACCAGGAGTGTCAATAACGTTGAGACGAAAATCTTTCCAAAAAGTAGTAACACAAGCAGACTGAATAGTAATTCCTCTCTCTCTTTCTTGAACCATGGAATCAGTGGTAGTGGTACCGTCATCAACTGAACCAATTTTGTGAATATTGCCAGTATAAAATAAGAGACGCTCGGTAGTAGTGGTTTTACCGCCATCAATGTGAGCAATAATACCAATATTACGGACTTTCTCCATAGGCACGTCACGGTTTTTGGTTAATTTAATTTGTTCGGCCATAAATAGTTTTAAATCTAGATAAATAATAAAAACTGCTACCATCAAAGTCACGGTAACAGCGACTGTTTCTATGATACCATAAGAGTAAATGAATAGAAAAGGGAAAAATATTGTAATTGTCGGAGGTGGTATTGGCGGATTGACATTGGGATATTTTTTATCAAAAAAGGGTAATAAGATAACTATATTAGAAAAAGAGAAACAACTGGGAGGCTTGTTGGCTGGATTTAAAATAGGAGAAAATAAACTAGAACAGCTATATCACCATTTTTTTAAAACTGATACCGATTTTATAAAACTAGTGAAAGAAATTGGTTTAAAAGAAAATATTGGTTGGTATAAAAGCTTACTAGGATTATATTGGGACGGAGAAATATATCCATTTGTAACAGCAATAGATTTATTAAAATTTAAACCCTTAAGCTTGGTAAGTAAATTAAGAATGGGAATGGTGGCACTATGGCTAAAGTTTGATAAAAATTGGGAAAAATATGAAAAAATTACAGCTGATCAATGGATGAAGAAGGCGGTGGGAAAAAAGGCTTATGAGGTGGTTTGGAAACCATTACTAAAAGGTAAGTTTCATAATTATTACAAAGATATTTCCATGGCTTGGTTGTGGGCCAGAATTCATACTAGGGGCAACTCAACTAACAAAAAAGGTGAAGAGGTTTTAGGTTATATTAACGGAGGCTTTGAACTAATAGTAGAAAAACTGGCTAAATTAATCAAAGAAAACGGAGGGGAAATTAAACTAAACACCAACTTAGAAAAGTTAACAGAATTGGAAAAGAATTATGAGATTATCGTGGATACTAGGCCATCAAAAAAAGTAGAATATTTAGGGGTAATTGGGGTAGTTTTTGAAAGCAAACAAAACTTAAGCCCTTATTACTGGCATAACATTAATGACACTAATTCCCCTTTTGTAGCGGTGGTACAACAGACTAATTTAATTGATAAAAAAAATTACGGAAATAAGGAAATTTACTATCTAGGAGCTTATCTGCCTAGAAATCATAAATTTTTTAAATGGAGCGATAAAAAAATAACTGATGATTGGTTTAAATACCTTAATAAAATATTTCCTAAATTTGATAGCAAAATGGTTAATAAGGTGTCGGTGTTTAGATTTAAAGAGGCTCAGCAAATAGTAACTACTGATTACAAAAGTAAAATTCCTAAGGTCAAACTGTCTAATAAAATTTACCAAATGAATTTTGCCCAAATCTACCCTGAAGACAGAGGTTTAAATTTTGCCATCAAGGAAGCAAGAAAAATGGCTAAAGTGATTTCTGAACTTTAATTTCTTCTAAACCTTCAATTAAGGTCTTAAAACTTATCCCTAAATTAACGGCTTTTTGATTAGAAGTAATTAAGGTTTCTTGCCAAGGACGAGAACCGGCCGGCTGTGATTTAAGATAATCTTTTAAGCTTGAAGCTTGAACTAATTTTTCGTTATAACCAAAGGTTTTGGCAACTAGTTGGGCCATATGATAAGGAGAATGAGAAGAAGATCCTACTAAATGATAAATACCACGAGAGTCACTTTTAATGAGCTTGTCTATTCCATAAGCAATATTATCAATAAAAGTGTAAGTACAAATCTGATCAGAAAACATCTTAACTGTCTCCCCATTTTGAAGTTTGGTTAAGACTTTATGAATAATGTCTGGTTTTTTATCAAAATTAGCCCGATAAGGGTAGGTAATCCTAGCAATAGCATAGTTAGGGTAACTTGAATCTTGAATTAATTTTTCACCTAAATATTTAGTTTCACCATACCATTCAATAGGATCAGGCATATCAGTTTCAAAATAAGGAGTAGTTTTACTGCCACTAAAAACAAAATCGGTGGAAATATAAATTAATTTAAGACGATGTTTTTGGGCTAAATCAAGGATATTTTTAGTTCCAGTAACATTAAGTTGATAGCAAAGGCCAGATTTATCGCCTCTTTGTTCCCAAGCAGCAGCGGTATCAGTGAAAGCAGCTAAATGGATAATGGTAGTAGCACTACTATTGGCTCCAAAAGCTTGAGAAAGACTACCTTGATCAAGAATATTAACTTGCGAATCAAGGGAAAAATCAACAAAATTATAATTATCTTTCAGTAACTCAACAATCCGACTACCAACTAGACCGGTTAGACCGGTGCCAATGATAGTGGTCATAAAGTCTCCTTAAAATCTTTCAAACTAGGCCAGAGCTTGTCTTTGTCAGACAAAATTAAGTTATTAACTTGAGGCCAATTAATATTTAAATCAGGATCATTCCAGATAAGACCGGACTCCGATTCCTTGTGATAAAAATTACTACATTTATACTGAAAATCAGCAATGTCTGATAAAACTAAAAACCCATGAGCAAAGCCTTGGGGAATAAAAAACATTTTTTGGTTATCTTCGGATAAAATAAGGCTTTCCCACTGACCAAAAGTGACAGAGTTAGGTCGAAGGTCAACGGCAACATCAAAAACCTCACCACGAGAACAGCGGATAAGTTTATCCTGAGAAAAGGGTGGTTTTTGAAAATGAAGTCCACGAAGTACTCCTTGTGTTGAGCTGGAGTGATTGTCCTGAACAAAATTAACATCAATGCCGTTATCAGCAAAAACTTTTTGATTATAGCTTTCCAAAAAAAATCCCCTATCATCTTTGAAAACTGAGGGTTCAATAATGATTAGGCCGTCAATATTGGTGTTGACAAAATTCGGCATTATTTTTTTGATTGATTTAATTTGAGATAAAACTCTTCAGCTTCTTTTTTGGTTTCCTGCCACCAGGATTCGTTTTGAGTATACCAGTTGATGGTTTGTTTGAGACCTGACTCTAAATCATATTGAGGTTGCCAACCCAATTCTTGACTAATCTTATCCCAATTGACAGCATAATTGTCGTGAGCTGGGCGGTCAGCAACATATTCAATATCGGATTCATCCTTATTCATTAATTTTAAGATTTGTTTAACCAAATCAATATTGGAAGTACCTTTCTTAAGACCACCAATACAGTAAGTTTGACCAATTCTACCTTTTAGAATAATTAATTCTAAAGCCCGACAATGGTCTTCAACATGAAGCCAATCACGGAAATTAAGACCTTGACCATAAATTTTGACTTTTTGACCAGACAAAAGGTTGGTAACTGTCCGAGGAATCATTTTTTCAGGATGCTGATAAGGACCATAATTATTGGAACAGTTACTAATAGTAACCGGTAAACCAAAAGTTTTATGAAAAGATCTGACAAAATGATCTGATGAAGCCTTAGAAGCTGAATAAGGGCTGGAGGGATCGTAAGGAGTAGTTTCATTAAATTGATTAGAAGAGTCAATATCAATACTGCCAAAAACCTCATCAGTGGAAACATGGTGAAAACGGGTATTATGTTGACGAGCAGCCATTAAAAGATTGTAAGTACCCAAGACGTTAGTGCGAACAAATAATGATGGGTCATCAATAGAGCGATCAACGTGTGACTCGGCAGCAAAATGAACAATTAGATCAACCTGAGAAACTAGGTCATTAACCAAAGCCTCATCTAAAATATCACCTTTAACAAAACGATAATTGGGATGATTATTAAATTCAACTAAATTACGAGGGTTGGCAGCATAAGTAACCTTATCAAAATTAATGATGGAATCATTGGGATGTTGTTTAAACCAATACTTAATGAAATTCGAACCAATAAAACCAAGACCGCCAGTAATTAGTATTTTCATATGTGACACCATTGTATCGTATTTGGAAGCGATTTTTCAAGACAGTTTCTAGTGGCGGAGAAAATCAATAGTGCGGTCAACAGTTAGTGGAAAATCGGATGATTTGAGTTCCTGCTGATAAAAATCAAGTAAGTCATTATAAGCTGATTTGGCATAAGCCGTGCCACGATACCAACGAAGCTGGTGGTCTTTGTTGATTTGAGGCCAAATTTTGGTGAAACTTAACCAAGCTTGATCAAAATCATGAGGATCTGATTTGGAAAATTTATACAAAAAAGATTTTATTGTCTCCTGAGAAGAGAGGTTGTTACCGTTAATAGATGAAGAGTGGTCGTTAAGACTAGTCATAAAATCTCTAAATTGAGCCAGCTCTAATCTAAGTATTTTTTTAAATTCGGGAAAAAAATGATCATTCTTAGAATAAGGAGTGGTACCGTCATTTGACTTAGCAAAACGGAGAACGTGCTCTAAGGTGGTTAATGGTTTGGTTTGATCTTCCCTAATAATAGGAGTTAAGACCTTAATTAAACTGTCGCGGTTAATATCAATCCACTGATCATCATGAATTTCTTGACCACCTTGTTGAAGAGTGTCTATATTAGCGTTGATGTGACGAAAAATAAGATTAACCCCATTACTATCAGCCCTATCACTGCAACGAGTTAGATGGATGGCGGTACCGATAAGCTTGCCGTCATCATCCTGATGGAGATCATCCCAGTAAGTTTTTCTGAGATAATCTTTAGGAAAAGAAGTCTTAATATCATTTAAATAATGAGTATGAGCGGCAATAGCATAACAAGCTAATTTTCGGGTATTTTCATCAATAAGCCCCTCTGAAATCTGCCAAAAAAGATAAGAACCAGTTTCAGCATGACCGGCGCCGTACTTGTTGTCCTGATATCTAGGAATAATAGCCGTGCCAATATCATGGTAAATACCGGCCAGTAAACCAGCAGTTGCATCTGATTTATAAGAGATGTTGTTCCTAGTAGAGCCGTAGAGATAAAGTGAGGCTAATAAATCGCGGGATAAATGACCACGGTCGTGACCAGGAGGCATTCGATCAATAAAAACAGAAAAAGATTGATTTAACTTGTTTAAAACCTCATCGGTAACCGGGTAAAGTGATATTTCGGCTTCAGCCTGACGGCAAACAGCTTCCCAACCAGACCGATTACCAACTTCTGATCTGAGAGATTCAACAAAATTAATCATGGTCTCTTGACCATCAGGAGAAACAGTAAATTCTCGAAGAGAATCTATTTTCTCCTTGTTTGAAATAGCTAGCTGATCCTGTTGATACCGTGACGACTCAACCATAAATTAATTATTCTTCAACAACGGTAGGAGTGGTAGTTGTGGTGGGAGTAACAGTAATAGTTTTCATCCCAGAAATGTCGGTACCAATAGTGAAAACAGCATCATAAGTAGAGGTTGATTTAAGATCGTCGGTATAGTCGGCGGGGAAATCTTCCATTAAAACTGACTCAAAATAAGCTGAAGTAGTGGCTGATTTAACCTGAACAGAATTAGTAGTGGCAGCAGTGGCAGCATTGCCGACGGCAACGTTTTCAAATCCTAAAGAAACTAATTTAGCCTTAAGAGTAGCAGCCTGACCGTTAATTTCAGTAGCATTTAGGACCTGGATTTTTATATCCTTACTAATTTCTTCAACGATTGGAGTGGGTTCGGGAGTAATAGCTTCAATAATGGTGGTAGGAATGACATCTTGGTCAAGTTGATTACCATCAATTATTTCAGAAGATTGATTTTTGTTGATTATAAGATAAACAATAAAGGAAACAATCGCAAAAGAAAAGATAATAACGGCAATTATAGGGATTAAATTCTTTTTATTATTCATATTTGATTGTTTAGTTAAACTAATATCTTTATTTGAGTTAATTATACCATTATTCTGACCAACAACTGGTAACGGCATATTCCCAGGTTGGTTTAAGCTTTGAGCAATTTGAGTTTCATTATAGGAAGTTTTTTCCATTTCTGTAGAAGTAATAATTTCTAAGTCTTTATTCTCCGGATAATAGATTTTGGTAACTGGATTAGAAAAATACAGTTGAGCATAATTAATGGTTTTTTGAATATCAAGTCCTGGACCTTTAAAATTAGCGGTCAAATAAACTTGATTATTTTTTGAGAGCAATAAAGTATATTCACGATCATTTAAGGGATAGATAAGAAAAAATTCATTAAGATAAATTCTAGAAACAACGTTGCTAACTGCGGCTGAAACTGGTTGATAGGAAGTGATGTTTAAATTAGTTTTAAGGAGATTAGATTTAAGACAATCAATTTTCGATTTATCATAAATAACGGAGTTAATGATAGTTTTATCTCCATCTTGAATTAGAGAATATTCAATAGATTCTGGATTAATATTAAAATTAACAAAACCGGAAGCTAGACTAATAACCTCTTTTTTATCAATGGTGTCAATTTTAGTATCATAAACAAATGATTTAGTAACAACAACATCATCAGGAATTAAAACTGAAGCTTGAGTAATTTTGTTTTGATTTAGGAAAAAAATTAACCCCTCCAAATCCTTTCCTGATCTTTCTTGCCAAAGATTAATATCTAAACTGAAAAAATTATTGTCCTTACGGCTAAGATAAATTTCAACCGACTGACTTTTGGGCCAAATAACAATCTTGGGCTTGGAAAATAACGACATATATTATCTAAGTATGACTAAATTTAACTATGAAATCAAGACTAAAGAAAAAAATCCCCAACAATAGGTTTTTAGTTTGTAAAACTACCACCTGAGGTGAGCAAAGGCTTTATTAGCTTCAGCCATCCGTTCGATTTCTACTCTTTTGGCGACAGCAGCCCCACTATTACTAAGGGCATCATTAAGTTCAGCGGCAATTTTTTGAGCAAACGAATGGTATTGTTTATTACTTCTAGCTCGAGAAGAACTAATTAACCAACGAATTGCTAAAGAATTTTGACGGAGACCTCGAACTGGGGTAGGAATTTGATAAACAGCACCTCCAATTCGACGAGGACGGACTTCAATCTTAGGCTTAATATTTTCGAAAGCTCTCTCCAGAACCTCTAACTCTGATTCTTTAGGAAAATCCTTTTTAATTAATTCTAATGCTTGATAAATTTGTTTTTCAGCAGCATTCCGCTTACCATCTTTCATGGTAGCATTAATAATTTTGGAGACCAAAACACTATTATAGATAGCATCTGGTTCAACTTGTCTAATTTTACTAGCTCCTTTTCTGGACATAATAGTTTTTTATAAAGTTAAAAGTTATAAAGTTTATAATTTAGGCAGCTTTAGCGGCCCCAGGTTTTTTAGCACCGTATTTACTGCGAGATTGCATTCTTCCAGTAACACCAGCAGCGTCAAATTTACCTCTAATAACATGATAACGGACACCAGGTAAATCTCGGACCCGACCTCCACGAATAGAGACAATACTGTGTTCGGCTAAATTATGGCCAATACCAGGAATATAAGCAGTAACCAAGTTTCGATTACTTAATTTGACTTTACAAATTTTTCTCAAAGCAGAATGAGGTTTTTTAGGGGTCATAGTTTTAACGACAGTTACTACCCCTTTTTTAACCGGATTAATAGTTTTAGTAAAACGATTATTAACGGTATTAAAATTATCACGAAGAGCCCCGGTTTTGAGTTTTTTAATCCTCACTTTGCGGCCTTTTTTGATAAGTTGGTTTGCTGTTGGCATATTTTTATTGATCCTTATTGACAGGAATAAGACGTCCGATAATAACATTTTCCTTTAAACCTATCAAGTCATCGACTTCAGCAATTAAAGATGCTTCCGTCAAAATACTGGTAGTTTGTTGGAATGAAGCAGCTGACAACCAGGATCCGGTGGTGAGAGCTGACTGAATTAATCCTAGAAGAATTTGTCGTCCAGTAGCTGGCTTATTGTATTCCTCTTTAGCTTTGACTTTTTCGTTGGTAGCATTAAAAACTGCCAAAGAGACAATCTGACCATAGAGGAAATTAGTATCACCAGGGTCTTCAATTTTAATCTTACCGCTCATTTCTTTAACAATAACTTCCAAGTGTTTATCATGGATAGTAATCCCTTGAGATTCATAAACCCCTTGAATATTATTTATTAAATATTTTTGAGCAGCTTCAAGACCTTTGATGTCCATAATTTCTCTAACATCAAGAGATCCAGAAGATAATTGAGTCCCTTTGCCGACCAGGTCACCATCAGCGACTAATAAATTGGCATTTGAAGGCAAAATATAAGTAATGGTTTTGCTAATTTTTTTATCATCTTTACCGCTAAGTTTAACTTCGTAACCATCAAGAGATTCTTTGATCTTAACCTTACCATTAATTTCAGCTAAAGGTGAAGGAATCTTAGGAATACGAATTTCAAATAATTCTTGAACCCGAGGCAATCCTTGAGTAACGTCAACCCCGACAACTCCACCGGTATGTTTAGTTCTTAATGTTAATTGAGTACCTGGTTCACCAACAGACTGAGCGGCAACAACTCCAACAGGAACCCCGACATCAACCATTTTTCTAGTTGATAAATCCCAACCATAACATTGACGACAAAGACCGGTTTCAGCAGCACAAGTAATAGGTGAACGAACATCAACTGAAGTGATCTGTTTGCTTTCAATAAGATCAACAGCATTGTTATCCAAGATATCACCTTTTTTAAGAAAAACCTTCTTAGTCTTAGGGTCAATAATATCATTGGCTAAAACACGGCCTAAGATACGACGAGTAAAATATCTTTCGCGACCTTTTTCGTTGGCGTCAACAGTAATATATTTTTTAGTACCGCAATCATCAATTCTAATAATAGAGATGTGGGCGGCATCAACTAAACGACGAGTAAGATAACCGGCATCTGCTGTCTTAAGAGCAGTATCAGCCAAACCTTTGCGAGTACCACGAGCTCCGGTAACATACTCAAAAACTGATAATCCTTCTCTAAAGTTTGATTTAGTGGGTAATTGAACAATTTTTCCGGTAGGATCAACCATGAGCCCTCTCATACCAGAAAGCTGTTTAATTTGGTCTTTTGAAGCTCTTTTAATTCCAGCAGAAGAAACAATTCTAATTGGAGAATCTACATCTAAGGTTTCCCAAGTCTTTTCAGCAATTTCTTCAGTCTTTTCTAACCAAATATTTTGACTAAGACGTTTCTTTTCATCATTACTAATAAGACCAATTTTGAAGTTATCTTCAATTTCAGCAACGAGTTTATTGGCGTTATGAATAATGTCATCTTTTTTAGGAAGATAACCACAATCATTCATAGATAAAGAGATACCAGATAAGGTAAAGCCTTTAAAACCAATCTCCTTAAGAGAGTCAATAAGCTTAACAGTTTTAACTCGACCAGCAATTTCTAGAGATTTAACAACCAGGTCATTGAGAGCCTTGGAGCCAGCCATAGCTTCATTAACAAAATTAAACTCTTTGGGGAGGATTTTGTTAAACCAAATTCGACCAAAAGTAGTTTTAATAATTTCACCTTTAATTCGAACGGCAATAAGCTCTCGAAGTTCAATCTTATTTGATTGATAAGCTAATTCGGCTTCAGCTCGATTAGTAAAGATGGATAAATCTTTAAACCCTTTGGCAGTTTCTTTGGCTAAATCCTGAGACCTGACTGAAGTAATGTAGTAGCAGCCGACAGCCATCCCTTGGGTAGGGATAGAAATTGGGCTACTATCTGCTGGCTTAAGCAAATTCTTTGACGGCAACATTAATTCTTTGGCTTCTTTTTGAGAGGCTTGAGACAAGGGGAGATGAACTCCCATTTGATCACCATCAAAATCAGCGTTAAATCCTTTACAAACACAAGGATGAAGACGAATAGCTAAACCGTCAGTAAGGACTGGCTTAAATGCCTGAATGGAAAGTTTATGAAGGGTTGGAGCTCGGTTAAGAAGGACATACTTATCTTGAGTGACTTTTTCTAAAATATCATAAACTTCAGTAATTCGATGATCAATTAAATTTTTAGCACTTTTGATATTTGGAGCAATACCAGTAGCCATAAGTTCCCTAAGAACAAAAGGACGGAACATTTCTAGAGCAATTTCTTTTGGCAAACCAACTTCATCAAGAGCTAACTCGGGACCAACAACGATGACGGAACGACCGGAATAATCAACCCGCTTACCTAAAAGATTACGTCGGAAACGACCTTTTTTACCACGTAAAAGATCAGATAATGATCTGGGGATTCTTTTAAGACTTTTGCGTTTGTTTTTAGAGGCTTTTTGAGCATCAATTAGAATATCAACTGACTCTTGAAGCATTCTTTTTTCATTACGAAGAATTATTTCTGGAGCTCCAAGTTTGAGTAGTTTTTTAAGACGGTTATTACGATTAATAAGCCGGCGATAAAGATCGTTTAAATCTGAGGTAGCAAAACGACCTCCAGTCAATTGGACCATGGGACGTAAATCTGGTGGAATAACCGGGACATTTGTTAAGATCATTGATGATGCCTTAATATTATTGTCGCTCATACCACTAAGAATTCTAATCTTATACATGATTTTCTTCTTTTTGATTTTAGAACTGGTTTTGGCAAGTTCTTTTTTAAGATCTTTGACGGTTTCAACTAAATCAATTTGAGACAAGACATCAACTAAGCTCTCAGCTCCCATCCTGGCAGTAAAGAAAATATTAGCTCTAAACTGAGATAAGTAAAAATTCTCTTCATCAGAAATAGTCGAAAGAACATTAATGGTTTGAATTTTTTCCTCAAGATATTTAATTAAGCCCTCAATCCGGTTTTTTTCAGCTAAGGCCTTATTTTCAATTTTTTGAATTTCCTGTTTGAGACGGACATCTCTTTCTTCTTGAGCAATATTAAGCTGATCTTTATTTTTTATCTTTTTTTTGAGATCAGATTTTTCTTTTTCCATCTCAGTAGTTTTTTGCTCAATAGTTTTTTTAGTATCAGCATCAATTTGTTCTAATCGATTATGAGAATATTGTTGTAAATTATCTAAAGCTTCTTTTCTTTTAGAATCATCAACATGGGTAATTAGGTATTTAGTAAAATAAACAACTGATTCCAAATCTTTTTGAGGAACATCAAGAATTACTCCCAAAGGAGAAGGAGTATTGCGGAGATACCAAAGATGAGTTACTGGAGCAGCCAAGGAGATGTGTCCCATACGTTCACGTCTAACTTTGGAAACAGTGACTTCAACCCCGCAGCGATCACAAACAACCCCTTTAAAACGAATTTTTTTGTACTTACCACAATAACATTCATAATCACGACTAGGTCCAAAAATTTTTTCACAAAATAAGCCGTCTTTTTCAGGACGCCAACTTCGATAATTAATAGTTTCGGGTTTAGTGACTTCACCGTGGGACCATTCAAGAATTTCTTCCGGGGAAGCTAATTTAATTTGAAGACCGGAAAATTCGATCATATTTTTAAATTTAAACATTATTGTTCCTCCTTTATTTCAGTCTCTAACTTAGCCGAATCAGAAACGGTTAAGTCACCGGTTTCGGCTTCAAAATTTTCTTCTGCTGGAATTTCCAGACTAATATCTTCTGGTTTAATCTCAGCAGTAGAAGTGTCATCTTCAGGAAGAAGGTCAATTTCCTTGACCCCAACCGGCGAGATGTCCAGGGCTAAACCAGAAAGTTCTTTAGTAAGAACTTTAAATGATTCCGGAATAGCTGGCTCAGGAATTGGTTCGCCTTTAATAATTGATTGGAAAGCATGAGTTCTACCATCAATATCATCAGATTTAATGGTTAACATTTCCTGTAAAGTATGAGCAGCTTGATGGGCTTCTAGAGCCCAAACTTCCATTTCTCCTAATCTTTGACCTCCCATACGAGCTTTACCACCAAGAGGTTGCTGAGTAACTAAGGAATAAGGTCCAGTAGACCGAGAATGAACTTTATCATCAACCATATGAACTAATTTAAGAATGTAACCAACTCCGACAACAGTTTGTTGATCATAAGGTTCACCGGTACGACCATCGTAAAGTTGAACTTTACAACTTTTATCAAGACCAGCAGATTCAAGTTCGGCAGCAATTCGACTTTCGGGGTATTTTTCAAAAACAGGAACAGCATATCTTTTATTAAGATAAAGACCGGCGTGAGCTAGATTAGCTTCTAAAATTTGACCTAAATTCATTCGGGAAATAACAGAAATTGGGGACATAACTAAATCAACTGGAGTACCATCGGCGGTGCGAGGCATGTCATATGAAGGCCAAACCCGACCAATGACCCCTTTGTTTCCATGTCTTCCAGCGATTTTATCACCCTCCTGAATTCGACGAATTTGAGCAATATAGACTTTAACAATCTTATTAACCCCAGGATCAAGTTCATCACCTTGGTCTTTGTCTAAAACATCTACTTTAATAACAACTCCCCCTTCACCGTTAGCAACTCTAAGAGAGGTATCTTTAACTTCACGAGCTTTTTCACCAAAAATAGCTCGAAGAAGTCTTTCTTCAGCAGACAATTCTTTTTCACCACGAGGTTCAACTTTACCAACTAAAATATCATTTGGGCCAACGGTAGCACCAATCATAACAATCCCATCATCGGTAAGCTTGCTAAGTTCATTTTCAGAAACATTAGGAATATCTTTGGTTAATTCTTCTGAACCAAGCTTGGTTTCAACTACCTGAGCCTGATATTCATAGATTTGGATATTGGTTAAAACATCTTCCTTAACCAGTCTGTCAGAAATTAAAAAAGAATCTTCATAATTAAGTCCGTCAAGTTCAGCGTAAGCAACCAGTAAATTTTTACCGATAGATAACTGACCTCCATCAGTAGAAGGACCATCAATTAAAAGATCTCCTTGTTTAACAATATCTCCAGTTTTAACAACTGATTTTTGGTTATAACAAGTTCCATAAGGCGAGGTACGCTCAAATTTTGAGAGATAATAAGTTTCAGTCTTACCGTCGGGGCTAATTTCACTTTCATCGTGATGCTCTACTACAGCCTTTTTGTCTAAGGTAACAACTATTCTAGAACCATCAACATAAGTAACCTTACCAGAACGATGAGCCAAAACACTACGATTCATAGCGGTGGCAACAGCATCTTCCATACCAGTACCAACAATCGGGGCTTGAGGAGAAACTAAAGGAACTGCTTGAGTCTGCATGTGAGATCCCATAAGAGCCCGAGTAGCATCATCGTGATCAACAAAAGGAATTAGAGAAGCAGAAGCTCCAACAATTTGATTAGGAACTAAATCAATATATTCAACCTGATTAATTGGCCCTTCAATAAATTCTCCTTGGTAACGGATAGGAACCCATTTTTGAGTAGTAACTCCCTTGTCATCAAATTTAATTCCAAGGTGGGTGATTTTTTTATCAAACTCATCATCAGCGTCAAGATAAAAATAATCATCTGAAATAGTATAGCCATCTTTGACTTTAACTAATTTTCGGAATGGAGCTAAAATAAAACCATAGTTATCAACTCGAGCATAAAGAGCCAAATAGGTTACTAATCCAATGTTAGGACCTTCAGGTGAACGAACAGTACAAATGCGACCATATTGAGATGAATGAACGTCACGAATAGAGAAAGCGGCCCGATCTCGAGTTAAACCACCAATTCCAACAACAGTAACCCGACGAAGTAAGTCTAACTCAGATAAAGGGTTGGTTTGATCGAGAATGGCAGATAATTGGTTTGATCTAAAAAAAGTGTTAAGAGTGGAGATTAAAGGCTGAGGATTAATCATTTGACTAGGAGCCGGTTTTTCTTTAGTAGAAATTAAACTCATTCTCTCTTTAACCATTCTTTCAAACCTAGCCATAGCTGGACGGATAGCAATTTGAGAAACTATTTCACCACAACGGCGCAAACGACGATTAGCCAAACTATCGATGTCATCCAATCGGGTGGCGTTACCTTTTTGGAGTTCAACTAAATATTTAACAGTGGCAATTAAGTCTTCTTTTCGTAAAACCCAGTTAGCTTTATCGGTGTCATCAAATTTAAATCCAAATTTTTTATTAACCTTATAACGACCAACGTTACCTAATTCGTAAGTTCTAAGATCAAAAAATCTTTCTTCGAAAAACTTTTGAGCATTTTCCATAACCACAGGTTCCCCTGGTCGAAGCTTACGATAAAATTCCAAAACAGCTTCCTCAGGACTTTTAGAAACATCAGCCTGAATAGTAGCGGAAATAAAATCACCAAACTCGGCAACTAATTGTTTGTCGTTCATCTGACAAGCGGCTCGAAGCAAGATGGTAGCAGGAAATTTCTTTTTTCGATCAATACGAGCAAAAATAACATCTTTTTTACCAACAAAAAACTCTAACCAGGAACCTTTATTGGGACGGAGTTCGGCATTGTAAAGAGTTTTTCCAGTAGCAGCATCTCTTTCTCCAGTAAAATAAACACCAGGAGATCGAACCAGCTGATTAATAACTCCCCTTTCGATACCATTGATAATAAAAGTACCCTCGTCAGTCATGGTCGGTAAATTTAGAAAAAAGACATCTTCTTCACGAACATTACCGGTACGCTTATTAGTTAAAGTAGCTTTAATACGAATAGGAACGGTATAATTAAGACCTTTTTTCTTGGCAATTTCAGGAGTAATGGTAATAGGATCGTAGGATAATTCACCTAAATCAAGTTGCCAATTATTGCCGGTGTAATCAATAATAGGAGCAATAGCATGAATGGTTTCCCTAAGTTCACGATCAAGAAAATCTCGCCAAGACTCTTTTTGAATCTGAATTAAGTCTAATTTAGGGATATTGGGGTATTTTTGACCCCAGTAGGTTCTTTTTACGGAAGGCATCAATAAATTTAACTACTAAAAAAGATTCCGTCAACAACACTAAGCTTGGACGGAGATGCGAGTTATGTACCAACCGCTCGCTAGAATGTAGGTATTTTACCCCTAGTATCAATGATTAGCAATAAGCAAAACAGTTTAGAAACTATTGGCTTAAGGTTGGAAGGGCCTCTTGGGTTGGAGTAGCAGATTGAGTTGCTGGAGAAATTGAAGGAGTGGTATTAACAGTACTACAATCTCTCTGGGTGCAAGAAATAGCATCTTCTGCTTGACAGACACAAGTATTACAGCCATCAGCTGAAGGAAAAGAATCACCAAGCTTATACTCAACTCCATTTAAAACACAGCTGGGTTTAGGAGCTTGAGTAGGAATAATATCGTTGGAGATGTTATTTTTAACCGGCTTGTTAATAAAGATAAAATAAGCTAATCCTCCCGCAACTGCCAAGAAAATAACTAATGAAATAGTAAATAAAAATTTAACAAACTTACCCGAACCTGATGAAGATGGTAGAGGAGTGGTTTTTGGTTGGTTATCACTACTAGGTTCATCGGTAAGAATTCGGTCAATTTCGGCTTTAATTTCTTCGGGAGTTTTGGTTTCTGGTTCTGGTGGAGTGATTGGTTGACTGGCTGGAGCTTCAGGAATAATATCGGTAGGCTGAGTTAAGGGAGTGGTTTCTAAAGAGGGTTCTGGAGATGGAGTAACTTCTTTGAGAGCATCAGCAGGAATAGTCGGTTGTGGAATTTCCGGCTCTGGATTAACAGTCGGTTGTGGGGTTTCTGAAGGAACTGTTTGAGGTTCTGGCTTAATAGAGGCAGCATATTTATCAAGGATTTCTTGATAATCATCCTGAGTTTGGTTGTTTGGGTTATTACTTTTGATGTCGTCCATAAATAATATTCTCATTTAGTTAAAAAGATTGCAAATGAAAAAAAATAGTTTTAAGATGATAATATGAAAAGATTAATCGTAATCTTGATTTTAATAAGTTTTTTTCTGGGTTTTAAACAAAAAGTGATAGCTAGTGGATTTAGTTTAAAATCAATAGGACCAGTAGACACCAGTGGCCGACAGATTTCTCATTGGTGGTTTTCTGGTTCAACGGTGGTTTTTAACGGCGAGGCTCCGGCTGAAAGTACAGTGACGGTGAAGGTAGATGAAGATGAAGGAACAACAGTAAGTGATAGTAATAATAATTGGTCATATTCAGCAGGAACTTTAACGGACGGAGATCATGCGGTAATTATATCCAACAATGGTTCAACAATTAATTTTACTTTAACTACTGGGGCTGAAAATGTAAATTGGGAAACAGTTAACACTGACTCGGAAACAACTACCTTGCCGGCGGCAGGAGTAATGTTACCAACAGTGATTTTATCAACTTTAGGGTCAGGATTATTAGTAGTGGCAAAAAAAATATTAAAATAAGGTTGATTTGGTAAAATCGGAAATGAAGTTTTTTATTAAGACTTTTGGTTGCATCCAAAACACGGCTGATTCAGAAAGAATTAAGGCACACTATTGGGAAAATGGCTGGCAGGAAGCTAAAGACTGGCAGGAGGCTGATGAAGTAATAATTAATACTTGTGTTATTCGGCAGTCAGCTGAAAACAGGGCATATGGGTTTTTAAGAAATATCCAAAAATTTAACAAGAAAATAGTAATAACTGGATGTTTAGTCGGGGTAATGAATAAAAATAATAAAAAGAAAATGGAAGTAAAAAAGAACTTTGCGGGAGTAGAATTTAAACCGTTGGAAAAATATACAATCGTGACAGAACCAATTAAAAAACTTAAAGGAGTGGTTTTAGTGCCAATTAGTTATGGTTGCAACAACATGTGCTCTTATTGTATTGTTCCTCAAGCAAAAGGAAGCGAGGTTTCCCGACCTTTTGAGGAGATATTAGCAGAGGTAGATAGGGCAATTAAAAAAGGAAATAAAAGAATTTTACTAATAGGACAAAATGTAAATTCGTATGGATCGGAGCTAAGTGATTGTGGCTATGTCTTTATGGGTAAAAAAAGGTTTAAAAGCTTATTTCCAAATTTATTGGAAGAAGTAGCTAAAAAAGAAGTTGAACTAGTCTCATTTGTCAGTAATAACCCGTGGGACTTCTCTGATGATTTAATTGAAGTAATTGCTAGGTATAAGAATATTGATAGATTAATTCATCTCCCCTTTCAGGCTGGAAATAATGAAGTTTTGCAAAAGATGAACCGAAATTATACTAAAGAAGAATACTTAGATTTGGTAAAAAAGATAAAAGCTAAAGTTGAAGGAGTTCGGTTTAGTACCGATATTATTATTGGGTTTCCAGGAGAAGATGAAGCGGCTTTTGAAGAAACGGTTGATATTTGTCGTCAGGTAAATTTTGAGATAGCTTATCTAAACAAGTATTCCCCTCGACCAGGAACAGTAAGTGAAAAACTTTATCTTGATGAAGTGCCAACAAAGGTTAAAAAAGAAAGATGGGTAAGACTCAACAAAATGATTAATCAAAAATTATCTTAAATAGTTGGAGATATTTTGGTTATGCTGTTTTAGGGTTTTAGCATAATACATTTTTCCGTCATTACCAGTAATATAGTAGAGATAGTCGGAATCGGTTGGATGATAAACAGCATAAAGCGAGTCATAACCGGGGTTGCAAATTGGCCCTGGGGGGAGATTGGGATAAAGATAGGTATTATATTTAGAATCTACCTGACGAAGATGGTCGCTGCTGACAGGCTGCCAATATTTAGTTAAATTAGGAGTCTGACTATCACGTGCATATTGCACGGAAGCATCTACTTGAAGTGGCATGTTTATCCCCAGCCGGTTTAAAAGAATTCCAGCAATCATTTGTTTTGAATCTAGCGACCTCCCTTCTCTTTCTAATAAGGACGCTAAAATTAAATTATCTTGATCTGAAAGAAGACTGCTACTACCAGATTTAGCTTGGGCAAATTTTTTATTAAAATTTTGATCTAAAAAATCTAAGACTTGATTAAGGTTATAGTATTTGGGGATAAGGTAGCTGTCAGGGAAAAGATAACCTTCTTTGACCTTGGCTTGGGCTAAAAAATCTGACTGATTAAAAGAGAGGTCATCGGGGAAAAGTCTGGCAATTTCTTCAATACGGAAACCATCAATAATTTTTAACCAGTAATCAGTAATTCCACCAGTACTAAAATTTTTAAAAATGTCTTGAACTGATAATGAAGGAGAAAGCTTAAAATTTCCAGAAGGAATTTTCTGATTTTGACCAGTAATAACACTGTAAGCAATGAAAGAAAACTTGTCTTTAATAAGCTGATTGTCTTTAAGCCTCTGAGTGATATTAACAATTCCATCACCTTTTTTAATAGTAAAAATGATGGCAGTAGTGTCACTAGAAACAGGCGAGAGATGAAAATTAATATAAAGAACTAACGATAAAAGTAAAATCAGAATAATACTAACAGTAACAAAAAAAGCCCTTTTCATTAGATTTAAATTTCATCAAAGAGAGCTCGGCGGTAAGTCTTTTTAGTCTCATCATAAATAAAAATACGACCGCAATGACAGGTAACAGTGGTTTGGCCTCTAACTTGTTTACGGACACCTTTTGATAAAGCAGTGCCACAGCCAACACACCTCTTTTGAGATAATAGCCAAGCTTGAATTGGAGCAATTAGATCTTTAATCATAGTTTTGTTAATTTATAACTCTTTTTAAAATAACGGCAGCAGCGATAGCATCAATGGTTTTTTGATAATCTTTTTGATGCTTTTTGTTGGTAAGAAAGATTTGATTAGCCTCAATAGTGCTAACAGCTTCCTCAACTGTGCTAATGGGTAATGGTAGCATATTTTTGAGCCGGATGACAAATTTATTAGTTTGATTAGCAATTACTCCTTGAGAAATACCAACATAAATTTCATCAATTTGATAGTCAGAAATTACTTGCTTTAACTGATCAATAAGCTTTGGAGAGTTTTTAAGAGTGGTTAAGGGTTGAATAATACCCTTAATGGCAATCGCCAGACCAATTCTTTTAGTGCCATAATCAATTCCTAGGGCATTCATAGTTATAAGGCTAAATGAGCCTTAATAATTAAGCGACGGAGATAGGTTCCCGGAGGGCTACAAGTAATCAAGGTTAGAGTTTTATCATCAAATCTTTGATCTAAGACTGAAAGATTGGTAGGTTTAACTTCAAACATTTCTTCAACAATATACTTATAGGTGGATTTATCATATTCAATAATTATTTCATCTCCCTGATTTAGTTTAAAAAGAGTAGAAAAGATAGTTAGATAGTTTTTGGAGTTAAAAAATTGGGGCAAAACTGAATGACCAAAAATAACAGGGTTGCCAAAATGACCAGGAAGAGCAGTTTGTGGATAGTGAATTAAACTTTTTTCTAAATCCATACTACCAAGGACAACTATGGCCCGATTAATCTTAAGTTTAGGGATGGAAAGATAATAGCTATCAACTCCGGTATCAATCACTTCCTGATTAAGATTAGGAAGATCTGGGGAATTAACAAACCAGTTAGATAATTGAGTGTAATCAGTGGCTGACTCCCCTAAAATGGAGGTTTGATTGTATGATTGAGTTGATAAAGGATCAATAATCTGTCGAAGACGAGTAGAATAAGAAAGTTGAAATCCAATAATGGGAAAAACGGCTAAACCCAAAAAGGTAATTCCAATAAAAACAAAGCTAGCAGCAACAATACGGCGACGCTTAACTTTAGGAGAAAGTGATTTTGACTTTTTTTTGAGATAAATATAACTCACTGAGTTTCAGTCTTAACTTCAACGCTGATATTATTGGCAATAAATGGTAGGAGCGGAAGTTTAGTTTTGATATTAAAATTATATGCTCGAGGAATCATTTTTTTGATGATATCCCCACCCTTTTGGACCGTTTTGAAAGTTAGGGCTTTTTTGAGATTAGACTCATTAATTTTGGGCAAAGACTTACCAGAAACAGTTAAGTTACCAGCAGCCTGGTTAGTTTCAATTTTATTAACTTTAAGGGAAAAAGTATAGTCCTTAGGATCAAAAAGACTGTTGTTAAAGTCGGCTTCAGAAGACATAAACTGATTAATAACACTGTCTTTGGTCTCATTGGAGAGAACAAAAACAGTCACTGAGGCAGAAATACTACCAGTAAGATCTTCGGTAGTTTCCCCAATTTCACGACTAAGCTCTAAATTACCTTTTTTACTTTGGATAGTTTCTTTAATGAGACCAGAAACGTCTCCCGTTGTCTGAATTATTTTTTCTTCAATTTTTTGGGCGATTTCTTGATTAATTTGGGATTGAATATTAGTTATATCTTCAGCACTAACGGCAGCAACCTGCTGACGACTGCCACCACTGAAAGTAGTTTCAGTCTTGATAATAAAATCGGTTTCAGAATATTCTTTGAACTTTAATTGGGAATCAACCACAATATTGTATTCTGAGCCGATATCGGAAGCAATGGCAACTGTCTTAGTTTGGCCAAGTTTAATAACCCCCTCTTCTAAATCAGAACTGCTGGCAGCAATAGTAATCCCCGTAGCTAGCTCAAATTCTTTACCAGTTGAATCAACAATAATAGCTCCTTTTGGCAAAGTTTGTGGTTTATCAAGTTTGTTAAAAATAATTATTTCTCCTTGAGACTTATCGCCGATGGTTCTTTGACCAGTAGTCTTAATACTAACTTTAGCTTTAACATCAAAAACTTCTTTAGTAATAGGAATTATAGATTTAGAAATATCACTATTATTAGCGTCAACTTTAAGAGTCACTGGAAGAGATTTATTAAAGGTATAAGGGATAACAAAAATAGTTACCTGACTTTTAAGTAAAAAGAATGGAAGAGCAGCTAAAATTGGTAATAAAATTAAACCAAACCAGAGAAAGTTCTGATTAAATTTTAGCCGAGGAAGTTTAATTTTTTTAAAAAAATTAAAGGAAATTTTACTTTTTCTTGAAGGCGAAGGTGAAGGAGTAAAAATTGGCGGAGAAGGATCTTGAGGCTGAGGGGGAATATCGGCAGGAGTAATGATAGGAAGCGAAGAAGTAAAATCAGAAGGAGTTTGACCAAAGCCAAGCTCTTCTGGAGTAGTTTCAATTAAAGTTTCTTTTTGAGGGGTTTGAGAACTGGTTGAAGGTGGAAGATTGGGATCGTCTAGAGTTTTAGGGTCAGAAAAATTATCATCAGAAACGGGAGTTTCCTCTAAAGAATCATCTGAATCAGGGAGTCTGGAAGAGTGGTTAATTTGGCCGGAAATAACCCGAGTAAAAATATCAATAATTTGATCTTGATCATAGGATTTAATTTCAGGGAGATGGAGAAAGGTTTCAATGTTTTTTTTACCAACCCAAGGATAATTTTTAAGAGAACTTAAAATCCTAGCATCAAACTGACCAAAGATAATGATTTGAGGAGGGAGAGCTGATTCAGAATTTATTTCTAATAAAGCTGATTCTAAATCCTGACCGGTAAATTCCTGACTAAGGTCCTTTTTAATTCTCTCTTTAATATGACCAAGATAAACTAGAGAAAGGTAAAAATCTTTGGCCGAAAGATGGACTAGAATAAAGCTGGCGGGAAATCCATCCGACTGATTGGCGTCCTCAACAATAGCATCATCTTCGGCTAAAAACCCAGTTGGAGTTAAGGATAAACTTTTACAGGCTTCTTTAATAAATTTAACCTTACTGGGAAGAATTTTACTGTCATTACTAACCCAGAAGGGAGGAATTACAAAAGCAGCAGTTGATGGTTCTTGTTCTTCGGTGATATTAGCATTTAAAGAAGCTACAGAAAGAGACTCATCGATAGCGGTGGTGAAAGTAGAAGGATTGTTAATATCCCAGTTTTTACTAGGGCCAGATGATAAAACCCGGTATTTATTATCAGAGGCGGAAACTAGGGAAACACTAACTTCGTCGTTTTGAATAGATATCAACCAAAAACTGTTCCCTTCCATATTATAAGGATACTATAAATCCGGATTTTTAGTTATTTTAGGGTAGCGTAAAGACGACGTTTACCAGAACCGGCTGATTCTTCTTTAAGGATCTTAAATTCAGTTAATTGACTAGTATTTTGAACATGAGGGCCGGTACAAATTTCCTTGGAATAGTAATTATTAGGATCGCCAACAGTATAAACACTAACCATATCAGGATAAGAGTGTCCGGGAAGAAAAAGAGCTCCTTGTTTTTTAGCCTCAACAAAGGAAATATTTTGATGATTAACCGGGAGAGCCAGTTTAATTTGCTGATTTACTAATTCTTCAACTTGTTGGAGTTGATCCTGAGTAACTTTATCAGGGTGAGTAAAATCAAAGCGAATTCTTTCGGTGGTAATGTTAGATCCGGCCTGATGAATATGATTACCCAAAACTCGTCGAAGAGAAGCGTGCATAAGATGAGCTGCAGTATGATATTTAATAATTAAATCAGAATGATCAGCTAAACCAGATTTAAACTTACCAGCAGAAAGATTACGGGATTGACTAGTATGTTCTTGTCGGGCGATTTCAAAATATTGATAAACCTCTTCTCGGGGATAACTTTTAGCCAATTTGGACTCTTCATAAAACATTTCAAAAGGAAAACCAAAACTTTCATAGTAAAAAAAAGATTTATCCCCTAAATACTTTTTATCAACTAACTTAGTATCAGGATGTAATTTTTGAAAATTAGTTTCGTCTTTTTGAAGTTCGGCTAATCCCCGATTAAGGGTCTTACGAAATTTATTTTCTTCAAAATCAAGAAGGGAGAGGATTTTTTCTTTATTAATATCCAGCTCTGGGTAAATACCAGCATAATTTTCTTGATTATTAATAACTGAGATAGCAACTTGGGAAGTAAAATTAGTTTCAATACCTAAAAGTTTCCCTTGACGAATGGCTCGACGAATCAGGCGACGAAGAACATAGCCGGTTTCTTTGTTTGATGGTTCAACCCCATCTGCAATGATGAAAACAGCGGCTTTGATATGATCACAAATTATTCTAATTGCAGTAGTAGTTTGACCACCCTGAGAATATTTTTTAGCTGATATTTGCTCAACAGTTTGAACAATCGGTTGCCAAATATCGGTTAAATAGTTGTCAGTAAAACCATTAATAACAGCGATGTTTCTTTCAACTCCATAACCAGTATCAACATTCTTTTGAGACAGAGGTAAATATTTACCATCTGCCGTCTGATTATATTCCATAAAAACATCATTTCCAATTTCAACAATTCTTTCTGACTTGCAGCCAGAAATAAAATCTATAGGGCCAGCAGTAACATCAAGATCAATGAACATTTCAGTATCAGGACCACAGGGACCGGTGGTACCGGCAGGTCCCCACCAATTATCTTTTTTGGGTAAATAATGAATATGGTCTTTTATAATCCCCTGCTTAAGCCAGAGATTATAGGAAGTAGTATCTTTAGGAGCATGATCATCTCCTTGAAAACAAGTTACATGGATTTGTTCAACCTTATAACCAAGGTGTTGAGTTAAGAATTCAAAACTCCAAGGAATCATTTCTGATTTAAAATAATCACCCAAAGACCAATTGCCTAACATTTCGAAGAAAGTGTGATGAAATTTATCACCAACATCATCAATATCGCCAGTACGAATACATTTTTGAACGTTAGTAAGACGCTTACCAAAGACATGTGGCTGACCCAAAAGATAGGGCACTAAGGGGTGCATTCCAGCAGAGATAAAAAGAGTACTAGGATCATTTTCAGGAATCAGGCTGGCAGAAGGAATCTCAAAATGATTTTTGGAAACAAAAAAATTAATAAATTTATCTTTAAGTTGACGAGCGTTCATAATGCCAATTATATCAGCTATTTTTTAGGCTTGATAAACATTTTTGGAGGGGTTTTAGTTTTAACAAAAATCGGAGTGATATCTTTTTTAGAAAGACTAGGAGTCATAATATTTTTAGGTTTAGATCGAGGAGACTTTGGTTTTGATTTAGAAGTAAATTTTGAAGGAGAGATATTATCAAAAAAATGCTTAATTTTTTGTTCTAATTTTTCAAAGATTTCAGTTTTATTATTTTTGTAGATGATAATAGCAATAAGAGCACTAATAATGGCACCACAAATAAGGCCAAAAATAAATCCGGAATTTTGATGATGACGATAATCTTGATCAGAATAATCAGATGGTCGAGTCATTAGTTTTATCTTTTTTATTAAATAAATTATGAAAAAATCCAAAGCCGTTTTTAAACCCCATAAGGAATTCAGAGAAAGAAGAAATAGGTTTAGCAACAGAACTAGTAATCAAACGAGTATCTTCAAGAATCTGATTAGTTTTAGTAAGAGTATTGCGAAGCTGTTTAAGGACTAAGACTAGCCAAATACCAGAAGCAACAACAATACTAGTAATACAAACCAAACTAATAACGGTAATTATTTGTGTAATGTCCATAAAATCAGTATAGACTATTTTGGGACTAGAGTGAAGAAGTGATATTCCGCTCTTCTATGATAGATTTACCGCTAGGTGAGGTTGATTTAATAGTAATATTGTTATCACCAGAGTTAAGATTAATCTTTTTTTGGAATGAACCGTCAGGAGAAACAATAATTAAATCATCGTTGATTCTAATGGTAGCTTCAGGATCAGTAACCCCATTAATTTCAACAATAGAACTGGAAATAGTCGCTTCAAGAGGCCAATTTACTTTTAATTTAGGAGGTTGATGAAATTTAAAGTATTCAGAAACTAAATAGAGAGAAAATAAGATAATAATAGCAAAAATAGAGACGGTAAAAGTAAACTTTGGAGTAAATGAAACTCTGGTAGGTTCGTCTTTTTTTGATTTTCTTTTCTGCTCAAAATCACGACGGAATAAGGCTAAAACGTCCTCCCCTTTTAGCCCTAAATAATCAGCATAATCTTTAATAATTAAAGAGCAGTATGGCTCTTGAGGAAAACAACCAACCTGTTCATCTTCAAGTGCCTGTAAATATTTAATAGGAATTTTTATTTTCTTAGAGATATCTTCTAATTCCCATTCTTTATCAAGACGAGTATTTTTAAGAAGTGAAGAAGCAATCATAAGTATTATTCGAGATTATCATCACTAGGATTATTGTGTGGAATCAAAATATCTCTAGCTTTAGCTCCTTTGGATGGACCAACAATCCCGGCCTGCTCTAATTGATCAAGAACTCGAGCCGCCCTGGCATAACCAAGTTTAAGACGACGCTGCATGAGGGAGGAAGAAGCTTTCCCTGATTCTTGAACTAATTTAACAGCATCATCAAACATAGGATCCTTATCTTCTAGGGTATCTCCAGTAGAAGGAGCATTTTTAGGAAGACGACTACCAGAAACTGATTGGTTTAAAATTTCTTCGTTATATTCGGTGGTTTTTTGCCCCTTAAGAAAAGAGATTAATCCAGTGGTTTCTTTCTCAGAGACGAAACAACCCTGGACCCGAACTGGCTTGGCTAATTCTGGTGGTAAATAAAGCATATCACCACGACCAAGTAACTTTTCAGCACCAGGAGAATCAAGAATGACCCTAGAATCAGTAACTGAGGAAACAGCAAAAGAAATCCGAGTTGGAATATTAGCTTTAATAAGACCAGTGATGACGTTAACTGAAGGTCTTTGAGTAGCTAAAATTAAGTGAATTCCAACCGCCCGAGCCATTTGAGCTAAACGACAAATATTATCCTCAATTTCAGAAGGATTAAATAATATAATTTCGGCTAATTCATCAATAAAAATTAAAATGTAGGGCATAGATTGAAAACCAGAAAGGTTGTTATAGGCTTCAATATTTTTAGCACCAACCTCGGTAAAAGTTTTTAAACGGCGTTCCATTTCACCAACAGCCCACTTAAGAGATGAAAGAACTTTATCGGATTCAACAATAACCGGAGTTAAGAGATGAGGAATATCATTGTAAGGAGTTAGTTCCACCCGCTTGGGATCAATCATAATCATTCTAACTTCATCTGGGGAGGCTTTAAATAAAATAGTACTAATCCAAGAATTAATACAAACGGATTTACCAGAACCAGTTTGACCAGCAATAAGAACGTGGGGCATTTTGGTAATATCGGCAACCTTGGGATTGCCAGCAACATCTAAACCTAAGGGGACAGTAATCTTATTTTTAGCGTTTTTCATAACTTCAGACTCAAGCATTTTTCTGATAGGGACAACTTCCAGAGAACGATTAGGAACTTCAATCCCAACTAAGGCTCGACCAGGAATAGGAGCTTCTACTCGAATCATTCCCCCAGGAGCAGCTAAGGCCATAGCCAGATCGTTGTTCAAACTAACGATTTTAGCCAACTTAGTACCTAAGGCCACCTCAAGAGCATATTGAGTAACTGAAGGACTATCATTGACCTCAGAAACTCTAGCAGTGATGCCAAATGAATCAAGTGTCTGCTCAATAGTTTGGGCATTTTTACGAATATCTCCTCGATCAGCCTTAAGTCCGGGAGTATTATCGAAAATATCAATGGAAGGATATTCCCAAATTTGTTGACCAGAAGAGCTAAGAGCAGTAGTAGAAGTAACAGTACCAGGATTTGGTTTAAAAACAGGAGGGACTCCAATAACATTAGGATCTGGTTTATCTTTCTTGAGATCTGGTTGAGACTCAAGAGGTAATTCTGACTGAAATATTTTTGATTTATTTTTTTCTTTAGTCTTTTTAGCAATTTTTTTAGCACCACCAACGGTGTATTTTTTAATTAAATTAAAAACGGTAATAAAAAACTTAACAACCTGAGCAACTGAAGTGTCAAATAAAATAACAAAACCAACAATAAGACAAAAAATAAAAATTAAAATACTGGGAATTCGACCAAATAAGGAAAATAATTGTTCAAAAAGAAAAGACCCAAAAATACCACGTTGAAAAAGGCTGATAAGGGAAATAAACATAATTAAAAATCCTAAAAAAACATTAAGATCTTTTAGGGGGGTTTTGATCTTAGCAAAAAGAAAGGCGGCCAAAAAAAACAAAAATGGAATTAAGGTTGCCCCTAAACCAAAATATTTAACAATGATTTCATTAATTTTAGTAGGGACGGGACCAGTCTGAAGAAACGAAAAAACTGTTAATATTGCTAGAATAAAAAAGAAAATAAAAAAGATAGTTTGAATGGTTTCTGTCTTTAATCTTAGACTAGGAATAACTTTCTTTTTTTTACGACCACGTTTAGCCATAAATTAGTATATAGTATCTAAGCAGGAATCAAAAGAAATCACTTGACTCTCGACTTGATGGCGATACTTAATTTCAACTCCATTTTTTTCAAGACTTCTTTTACTAACAACTAATCTGGTTGGAATTCCAATTAAATCAGCATCGGCAAATTTGGTACCAGCGGTAATATCTAAACGATCATCATAAAGAACTTCAATATTTTTATCTAAAAACTGTTGATAAAGACGATCGGCTTTTTGTTTAATATCATCTTCAAATAAATCTAGGGTAATTAGATGAACTTGATAAGGAGCAATGGCTTTGGGCCAAACAATCCCTTTGTTATCATGGAAGACTTCAACTATTGCCCCCATGGTTCGCGACGGACCAAAACCATAACACCCCATTTGAACAATTTGTTCTTGACCAGATTTATCTAGATAAGTAAAGTTAAAAGCTTGAGAGTATTTGGTTTTTAGTTTAAAAATATTGCCAACTTCAGTAGATTTAACGGTTTTTAAATCAGAACTATGGCATTGAGGGCAAGTTTTTTGAATATCAATAATTTCTTTATTAACAGCGATATGGCAGAGATCACAAAGATAGATAGTGTCTTCCCCACCCTCATTTAATGTTTGGAATTCATGAGAAAACTGGCTAAAAGTTCCACCAGAAGCAAAGGTAAGAACAGTAATATCTTTTAATCCCAATCTCTGATAAATTTTAAAATAAGCATCTTTAACAATATCATAATATTTATCTAAATCAGCCTCATCGGAATGAAAAGAATAAAGGTCTTTCATATTAAATTCTCGTCCGCGAAGTAGGCCAGATTTAGCTCGAGGTTCGTTACGAAACTTATTTTGAATCTGATAAACCGCCAGCGGTAGGTCGCGATAAGAAAAAATATATTTTTGAGCTAAAGGAGTAACAACTTCTTCATGAGTTGGATTAAGAACCAAGCTGACATTTCCCTGACCTTTAAGACGAAAAAGAATATCCATTTGATCACGGCCGGTTGTCCGCCAACTATCCTCAGTAGTTAAGACTGGCATTAAAATTTCTTGACCACCAATTTTGTTGATTTCTTCTCTAACAATATTTTGGATTTTAGTTAAAACTCTTAGCCCTAAAGGTAAATAATTATAAACACCGGAGATTTCTTTTTGAATAAAGCCGCCTTGAGTTAATAATTTAGCATTAACACTATCAGCATCTGCTGGGACAGTCTTACTAGTTTTACCAAAAAGTTGTGAATATCGCATAACTGATTATAACTTAACCCTAATTAGTTTTATTAATAATTTAATTAAAATTTACTAAACCTCAATTACCAGTGGAAGAACCATTGGTTGGCGACCAGTTTTTTGATGAATTATTTCTTCAATATGGGCTTGAATTTCTTCTCGAATATAATCAAGGTTGGCTGGAGCGCTGGTGGCCTCATTAAACTTTTTAATAGTTTCCTGTTTTAAATAATTAATAAGATCAGTATTTTCTTTAACAAAGACAAATCCTCGACTAAGAACTACCGGGTCTTTCTCTAATTGACCGCTGGCTTTATTAATTAAAAGAACAACGGAAAACATCCCGTCTTCGGCCAAAAGCTTGCGATCACGAAGAACAGTTGCCCCAACATCACCAATACCAAAACCATCAATCAAAATCTTTCTAATAGGAAGGTGAAAATTAGTATCAAATTTACCATTATCATAAAAAGTAACAGAAGAATCAAAGTCTGGAAGGATAACATCTTCTTCAGCATAACCTAATTTTTTGGCAATAGATTGATATTGCTTAACATGTCGAAAATTTCCCCCGATTGGTAACAAATACTTAGGTTTAACTAGACTAATGAGGAGAGCATGCTCTTTTTGATAACCGTGACCGGAGACATGAAGTTCTTGTTTTTCACCATAAACAACTTCGGCTCCAAGTTTAGAAAGATTGTCAATCATGGTATAGATGTTTGAAGTTGTGCCAGGAATATAATCTGGAGAGGAAAAAATAATTTTATCACCAGATTTAATCTTTATACGATGCTTGCCCATAACCATTTTACTAAGGGCAGAGTCAGGTTGAGCAGCAAAACCGGCAACTAAAAAAATAAGTTTATTGTCAGGGAAGTTTTTAGCCCGTTCGGGAGGAATAAGATCAGAATCATTAAGACTCAAATAATTTAATTCTTTAGCAATACTAATGGCTTTATCAACAGAAAAACCAACGACAACTATTTTACGACCAACACTCTTGGCATATTCAATGGCCTGTGACCAACGAATAATATTACTAGAAATAGAGGTAACAAAAACTCTTCCTTTAGCAGAAGTGATTTCATATTTAAAATTTTCAGCAATAGAACTTTCTGAGGGTGAATAACCTTCATGATCAGATCCAAGACTATCAGACATCAGAGCAACAACCTTTTTCTCACCAATACGAGCAATGTGACTAAGATCAGCTCCTTTACCATCTAAAGGAAAGACATCAAACTTAAAATCAGATCCGTGATAAAAAATACCAATCGGAGTTGTAATAGCAAAATGAAAGGTATCAGGAATGGAGTGAGTAACTCGAACGGGATCAATAGAAAAAACTCCTTTCTGGATAGGAAGACTATCTTGATAAACATTAATAATAGCCCGTTGATTAACTTCAGAGAGACGAGATTCAATAAAGGCGGCGGCAAGTTTGGGAGCAAAGATAGGAATTTTTTCACCTAAAATTGGCAAAATAAACTTAATGGCACCAATATGATCTTCATGGCCATGGGTAATAAAAATACCTAAAATGCGATCTTTTTTGTCTTCAAGATAATGAGTATCTGGGATTTGCATGTCAACCCCAAAAATATCTTCTTCAGGGAAGCCAACCCCGCAATCAACAATAATTATTTCACTTTTAGAAACATCACCATTGGGAATAAATTCATAAACGAACATGTTTTGAGTAACATCACCAAAGCCTCCAAGTGAACTAATACGGAGAGAATTTTGGTTAGATTTGAATTCTCTAACCTGGTTTTGAGCACTAGTAAAACTAGTTCTCGGATTAATATTTTTTTTATTTTTAATCATAATTTTTTAATTTAAGGACTACCATTGAGGTAGATAATATTTAACATTTGATTGATCAACAACAACCTGCTTGGTTTTGCCCTCAAAAATCATTTTAGCGACTTTACGGCATAAACCTTCAATATTGCGTTGAAGAGTTCGGACACCAGCATCAAATCCTAAGGGACGGACAATCTGATCCCAAACTAAGTTATCAATTTTAATTTCATTAGGACGAAGTCCAGCTTCTTTGATAACTTTAGGAAAAATATAGTCACGACCAATAACTATTTTTTCTTCGTCAGTATAAGAGGGCATTTGAATAACCTCGAGCCGATCCATGACGGCAGTGGCAATCCGGGAAGTATTGTTGCAGGTGGCACAAAAAATGGCCCGAGACAAATCAACCGGATAATCAATATAATGGTCGATAAAATGGTTGTTTTGTTCAGGATCAAGTAATTCAACTAAAACTCCCATAATAGTATTAAGGGCATCATCGGCAACTCGATCAATTTCATCTAAAAGGATAACCGGGTTAATACTTTTAAAATTAATTAAACCTTTAATTACCTGTCCGGGTTCAGCTTCAGGGTGAATACGAGACTGTCCTCGAAGATAAAGAGGATCTCCCAAACCGCCAAAAGGAATCCGAATTAACTGTCGGCCTAAAACACTAGCAATAGATTTGGCCATGGTGGTTTTACCAGTCCCAACTAAGCCAACAAAAAGCAGAACAGGAGCTTTAATGGGTTGATTAGGATTACGGTCTCTTTGGAGAGCGAGAACAGAAATATACTCTAACAAGCGGTCTTTAACAGTCTCTAGACCATAATGTTGTTCATTAAGTTTTTCTTTAGCAAATTGGGTGTCTAAAATATCTTTGGTCTCAGTAAACCAAGGAAGACTAATAAGATAATTAAGATACTTTGAGGCTGATTGATAATTTTGCCAAAATGACTCTTCATTTCGAGAATTAATAGTTAATTGAGAAAAAAGTTCTTCAATATTTAGAACTAAATTTTCAGGCAACTTGACTGATTTAACCTTATCTCGAAGGGTTTCAATAGCTTTGTCGATAGTTAAGACACTAGAATCCATATAAAAAGTATAACTAAAATATGACTAAAAAATACCAGCTGATTATCTTTGTCGTTTAGAAAAATTTGGATTGAATTTACGGAATTCTGGCTTGGCAGCAAACTGAGCTCGATTACCAGTCTGACGCGGTTGACCAGGATGAGCAGCCTTAAATTCTGGAGAAGAGAGCTTAACTTGATGATTGTCATTGAAACCGGCAATTTTAACATTGAGCTTGTCACCAACTTTAATAATACTAGAGGGGTCAGATAAAAATCCGCCCGACATCTCAGAAACATGAAGGAGAGCTTCTCGACCAGGTAAAAATTCAACAAAAGCGCCATAATTTTCAACTCGGGTAACAATACCAGCATATTCTTCGCCAATCTGAACTTCTTTTATCATAGATTCAATTTCATAAGCAGCTTCCTCAATTGCCTTCTGATCTTGAGAAGAAATAGAGGCAGCTCCAAAGTCATCGATATCAATTTGAACTTGATATTTATCCATTAAAGCTTTAATGGTTTTACCACCACTACCAATAACTTCACCAATTTTATCCTCAGGGAGCTGAATTAGTTTTATTTTGGGAGCTAGTGGAGACAATTCTGGTCTAGGAGCAGAGAGAACTGACTCCATCTTGTCTAAGATTTGGAGTCTGGCAGCAGTAGAAGCAACAAAGGTGTCTCGAATCATTTGAAGAGTTAACCCTTGGCGTTTAATATCTAACTGAATGGCAGTAATACCATCGCGAGTTCCGGTAATTTTAAAATCCATATCACCAAAATGATCCTCAATTCCAGCAATATCAGTTAACAGGGTGTATTCATCATCGGTTTTAGCAATAAGACCAATAGAAATACCAGCAACCTTATCTTTGATAGGGACTCCGGCGTCCATTAATGACATGGTAGAGCCACAAGTAGAAGCCATAGATGAAGAGCCATTTTGAGATAAAACTTCTGAAGTTAAGACAATAGTATAGGGAAAATCTGCTTCTGAAGGAATAACTGGAACAAGAGCCTTTTCGGCTAAAGCACCATGACCAATTTCGCGACGACCAGGACGGCCAACACGACCAGTTTGACCAGTAGAAAAAGGCATAGCAGAATAATAATGGAGATAGCGTTTAGTAATTTCACCATTAGAATCTTGTAAATATTGTTTTTCGGCCAGAGGAGCTAGGGTGGTAACAGTAATAGCTTGAGTTAATCCTCTTTCAAACAAAGCAGAGCCGTGAGTCATCGGTAAAATTCCAGGTTCAATATTTAAAGGTCTAATTTGATCATATTGACGTTTATCATAACGGTGCCCAGCAAGAGTTTGATTTCTAACATAATTTTTAATAATACTATCAACGGCGGCAGTTAGATGGTTAATTGAGACTTCTTGAGAATCAATTTTATCCTGATAAATTTGCTTAACTTTATCTAAGATTAGTTCTTGACCAATCATATGAGCGCCATCAACGCCGTCATCAAAGAATTTTTTAACATCAACTTGAATATTTGACTCAACATCCTTAATTAGTTGAGCAGAAGGACCGGCGGGTTGAAAATCAATTTTAGGCTTGCCGGCTTTAGTGGCAAACTGAGCAATCTGTTGATTAAGGTCATCACTGGTAGTTTTAGCCAGTTCGATGGCTTGAAGCATTAGGTCATTTTTAACAATATTACCATCAGCTTCAATCATATTAATACCTTTAGGACCGGTACAAACTAAAAGATCAAGTTTAGATTTTTGAAGTTCATCTAAAGATGGATTTATAACTAACTTATCATCAATAGAACCGATTCTAACAGCCGAAACTGGACCGCGGAAAGGAATATCAGAGATAGCCATAGCGGCAGCGGCGGCAGTAAAAGCTGGAATAACGACATCATGTTTTTTATCGTTACTTAAAACAGTAGTAATAATCTGAATTTCATTTAAAAACCCTTCTGGAAATAAAGGACGAAGGGAGCGGTCGATAATCCGGCCAAAAAGGACAGCAGCATCAGAAGGACCACCATCGCGCTTAACCCACTTACCACCTTTAATAAGGCCTCCAGCGTAAAGCTTGTCAATAAATTCAACAGATAAAGGAAAATAGTCTTTGGTTTCATCTAATTTTCCCATTAAAACGGTTGCTAAAACAACAGTGTTACCAAATTGGGCAACAACTGAAGCGTTGGTTTGAGGTGCAAGTTTACCAGTAGAAAGACTGATTTTTTTATCACCCACCAAAATATCTTGTGTATACATTTTCATAAAAATTAATTAATTATAGCCTGTTATTTCTTCAATCCGAGAGACTTAGTGATAGCAGTGTATCGTTCAGGATTGTGGATAGACAAATAGCGAAGAAGTCGACGCCGTTTGGCAATTTTAGTTAAAATGCCACGCTTAGCAGGAGAATCGTGTTTATTTTCAGCTAGATGCCCTTGAAGCTTTTCAACTTCTTTAGTAAGAATAGCAATCTGGATTTCTGGAGAACCAGTGTCACCTTTAGCTTGAGCGTGTTTAGTAATAATTTCTTGTTTTTCTTCTTTAGTTAATGCCATAAGTTATGCGGCTAAAATCGGTAAAATAATAATATTTAGGAATAGCAACCCAAAAACCGTTTTTAGTCTAGGAGAGATTATAACACGAAGTTATTAAGCGGTGGGAACAAAGTTTGAGTCAGGTTTAACTTGAACTTCTTGAGGAGGAGATGATTGAGTAGCACGAAGACAAAGAGCCCCAGCTTCAAAGGTTTCTGGAGAAACATTAATAGAAAACGACTGAGTAGCAACACGCAAGCCAATAAGTAGGTTTTTAGCAGTATCTTGATTAAGATTAAATCCCAGCATCGGTAAAAAGAAAGTAAACATTTCTGAATAAGGAGCATCTTGATCAACTAAGCTGGCTTTAGCCCAAGGTTTAATATTATTATTAGGGGAAATTTGAACCCAAGTACCAGAATTAACAATATTAGAATTAACTCCTAGGCTAGTTTCATCACCTAAAATAAAGTTGATATCAGCACTTCCAGATTGATTAGCAATTAAAATTTGATTTTGAGAAACTTTAGGAGAACCATCTTTAGTTTGGACAACTAAATTAAGTTTGCCGTTATCCTGGTTATAATTAACAGTTTCAATCTGATCAAGAGGATAATCAAGAGTAATTACTAAATCATTTTGATCATGAGTGTCAGTAACTAATTCAAGACCACTAAGCTTAGAATAATTATCGTCCGGTTTCTGAGGACAGAAGATTTTAGTTTCAATATTATTATCCTTAAGAGACAAGGCTAGAGCTAGACCGGCAGATAAACTATCAATACTTAATTGAGGGACTACAATCAAAGCGGACTTGGCAGTCTGAAGTAAATTTTTAATATCCTGGACTTTGTAATTTTTCATAAGAAATTTTGTTTCTGGTAATTGAGAAACCCTGCTTTTTTAAATTCTTATTAATTAACTTGGCAGTTAAAAAAGACTAAACAGCAACCTAATTTAGTGCCGTTTACGTCTTGTTATAGGATATTATAACATCGTTTAACTTAAAGTCAATATAAGGCTTAAAAGTCATTCCACAATCAGAGCCAGATTTAATTTTATCAACAATATCTTTGCCACGACGAACTCCCTCAACCTTAGTATCTTTAATAATTTTTCCATCTCTTTTAAGATGAATTAAGTCGCCTTTAGTAATTTCACCTTTAGTACATTGAACTCCAGCAATTCTAACCTTATCAATTTTAAATTCAGCTTTAATAAGACCTTCTCCAAGAATAGTCTCATCAATAGTCGGTTCTAACATTTTAAGAACTTGAGATTGAATATTTTCAATAATCTCATAAATAATTTTTGACTGAAAAATTTTAACCTGACTCTTCTCAGCTAACTTAAGAATTTGTTTAGGAGTGTTGACACTAAAAGCAAAGATTTGAGCATCGCCAGTTTCAGCCATAAAGACATCATTGTCAGTAACAGCACCGACCCCCTCAGAGAGGAGATAAACATCATCAGAAAAACTGTTTTTAAGAGCTTCAAGAGTACCTTCAACATCGGCCTTAAGAATAATTTTTAGTTTGGGATTATCCTCATCGTACTCATACCTAACCTTACATTGAGATTCGGCAGTAGGCTGATGTTTTTCCGGAGTAACTTGACTACCAACACAAGGAACTAATTCAAAGCCCAAAACTTCAACTGGAAGACTAGGACCGGCAGATTTAAGATTTTGACCCTTATCATCAACAATAGCTTTAACCTTACACAAAACATCATCAGCATAGACATGATCTCCTAAGCTTAAAGTACCTTCCTGAATTATAAGTGAAGCCACTGGGCCACGAGACTTGTCAAGTTTAGATTCAATAACAAAAGCTTTTAAGGGTTTATCAGGATAAGATGTTAATTCTAAAATTTCAGCATTAAGTTTAATGAGGTCAAGTAATTGGTCAATCCCCTGACCTGTTTTAGCAGAAACAGGAACAACGGCTACCTGACCACCATACTCTTCTGGAGTAAGACCAATTTCAACCAACTGCCCTTTAACTTTATCAGGAGAGATGTTCTCTAAATCCATCTTATTCATGGCGACAATAAAGGGGATATCGCTCCGTTTAATATGCTCAATACATTCTTTAGTTTGAGGCATAATTCCTTCGGTAGCAGCTACGACCAAAACAATAATATCAGTAATACTAGCACCACGAGAACGCATGTCACAAAAGGCGGCATGCCCAGGAGTATCGATAAAAGTAATCCCCTGAACCTGATGAGCCCCAATGTGTTGAGTGATACCTCCGGCTTCTCGATGGGTAATATCAGTGGATCTAATTTTATCCAAAAGACTAGTTTTACCATGATCAATATGACCCATAACGGTGACAATCGGGGGACGAAAAATAATAGTAGATTTAGATTGTGTCATATTTTTAAAAATCAGAAACTATAAATTATTCCTGATCTTGGGTGATTTTAATTTCTAGTCCAACTAGTTGCCCGGCTAAACGGACATTTTCGCCACCACCACCAATAGCCAGGGCTAACTGGTTTTCGGGAACGGAAACGGTAGCAATATCATCGTTGATAGAAATAACTTTAATATCTTGAGCTGGTGATAAAGCTTGAACTACAAAATGATTGATATTTTTTGAAAAAGGAACGACGTCGACTTTCTCTGATGGTGGAAGTTCATTAAGGATGGCTTGAATTCGAGATCCTTTTTGACCAATACAAGAACCAACAGGGTCGACTCCTGCTTGAGTAGAATAAACAGCAATTTTAGTTCTTTCACCAGCAGATCTGGCGATTCTTTCAATAGTAACCGACTTATTACCAACTTCAGGAACCTCACGAACAAACAGTTGCTTAATAAATTCAGGATCACGACGAGAAAGGACAATTTCACTTTTACCGGTTTCATCTTTAATAATAGATTTAAGTAAAAACCACTTGCGACTACCTAGCTGAATGACCTCGTTACGTATTTGTTCATCTTTAGGACAAATACCTTCAGTTTTACCGACACCAACAACTAGTTTATAAGGGTCTGAGCGTAGGGCAATTCCCGGGATCAAACTCCCAATTTTCTTTTGAAATTCAGTAACAATGGTTTCTTTTTCAACTTCATGAATTTTTTGATCAATCACCTGTTTGGCAGTTTGAGCAGCAATTCGACCAAAACCAGGAGGAGTAACTTCTATTTTTTGATCACCGTTAAGTTTAAAAACCTTAAAAGAACCACTGTCAGCTGAGAGTTCAATTTCAAATTTATCCTCTTCAGAAACTTCGGTACCACGTTCTTTTTGATCACGTTTATAAGCAGAAATAAGTCCAAGCTCAATGGAGTCTAAGATGGATTGAACGTCAATATTACGCTCGCCGGCAATTTGAGCCACAGCAGCAGCAAACTCTGTTTTTGGTAGTTTTTTTAAATCCATAAGTCTCCTTTTAATGGTTTACTAAAAAAGGGGCTGTACCAGCCCCATTATTTTTAAACCGCAAAAATTTATATTAACGGGTTTATTATAGCAGAATATCGATAAAAAAAAAGCGCCCATTTGTTTTTTTGTAACCCGATGGGCGCAATGTTTTAGACAGTCATTAAAAAATCAATGATTTTTTTGGCTGCCTCATTTGGAGTGGCTGAAAGTTTAACCTCTTCTTTTTTACCCGAAGGAGACAAGTCACTATTAAGAACAGCCCGTCCTCCTTCGTAAGAAATTTTGAAAACATTTCGACGATAAAAGTCCCAGGCACAGGTTAAGGTAGCGACAAATCGAGTTGAGTCTGTAATGGTGATAGAAAACAGAACAACTCCTTGGTGAATCCTTTCATTGTGAGGGTTCTTGGCAAAATAGTCGATGATTCTTTTCTTGACAGGTAAGAAATCAGCTCTGTTACTATTTAAACCTTGAATAATAAGATTCAGGATCTCTAGAAGACCTTGATTCTCAAACCTTGCCTTATCAGCAAGGTACCTTTTTTGTGCTTCTCTTTCTTTTTTAATCTCCTTTCTTTTTCTTGCTGCTGCTTTTTTCTTTTCTACTGCTGCTTTTAGGCGTTCTTTTTCCCTTAACTCCTTTTCTCTTTCTTTGGCATTTTCTGCCGACAGTCTCAAGTGAGAAGCAATGGTTTCTGACAGACTCATCATTTGACCTTCCTCCAATCTTTTTTTTAGGTGCTAGTCCGCTTTTGGACAAACAAAGGATATTTCCTAAGTTTTTGGTATTTTATCACATCTAATTTAGACTACAAACCAAGTTCTTTGATTAATTCTTTTTGTCGAAGAGATAATCTAGTAGGTATTTGAACCATCAGACGAATATAAAGGTCACCAATACCAAAGCCAGAAAGTTGTTTGATGCCACGGCCACGAAGACGAATAAGAGTGTTAGGTTGAGTTCCCGATTTAACCTTAATTTTAACCGGTTCGGTTAAAGTAGGAACTTCAATTTCGGTTCCCAAAACGGCTTGAGAAAAAGTTAAATTGATAGTGACAAAAATATCATTACCTTCACGTTTGAAAGTTTTATCTGGGAGAACATCGATATAAAGAATAAAATCTTTAAATCTAATTTGTTGACCATCATCGACTCCAGCAGGAATTTTAATTTTATGGTGCTTACCATCAATATTAAATTCTTTCTCAACTCCTTTGGCAGCTTCTAAAAAAGAAATACTAATTTTATAAGTTTCTAGGCGTCTGCCGCGGCTTTGCTGATTAGTAAAACCGGCCCCAAAAAATTGTTCAAAAATATCAAAAGGATTAGAAAAACCACCAAAGTCAAAATCAGCACCACCAACGTTGCCACCGGTTTGAGTGTAGGTAAAGTTAAAAGGGCCGTTTTGTTGAGTATAGGTCCGACCCCCAGAAGGACCGGCATTAGGATCAAAGGCAGCATGACCAAACTGATCGTAGGCGGATTTTTTTTGATCGTTACTTAAAACTTCATAAGCTTCGTTGATTTCTTTAAATCGATCTTCAGCATCGGAAGCCTTATTTTTATCAGGGTGAAATTTTAAAGCCATTTTGCGATAAGCACTTTTGATATCACTTTTAGTGGCGTTTTTAGAAACTCCTAGAACCTCGTAAAAATCTTTTTTCATAAAGTTTATTTTAACGCAATTATTTGAATAACCTTGTTTTCAATTTCTGATTTTGGCAAAAAGAATTTACCTATCTTGAATTTGGTAAGGTAAGTCACTTTTTTACAAATAAAATTATTGAGTTGTAATTTAAGGTTTTTATTACCAGTTAAAAGTCTTTTAAAGTATTTTGGTAAGACTTTTTTTCCAATAATAGACATAGTTTTGGTACCCCGCCAGTGCGGGGTACCAATTAAGCAAATTTATTAATTAACAACCTCACCTTCTTCAGCTTCTTTTTTATCATCTGATTTAGGTTCTGCTTCAGGGTTAGCTTGAGGTTGAGCTTGATCAGCTTCAGGTGGTTGTTGCTGATAAATAGCAGCACCGACGGTTTGTAAAATCTGACTTAACTCTTCGCTAATTTTATTAAGTTCATCAATCTGAACATCGGTTTTGGCAAGAACCTCTTTAGATTCCTTAAGTTTTGACTCAATTTTTTCTTTATCTTCAGGTTTAATTTTGTCGGCAAAATCTTTAAGAGTTTTCTCACCAGAGAAGATAGTGCCATCGAGTTTGTTTTTAGCTTCAGCTAAAAGTCGTTTGTCTTCGTCTTCTCTAGCATGAGCTTCGGCATCTTTCTTCATCTGCTCAATTTCATCTTCTTTTAAATTAGTGGCGTTTTGAATAGTAATTCGCTGTTCCTTACCAGTCCCCTTGTCTTTGGCAGAAACTGACAAAATACCATTGCTGTCAATATCAAAAGTAACTTCAATTTGAGGCATCCCTCGAGGAGCAGGAGCAATTCCGTCAAGAATAAAGCGGCCGAGAGACTTATTATCAGCAGCCATAGGCCTTTCACCTTGAAGAACATTAATTTCTACCTGAGGTTGATTATCAGAATAGGTAGTAAAAATCTGAGATTTCTTAATAGGAACAGTGGTATTACGATCAATTAGTGGAGTCCGAACACCACCGGCAGTTTCAATCCCAAAAGTTAATGGAGTGACATCAAGTAAAACAATGTCTTTAAACTGAGACTCTCCAGTAAGAGAGGCTCCTTGGATAGCTGCCCCAACAGCAACAACTTCATCTGGATTAACGCTGACATCAAGATCTTTGTTAAAAAATTTCTTAACAACTTCCTGAACTTTAGGCATCCGAGTCATCCCTCCAACCATAATCACTTCAGAAATGGTTGATTTGGTTATTTTACCGTCTGATTTTTTGTTGGCATCTTGTAAACATTTTTCGATTGGATCAAGAGTTTTTTGAATCAATTCATCAACTATTTTTTCTAACTCAGACCGAGTCATTTTTTTGGTAAGATGGAGAGGATTGCCGTCTTTTTGAGTAATAAAAGGAAGGTTAATTTCGGTTTCAATAGCACTACTTAACTCAATTTTAGCTTTTTCAGCAGCCTCTCTAACCCGTTGAAGAGCTTGAGGATCTTTACCTAAATCAACTCCATTTTGTTTTTGGAAATCGTCAATAATCCAAGTAATAATTTTTTGATCAAAATCATCACCGCCAAGGAAAGTATCACCGTTGGTAGCCATAACCTCAATAACCCCATCGCCAATATCTAGGATAGAAATATCAAAAGTACCACCACCTAAATCATAAACAGCAACAACTCCTGACTTCTTTTTGTCGACACCATAGGTTAAAGCTGCCGCAGTTGGTTCGTTAACAATCCGCTGAACGTTAAGACCGGCAATTTCACCAGCCTGTTTAGTAGCCTGACGCTGAGAGTCGTCAAAATAAGCAGGAACGGTAATAACGGCATCAGTAACTTTTTCACCTAAATATTTTTCGGCATCAGTTTTAGCCTTTTGAATAATCATGGCTGAAATTTCTTGGGGAGTGTAAGCCTTACCTCCAATTTCAACTGCAGCCATTTTGTCTTTGCCGGCAACAATTTTATAAGGAGAGACAGATTGAGTCTTTTTTACCTCAGGATCATCTATTCGGCGACCCATAAGTCGCTTAACACTATAAACAGTGTTTTCAGAGTTTAAAACCATTTGCCGTTTGGCCAAATCGCCAACTAGTTTTTTAATAGGCTCAACTACTGAAGGGATAGTATTACGACCTTCAGCGCTGACAATAATTTTAGGGGTGCCGCCTTCCATAACAGCGACACAAGAATTGGTAGTACCAAGATCGATTCCGATAATTTTGTTTGACATAATTTTTTATAAAATAATTAATTTTTAATATTGGTTTTACCGACGGCAACCTGGGCCGGTCGGATAACATGACCATTTAATTTATAACCAGGTTTTTTAACTAAAACAACTAAATTTTCTGGACCAGTAACAGCCTCAACACATTCCATAACTTCAGGGTTAAATTTTTGGTTTAAAGCCTCAATTTCTTCTACTCCCTCACTTTTAAGAGCTGTTTTAAACTTATCAATGGCAATTTTAAGACCGTCATCTTGAAGATGCTTATAAGTAAGATTGAAATCATCTAAAGCTTCAATCATCTTGATAACCATGGCAGTAGTGGCCAGGGTGACAAAAAATTGACGTTGAGATTCAACTCTTTTTTCTAAATTAGCATAGTCGGCCAAAGACCGTTTAAGTTTTACTTCCAACTCAGTAATTAATTGAGACTGGTTAGAAGGTGTTTTTTTAGATCTAGCTAAATCTGGTTTAGTTTTTTTTGATTTTGGCATAGAAAAAATTAACGAGTAATTTTAGATATAAGTTCGGCAAAATAGTCAACTATAGGAACAATATGAGGATAGTGACATCTGGCTGGACCAACAACACCAACGACTCCTCGATGAGGCCCAGCTTCATATTTTTGATAAACAAAACCACATGGCTCTAAATGTTCAATTCCCAAATCTTCACCAATAAGTAAATGAACGAAATCATCATCAGCGTCACTGACAGAAGAAGCTTTGTTGATAATATCAAACCAAAAATTGTAATTATCTAATAGAGATAAAACAGTTTTAGTAACATCTATGTTATAAAACTCGGGTTCTTCAAGTAAATTTGAAGCTCCGTGACTATAGATAACACCGTGGTCGGTAGTGGCAATAGCCATAGACCGAGTGCGACTAGCCAGCTCTTTGGTAGTTTCTCTAAGAAGAGAATCAAATTCGTTACGATAATCCCAAACTTTTTCCTTGACACCAACTTCTTCACTAACAGAGAGATTTTTAGGAGTCATTAAATTTTTAACATAGTATTTAAGACCCATGGAAGTGGGAGATCTACCAGCAGAAAGATGACCTTTTTTAAGAAACCCCATTTGAGTTAAGGTGGCCATTTCATTTCTAATGGTGGCAGAAGAAGTCCCTAGAGAATATTTTTTCTCCAAAGTCTCGGAACCAACCGGAGAGGCGGTTTCAATAAATTCTTCGGTAACACATTTAAGAATTTTTATCTGTCGCTGGGTTAAGTCTGTCATATTAGCAATATAATAGAATGACTGCTAACAGTTGTCAAGAGGGATAGATAACTTAGTTTTTGATAATAAAAAAAATCAAAGCAAAAATCAAAGCAGATAGACTTAGGTTAATAAGAGATAATTGGCGGAATGATTGGAGTAAAAAAATTACCGTTAAATAAAAACTAATTAAAAAACAAAGTAAATAATTTTGAAAAAAAATGAAAGTCAGAGATAATGATCCAGCAAAAATAATAAAGAAAAATATGATTTTAGCCCAAAGGAACTGAGGAGAAACATAATTAATAAAAAGTAAAAACCCCGACCAAATAATAAGAGAAAAATAAATAAATTTTTTATTCATGAAGTTCTTCTAAGTTTCCTGTTTCCTCGGTTTTAATTTTGTTGACAATTTTTACCAACTGTTTGGTGCGAGTAGTATCAACGGCAGTATATTGTCTTTGGAGAGCTTCGATTCGAGATCCTAAGTCTTTAAATCCTTTACTATAGCTATCAAACTCTTCGGAAAATTTTTTAATATAACTAATGATGTTGGCAACGTTTTTTTGATATCTAAAGTTATCGTAAGCTTGGCGAATCATCCGCAAAATTGCGGTAAAACTAAAAGGACCGGCGAGGACGACTTTTTTACCCATAGCATCTTGCCAAACATTAGGAAAACGATCATAAATAAAACTAAAAATCATTTCGTTGGGGATAAATAAAATGACAAAATCAACAGTATTATCTTCGGGGTTTATATACTCCCGGCTACTAGCTTCTTTAATTTTTGTTTTAATATCTTGTTCAAAAAGTTTTTTAAATCTTTCTTTTTCCTCTTTATTATCAGACTCACTCATTTTAACTAAATTTTGATAAGGAAATTTAGAGTCAATATTAACTTTCATGCCATCAGGTAGATAAACAGTAAAATCAGGTCGGGATGAATCACCAGAAACCTGCTTATCATAACTAACTCCACTAACAAACCCTGACATTTTAAGTAAATCTTCAGCAACTTGTTCACCAAATTGTCCCCGTAATTGATTATTACTTAAGACATTCTTTAAACCTTCAGTGGTAACTTTTAGCTGATTAGTTAAAGATTTTTGTTCCTCAAGTTTTTCAGTTAAAACTGAAAACGAGCCGGTCCGTTTTATTTCAACTTCTTCCATTTTTTTATTATTTTTTTCAATTTCAAGAAGGGCGCGACTGACTAATTCTTCAATGGCTTGCTTTTTATTATTTAAATCAGTACCAACTTTTTCATTGGCCAAATTAATTAAGTTAGTATTGGCCTGATTTAAAATTTCTGGGAATTTTTGATTAAATTGATTAAAAAATTCAGCACTAATGTCTTCAGGTTTATTAGCTTTATTTTTAAGAATAAGGAAAATTAAAGCAGCTAAAATTAGAGTTAAAAGAATATAAACATAGGTCATAAACTATTTTACCCCAGTTGAACCAATGCCGCCGCGAGAGATTTTACTAATGGAATCAACTTCGTCAAAATCAAAATGTTGACACTTAATTAATAAAAGTTGGCAAAGGCGAGTGCCTTTGTCGATGGTAACAGAATGGTCGCTAAAATTATAAACAATAAAATGATATTCATCGTTATCACCACAATAATCCCGATCAAAAATACCAACTCCGTTAAGACCAACTAAACCCAACTTGTGAGTGGAAGACCGGGGAGCCATAAGAATAAAATAACCGTCAGGGATTTTAATGGCGACATTCATAGGGATATAGGAAATTTCTTTAGGGCTAATTGTTACCTTTAAACGACTATAAAGATCAACGGCTACGGCCCCAGCAGTTTTATGAACTGGGAGGGGTAAAGATTTATCAAAACGTTTAATTTTAAGTTTCATTTTTAAAATAAGTATCAAATAAATAATGAAGGTGGTCGGGGTCATCACAATCAGGATTAGGGGTAAACTCAAGGTGAATAATTTTTTGAAAAACAGTTTCAATTTGCTTTTTTAATTTATCGGTATCGGCTTGAGTAATAGGATAAGTCTTACGGACAAAATCCCCTTTTTTATTTTTTTCAATAAAATCAATGGTGCCAGAAACAACTTCGTAGGGGAAAGATTTAGTTTGGGAGCAAAGTAATTTATAAAAAACTAGTTGACGAAAGTAGTCTCCTTGAGAACTTAACTGTTGAGATTTGAAGTCTGGCTTACCAGTTTTATAATCAACAACTTCAACCTTATTGCCGCCAATAAATTCTATTTTATCTATTTGGCCAGTCAGAGGAATATTGTTAAGACGAACATTTTTAAACCTGAAGTCATGTTCGGTAAGGCAAGTGCCATTAAAGTTGGATTGGTAGTGAAGATAATAGTCAGTTAGAATTTGGCGGCCATGGTGTTTAAGAATTTCAAAATCAGAGTCAGCAAGGTTTTCTTTTTTAAGATTATCTTCAAAGACAGATAAAAATTTATCTAAAGAAATAAGATAATTATCTTTTTTATAAACTTGAGTTAGATAGGCCAAGGCCCCATGAACTCCGCTACCAAACGACATTGATTTAGCCTTAGGATAAGGTAAACGCATAATGGTCTTAAAAAAGAAACATAAAGGACATTTAAGATAAGAATTAAGATGGGTAACATTGAAGCGATATTTTTCTGCAAAATATTGATGAAGGTAGTCTTTAAGTTTGTCTGACTTAATCTGAGATGGCTTGAGACTAAAGGAAGATGATAAGGCCTGAGACTCTATTTTGGGAGTGGTGGAAATGGTTTCAATTCTTTGAGGATCAATTTCAGTAATAAAACGGGAGCGAGGCTGATCTTTTTGAGAATCGTTTAATCTAGAATAAGAAAGATAAATCTGTTGCATAGCTCGGGTAAGAGCAACATAAAAAAGACGCCGATCTTCTTCAAGATTGTCATTTTCTAAATCATACTTAACTACTCCTAAAGGTAATTTAATTTGAGATTTAGAAGAAACAATATCCCATTTGGCCGACAAAACTTTTATTATAAAAACGTGCTTAAATTCCAACCCCTTAGCTTTGTGGACCGTCATTAAACGGACAGACCCAGGAATATCGGAAATTAAAGGAGAGGAGTTTAATGATAATTTGTTTTCAAACAAAAGATCAATTTTAGCAACCCAGTCAAAGAGGCTGATTTTTTCAACTGAAAGAGTTTGCTTGAGATGGGAATAAAGAGTATTAAGTTGTTTAAGAAGATCTATTTGTTTGTTTTTAAGAATAAATTTTAAAAAACCAAAACGTCGAATAATAATGTTGAAAAGCTGGTCGGCGGGTAAATTATGACTCTGCTTTTGAGTCTTAGCAATTTTGATAACAAAGCGATTAAGTTTATTAATAAATTTTGGGGAGAAATGGTTTTGAATAAGAAAATCTTGATCTAAGATACTAGTAGAGAGATCTTTTTTTTGAGAGTAAGTGGTTTGAAAAAGTTTATAAAGATCAGAGGCAGGAAAATTGAGAAAGTTAAATGAAAGTAGATGTGATAAAGAAGTATCATCCTGTGGTTGAGAGAGGTATTTAAATAAAGTTAGTAATTGTTGAATCTCTAGAGTTTCTAAGATATTGATAGAGTCTGAACGAAGATAAGGAATTTGGTTTTGAGATAAAAATGGGAGAAGATCATCAACATCGGCATTATTTCGATAAAGTATAGCAATATCTTGGCCTTCAACTCCGGAATCAATTAGTTGTCGAATTTTTTGAGAAACCCAATAGTTTTCCTCTGTTGAGGTGTTGGCAACAAAAAGATTTATAGGATCAGGATCAAACTTAGAGTTAGAAATTAAAGATTTATCAATATCTTTAATATATTGACCAATACGACCCTGATTTTGGGAAATAACATCATTGGAAGAATCTAAAATAAGCTGATGACTACGGTAATTATTCCTAAGAACAACTCGGTGGATATGAGGTTGATATTTTTGATAGAATTCAAAAATATTTTCAATATTAGCTCCCTGAAAACGAAAAATTGACTGGTCATCATCACCAACAACAAAAATATTAGGTTGGTCTTGATTTTGAACTAAAAGATTAATAATCCCCATTTGAGAAAAATTGGTATCTTGGAACTCATCAACTAAAATATATTGATACATTTCTTGATAAGTAGAAAGAAGTCCTGGATGGCGAGTAAAAGCATCAATAACCCAAAGGATCATATCTTCATAGTCATATAACCCCCGTTGTTGTAAGGTTTGTTGATAGGATTGATAAATTATAGATAAATCTTTAATTTTAGGAAGATTGGTGTCAGTTTTTTGAATAAAGTCTTTAGTCTTTTGCTTGAGTTGGGAAAGAGAAATTTGACCTAATTCAAACAATTTTAAAAAATAAATTAAACGGGACTGATAGAGAATGTTGATATTAGGGTTGGTGGACAAAAGTCTAATATGAGCCACAATTTCTGATTCAGTTTTCTTGGAGGCCCGAAGAGAATTAATTTTTTCTAAAACAGGGGTGGCGGTAGTAACAAAATTAGAAGAGTCGTTAATTAGGGAGAGAAAATCATTAGGAGAAATATTTTCTTTTTTAAGAGAAGAAAGTGAGGAAATAATATTTTTTTGGTAGAAATAAGGGGCATTGATGGTTTTAAGAGAACTATCTTGAGGGAGTTGGTCAATAAGAGATCTAATAATTTCAATTTGGGTAACATCATCAATAGCCTGAGATTCTAAAACTGATTTTAAAAAGAACTCCGGATGGTCTTTAATAACTGAATTACAAAAGCCGTGAAAAGTAGAAATGCGAACACTATAACCATCGGGACCAACTAAGCCAATTAGCCGGTTTCTCATATTTATAGTGGCATTTTCAGTAAAAGTAAGACAGAGAATATTACTAGGGTTAATTTGAGTTTCTTCTAAAATTTTTCCTATTCTAACAGCAATAGTTTGAGTCTTACCAGTACCAGCACCAGCAATGACAATAACTGGACCTTCGATAGTGTCAACAGCTGATTTTTGGTCATGATTAAGACGATTATATTCAGTTAAAAATTTTTGACGATAAATATTGTCCACTAGTCTATTTTAACTTAAAAACGGTAAAATATGGTTATGACTGAAAGACTAATTTTATTTGATTTAGATAAAACAATTTTTGACACTAATGCTAGTGGGAAAAAATATACCGAAAAGTTAGCAGAAAAATGTCAAGTGGCGGAAGAAGAAATGGGTCAGTTAATTGAAAGTTATCGTCTTAGCTTAGAATCATCAACAGATTTTGATCCTAATGAATTATTAGAAGAAATAGAGAGACGACATGGGGTTAAAAAAGAAAGTTTAAATCAAGTTTTATTTGATAAAAGTAATTTTATTCTATTTCCTGAATCTGAAGATGTTTTAAAAAGGATGGCAAAAAGGTTTGTTTTAGGAGTATATTCTCAAGGAAATAAAAATTGGCAAAAAAAGAAGTTAGAGTTAACCGGAATTACCGATTTATTTAACCCCGAACAGGTAATTATAGAAAGGAGAAAAACAAATCAAAGAGTCATTGACAAACTTCCTAAAGGGATAATGGTGGTTGATGATAGAAAAGAAGTTGTGGGAAGATTAAAACAATTAAGACCGGATTTAAGATTAGTCTGGATAAATCGATATAACAAAAAAGGACTTAATGGAGTTATAAATATCACCAACTTAAACGAATTATTGGAGAATTTTTTCTAAAATTTCCCTGGCTAACTGTGGGTTAGCAGAACCAACTGAAGCCTTCATTAACTGACCAATAAGAAAGCCAATAGAGGCGGGATTCTTTTGATAATCAGTAACAGCTTTAGGATTTTGATCAATCACCATTTGGGCTAATTTTTGAAGTTGGTCGGTGTCAGAAACTTGAATTAATCCTTTAGATTTAGCAATCTCTACCGGGTCAACGCCAGTGGTATAGCTGTCGACAATTACTTGTTTAGCAACGGTGGCAGAGATTTGGGATTTAGAAACGGCAGTAAATAAATTATTAAAGAAAACTGGCTTTATTTTCTGACAATCAAGTGAGCCTTGAGATTCGTTAAGGAAGGTTTTAATGGGACCAAGAAACAGGTTGGCAACAAATTTAGTCATCTGAGGGGTTTGGTTTTGACTGATAGCAGTTTCAAAGCCAGTGGCAAAATTTATATCTGAGGCTAATAAATTAGCGTCATAATCATTTAAATGGAAATCCTGCTGATATCGAGCAATTTTTTGTTCCGGTAACTCTGGAAGAGTGGCTTTTATAGCTTGGATCTGGTCGTTGGTTAAGATAATCGGGGGAATATCTGGCTCGGGGAAATAACGATAATCAGCACTCCCCTCTTTTTCCCGCTGGAGAAAAGTTTGATTTTTAACAGCATCCCAACCACGAGTGGTTTTGTTGTTGGCTGATTTAACCTGACCGGTATTAATAAAATCTTGTTGCTGTCGGTCAATTTCATAGCGAATAGCGTTTTGGACACCGGTTAATGAGGCAACATTTTTAATTTCTACTAGAGGGGTATAAAAAGTTTGACCCTTGTTTATAATTTTAAGGTTGACCGTCGGTTCACAGCGCATACTCCCTTTTTCAATGTCGGCATCAGAAATACCAATATATCGAATAATTTGTTGTATCTTGAGAAGATAGTCCTTGGCCATTTCCGGAGATAAGATGTCGGGCTCAGAAACAATTTCTACTAAAGGAACTCCTGAACGATTGTAATCTAAAAGAGTCGAATCAACTCCATTAATATTTTGATGAATTGATTTACCAGTATCTTCTTCCATGTGCGCCCGATTAATTCTAATGGTGTGTCCGGAGACGACTATCTGACCATTAATACAGAAAGGTTGTTGAAGCTGAGTAATCTGATAACTTTTTGGCAAATCAGGATAAAAATAATTTTTTCTTTCAAAAAAAGTTTCTTGATTAATAGTACAACCAAGAGCCAATCCAATTTTGATGCAGTAATCACAGGCGGTCTGATTGGGAACAGGAAGGGCTCCAGGGAGACCCAAACAGACGGGACAGGTGTGAGTATTTGGTTCAACTTGAAAATGACTAGCACTGCAACTGCAGAACATCTTTGATTTGGTTTGAAGTTCAAAGTGAATTTCTAAACCAATAATAGGAGTGACTGTCATAAAAAAGATCTCCTCCATTTTAAGATAATTTTAAAACCTTTTTTGTTTAAAAAGGGAGAAGGTAAAAAATTAAATATTATTTCTTTCATAATTTAGGAGACAGTAAGTGATAATCAGTATTAGCTTCAAAGACTCGGGCAATATTAATAGCTAGATCCTCGCGAAGCTGTGGGGTAATAATTTGAAGACCAACCGGGAGTCCATCAACAAAACCACAAGGAAGAGAAATACCTGGAAGACCAGCTAAGGTTGAAGGTTCAACCAGCAAATCAGCCATTTCGCCAAACATAGCTTGACCCTGACTGGCGCCAACTGGAAGAGCGGTGGTAGGAGAAGTTGGTCCAATGATAGCGTCAACTTGAGAAAACTGACGGTTAAAATCATTGATAATTAGAGTTCTAACCTTTTGGGCTTGGAGATAGTAAGCATCATAGTGGCCACTAGATAAAGTGTGAGTCCCTAAAATAAGTCGACGAACAGCTTCATCCCCAAACTCAGATCTGGGTCCCCCATAGCGGATTCCAGTATAACGACCAAGATTAGAAGAAACTTCGGAGCGCTGTAAGATGGTATAGGTGGCAATAGAAATTTTGGGGTCTAAAACATCAATCTCAATAATTTCGGCACCTAATTTTTTAAGAGTCTGAGAGGCTTTAATAAGACTATCTTTAATTTGGGGATTAATTTTGTCAGGAAAATAGGCGGTAGGAAGTCCAATTTTCAGACCTTTTAAATTTTTAAGTGGTGGCGGTGAGACAAACGATTTGTGAGGTAAACTGGTAGCATCTTTAGGGTCGTGACCGGAAATAAGTGAGAGTAAGAGAGCGGTATCATCCACAGTTTTAGTAATAGGACCAGGGCAATCCATGGATGAAGCCATAGCAATAATTCCATAACGACTAACCCGACCATAGGTTGGTTTAAAACCAACAACTCCACACCAAGCCGATGGTTGACGAATTGAGCCAGCAGTTTCGGTCCCAATAGAAGCAATTACTTCATGGCTAGCGACTGAAGCTGCTGACCCTCCAGAAGAACCACCAGGAAGATACTTTGGATTCCAAGGATTTTTAGTTGGACCATAATCTGATGTTTCAGTTGAGGAACCGTGAGCCCAAGCATCCATATTGGTTTTTCCAATTATAATGGCACCAGCGTCAATCAACTTTTGAACAACAGTGGAAGTATATTGAGCAATATATTTATCAAGCAACTTACTGGAAGCGGTGGTACGAAAACCTTTTATACAAAAATTGTCTTTAATGGAAAGAGGAATTCCGGCTAACGGTTTATCTAAATCAATTGATTTAGATTCTTTAAGAGCTTGATCTTTATTCAATGAAACAAAAGCATTAAGAGTTGGTTCAAGCTGCTCAATTCTAGTTAGACAACTAGTAACCAACTCAGTTGAAGAAAATTTTTTTTCTCTGATTCCTTTTATTGCCTCAATTAAGGTTAAGGTATTTAAATTCATAATTATTTTTTATTAATAGTTGCTTGTGTTTTAAAATAGCCATTATAAGTGTCAGTGGCTTGAGATAAAGCTTCTTCTTGAGTTAAGGATTCACCAACTAAATCGTCTCGGGTAATATTTTTTTGACCATGAGTTTGAAAAGTTGGAGCAACATTGGTGGTGTCGATTTCGGATAGAATCTCAATATAAGAGGCGGTTTTTGATAATTGATCTGCAAGCGTTAATTCATCTTGAGGACTGATTTCGAGTCGGGCTAAATGAGCGATACGTTTGACTTCTTCTGGAGAAATTTTTTTTGATGTCATAGTGCTATTTTACCTTATTTTCTTTATTTCTAGCTCTAGATACATAGAAACAAATTGAAATGTTTATATAAAATCATATTATAAGTTAATAGTGTGCTATACTTCCACAAATATGTCCGTATTTAAAGCAAATACGTAAACATAGAACTTTAAAAATATAAACTAGTTTTAATCGATGAGGTTATAAGTAGGTCTTAGTAAGGGGCCTAGTTATAACCTCATCGAAAGAGGTAATAAAGAAAGGGGTTTTAAAAGTGAAATTTACAAAATCGGTAACTGATTACAGAAGAAAGCTTAAGGCTTTTAACGAAGGGGTGATCCATGTAACTCTTGACCCAGAAGGACCTGGAAGCGTTAGACTACACTTAACTCCTCCAAAACCAAGTTTTTGGAAAGATCCACCAAGTTTACTGACTATTGATGGATACTATGCGGTACCGGTTGGCCCTTCGTGGTCAATGGTTCTGCGGACATTCTTCAATGAACTACAAGAGAATTTCTCAGATAGTAGAGAAATAACTGAAGAAGAATTTGGGGAAATTTGTTTTTCTGTTGCCGAAAAAGTGAGACACTTTTACAGGGTAGAAAAAGATGAAGTCATTGCTGACTTGAATGAAATAATTAGAGTAGCAATTGGAATAGCTAACGGAGAAATTCCTGAAGAGATTGGACAAGGAGATGCTTATGATGAATATCAAAAGTACGCTAACGGACCACAAAGAATGGACTTGATTGTCTCGTCAATGATAGAAGGTGGGCAACGTCGATGTCAGTTAAACTGTAGTTGTTGCTACGCAGAAAATTCAGAAATGATGGTTGTTGATAAAGAATTATCAACAAAAAACTGGAAAAGAATAATTGATAAGTGCAAGAAAGCCGGAGTTCCAATGCTTACCTTTACTGGAGGAGAGCCATTATATCGTAAGGATATAATTAATTTGGTTGAATATTCTAAATGGTTTGTAACCAGAATTAACACAAACGGTTACGGACTAACTGTGAATTTGGCCAAAAGACTATTCAGGGCAAGTTTAGATAATATCCAAATAACCCTATACTCCTCTAATCCAAAAATTCATGACAGATTGGTTGGTCGAGTTGGAGCTTGGAACAAAACGGTTGAAGGAATTAAAAATGCACTATCAGCGGGTTTATCAACTTCAGTAAACACTCCTCTGCTTAATTTAAATCAAGATTATCCTGAAATGATTAAGATGTTGTCAAGTCTTGGGGTCCGTTATTTTACTTGTTCTGGATTAATTCCAGCAGGTAAGGCAATTGGTGAAATTTCAAATGGAAACAACCTAACGGCCGAATCGCTTGAGTTAATCTTAAAAAAAGCAGTCGAAACTTGTCGAGAGCTTGGAGTAAACATTGGCTTTACTTCCCCGGGTCAGCTTGATGAAGATGTTTTAAAAAAGATTGGAATTAATCTATACCCAACCTGTGGAGCTTGTTTGTATAACATGGCAATCTCTCCTCAAGGAGAGGTTATCCCTTGTCAAAGCTGGCTTAACGGCCAAACTTTTGGCAACATGCTTCATGATGACTGGAAAAAAATATGGAAAAACAATCAACGTAAAATGTCAGCAAAAAAGAATGCTGGTAAAAACCATTGCCCGCTAAGAAAGGAATGACTATAAATGAAAAAGAATTTACTAGTTTTAATAGTCTTATTAATAGGATTATTAATCTTACCGGTACTTGGAGGGCAGTCGGCAACACCTCCTGACGTGATACATAGCTATACCGTCTCGATCGAACCTCAAAAAGATGGCTCATTGTTAATTAACTATGAGTTTGATTATGAAGCAGTAACTGACTTTCCACGCGGGAAGGCTTATTTGCAAGTTGGGGTTCCAAATAGAAACTTTGAGATTGTTAGTTATGAACCAAAAGAATTAATTAGCGACACGAAAGCAATTACTTCATCGACATCACAGGTTCAATTAAACTTTATCAACCTTCCTTTAAAAGGAGACCGTTTCCGTTTTAATTTCTCAATTCTTCAAAAGAGGATGATATATAAAACGGATGAGGGATATGGATTTAAGTTTGTTCCTGGTTGGTTTGATTTTGCCCAGATCGAAAAATTATGGGTAAGGGTAAACCCTGGAGAGATAGTACTTATAAAAGTTGAACCAGAACTGGAACAAAAGACTCCAGGACAATTGATTTTCTTAACAGAAAATCTAAAAGAAAACCAAAAAGCCAAGGCGATTACAATTACGATGGGTGGTGACTATTTCTCAATAGATGATGAAGAAATGCTCCAAAAAGAAGAGAAAAGTCTTGCCGATATCTTAATAATTATAATCGTAGCAATTATGATCATCTCGATATTATTTCTCCTAGTTATTATGTTAATTTACAACTTTTCTGGTGGAGGAGGCTCAGGTGGCGGAAGTAGTGGAGGCGGTGGATATGGCGGAGGTCGGTTCATTGGTGGTTCATCTGGAGGTAGTTTAAAATCGGGAGGAGGAAGCGGAAGCTTTTCTGGCCGAGGATCAAGTTGTGTCTCTAGTTGTGCTTGCGCTTGTGCTTGTGCTGGTGGAGGAAGAGCTGGTTGTTCAGAAAAAGGTTACCGAATTGTTAAATTAGTTGCTAAACCTAATGAAGGAAGTGTAAAAAAGAATGAATAAAAAAATACTTTTAACCCTTTTTTTGATAATAATGATAGCAACCAGTTCGTGTACGACAACAAAAAAAACACAGCCAGAATTCCCTGCTATTGGTAAATATTGGGTTGTTGACCAAAACGGTCTCTTAAGTCAGAAAGTTGTTTTGAATGCTGACAGGGTTCTTCAAAAATTAAAAGAAGATAAAATTGCAGAAGTTGCAATAATTATTCAAAAAGGCATTATAAACAACGGCCCACTTGATGATGAAAAAATTTGGGCAATGAATTGGGGTCGAAAAGTTAAGCTTGGAGATACTGAAAATCAAAGAGCGATTGTTTGGTTGATTAGACCTGATGTTAAACCTGAAAACAACCGAGTTACAATTGAAATTTCAACACACTTAACTTGGTTAACTCCAGGAGACTATGGACCAATGTTAGAAGAGGCGGCAAATTATGCTAATGAAAACGATTTTGATGGAGCAATTGACTCAATTGTAAGGAATACTGATGAAATCTTAAGAAGAATTTGGAAAGAGAGGAATTTTTAATGAAAAAAAGGTTGTTGGGATTAATCTTGTTGTTGGTAATAGTGTTAACCTTTAGCGGGTGCGGTTCGGTGGTAAGTCAATACGATCGACTGATTTCTGTATACCAACAAGCACAAAAAGCGGCGGCAAAAAGTCGAACGACAATTATGCTTGGGTTTAACAAAATCCAAAATTACTTGGACATCTACAATAAGTACTTACAAGCAGACGTAGAAAAAACGAAAGTATACCGAGAATCGTTGGCAGATTTTGGAGTTAAGTTGTCAAATCAAAATGCACAATATACTGATGAAAAAGGAAATATCCTTGATCCTAGTAAGATTGACTTGAGTAAGTTGGTTGAATCTAAAGCTACCCCAGCGGACATGGCAATCACTGTTAATAACTATGCAGTGACTTTAACTGAAGCGCCAATACAGTCGCTAGATGTTGAATCCTTAAAAGAGACCAATCGTTATGTTAATGAAGCATATAACGAAATAATGGCCAGCTTAAGCGATTGGTATAAGGCGGTAGAAGATTACAACACGGAAAGAACAAAAGCCTCCGGCGATGTGGTGGCTCGAGTAGCCAAAGCACTTGGTGTTAGGGATTTACCGGAATCGTTGACTTACGGATCTCCAAATGTTGATGAAGTGGTAACACTACCAAAATTAAACTAGTTATATTATCTTAGGATGGGAAAGTTCGAGTTACACTCGTAAACAACCCATCCTTTTTTTTGTAAAAAAATACAAGAATTGGGAAATTTTACCTTTTGGTAATCCTGGCCTTAATTCTAAGTAAGCGCCAGCGTAATTTATCGACTAAATTATATAAATAATACAAAAAAGGATTAATAACAAGGTCATAGGTTCCAAGATATTCAAAAAGTTCACCTCCAAAACCTTGTTTAAATCGATGAAAACCAAAGCCATTTTGGCCTTCTTTGGCATCAGGACCAAGACAACCCCACATATCAAAAGTATGACAATTAAGTTTTTTTGCTAATTTAATAGCCTCCCACATAAGAAGGGTTGGAGCCATAACTTGACGATTAATATCTAAAGAGGCTCCATAAGGATAAAATAACTGATCTTTAAATTTAAAAAGCATAAATGCCGATAATACTTGGCCTTGATATGAAGCTAAGATAATATGAGGAATATCGGTATTTTTAAGTATTTTCCATAAATCCCGGTGATATTTAGCGGTATGAAGATAAAACCCTTGACGTTTAGTGGTACTAAGTAATAATTTAAGATAAATTTCAAAACCCTTATCGGTAGTTAATCTTTTAACTTCAACTCCATGACGATTGGCAACTTTGATATTATACCTAGTCTTGGGATGAAGTTTAGCAATAAGCTGGTCTTCGGTTTTATTAGTATCAATAATAAAAGTGTGAGGATAAAAAGCAACTTTAGGAGAAGGGACTAACATGGGAAACTGCATAGAAGCTTGGGTCTTGGCAACATCTGGCTCTAATTTAACAAAAATGGCATTTTGTTTTAAGGCAACTTTTTTAATAACCTGAAGAATGTCTTCGTCAATTTTTGGACCGCGTAAAATGGTTCCGACAGAAAGATTAGTTTTGGGAATTTTATGGAAACTAATGGTGAAAGCAGAGATAAGCTTATTATTATCAAAAACACCAAATCTAAAAACCTGGTGTCCTTGACTCTGTTGGAATTCCCCCCATTCCCAAGTTTGGACGGGGTGCTTAATAACAGAATTATATTTTGTTTTATCCTTATTGGTTAAAAGTCTGGTGGTCATATTAATAAATATCGGGGTCATAAATAAGGTCATCATCAGAGGATTTGTGACGATGACGATAATCCCTAATGATTTCCTGAGGTTCGTCTAATTCTACCAAATCATTTGGAATGTCGGCTAAAAAACGACTAGGTTCATTAAGACTACTTTTACCAAAATAAAGGCGCTGACTGGCATAAGAAAGATATAAATAATCTTTGGCTCGGGTAATCCCAACATAACAAAGGCGACGCTCTTCTTCAACTTCAGATTCATCAATTAAACAACGAGAGTGGGGTAGAATCCCCTCTTCAAAGCCAACTATAAAAACAACTTCAAATTCTAAACCCTTAGCCCCATGAAGAGTCATTAGTCTAACCCCATCACGATTTTCTTTCTTTTTATTTTTTTCCTGAAGAGAATATTCCTGCTGAACTAAGGCAACATTTTCTAAAAATTGACTGATTTTAGGAAAGGTAGTAGCAACAGATTTTAATTCTTTAATATTTTCTATCTTTCTTTGATCATCCTCATCTTTAGAATCATAACGGTCAAGATAACCGGAGCCAGTAATAAGAGACTCTATAATTTGAAGTGAAGTTAGAGAAGTAATATCAAGATTATTAAGATGAGTCATAAAAACAGAGAAACGGCGTTTACCAAAAACCTTGGTTAACCTATCAAGAGAAATTTGATCATGACGATTGGTAGCAAAACGAATCATAGCCAACAGATCTTTGATTTCAGCTCTTTCATAGAATCTGGTGCCACCAATAAGAACATAAGGAAGACTATATTTTAAAAAGGCCTCCTCAATCACTCGGGATTGGGCGTTCATACGATAAAGAACGGCAATATTTCTTAAAGGAATCTGCTGATTAGTCTGAATAAATTTTATTTTTTGGGCAATGAATTCGGCTTCAGCAATTTCAGAAGGAGCCTCATATAACTTAATCTTATCCTGCGACTGTTTTTGGGTAAAAAGTTTTAAAATCGGATGAGAAATGTTTTTAGAAATAACAGAATTAGCGGCATTAAGAATTATTTGAGTGGAACGATAATTTTGCTCTAAATTAATAGTCTTAGTATCCTTAAAGTCGACAGTTAAGTTCATAAGATTTTTAAAATTAGCTCCGCGCCAACCATAAATGGCTTGGGAGGCATCACCAACAACGGTTAGATGGTGATATTTTTGGGCTAAAAGCTTGGTTAATAGATACTGAATTTGATTAGTATCCTGATATTCATCAACTAGAATAAAGCGGTATATGTCTTGATATTTTTCTAAAACTTTAGGGTGTTCTGTAAACAGACTAACAGTTTTGAATAAAAGATCATCAAAATCTAGAGCTTGATATTCCTCCATTTTTTTTTGATAGAGACGATAAACTTTGCTGGCGTATTCCTGCCAAAATCCATGGGCTTGAGAAGCGGCATCAGAGGGGGTTTGAAAAGAATTCTTGGCAGACTCAATGAAATAAAGAAGACTAGAAGACTTAAATTCTTTAGGGTTAAGATTAAGATCAAGGAGTGATGATTTAATAACATTTTCCTGATCTGAGGTATCGTAGATAATAAACTGAGGATTAATCCCTATCCGAAGACCATCACGACGCAAAATCTGACAACAAAAGGAATGAAAAGTCCCGGCAAATAAGTTTGGTGATTTATGGGTTGTGGAAATAAGTTTTTGGAGACGATTTTTCATTTCTCCAGCGGCTTTATTAGTAAAAGTTAATAGAACAATTTGATCAGGAGAGGCAATCTTTTGATCAACAAAATAGGCGGCTCGATGAGTCAAAACTCGAGTTTTACCAGAACCAGCCCCAGCCAATAACAATAGAGGGGAGCCAATATAAGTAACGGCTTGCTGTTGCTGAGGATTAAGACCTGATAAGATATCGGACATGTAGATTTACTATAGTTGGTAAATTATGGTTTTACCAGATTGAAAAACAATCTTGGCATCAAGATCTGTAAACTTTTCAAGACTAAGTTCGGAATATTCTTCATATTCTTTATCACCAATAAAAATGTATTTAATTTGATATTTTGATATCAAATTTTTAATATCATCAATATCCGACGAAGAATAAATAGTGTTAACATCTAATTGCCTGGCAGCAGGAGCATCATAACCACCTCGCCAAAGCCATTCGTGAACTACCCAACCCTGAACTGTTGGCAAACCAGTAGCAGAAGAAACATGATTAAAGGTAGTGTAACTATCCCCAACCGCTTCCAGCATTACAGGTTGACCAGAAATATTTTTATTTATCCATAAAATTGCTTGGTAATTATCTGGGTAAAGCTCTTGGAGATATTTCAAACCATCCAAACCTCGATAAGTTTCGAAATTATTATAATATGATTTAATAGCAAAATATGGGTAGATCAGGTGGGTAATAAAAACAAAAGAAAAAATAATTTTGTAAAAAATAGTAATGGTTTTTGATTTAACAATTTGAGGAAGACGAATAAAAATATATCCAGAAACAAGTGAATAGATAATAAAGGCCTGATAAACTAGTTTGAACATAGTATTGGCTCGACGATGCTCGTAGATATAAATATCCTTAATATAGATAATTTCGGGAATAATTATTAAGATAGTGGCGGTCAGAATTAGAGATAAGACAAAAATATCAGAGGGAGAAATTTTAGAGTTATTTTTTTTAAAAAAATTAACTAAAAATTTAATCAAAAAAGGGAAACTAATTAACCAAAATCCACCATAAAGAATAAAGAGTTGATAAAAAGGAGAATGATTATCGACTAAACGAACCCCCTCCATCATAGGAATAAATTTTAAGGAAAAAGGAAGAGTAAAAAGATACCAAAAAACAATGACAAGTAAGCCATTACTAATAGTTTTAATAAGGCTGTCAAAACCAGTTTTATGATAGTTATAAATAAAGGTAAAAATAGCTAATAGTAAGCCATAGACGGCAAAATCCCAGGCATTAGTCATATAGGAAATTGAAAGGATAAATCCAGAAAAAGATATAAATTTCCAATTAAATAAAGATTGGGGCTTTAAAAAAGAAATAAACAAAAAAGCCATAAAAAAGATAATGATAAAGATATCATTCATATGACCATGAAGGTCAGCAACAACAAAACTGTAGATAGGGAATTCATGAATAGTTTTGTCCTGAATATCGGGATCGTGGCCAATAAATCTGGTAGCGTCAGGATACCAATAATTAGAAATAGCCCGACTGAGAGCTGCTTTAGTAAAAACTAATTTATTTTGATTTTGAAGATAATTGTTTTTAGCGATTTTAAAGACTGAATGAAAATTACCACCAAAGGTAAGAAGAAGTGAGGAAATGAGGCCGGCAATAATTACTTTTTTAAAACTGGTTTTTCTAAGCAAAATATAAACAAGGTTTGAAGTTAAAGAAAAAGTACTGACAAAAGTTAGGGAACAAACTGTAGCAATAGATAAGTTATAAGTGATAGCAGAACTTAATTGGGAAACCTTTGTAATTAAAGCAAAAATCAGATGTCCAAAATAATAATAATTAATGACTTCCCCAGCAAACCACATATCCATTGGGGGTAAAAAACGTCCTCTAAGAGCAGAATTAATAAATCCCCAATCCATATATTTTTCCAGACCTTCAATATTAGGGGCAAAACCACGAACTAGAGACCAAATAATTAAGATGGCTAAGAAAATTAATTCCTCGGCAATAAAAATACCACAATGGGATTTAATAACTGAAATAAATCTTTGATAATTGTTTTTTGATTTTAGAAAAATAAAGACAACAGTTAAATATATAAGGATTATGATTAATAAGCCTGACAGAGTAAAAGGAATGATTTTAAAAATACTGGTAATCAAAGAAAGATAGGTAACGGTAATTAAGGACAAAGTTTTAGTAAAAATATAGCCCTTGTCCCAAAATTTAGAAAAAATAGTGACGATAAACGGCAGAGTTAAAAGGCCAAGGAAAAAGATGGTTGCCCACCAAATTAAAATAGAAATAAAATCAGTTAACATCTTCTACTTAATAAAAAATACAAAATTAAAAACAGTTTGAACAAATTGATTTAAAAAAGAAGGAAAAATGATTCCTTTACCTAAAAGCCAAATTAAAATACCAACAAAGACGCCACCAATAATATCGACGGGATAATGGAAACCAATAATAACCCTGAAGGTTAATAAAGGAAGGACAATTAAAAGAAAAATAACCGGAGAAAAAATCTGATATTGAATAATAAATAATAAAAAATAGACAGCCTTAATAGTGTGACCAGAAGGAAAAGATCCCGTTTTATACCAAGAATCAACTAAACCAAATGGGGTTGAATTTTTTCGTTTGAATAAAGGACGACACCAATTAATTTTACTTTTTAAGAATCTCTCTATAATTTCAGCAATAATGGTGACAGTCAATATTTGCCCAAAAATATTTGAATCCAATTTAATTAATAAAAAAGAAATATAAAAAAAGAATAACCAAATAATATAATTAAGAACAATAAGAACTTTTTTCCGAGTAGGACTTGATTCAAACCAAGGAAGATAATCAGTTTTTGGTTGCCAAAATAAAGCTGATTTAATGAGATTCATTGTTATTATTATAACTGTAAATATGGTTGATATAATCAACTAGTGAAAATTTTAATAACAACTACTTATTATTTGCCAAATGTTTCGGGAATTACGGTTTATATTAAAATACTAGCTGAGGAAATGGTGAAACTTGGCCATAAGGTGACAATACTAACTAGCTGGCATGATACTACTACAAAGAAAGAAGAGGTTATTAACGGAGTAAAAATCAAAAGATTAAGAGTTTGGTTTAAGATTGGTAAGGGCCCAATTTATCCAAAACTAATTACCTCATCTATAAATGAAATTAAGAATAGTCAAATAGTAAATTGTCATTTACCACAACCAGAATCTGTTTGGATAGCCTTGGTGGCAAAAATTATGGGAAAAAGATTAATTTTAAGCCACCATACTGACCTAAGTTTTTGGAAAGGAATTAAAAATAAAATTATTGATGGTGGAGTCTTTGCTTGTCAACTAGTTGCTGGGAGCTTGGCTGATAAAATAGTTAGCTATACTCGAGACTATGCTAAGAATTCTTATTACCTAAAACTTTTTTTAAAAAAAGTTGAAGAAATTTCCCCGCCAATAAAGTTTGAAAGTAAAATTAATAATGATTTAATAAAAAAAATAGAAAAAGCAACTGAAGGAAAAAAGTATCTAATTGGTTTTTGTGGTCGAGTTGCCAAACAAAAAGGAATTGAATTATTAATTAAATCAACAAAATTACTAGATAATAGATTAGGAAAAAATAATTATATAATCTTAATGGCTGGGCCAACTAAGGTTATTGGTGAAAATTATTATGACTACTTAGAAAGCAAATATAAGAAAATTTTAGAGTCTAAATTTGTCTTTTTAGGAAATATTGATAGACCGGAACTGGTTAATTTTTATAAAAAAATAGATTTATTAGTACTACCAAGTGATGATATTTTAGAATCGTTTGGATGGGTGCAGGTAGAAGCAATGAAACATGGAGTGCCTTGTGTTGCCACTAACTTACCAGGAATGAGAATACCAATAATAAAAAGTAAAATGGGAGAATTGTTTGAAAATAAAAACAGTAGTGATTTAGCTTATAAAATAATTTTGGTTTTAGAAAGAGGAAAACAGTTTTATCAAAAAAAATCAGGTAATAGGATAAAACAATTTGATTATAAAAAATCAATTAAAGAATATGAGAAATTATTCAAAAAAAATTAAGGTTGTTTTTTTTGAAAGACAATAACCTTGGGATGATCGTAGACAGTAAAAGCTTCTTCGGCTAAATCATCATGGAAACAAAAGGAAAAAAAACAGGGGTAAGAGGTAAATTGAGCAATAGGAGTAAAACCAAGTTCTCCGCTAAAAAGGGATTGATAATATTTTGAGGTATTAGGAAAAGTATCAGAATTGGCAGGAATGGGAAGATAAAAACGATTTGAAGAAAGAATTAAGTAATCTGTTTGGGAGAGTTGTTGAGATAAAATAGTAATTTTTTCTGTGGTATCTGGATAATCGGCAACTTGAAGACTTTGATATTGATAAATAGAAGGAAAAGAGTTTCCAATAGATAAAGGTAAACTGTCATCCCAATACTCGGTAGCAAGAGTTGACCCTGCGGGAAGATGTTGATAAATCCACTTGGAGGCGGCAACCCGAGGATGATCTTGAAAAAAAATAGAAATAAACGATAAGGGATAGATAAATAAACAAAAACTAACAATAGCTTGAATAAGCTTAGACTGAAAAACTTTAACAGTAGTTAATAAATGATAAAGGAAAACAGCAGAAATGATTGAAATAAAAGGATAAATTGGTAAAAAATACCTCATGGTGCTGACGGCTTGCATTCCTTGGACAACAAATAAAAATAAAATCCAAAAAACAATTATAAATAAATAAGAATCTGAAATAGATTTTTTCTTAATAAGAAGTTTTAGGGTATAAACTAGGGATAAAATAAAAATAAAAGCGGCAGGAATCCCCAATCCCCAAAACAAAATATTTTTTAGCGGGAAAATTAAGGGGACAACTTTAAGCCATTGGATGGCGGGAGGAAAGGCGGGATTACGATCATAACTTTGAAGATCTTTTAGATTACTAACGAATTGAGGATTAAGATTCCAATTTAAAAAATTGCCAGTAGAAAAAACTTGCGGTTGGCCTAAACGGAAAAAAAATAAAGTTAATACGGAAAAGTAGAAACCAAAAATTAATAATTTTTTAAAATCGTTTCTAAAATAGAAAAGAAAAAATAAAAAGATTACTGGAGCAAAATAAGCAGCAGAAATTTTACTAGCTAAAGCTAACCCATAACTAAGACTAATAAGGGTGAGAAACAGAAGTGGGCGACGGTTGTTTTTTAAAGTTACTAAACCATAAAAAGTTAAAACTAAAAAGAAATTTAAAAAAGGATCAACGGTAAAAAAGTGAGAGAGTTGGACTGGTAAAACAGAAATAGAATACAAAAAAGCTGCTAAAAAAGCTGTTTGGCGATTAAAAATCCGGCTAGTAATAAGAAAAATTAAAAAGATAATTGAAGTATCAAGACAAATGGAAACTAACCGGCCAATTAAATAGATTTGCTGATAATCGGATTTGCTTAAAAGGTGACCAATAGTTCTAATAAAACTAATTGGAAAAGACCCATAGACAAAAAAATCGAAACCGTGATTATAAGGATTGAGAGATGAAACTTGAGGATTAAGATAATCAGATAATTTACGAGGAATTTTAATTTCAGTAAGAACCATAGTTAAAAATCTTTCATCAGGATGAAGGTGTTGTCCTTGATCCCAATTTAAACCAATCAAACGAAAACAAAATCCAAAAATAATAATAAAAATAATAACGAGGTGTTTTTTAAAATCAATCTTAGTCCTGGTCATATTTGTGATAAATTCTAACAGTAGGATTGTCAAAGACAGACCAAGTTTCTTCAGCATTTTCTGAATTTAAAAACAAACTATTATCAGTAGTAAAGGTTTTGATTAATTTAAATCCTAGTTGTCCGGAAAAAAGAGATTGATAGTATTTTTGAGAAATAGGAAAAAGGGAAGTGTTTTGATTTTTAAAAATTCGACGAGAAGGAACAAAAATATATTGACTCTGGGTAATCAATTGATCAAGTTGGTGACTATTATGAGAATCTAAATCATAAAAATCAAAATCATTAACATTAAATTGAGAAAAATTAGTTAAGGGTAAATTAACAACATTACCTGACTCAGAAAGGATGGTTGAAGCGAGAGGAATGTTCTGGTTTATCCAGTTACTAGCGGTAACTCGACTATCAATATTAAAATAGGTTTTCATAAAATAGATTCCTGGTAATACTGATAAAACAATAAGTAGAATTAAAAATAATTTTGATTTAATTTTTGAAAAAAAATAGACAGAGATAAAGGGAAGAAAGAAAAAGATGGGAGCAACAAAACGAGTCCATTTAACAAAAATTTGACCATGATAAATAAAATAAATTAAGGCAGAAAAAAAAGTAATTAGAAAATAAGGATTAAATTTAGGTTTGTTTAAAAAACGATAGATAATAATAAAGGTGCCAATTAAACTAATTAATAATATGAAAATTCCATTAGTATAGGGAAAAATTTTAGAAAAATGAAATAAATATGGTAAGGTGTCAATAAACTGACGAGTATAAAAAACTGGAAAACTACCATTGGCGACGTTAACTTCATAAGTAATGGAATTAATAAAATCAGAGTAATTAATTAAATTAAAAGGGGACAAGATTAAGCCAAAAATAAAAGAAGGAATAATAAGAATAAACGACCGACGAATCAGAAGCCAGAAATTTGGTTTTTTAAGAAATAAGAAAATAAATGATAAAAAAAATGGAAAGGTAAAAAAAAGAGCAGAAATTTTAGTAGCCAAACCAATACCAGAGACAAGACTACCTAAAAGAATAAGTTTAAGGTGAGGGTCTTCAAAAAATTTTAATGATAAAAAAATAGTGGCAGAAAAAACAAAAATTAAAATAGATTCGGTGGTACCAAAATGAGCTGATTGAATTAGTCCTGGAGTAAAGATTAAAAGTAAGACAAAGATTAAAGAAAGGGACTCTGACTTAAAAACTTTTTTACCAATTAAATAAAAAAATATTAAAGATAAACAAGAAAAAAGAGCTGACCAAAAACGAAGAGTTAAGGAAATAGAAGTAAAGGTGTGATGTGGGGCGGTAAAATAGGTTAAATACAAAGGAAATTGGCCATAAGCAAAAAAATTAGGGTTGAGATTGTCTGGACTTAATTGGAGAACAGAGTTAACCATATTGTTTTCGTCAGGATGAAAAGGATGGCCAAGACTCCAATTTAAATTCCAAAATCGAGTAAAAACTGCCAGAGCAATAATTGACAAGTAAATTCCAATCTTGATTTTAGATGACATAGATAATGCCAATCATCATAATCCCCCACATAAAAACAACTGCCAATAAGGGAATATCTGTAGCAATAACCTTTTCGGGCCGTTCCCCTTCCTGCATTTCAAAAATAATTTGACCATAACGCATAATTCCAAAAATGACCGGTAAAATAGTAATCATATACCATTTTCTACCTAAAGCGTTGGGGAAATTTTCTAAAAGAAAGTCATGAATCAAACCATCAAAAATTAATGGTTCTTCAGTAAAGGTAAATAGGGCATAAGAAATAAGAGTGCTAACAGCAAACATGGTAGTATAAAAATCAAGTAGATTTTTGTCATATCCAGCCAGAGCACTTCTAGTTTTGACACCAGTATTACTAATTTCACTACGTCTTTTGCCGCTGGCTAAAAATAGTGATAAGAAAATAACTGCCAGCATAATCCAAACTGGTAAATGATAAGCGGAGGCAACTTCCCCAGCATAAGCTCTGATAATAAAAAATAGGGAAATACCAATAATATCAATAACGGCTTTCTTTTTAAGAAATAAAGAATAGGTATACTGTAAAAGAATAAAGATTAGAGATAACCAGAAAAATCCAGAATTAACAAAGAGAGAAATAAATAATCCAGAAAATAATAAAATAAAAGCAACAAAAATAGCAGTACTAGAAGAAAGAGCTCCTCTAGCGATAGGTCGGTTCTTTTTAACAGGATGAGATCGGAAGAGCACACGTCTGAACTCCAGTCACTC
>CAZVMP010000002.1:0-5998 GCA_964628885.1 uncultured Gammaproteobacteria bacterium | reverse complement strand
GTACTAGAAGAAAGAGCTCCTCTAGCGATAGGTCGGTTCTTTTTAACAGGATGAAGCTTGTCTTTATCAACATCGACAATATCATTAATAAGATAGGATGATGATGAGAGAAAACAAAAAACAATAAAAGCTAATGAGCTTTTAAAAAAAGCATCTTTATTAAGTAATTGACCATTAAGAATAATGACAGCAAAAATACTTAAATTTTTAATCCACTGAATTGGTCTAAGAGCCTCGAGAATTACAATTAATTTACTTCTTTTAAACATAGTCTATCTTAACAAATTTATGATTTCTTGTAATAAGAAATAGCAAAAACTATTGATATGATAGAGAATAAAATTAAGGTAATATTAGGGAAAATAGCCCCTGTTTTTGGAATACCTGAAGAAGTACTAGGTTTAACAACTGGGATAGGAGTCGGGGTGGGAAGTGGAGTAGTTGGAACGGCCGTTGGTTTAATAGTAACGGTAGGAATAGAAGTAGGAATTTGAGTAACAGTAACAGCAGATGGAGAAGCAACAAACGAAGTTTGGCTTTCGGCAGCAAGAACAACAAATTTTTTAGTAACAGTCTTATTATTTTCGTCAGTGACAGTAATAGTATGCTCGCCAGGGGTTAAATTTTGAGGTGGAGACCAATTCCAACTACCATCTTCTTTAATGGTAGTCTGACCATTAATAATAATTGGTGATTCAACAGTAATTTTTAGGTTAGAATTAGGTTGTCCAGTGCCAAAAAAATCTGGTTTTTGACTATAGATATGTTCATTATTAGCTGGATTAATAATATCTAACAAAACTGATGAGTTGATATTATAATCAGGAAGCGAGACTTCAATTTCAGGTTCAGATGAATTTGCGGGGGCAGAAAACCTGTCTTGACCTAAGATAATGTCAGGAACTGGGTTATTGTGCGAAGTGTTATTAATTATTTGGGTGGCCTGATAGCCGGAGGCAATAACAATAATATTTTCTTCAATATTACTAGGAGGAGTAAACCAGTCATTTAAAGATTCATTAAAACTAGTAGCGAGAGCAACATCCCAATTCCCAGATGAAGTAACTCGAGCCGATAAGGGTGAAGCTCCAGGAATATTAAGATAAACAATAGCATCACTGGCAGGTGACTGATCAGGATTGATAACTCGACCCCAAGCAAGATTTGAAACAGGAATCTCGAGAGAAGGTTTTAGGGCAGTTTTAAAATTATAACTATCGGAGTTAAATTCCTTACCATCGCTAATTACGGAAAAAATATAAGCTTTTGACTCTTCTAAACCATTAATATTAAAATAATGAATCGTTCCCTTACCTCCTAAACTAGAAAAAGTTTTTCCACTAACATTGATATTGGTTAAACAAGAAGATGAGGTAGTAAAAGAGATAGTGGCGGTCTGGTAGGTAATATTGGTAATCTGAGGATTGATAGGATTACAATCACCACTGGCTTTAGTAAAAGTGTTGGTGGTTCGCCCTACCATTCTAGAACTAATAAAAATTGTCCCAAAAATCAAAAGTAACCCTAGAATGGTGGGAATTCTTTTCTCCTTTTTCATAAATTAGTTTGAGGCGCTTTGGGTAGCGACTGGTGAAGTTTCAGTTGTCGGAATTAAACTAGGAGAGGTTGATTCTGTTTCATTATCAAAATAAGGAACAATGTTGATATTTCCGGTTTCAATAAATTCCTGACGATTTTCAATTTCTTCAAGAATTCCGACATCCAGTTCTGGATTAATTGAACGCAAGAGAACGTTGGATTCAACACTTTCTATCGGCCCCATAAGATGATTGTAACTTTTTTGAATAATAGCAATTAAAATGGCAATAAAAGCAGAAGCGGAAATAAAAATAAAATAGCCTGATAATTTAATTTTTTTCATTTAAATATACGGGTAAATAAAATAAATCGGTAGAGATATTTAGAATAACAGTACTAGATTGGTTATTTTCTGAGCTTTTGATTTGAATAGAATTAATATTAGTTAAACGACGACTTTCGGTTATTTTCTTGATAGTTTGAATAACTGAATCATAGTCCCCGTCTATCAACATGCTTACAGTATAGGACGGATTTTGAGAACTAAAGGTGGGGTCATGTTGACTAAGATTAAAATTAATAGTCCTAATAACAGAAGCTGATTCTCTGGTGATGGCAGAAAAATTTGAGGCTGATTGATAAAAGTTTTGTGATGAAGGATAACTTGATTCCAAGATCTGATACTTTTCTTGAAAAGAAGAATAGTTTTCCTGAGCCTGAACTAAATTATTAATTTTGGTTTTCATTTCTTTAACAAGCAACTCTCTTGATTTAATTTCTCCCATTAGTTTAGAAATAGCTGAGGCGGTCGGAGCAATGGCGGTGAATAAAAAAATAGCAATTAAAGAAAAAGTAGACCCAATCTCAACATACTTAAAAACTTTCTTATTTTCCGCCTGCCGACGAACATACTGATACATCGGCTGTATTTGAAACCAACTTTTCTTTTCTATCATGTTTTAGCAGGTGAATTTTTAAAAATAACGGAAAAAGTAACTAAATAGTTATTTTCTTGAGATTTTTTTTCAATCTGATTAATAGTAACGGAATCAATTTGATCATTTAACATTAAATTAGTGATAAAACTGACAATAGAATCTTCTTTAAAAGCAATAAGACTAGCATTGGCACTAACATCGTTGTTATTAGCATCCCGCTTGAGAGCAAGAGTTCTATAAATAAGATCGTGAGGAGTACTTTTAATAAGGATATTTATCTTGTCATCATAGATTGGAGAAGTGGCATAAAAATCTTTAATAAATTTTAGTCGCTGCTGAAAGGAAGTAAACTCTTTTTCAAAGGCTTGAGTGCTTTTGATAATGGCCTGCTGTTGACGGATAACTTCGGATAAATCAGAATTTTTGCGGTCGAGCCAAAATCTGGAGATGAAAGCAGAGATAACAATCAATTCAGTAAGAACAATAATCCATCGACCAACAGTGCTAAGCCATTTGATAGCCTGAGCACTAAATGAGTTCGGATTTTCTGAATCCGGCAAAAGAGAAAGCTCTTTTTTAATAGCCATATATTCAGTATATACAACTATTTTCTGAAAACAAAACGTTTAAACTTGGCTAAATATTTTTTGTAGTCATTTATCTCATCAATACCAAGAAAATCAGTCATAAAAACATAAACAATAATACCAATTAAACTGGAGGCAGAAAAAACAATAGAAAGAGCAATTGTCCGAGTGGTATCAAAAATAAAAAGATCAAGAAATTTTAAACTTAACCAAGATGATAATCCCATAAAAAGAGAAGCAAAAAGCATTTTGTTGAGTTTACGAAGAGTTTTAATCCAATCAAAACCATTAACACTTTTAATGAAAAAATAAAATAGCCCCGACATTTGGATAATATTAGTAGCGGTAGAACTAATAGCCAACCCAATAATCCCTAGATTAGTAAAATTAATTAAGATAAAACTAGTGGTAATGTTAGTAATTAGGGAGAGACAAGAAACTTTAAATGGGGTTTTGGTATTGTGAAGGGCATAAAACGACCTAATTAAAATCTGGATAATGGACTGACAAATAATGGCTGGAGTAAGAAAGGCTAAAATTCTAGCAGTGGTAAGAGTTGCCGACCAAGGAAAATTTTGCGAACCAAATAACAATCTAACAATCGGCAATCTTTCTACAACAATTAAAACAGTAATAGGGAGAGCAACAAAAAGACTTTGAAGAAGAATATTGCTGACGGTTTGACGAAAATCTTCAAGTTCATTTTTAGCAATGTTTTTGGATAGAATTGGTAGTGATGCCTGACCAACGGTAGTCCCAAAAATACGACTAGGAAGATACATAAGTTGCATTGCTAGGTTAAGAAGAGATAAAGAACCAATAGGTAGGGAGCTGGCAAAAAATAAAGTAACGGTATTTTCTATTTCTCCTAACCCTAGAGATAAGCTTCGAGGAGCCATAAGACGAAAAACTTCTTTAACCCCACTAAGGTGATAATTTATATTAAAGGAATATTTAAAGCCACTATTTTTAACGGCGGGAATTTGAATAAGTAAATGAAAAAAGGCTCCAATAACAGCACCATAAACAACTCCATAAATACCAAAAATTGGGGCTAAAACAAAAATAGAGATAATTATAGAGAGATTGTAAATAATTGGGGAAAGAGAAGGAATAATAAAGACTTGATTGACCTGGAGAATGGCGGTTAAAAAATTACTAATTAAAAAGAACACCTGAGCAATAAGTAATATTCTGGTGAGATTAACCATGAGATCAAGCTGTTCGGGAGTAAAACCGGCAGCAATAAGCTGAGTTAGAGAGCGAGTAAAGATTAGGACAATAATAGAGGCAATTATAAAAATGATGGACAGAATACTGATAACACTTGAGGCAATTTGATAAGCTTTATTCTGATCTTTATGAAAATAACTGGAAAATACTGGAATAAAGGAAGCTGATAGAGCCCCAGTAACTAATAATTTAAAAATTAAATCAGGTATCCTAAAGGCGGCGTTATAAACATCTAGCTGAGCAACACAACATTTAAAAAATTCAGCGTAAAGAAAGCGGCTTCTAAGGAAACCTAAAATTGCAGAAATAGCAAAAGTAATTCCCAGAACCAAAGAGGCTGACAGAACAGACTGCTGTTTTTTCTGGCCAAGATTATTAAGACGATCAAGAAACTTCATAGATATATTATAGATTCTTGTAAAAGATTGGGGTATGAGATAGAATATCACTCATGCCAATAAGTTTATCTGCAAAAAAGTCATTAAGAAAGTCCTTGAAAAATCGCAAGGAAAATGCATTGTTTAAAACTAAGCTTAAATTAGCGGTAAAAAAATTTTTAGACAAGCCAACAACTGAAGGATTAAAATCAGTTTATTCTATTTTGGATAAATCGGTAAAAAACGGAATTTTCCATAGAAATAAAACGGCTAGATTAAAGTCAAATTTATCAAAAAAACTTAAACTTAGTCAGGAAAATAAAAAAAAGACTAAGGTTAAGAATGAGACTACAAAAAAATCTAAGTCTACTAAAAAAATGTGATAGCCGCTAACTAGTTTAAAGCTGGAAAGCGGTAATTTAAAAGTATCTTTAAGGAGATACTTTTTTTTATTTTTAGTATATTTAATTAGAGATTATTATGAAAAAATTTTTTATTACTACCCCAATTTATTACATTAATGATGTGCCGCACGTAGGACACACTTGTACCACAATAGCAGCAGATATTATTGCCAGAACTCATAGAATCTTGGGAGATGAGGTATTGTTTTTAACAGGAACTGATGAACATGGTCAAAAAGTAGCTGAGTCGGCAGCAAAAGAAAATCTAGACCCCCAAGATTATTGTAATAAAATGTCTCCCCGATTTGAACAGGCATGGAGAGATTTAAACATTAGCTTTAATTTTTTTATTAGAACAACTGATTCTAGACACAAAAAGGTAGTGGGGGAAGTGTTGCAAAAGATTTATGATAATGGAGATGTTTATAAAGATAAATATGAAGGCTGGTACTGTGTTGGTTGTGAAAAATTTTTAACAGAAACTGATTTAGTCGATGGACATTGTCCATTGCATCCACCAGAAAAAACTGTCTGGAAAACAGAAGAAAATTGGTTTTTTAGGTTAAGTAAATATACTCCAAAACTAATAAAACTAATTGAAAATGATAAAACAAACTATATTTTTCCTGAAGGTAAAAAATCGGAAGTATTAGCAAAACTAAAATCTGGAGTTAAGGATATATCGTTGTCTCGGGAAAAAGTTAATTGGGGAATTAAGGTTCCTTGGGATGAAAGCCAAACAGTTTATGTTTGGTTTGATGCTTTAATAAATTATTACAGCGCAACTAGATTACTAGAGAAAAGGGAAGATTTTTGGCCAGCAGATGTCCATCTTTTGGGGAAAGAAATTTTATGGTTTCATACAGTTATCTGGCAGGCAATGTTGTTATCATCAGGGCTAGAATTACCAAAAAAGACTT
>CAZVMP010000001.1:0-118640 GCA_964628885.1 uncultured Gammaproteobacteria bacterium | reverse complement strand
TCACTTATCTTTTTTAAAGAAAATGATGACTTCTGATTGATTTTGGTTATTGACAGATCTTATATAATCTTATATAATCTTATATATGATTAATAAATTTGATTTAAGGCTGGAACACATACCTTCTGATATTTGGTTAAAGATTACTCAGATAGAATCTATTAAGGGACATTGGGAAGGGAGTACTAAACTTAGCCCCCAAATATTGAGTAGATTAAAACAATCAATTTTGATTACATCAACTGGGGCTTCAACCCGAATTGAAGGATCAAAATTATCTGATAAAGAGATTGAAAGGATGATTCGGGGTATTTCTATCCAAAAAATTGGTAATCGAGATGAACAAGAGGTTACCGGATATTATGAATTATTAGCTAATGTATTTAGTTCTTGGGAGTCAATGACGTTTAGTGAAAACACAATTAAGCATTTTCATAAGGAATTACTTAAGTATGTAAATAAAGATGAATTACATCGAGGCGAATATAAGAAAAAAGAAAATACGGTTGCAATGATAAATAAAGAAGGCATGCCAATTGAAGTTCTATTTAAAACCACTAAGGCTTATTTAACACCAAAGGAAATGTCTGAGTTGGTGGATTGGACTAAAGAAGCATTAGGACAAAATAAATATCACCCACTTTTAGTGGTAGCTAATTTTTTAGTTGAATTCCTTTTGATTCACCCATTTGAGGATGGAAATGGTAGGTTATCAAGAATTTTGACAAATCTTTTACTGTTAAAACTTGGTTATGTTTATATGCCATACGTTTCACACGAGAAATTGGTTGAAGATAACAAAGCAGAGTACTATTTAACTCTTCGTCAAAGCCAAAAGACTTTAAGAACTAAAGATGGCGATATTTTCTCTTGGGTTAATTTTTTCTTAGATATTTTACTCAAACAATCTGAAACAGCTATTCAGTTGTTAACTCAAACAAACGTGGAGACATTGTTGTCACCACAACAACTTATTGTTTGGAATTATATAAAAGAAGTTGATCAAGTAACGCCAAAAGAGATATCAGATAAGACTGGTGTGCCAAGGCCGACAATAAACCAGGTAGTAAATAAATTACAAGAATTAAAGATAATAAAACGTATTGGCCAAGGGTCAGCTACTCGATATCAAAAAGCGTAACAAAAAAGGAAATTAGATAATTACTATATAAATTGGGTTTTAAAAATTATTATGACTTATCTTATATTTGTCAATAATGACAATTTTATTGTTATTTTTAGTAAATCCGAGTTCAACTAAGCTAAGATAAGTTTTAATGATAGATTCAAACAAGGGCTCCAGATTTGGGACGTTGGGCTCACAAATTATATTTTTTCACCTGAGTATAAAGTTCTTGTAAAAGGTTTTGTGGGAGATTTAAATAAATTATAATATTTTTTACATTAACTTGTTAAAATATTTGACATATTCTTTAATCCTTATATACTTTTTTTATGATTAATTCAAAATATATAACTAAAATACGTAAGATGAATGGCTGGAGTCAAGAAGAAATGGCTGGGTTACTAGGAATTTCTCGGCAAACTTATATGGTAATTGAAAAAGGAGCTAAAGATATAACGGTCCAACAATTAAGTAAATTAGCTGATAAATTAGGTTGTGGAGTGGAAGATATTTTGACAGAAAATATTATTAACGAGGAAAAATATAAAGAGGTTTTGATGGAAATGATAAAAAACGGAGCTGATAGTGACGGGAGAATAATTAAAACGAAATTAGCCAAATTAATTTATCTGGCTGATTTTTCTTGGTACTATAAAAACTTAGATTCCATGACTGGAGCAAGATATAGGAGATTAGATCAAGGTCCCGTCCCAAACTATTTTTTTACGGCAATTGATGAATTGATTGAGAGTGGATATTTAAATTTAGAAATGAAAAGAGATTGTCAGTTACTGAGTTTGACAGAAGCTGGAAAAATGAGAAAAAATGAGAAAATAAATGATGATGAGGAAAATTTAATAGAAAAAATTGCCAAAAAATGGCAAGGAAAACGTAGTAAAGAAATTGTTAAATTTACCCATGAACAGCTCCCTTACAAGATTTGCATTCCGGGTGAAGTAATTCCTTATGAATTAATTACTCAACAGGACCCGGAATATGTCTATTAAGGAGTATTCAGTTTTTATAGAAAAGTTTGCCAAAGGTCATTTTTATCGCGGATTCGAAAAAAAATATAAAGGAAAACAATGGGAAATAACAATCAAAGCAATAAAAGAAATCTTGGCTCGTTATGATAATTTAGCTCCAAATCATAGAAGTAATACTTCAAAACTAGATGTAATTTGTCCCTATGGTGAATATATGTTAATAAAATTAGATTTCACGATTGCCGGATCAAATATCTCAGCAAAATCTTCTGGAAACAGAGTGGTGGCGGCAGTTAACTCGGAACAGAAATTAATAAAAATTTTATTAATATACTCAAAAAATGATATTTCTCAACCAAATGAGACGGTAAAATGGAAAAGAATGGTGGCAGAAAATTATGAAGATTTTAAAGAGTTAAAATGAATTATCTTTATTGGGAGTCAGGTGGATACAAGTGCTAAAGATATGGCTTGGGATACTATTGAGTTGATATCATGAAAAGGTTGGAATATTGTTAAGAATTTCTAAAAGAGATGAATCCAATATTCACCCATATGATATAATTAGCATTAGTTGGTATCATTATAATTTGTAAAAACAAATATGAATACAGAAAGATATATTGTTGTTGGGGCTAATTGTTTAAGTTCCCAAGGAGAACCGCTTAATTTCTTTTTTCCTAGCCAAGAGGCGGCAACGGCCTTTTTAGCACGCCAATCTGAAGAGGGTCAGGAAGAAATTAGAATTGTTGGTGATTTTTTCCCAAGAGAAATAGACGAACGCAATAAAAAAATGTTAGATGCGAATGGTTTTTTAGAAGGATATTTCCCTGGTCATGTAAAGACGGTCAAGGAAGCTGATGATAAAAAAGAGATTCAGAAATGCAAGAAAGAAGGTGGCTATCGGGTTTGGTTTTTAAATTTTAAAGATCAAGAAAATAACTCAGGCTATTTATTATCAAGAAGTAAGCGTCAATTAGATGAATTAAGAAAAGATCCGGATTTTTGTTCTAGATATGGAGTGGTATTTGAAGGAGATCCAGGGAGAACAGCAATAGATTGTAAAAATGTAGAGTTATTAAAAAGACACTCGTTTATTGAAGGTTGTTACCAACAGCATTTAGAACCGATTCCAAAAAAATCTTAAGATTTTTTTGATTAAAAACAAATTGGTTTAAGAATCAATGGTAACTTTTAGTTGTCATTGAGATAAAATAAGTTGTGGAAGTAAAAATTGAATCGAGTTGGAAAAAAGTCTTAGAAAAGGAATTTCAAGAAAGATATTTTAAGGATTTGGTGGAGTTTGTAAAATCGGAATATCAAAAATCAGAGGTTTATCCAGTGGCAAAATTTATTTTTAATGCATTTGAATTAACACCGTTTAATAAAGTTAGGGTGGTAATTTTAGGACAAGATCCATACCATGGGCCAAACCAGGCTAACGGTTTGGCTTTTTCAGTAAATAACAATATTCCCTTACCACCTTCATTAGTAAATATTTATAAAGAAATAAAATCAGATTTAGGATTAGAAACAAAAAATAAAAGTGGTAATTTAGAAAATTGGGCCAAGCAAGGAGTTTTAATGTTAAATGCAACCTTAACAGTGAAAGCTGGAATGGCTGGGTCTCATCAAAATAAGGGTTGGGAAAAGTTTACTGATTCAGTGGTTAGAATTCTATCAGAACAAAAAGAGCGTTTAGTATTTATTTTATGGGGAGCTTATGCTCAGAAAAAAGGAATGATAATTGATGAAACTAAACATTTGGTAATTAGATCGGCCCATCCTTCACCGTTATCGGCTTTTAATGGTTTTTTTGGATCAAAACCATTTTCACAAACTAATTCTTATTTAATTTTGAGTGATAAGGATCCAATAGAGTGGTAGAGATTTTAATATGTTTTAACTGGTCTTTCTTTTGTTAGAACACAGATAGCACCGTCGCGAAGGGCTTCCATCTCTTTTTCACCAGGATAGATAGTAATTTTAATATCAATAGCGTGAAGGTCTTGTTTGACTTTTTCGACGACTAGTGGCCAGCGAACCACTCCCCCAGTAAGAATTATTTGATCAATTTTTTCTCCTTCAAAATCAGGAATTAGGCAACAAATACTTCGAGATATCCCAGCAATCATTTCATCAACAATATCTTTTTTATCAGGACTTAGAGTTGGATAGCTGTTTTCTAGTTCGATCATATCCTTAGTACCCAGTAGAGCAAAAAGACCTCCTCCTCCAAGAATTTTATAATTAATTTCTTCTTTAGTATATTTACCAGAGAAACAAAGATCCATTAATCCTTGAGCTGGTATTTGACCGGAACGTTCTGGAGTTAATGGGCCTTCGCCGGAAGTAGCGTTTATAACATTGATGGTTTTGCCTTTTTTATGGGCACCAAAAGAAAATCCGCCACCAAGATGGGCGCAAATTAAATTAAGATCTTCATATTCTTTATTGATGGATTTAGCATATTCGCGACAGACAGCCTTTTGGTTAAGGGCGTGCCAACCAGGACAGCGTTTAATTTCAGGAAATCCGGTAATTTTATGTTTTGGTTCAATTTCGTCGGTAGTGACGGGATCAACAATAAAAGCTTTGTCAGTGATGTTAAATTTTTTAGCAATTTCTAGGGCAATTGGAGCCCCAAGGTTGGAAGCGTGGTTTGCTTGAGGGCGGTTTTGAAGGTCATCAAGCATTTTGGTGTTTATTTGGTAAACCCCAGATGTTAGTGGTGGCAACATTCCTCCCCGGCCGACGACGGCATCAATTTGGGTAATATTCTTTTCTGTTAAGATTTCTAAAATTTTTTCTAATCGATAAGGGTATTGATCAAAAACATTGCCGACCTTACCAAATTTATTCTGAAAATTAGTATCTTTAGCATGGTCGAGTTTATGTTCAAAAATTAGGTTTTGATTATTAAATAAAGCTAGTTTGGTACTGGTGGAACCAGGGTTAACGACGAGTATTCTCATATTTAAAGATTATAATGCCAAATAAAATAAATAAAAGGCTTAAGATTTGGGCAAAAGTTATTGAACCAATAGGAATAGTATCGGTGCGAATAAACTCTAAAATAAAACGAATGATTCCATAACTGATGAGATAAATTACTGTTTGATGACGATTTATTTTTTGGATTAGAAAATAGATAATTATCATTAAAATTGATTCATAAAACCAAATTGGTTGATTATTAGCGCTATAAATTTCATGATTAAAATAATTCCCCCATCGGCCTAAACTTTGACATAAGGGTAAAATTGGAGTGATTAAATTTAGGATAGAAATTAAGTTAAAATGGTGTTTTTGACTAAAAATTAAGATAAAAATAAGACCGCCAATTAATCCTCCATAAATTCCCAATCCTCCACCTCGAAGATTTAAAATTTGAATTGGATGTTGGAAGAAATAATTCCAATCAGCAATAACTCCGTAAACTCTAGCGCCAATAATGGCAAACAAAATCAGTAAGGATAAAAACTTAGTTTCTAATTTTTGAGGAATAATTTGGTTATGGTGGTAGAAATACTTAGCTCCAATAGCTAGGGAAATACCGATGATTAATCCGTAGATTGACATGAGTGGGTCCTGCGGGACTCGAACCCGCGACCAATTGCTTAAAAGGCAACTGCTCTACCGACTGAGCTAAAGACCCAAGATGTTTAAGTACAAGACTATTTTAGATGGTTTTAGCTCTTGGGTTTCTAAGATAGTACAATTTGGCTCGACGAACTTTTGTTTTTGGTCCACGTAGTTTTTTTATACTATCAACCCATGGAGAATTAACCGGGAAGATTCTTTCAACAAAAACAGCATCAGAAGCCTGTTTTTGAACAGTGAAGTTTTTGTTATCACCACGACCTTTAATGGCTAAGATAAGGCCGTCAAAGGCTTGTAGTCGTTCTTTGTCCTTTTCTTTAATTTTATAGTTAACCCTAACGGTATCACCGACAAAAAACTCTTGATCTTTATGTGTTATTTTTATTGCCATAGTTTATAAAATTGATTTGAAATTATACCAAAATAAACTTTGGTAGTCTAGCAAGCTAGTTTGGATTTAACAAGAGGATGCTGTCAATTTCTTTTTGAAGCTTTTGGTTATAGTTGACTCCATAACTTAAAGGTAAATTTTTTCCGTTGGGGAGGATTATAAGTCCACGATGACCGTTAGGGTTATTTTTTAATAAACTATTAAGTTTTACTAATTGGTTTTGAGTAGCGGTTTTAGGGACATTAATAACAAAGTCATATTTACTACTATTTTTAGGAGGATCTTGAGTGAGAACATCAATTAATAATGAAGAATTTCCTTCTCTAATATTAATTTTACCTTCAATATAAATAGGTTTATTTTCTTCAATAAGAGGTGATACTTTTTCATATATTTTAGGAAAAATTACTGACTCAATAGAACCGGTTTCATCTTCAAGAGTAACAAAAGCCATTTTAGCGTTATTTTTTTTAGTAAAAATATTTTTAAATTTTTTAATGACGGCAACAGTTTTGATGGGGTGATTGTTGGGTTTTTGGGTAATCTCTTTTATCTTTGGTAAATCAAGATTAATAAATGGCTTAAGAATTTTACTAATAGGATTTTCAGTAACAAATATTCCAATTAATTCTTTCTCCATAATCAGACGCTGATTTTCAGTCATAGGTTCAACGGTTAGAAGTTGGTCTGGAGGAGCCAAAAGTTTATCAGTAGAGGTAGTAGGAGAATCAAATAGACCAAATTGACCACTATTCTTTTTAGAGTTTAATTTTTCACAATCAGATCTAATTTTGTCTAAAGAGGCAAGAATAGCATTGCGTTCACCAAATTGATCCATAGCTCCAACTTTGATAAGGCTTTCTAAAACTCTTTTATTAACTTTTTGACTATCGACTCTGATGCAAAAATCACCAATGCTGGTAAATAGGCCATTTTTATTTCTTTCTGTCAGGATGTTTTCTATAGCGGCGTTACCAACATTTTTGATGGCGCTTAACCCAAATCGGATAGCTGAACCTTCGAGAGAATCGGGATTTTTTTCCATTTCAAAGCCGCTTTGAGATTTATTAATATTAGGAGGACTAATTATAATACCCATTTGTCGGCATTCACTAACACCATTGGTGATAATTTCGACATCTCCGGATTCGGCGGTTAAGAGCGCACACATATATTCAGCAGGAAAATTGGCTTTCATGTAGGCGGTGCGATAGGCCAACATACCATAAGAAGCAGCATGGGCTTTGTTAAATCCATACGAAGTAAAAGGTTCTATAAGTTTAAAAATTTCTTCAGCTTTTTGTTTAGTGTATCCATTTTTGATACATCCGGAAATAAATTTTTCTTTTTGAGCAGCCATTTCCTCTGGAATTTTTTTACCGATGGCTTTTCTAAACTTATCGACTTCTGTCCAAGAATATCCAGCCAGTTCAATGGCGGTATATAAACAATCGTCTTGATAAACAAGAAGGCCATAAGAACTTTTAAGGAATTTTTCCATTTTATCGTCGAAGTAAGTAACCTGACTAGTGCCATTTTTGCGAGCAATATATTCAGGAATAATAGCCATGGGGCCGGGGCGATATAAAGCAACCATGGCCATAAGATCTTCGACGCGATTAGGTTTTAGTTCTTTAATCCATTTGGTCATACCTTCACCTGCCAATTGGAATACTCCCATAGTACTGCCGCGAGAAATCATATCAAATGTTTTTTGATCATCAAGAGGAATTTTTCTGATGTCGACATCAATATTACGACTTTTTTTAACATTAACTACAGATTGACCAAGGAATGATAAATTTCGAATCCCTAAAATATCATATTTAATTAAACCAACATCTTCGCAGGCGTGCATTTCGTATTGAGTAATTGGTTTGTCACCGCCGGTTTCCGTCTGGATAGGAGAAAAATCGGTGATAGTGGTGGGAGAAATGACAATAGCACAGGCATGGACACTAATATGTCGAGCACAACCTTCAATTTGTTTAGCGGTATCAATAATTCTTTTGGCGTCAGGGTCAGTATTATACATTTGTTTTAGTTCCGGGGTGGTGTCTAGTGCTTTATTAATAGACATAGGAAAACCTTGTGAACCTAGAGGAATTACTTTACTGATCCTATCTCCAATAGCATATTCATAATCTAGGACTCTAGCAGTGTCTCTAATAGCACCTTTAGCCATCATTCGACCGAAGGTACAGATTTGGGCGACAGCGTCCTGACCATATTGATCAATAATGTGGTAGAGCATGCTTTGACGTTTATCATCGGCGACATCAAGGTCGATATCTGGTGGAGAAGGACGATCTTTATTTAAGAACCTTTCAAATGGTAGTTGGTAAATTAAGGGGTCGACGGAAGTAATTCCTAAAACAAAAGCAACCAAGCAGCCGCTAGCAGAACCTCTGGTATTGGTAGGAGTATTATGTTTTTCAGTCCAGCGAATAAAATCGTACATAATTAAAAAGTAAGCTGCATAACCTTTGGGATTAATAACATCAAGTTCATAGTCTAGCCTGTTTTTTATTTCTGGAGTAAGAGTTTTGTAATGGTCTTTGGCTCGTTTATAGACTAGTTCTTGAAGGGTTTCTTCGGCGGTTTTTTTAGGAGGAAGTTTAAATTTAGGAAAATACCATTTACCAATTTCAATTTCTAACTGACATTTATCAGCTATCTTTTGAGTATTTTCAAGTGCATCAGGATAATCAGCAAATTGCTGTGACATTTCTTCTGGAGACTTAACGTAAAAGTCGGGAATATTTAGGAGACTTAATCGTTTGGAGTCGTTGATGGTGGTTTGAGTATTAATCATCATTAAAACATCTTGAGCAAAAGCGTCTTCTTTCTTAAGATAATGAGCATCATTAGTGGCAATTAAAGGAATTCCCAACTCTCGGCTTATTTTTATAATACCTTCATTAGCCTTGTCTTGATTTTCTAAGTTAGGATGACGTTGAATTTCTAAATAATAATCAGGTCCGAATAAATCCTGAAAATCTTTAGCTCGATTTTTAGCTTTATCGTAATTATCGTCTAAAATTATTTGAGAAATCTCTCCTTCAATACAGGCACTACTACAAATTAATCCTTGATGATATTTTTGTAGAATTTCCCAATCGATTCGTGGTTTGTAGTAAAACCCTTCCAGATGGCTAATGCTGACCAATTTCATTAAATTTTGATAACCCTGGTGATCTTTAGCCAATAAAATTAGATGGTGATTGCGGCGGTTACTAGAAGTTTTGTCCAGACGTCCGTTCGGGGCAAAATAAGTTTCACAACCAATAATCGGCTTAATTTCTGCTTTTTGACAAGCTTTATAGAACTCGATAGCTCCATACATATTGCCGTGATCAGTAATAGCAAGAGAATTCATACCCATATCTTTGACGGCAGAAACTAGATTTTTGATTTTATTTAAGCCATCTAGAAGTGAATATTCAGTGTGGACATGAAGATGAACAAAAGACATAAATTAGTTTATCAATTAAAAAAAATAAAGTTTATAAAGCTTTGATTAAAGTAACTGTTTTAAAGCTTTTATACGGTCTTCTATCGGGGGGTGAGTAGAGAATAAATTAGCAATTTTGTTGTCTTTAAAGGGATTGTTGATATAAAGGGAAGAGGTGGCGGTAGAAGCAGTTTGAAGTTGATTAGGGTCAGAGGAAATTTTGGTTAGGGCGTTGATTAGTCCTTGTGGTTGACGGGTAAGTTTAACAGCGGAAGCGTCTGCTAAATATTCTCGACGTCTAGATATAGCTAGTTGGATTATTTGGGCGATAATGGGAGAAAAGATAATTAGAAACATCCCAATAAGGCTTAGAAGTACATTATTGTTTTTATTATTGTCATCTTTTCTGTTTCCGGAAAGAGAGGAATATTTAATGGTCGAGTTAATTAATATAGTTAGGCTACCAACAAGAACGCTAACCAGAGTCATTAGTCGAGTATCATAGTTTTTGATATGAGAAAGTTCATGAGCCATAACTCCTTCTAACTCGGTTCGGTCTAGCTTATTAAGAAGACCAGTGGTAGCACAGATTGAGGCATGTTGTGGGTCTCGACCGGTAGCAAAAGCATTTGGAGCAGAGCTGTTGATGACATAAATTTTAGGGACAGGAGTTTGATTGACTTGACTAAGGTTTTCAACAACAGTGTAAAAATTAAAATAGTTTTTTCTATCGGCAGGTTTAGCTCCATTTAGGCCTAAAACCATTTTATCGCCAGCAAAATAGCCAGAAAGAGATGAAATTAAAGAAAGGATTAAGGCGCCGATAATAAGGCCGTTGTCTAGGTTAAAAGAGATAGTAATAATATAAGCGACGGCTAAAATGAAGGTAATAAATAGAGTAATAATAACTCTTGAGCGGATTTTATTACTGTTAATCTGTTGATAAATATTGGCCATTAGAGATTAATTTTTGGATTCTTCATTTCTTCTGAAGAAACTTCAATTTGGTCTTTATTTTCTGGGACAGGTAAACCTTTTTCTTCTTTAAACCCAAAGATTTGGGCAATCCAGATTCCTGGGATAGTAACTATGGCGGTATTATAATCAGCAGTTAAGTCAATTAAAGTTCGTCTGGCATACATAAGTTTGTCAGCAGTATCACGAAGTTCATCCATAAGGTTATTAACTAGGCCGGAGGTCTGGATTTGAGGATTACTTTCGACGATAACTTTAAGGCCAGAAAGAGCTTTGTTAAGACTAGCCTGAGCTTTATCGATAAGTTTTGGATCATTACTTTTAATAGCAGATTCAACGTTTTTTCTGGCTTCAGTCAATTGATTAAAGATATCTTTTTCGTGCTTCATGTATCCCTTAACAGAGTCAACTAAGTTAGGGATAAGATTGGCTTGTCGTTTGAGTTGGTTGCCAATTTCCTGAATAGAAGCCTTGATTAGAACCTGAAATCTTTTAATTTTGTTGTAAAAAGTAACTAATAGTAAAGCTAAAATAATAAGAATACCTAATAGATAAATAATCATTTTTTCTGTTTAATCTTTAACAATTTATTATAACATTTTTTAGCAGTTTCTATTTCAGTCTCTCCGATTCGGTCTTGAGGTGGAATATAGCAAAGTTTTAGGAAATTGTATAATTTTTCTTCAGTATTAAAAGTATTTATTTTGTTGGTTTTTAGGTCTTTAATACCATATTCTGAAATTGATAATCCTAAAGAGAGGGCATACTTTCTAAGTAGAATATTATGGTTTTTTGATCCAGTAAAGTGTTGAATTAATGAGTAAAAGTTTTTGGCCGGTTGAACCATAAGGTCAACTCTAACATCAGGATAGACTCTTATAGAAGCTTTCTTAAGTCCCCTATTAATGGTCTGAATGTTACCAGGATAGGTAATAAAATAATTAAGGATTTGATTAGCTTGGGTTGATTTGGCGGCCAAATCAATATCGCCGACAGTCTTGGTTTGGCGACGTAGACTACCTAGAGTTAATATTTGAATATTGGGGAATTTCTGGTGAAGGAAATTGATAATACTGTCGGCAGTTTTTTGGGCTTCTTTATGGGTCATTCTGCGAGAATGACCTAAGAAAACTAAAGTATTATCTAAGATTAATTTTTCTGATTTTTCGCCAAATTTAGGAATATTTTTAATTTTTCCATTCTTGGCGTAATTAACTAGTTGGTTTAAGGCTCTGATTGGATTGGAAGAAAATTTTAATTTTTTAGATAGAGTGTAGGCAATTTTTGGCCCGATACCATTTATTTTAGTGAAGGTAAAAACCGTAGGATGGATATTTTTAAAAGCTTGAATTATATGTGGATGAAGTTTTTGATTTTGAAAAAGGTAGGTGATTTTTTTAAAAATATTGGGTCCAATTCCTGGGATATCAGCAATAAGCTGAGGGTTTTTTTGCCAGAGATGATGTATAGATTCAGGATAAGTAAGAACAGTTTCGGCAGCATCTTGATATGACTGAATCCTAAAAAAATTTTTCTTTTTAATTTCGTAAGCAGTGGCAATATTTTGAAGAGTTTGAGCAATTTCAGCGTTAGTATAAGTTTTTTTAGTTCTGGCCATAATTAATTATAGCGTTGTTTAAAGTACAACTTTTTGATATATTATTGAAACAATTATAGACCGAGGGCTCGTGGTGCAGCGGTCTAGCACATCCGCCTGTCACGCGGAAGATCGTGGGTTCGAATCCCATCGGGCCCGCCAGAATTATTATCCATTTGTGAGATTTTTGCGGTGATTTTATTATTTTTAATATTTACTGGACTTTTAGCTTTTAATGCTACTATTTCCTCAACATTTACTTTTAGATATTTTGGATTAACTTCTTTGGGAATTTTTACTATTTATTCTTTAATTTTATTATTTTTTTTATTTTTTGATCAGACCTTAATTCCTAAAAAGATATCACGAATTAATAAGTTATTACTGCCGTTTTTATCTCTTATTGGCTTGGTTCTAATTATTTTAGAGAAGATTAACTATAAGAATTATGTCTTACAACATTTACATATATTTCCCTACTCATTTATTTATCTCCCCTTGTTAGGTTGGATGATTTTTTATATCTCTTCTTTTAAGGAAAAAGATAAGTTTAAAAGGAAAATACGTATTTTATTTCCAATTATTCTAATTATTTTTTGCTATTTGTGGATTGAACATCATCCTATTTTTTGGAGTTTGGTTAGAGAGGATGCAATATTGGAATACATGCAGTTCATATTTTATCTTTTGGCTGGATGGGGATCATTTAAAATTTTTTGGCATTTAAAAAATAATAAAAATAAGAAAGTTTATGCTAGATTATTTTTATTATTTTCAATTGCTTTGTTTTTTGTATCTCTTGAAGAGATTTCTTATGGACAAAGAATTTTTGGATGGAAAACTCCGAATAGTCTTCAAGAGATTAATATTCAAAATGAAATTAATATCCATAATAATTTTAGTTATGATATGAATCAAAATGCTTATGTTTTAGTTGGTCTTTACGGAATTTCTTCGGGAATAGTACTAAAAATGTTTTTTAAAAAAAAGAAAGACCAATTAGAGATTTTTGCTGCTCCTGATTTTTTATTTTTTTATTTTTTGTTTTTATTCTTAATTTATTTTGATAGGAGATTTATAAATTTTAATTATGATATGGTTGTTAATGATATTTTTCGGAAATATGTTGTTCAGGATTGGTTAGAAGTGAGTGAACTATATTTAGCAATTGCCTTTTGGGCTTATACTAAAATTTCTTATAGAAACATAAAGGCTAACGAAGCAAAGCAGAGAAGGATGTTGTCATAAGGAGGCGGTGGTGTATTTTTACCCCTTGTGTATTGATAAATGTTAAGTTTAGGCTTGACTTGTATATTAATTTTTTATATAATATATTATTACAGGTTTTTAATAATGAAATTAGTAAGATTTGTCGGCAGAAGCGCTGATAAAGTCTTTTAATATAAAGCTCTTTTAAAATAAATAAATTAGTTGGAAAGGTGGTAATGAAATGGGTTTTTTTATTATCTTGGTATTAATTCTTATCTGGCTAATGGTATTGGGGGTAACGGAAATCATAAGTGAAAGGAACGAAAAAAAAATATATATTTCTAGGCAATATGATAAACAGATTAGACAGAAAAAGAGATATCTAAAAAAAGCTAGAAAGGGTTACTATCAACCGATCATCTATCAACCTAAAAGGAGGTAATATTATGGATTATATTACAAAAATGTTTGTTTTCAGGATGCTTTTCTTTGCAGCAATCATAGTTTTGATAATGGTGACGATAGTATTAATTTACTACTTTCAAGAGAAGAGAAAAAAAATACTAGAAATAGAAAAGAGAATTAATATTATACTTACCAAAGTAAAACAAAGTGATTGTCTTAGTATTGGTGATGCCTCTGAAATGGAGAGTGGTTTAGTGTTTCTATTTCAGGAGTATGGAATTGCCGTTGAGAATGATATTTGTTTTATAAAAGATTTTCATTTGAGAGATCAAATGAAAAAATCTTATTACCTTTATCGATGCTTAAAATCATATCTGAATGGAGATTTGACTTTCAATCAACTGAAGTGTTTATTTTAAAAGTTAAGCGGCCAGCATGGCTAATGATACTTTTGTATCTTAGTTTTGTTGACCGCTTTTTTTTTGCAAAAATTTATTCCAAAATCCCGTCGAGGTTGACATCGTAGATAATTTCTTCAGCAACTAATCTGTATGATAAAATTTCTTTTTTATCAAACCAGATAGGAATTTCTTTAGAGGCCTCTTCGACTGATCCAGAAGAGTGAATGATATTTCTAACAGCACGAGCATCGGTGTCAGCAGCGGTATAAGAATCAATAGTATAGTCACCACGGATAGTTCCAGGAGCAGAAGCTAGTGGTTCAGTAGATCCAGTTATTTTTCGGACGATGGCTACAGCTCCCATCCCTTGCCAAATCATAGCAACAACTGGGCCACTACTCATAAAATCCATGAGTTTGCGTCTAATACCTTCAGCAAATTCAACAGGATCTTTTCCGGGTAAAGGGAGTCCTTTGGCTTTATAAGATTCAAAAGTTTTAGAACCGCTTTTAATAGCCCATTCAGGGTCAATAGAATAATGTTTAAGAGTTAAATCACGAGTAGGAATAACCATTTTAAGACCGGCAAGTTTGAGACCGCACTGCTCGTAGCGACGAATAACTTCTCCGATCAAACCTCTTTGGACTCCATCAGGTTTAACAATAACTAGAGTTTGTTCTTGTTTGTTATCAAAGTTTTTCATATTAGAGTATTTTCTCTAATATTAGTTTGATAATCAAGCCATGATTAATTATTGAATATATTGATGTTTATCTATATAATTGCTCTATGGATAAAATATTTAAAGCTTTAGCTGATAAAAATAGAAGAAAAATTTTAACATTGTTAAAAGATAAAGAGATGTCGGTAAATAAATTATTGGTTAACTTTGAAATTAGGCAAGCAACACTATCGAATCATTTGTCAATATTAAGAAAAGCAGATTTAGTTAATTACCAGGTAGTGGGAAAACAGAGAATTTATAGGATAAATCGTGAACTTTTAGATGCTTTTGCGGAGAATATGCGTAAATTTGTTGGAAAGTTGGATAAATCATTTGTTGATGATATTGCAATTCGTCCCAGAATAGTGTAAATTGAATTTAATTTATAATTAATTATTATACTAACTTTTATGAAACTCTCTAATATCCGTAAAAAATATTTTAAGTCAACTGAAGAAATTGTAAGTATGTTTTTAGGATTAATAATTGTAGTGGTGGTCGGTGGTTTAATTTTTAATTATTTTCAGAAGAATAAAGGAAATATTAATATCCCAGGATCAAGCGATATTAGTTTAAATAATAAAGAAGATTTAGAGGCTGGTGAAATAAACAAAGAAAGTGATTCATATATAGTTGTAGCTGGTGATAATTTATGGAGATTGGCTGAGAAAAAATATAATGATGGGCATGCTTGGACGGAGATCGCAAAAGCTAATAAGATAGAGAATCCATCTTTAATTGAGGTAGGACAAAAGATTACTTTACCAAAATTAGAAGGCTTAAATAAAGTTGAAGATAATAAAATTTTGCCAGGAGAATATAAAGTGGTTGAAGGTGATAGTTTGTGGAAAATAGCTGTTAGAGCTTATCAAGATGGCTATCAGTGGACAAAGATTTGGGAAAAGAATAAATCAAAAATATATAATCCTAATGGTCTAGAAATTGGAATGGTGTTGAATATTCCCGAATCGAACTAATAGACCGTGTTAAAATTCTTTTAAGCGCGGCTATAGTTTAATGGTAAAATGTGTCCTTCCCAAGGACAGGTCGAGGGTTCGATTCCCTCTAGCCGCTCTAAAGCCGAAGTAGCTCAGTTGGTAGAGCATAGCTTTCGTAAAGCTGAGGTCGGGAGTTCGACTCTCCCCTTCGGCTCCATTATAATATTTTAATCGAACTATTTTTAGTTCGATTTTTATATGCAATAATGACAAATATTATAAAGAGATCGATTGCGGTCGAATATATTAGTTTTTACTTGTACTTTGTTTAAAAATATAATATAATCAAATTGAAATTCGAGGGTAATATTACCCTAAAATTTTAAAGGAGGTTTAATGAGTAATTATATTAAAAGAGACGACTATCTAAATAAATTAATTGAAAGAAAAGAAAATGGAATGATAAAGGTCATTACAGGTTTAAGACGTTCGGGAAAAACATTCCTTTTATTTAATATCTTTCGAAATTACTTAATTTCAGAGGGTATAGCTGAGAGTCAGATGATTCACATTTCACTTGAAGATGTGGAAAATCAAAACTTAAAAAATAAAAACGAATTAAACAATTATATAAAAGGTTTAATAAAAACTAAGAAAATGTATTATATATTTATTGATGAAGTACAACTAGTTGATGAATTTGAACAAGTATTAAACAGTTTAAACAAGCTTAATAATGTAGATATTTATGTAACAGGAAGTAACTCTAAACTTTTATCTTCCGACATAATAACGGAATTTAGAGGGCGTGGAGACGAAATAAGAGTTTTTCCTCTTAGTTTTAAAGAGTACGTTTTAGCGTTTAATGGAACTGTTGACGAAGCATGGAACGAGTATTTTACATATGGGGGCTTGCCAATGATTTTGGCTCTAAAAACTGATGAGCAAAAAGTAAATTATTTAAACTCCTTATTTGAAAAAACATACATAACAGACATCATCGAAAGAAATAATCTTGAAAAAAACGAAGTTTTAGAATCCGTTTTAAACATCCTGGCTTCATCAGTTGGTTCTCTTACCAATTCTTCAAAATTAACTAACACATTTACATCTAAAGGAATAAAAGAAGTATCCTATAATACAATTGATAAATATATTGAATATTTAATCGATTCATTTTTAATTAATAAAGTCTTAAGATTTGATGTAAAAGGTAAAAAATATATTTCTACACCTTATAAATATTATTTTACAGATGTGGGTTTACGAAATGCTAGATTAAACTTTAGGCAACAAGAAGAAAATCATATAATGGAGAATATTATTTATAATGAATTACTAATAAGAGGGTACAATGTTGATGTAGGAGTTATTGAACATGTTTATTTAGAAAAAAATGGTAAGAGAGTGAAAAAACAATTAGAAATAGATTTTGTTTGTAATCAAGGAAATAAAAGATATTATATTCAGTCTGCATTCGCCATTCCAAATGAAGAAAAAATGAAACAAGAGCAAGAATCCTTAGTCAAAGTAAATGATTCATTTAAAAAAATAATAATAGTTAAAGAAAATATAAAAATGTGGCGAAATGAAAATGGTTTTGTTATAATTGGTTTACAAGAATTTTTATTAAATAAAGATAGTTTAAATTTATAAGTGACTGAAGAATCTATATGGGGACATATTTTGTAATATCCTTGCTCAATGCTCTGATAAAATAAATAAGGTTATGACAGAGTTTAAACGTTCAAGGCTTGAGAGACAAGCTGATGAGCAAATAACAAAAAAAACAGTCTTTTTAGGATTATTAACAGTGATTTTAGTAATTGTATTGTTGGTTTTTGGATTACCACTATTAATAAAGTTTTCAGTTTTATTAGGTGAGAGTAAAAGTAAAAAATTAGCTGAAGTTGAAGAGAATATTTTGCCACCACTGGCTCCAAGGTTAGTATTGCCTTACGAAGCAACTAATAGTGCAATGATAAAAATTACAGGATTTGCTGAATCAAAAGTAACCGTAGAGTTGTTTAAAAATCAGATATCAATAGGTAAGACTGAGGTAACGGAGAATGGGGACTTTATCTTTGATAAGATAGTTTTAGACGATGGTAAAAACGATTTTACTGCAGTGGCTAGTACAGAAAAATCGGGTAGTGGTGATGATTCAAAAGTTATAAGCATAATTTATGATGAAATTCCTCCTGAATTATCACTAAGTAATCCTAGTGAAGAAAGTTTGAGTGTGGATTATGCGGATTTTGATATTATTGGTAATACGGAACCGGGGTGCAGTGTTTCGATTAATAATCGAATTGCCACAGTGGATAATGAGGGTAATTTTAAATTGAAATGGCAATTGAATACAGGTAAAAACGATTTAGAAGTTACTTCAACAGATTTGGCAGGTAATTCGACTAAGAAAAAAATTTCAATTACTTATAGCCTTTAAAAAAGGACTAGAGATAGTAATATCCAGGGATACAGAAGAGAATTAGCAAAGAGAGAATGAATCAAGAGAGTTAAAATAAAAGCCTGTTTAGTTAAATTGGAATTTATATAGAATTTTTTTAGACCAGTAAGAAAGAAACCTGTACCGACTAATCCTGTGGTGATTAATAGGGTTAAAATACTGCCATCAAAACCAGAATTGGCGTGAGAAGTGTTGTTTTGGTTTTGTCTAACAAAAGGAATATTATTGTAACCAAAGCCGATTATAGGTGATTTAAGGAATAAGTTTATACCTTCTTGATAGTTTTGAATTTTGGCATTGATAGATGAGGTTCGTTCTAGCTTAGTCCCCTCTCCGGGATGTCGAGGTAATAATATAATAGTAAAAGTTATAATTAAGAAGCTAATTATAAAAATTTTGATATTTTTTAGTTTGGCAGCAATAAAAGTAAAAGTAATCAAAAAACAAATATAACTAGATCGGCTGTAAGTGAGAGCCAGGGCAATATAAGATATTATTAATATAGTTCTTTGGTATGGAATTTTTTTGTTCAGAAAAATGGCAATAATAAAGAAAAGATAGATTAGACCAGTGAAAGTGGGGTCAAGATAGGTACTAGTTAAACGATATAAATGAGGATCCCAATGGCTAATGTCAAGATAAGTAAGATCAGGCCAAAAGAGATATTGGATCAGACCAAAGATAATATTAGCAAGAATTGAGAGATAAAATAATTGCTTTAATCTCTGATTGATTTTAGGGGGGAAAATTATAAGAGACAAGAGACAGGTTAGTCTAATTAGATAAAATATGGGTTTGAGTGAATAGATTTGAAGCTTGATGGTAGTAAAACTAAGGATAATCCAGCTAAAAACTAAAAAATAAGTAAAAGGCTTGTTATTATTTTTAATCTTACGATTAGTAATATGAGTAAAAATATTGATGAAACTTAAGATAACTATGGCAAGATCAATTAAAGGAAATTGAAGATGAAATATGTTTAATCGGATTATTTGGCCGATATAAAAAGCAAAGGCAGTAAAAATCAGGACTGCTGTTTGTATAGATGCCATAATTTAGCCTTGTTTAGAAAGACGTGGAAGCTCATAGATAATGACATAATAATTCCTGGAGTTCCATCAAGAAATCCTAGTCTAAGAAAATAGTTTTGGAAGAATTTGGCAAAAGGATAAAAAATTATTTGGAATAGATTAGTTTTCATTCTTTGATCAAATAATTCTTGAGAACGGATATCAGTATAAAAGTTTATTTTTTGAATTAATGATTTAATTGTGGAGTGAGAATAATGATAAATAATAAGATTAGTTTTTTTAGTGATTCTTTTAGTTTTCCAAATTTCATGAACTCGACCAGAGAAAGAACCATAGTTTTTACTGAATAATCTAGTGAAATTAAGAGAAGAGGTTTCTCCGTGTTTGAGAATATTACCTAAAAAAACATCTTGTCTTTTGAATGAGTAAGCTTTATATTGATTTTTGTCGAAATGGTTTATAAATCGGATAAGTTTTTTACTTGGTTTTTCATCAGCGTCTAACCAAAGAACCCAATTATTACTAACTTTAGAGATAGCAAAATTTCGTTGAGAGGCAAAATCATTGTTTAATTTACGGAAAAAGACTTTAATAGTTCTGTGTTTTGAAGCAAGATTTTTAACAAAAGTGACAGTTTCGTCAGTGGAATAATCATCAACAGCAATAATTTCATTAATAGCACGGCAATTCTTTAACCAGTCAAAATTTTTTTGAATATTGTTTGATTCATTTTTGGTAAGAATAATAAGAGATAGGTGGTGAGTTTTATTATTTTTAGACATGTTTGATGTGTTTATAAAGACTTAATATTTTTTCTTCAATACTAAAGATTAATGTAATTATTATACTTTGGATTGGAGGTAAATGTTTTTTGAAAAATAATTTTCTTGATTGATACCACTTTTTTAAATCAGTTTTATATTTATTTTTTGTGCTTGCTCCACCGATATGGATAATGTGTGAATTTGGATCAAAAATTACCTTATAACCATTTTTATTTATTGATAACCCGAAGTCGACATCTTCTAGATACAAGAAATATCTTTCATCGAAAAGATTTAATTGGTTTTTAATTTTTTTTCTTATTATTAAATATGCCCCACATAGTGAGGTAACTTCGATTGGTCTTGTTATTTTTTGTTGTTTTTCAAGCCAGAACTTATAAGAGAATCTGTTGTTAGAAAAAAGTTTTTTTAGATTTGTAAATTCAAATAAAGCGGTTAGAAATGTTGGGCTACTGGTGGCAGTATATTTTATCTTTTTGTTCTCATCGAAGATTTTTCCGCCAATAGCTCCTATTGTTTTATCTTTAGTAATTAAATTAAAGGTTTTTATAATTGACTTATCAGTAAGATAAGTGTCCGGGTTGAGGAGAAGAATAAAACTAGATTTAGACTTTTTGATTCCTTGATTAACAGCTTTGGCAAATCCAAGGTTCTTTTTATTTCGTATTATTTTAATTTTTTTAGAGAATTTTTTGATTTTATCTCTATCAAAAAAAGTAGAATTATTATCGATGATAATAATTTCTTGAACAATATTCTCTATATAGTGGAGTGAAGATAACAATTTTAGAATTGTTGTATTGGAGTTATAAGTAACAATAATTATTGTTAATTGAGTTGGTGTCACGTTAGATAGTCAATATATAGTTTATTAAGGTGGTTGTTAGAGGACTCGAACCTCTGACCTCTTCGATGTGAACGAAGCACTCTAACCAACTGAGCTAAACAACCAGACATGCTTATTATAACCTAGACTGGGAGAAGTTAATAAAAATACAAATCTATCTTTTTGGAGTGGTATCAGCTAGAATTCTAAGTATGAAAAATAAATATTTAAGTCAATCTGGTTTTAGTTTAGGAAATTTTTTATTGGAATTTATTCAGTCAATTGTCTTAGCCTTGTCAATATTTGTATTATTATACCTATTTGTGGCTCAGCCAAATGAAGTGAAAGGTAGCTCGATGTTTCCAAATTTTAAGGATAAAGAATATTTGTTAACGGAAAAAATTTCTTATCAATTTAAAGAACCTCAGAGAGGTGATGTGGTTGTTTTTAAAGCTCCTCCATCTGAGCCATGTGCAGAATCTGAGTGTGAATATATTAAAAGAATTATTGGGGTGCCAGGAGACGTTGTAATGGTATCTGGTGGAGAAGTTTATTTAAACGGAATGAAATTGGATGAAAGTTTTTTACCGGAGTCGGTCTATACAGAGCCAGGTAATTATATGGAAGAAGGAAGAGAAAAAATTGTCCCTGATGGGCAATATCTATGTTTTGGAGATAATCGTCCAAACTCTAGAGATGGACGTGAGTTTGGGCCAATAGATAAAAAATTGATAATTGGAAAGGCATTTATGAAATATTGGCCGGTAAGTTCGGTTGGAATAGTACCAAAAGTTAATTTTTAGTTTTTTAAGTCTTCCACTAAATCTTTTTGACAAATTTGTCGATAAAGATCTTTAAGGTTTCCAAATCTTTGATCAACAGTTCCTTTAAATTGGAAGGTTACTTGAGTGGCAACGTTGGTTTGGATAATTTTTACATTAGCAGTAGGGTCATTAAAGAAACTTTTCATATCAGTTCCAATATTATCTAATCTAGATTTAAGAAATTGAGGTATGTTTTCTTTGGTAATAGGAACAGCTCCTTCTTCTATTTTTTTCCTCATTCTTCTAGCGATATCTTCAGTTCGCCTAACAGAAGCCTTTTCTTTGAGGACAATTTTGTAGGCTTCAATCATAAGTCTGGTGTCGCTAATACCAGATAGAGCTCTAGCATGACCTTCACTGATTAAACCAGACAAAAGACCATCTTTAATAGCGTCTGGTAAGTTTAAAAGTTTAAGACAGTTGATAACGTAAGGGATACTTTTACTAACTTTTTTAGCGATTTGATGATTATCAAAGTTAAATTCATCTTTTAACCTAAGAAAAGCTTTGGCTCGTTCTATAGGGTTAAGATCTTTTCTTTGGACATTTTCAACTATGGCCATTTCTAACATTTGTTGAGGGTTGGTTTGTTTGATGATGGCTGGAACATATTCAAGTTTTAGAATCCTAGCTGCTCGCCATCGGCGTTCTCCGGCAATAATTTGATATCCGGCTGGAGTTTTGGCAATAATTAAGGGTTCCAGTATTCCATGTTCTTTAATGGATTCAACTAATTCAGTAACAGATTCTGGAGAGATAATACCACGAGGTTGGAGAGGATTTGGCTCAAGTTGATTGGTTGGTATTTGAGTAATTTGTTTCATAGTAAGAGATTACTATGAAAACATCTGTGAAAAAAGAGTGATAAACTATATCAAAACAAATCAGTTAGTTAATTTTTGACGACGGAAACGAATCTTTTACCCATGCGTTTGAAAAATTTCACAACACCTGGTCTAATGGCATAAATAGTGTAATCCTTACCTAATTTAGTTCCTTTGCCGGCGTGAAAACTTGACCCTACTTGTCGGACAATTATTTGACCAACATCAGCTTTTTGGCCACCGAATTTTTTAACTCCACGTCTTTGACCAGGACGGTTGGATTTTTGATTAGTTTTACCTTGTGATTTTGTGTGTGCCATGTTTTAGATAATTAGAGCGTTAAGCTTTAGTTAAAGAGTAATCTTGTTAATTTGAATTTCGGTCATCTGGGGTCGGAAACCTTTGGTTTTGCGATATTTTGATTTGGCCTTGTATCTAAAGACTCGAAGTTTTTTCCCTTTGTAATTTTTGAGAACAGTAAATTCTACTTTAGCTCCCTTAATAGTGGGAGTGCCAACTTTGATATTTTTATCATCAGCTATTAATAAAACTTGGTCAGTAATATTTTTTTCACCTTCTTTTAGGTTTAGATTGTTAATAGATAGCTTTTGATCTTCTTTGACTTTAAATTGAGAGCCAGAGAGAGCTATGACGGCATATTTCATACTTTTGTAGTATAGCACAGGAAAAAGTGTTGACAAGGATTATGAAGAATAGATAATTCCAATGGAAAATAACAGGGTTATGATAGATGATCCGCCGACAGAAAGGAAAGGGAGAGGAATGCCTGTGACTGGTAAAATACCAACATTCATTCCGATATTAACAAAGGCCTGCATCCAGATTTGAAGAGTGATTCCAAGAGTAAATAAAAATAAAATACGGTTATTACGGACTAAAAATGCTTTATCAATGAGAGTTTTTATAAGGAAGTAATAAGCAGTTAAAATAATAGTAACTCCAATAATTCCAAGTTCTTCGGCAGTGGCGGCAAACATAAAATCAGTGTGTTTTTCAGGAAGGAATAAAAGTTGTCCTTGTGTTCCTTTTTTGTATCCCTTACCAAAAAGACCACCAGAACCAATAGCAATTTTAGATTGAATGACATTATAACCTTTATCTAGAGGGTCTGATGAGGGATTAAGGAAGGTAATGATTCTTTCTTTTTGATAATCATGAAGAACAAAATTGTAAATAAGAGGAGATATAAGAAGGAATACTGAAGTTAAAATAATGAATATTTTAAGTAATTTTTGGTCGTAAATAATAATTGGAGCCATGAGAAACATGACGGAAATGGCACTACCGAGGTCGGGTTGAAGAGTGATAATGGCAACTGGAATAAGATGGAGTAAGGGGAATTGGGTGTTGGTTAAAAATAATAACAACCATGGTTTGGTAATTTCTGATGGTTGGATGGAGGTAAAACCAAGATTAATCCAGCGACGAGACCCTCTGGTAATGGAATTTAAGATAATAGGGAGCAAGAGTAAAAAACAACTAACAAGAAAAATTAGTCGTTTGGAAGAAGAGATTTGTTTAGGGTTTATTTGACGACCGATAAAAAAAAGGATTAATCCAACAACCCAAGCAGTAAATTGTTTTTTAAGATATCCAGGAGAGATTGAGGTAACCATTAAAATATTAATGGCAAACAAAAAAGTAAGGCTGATGAGGACTGGTAGCCAAGGAGACTTAGACATTAATCAATTTTAGCTGATTTTTTCGATTTTTAATTGATTGGCTTTATCAATAGATTGAGCTAAGGTTTTTAATTTAATTTCAGCTTCAAAATCGGTTGGCCAATCAGGTGAGTATATTTTTATTTTATCTTTTAAGTTTAGATTAAGCTCTTTACGTAAGTTTTGAACTTGTCTAATAAGGTCACGAGCTTCTCCTTCTGCTTTTAGTTTGGGAGTAATATTAGTATCTAAAGTTATAAGTAAGTTTTGGTTTGAGTTGGTAAAGACAATATTTTTAACGTTAATTTCATTTTTGATGATATCAACTAAATCTTTGTCTAAATTAAATTTTTGATTAGAATGAATTGTAAGTAGGGATAATGGCTGTCTAGTGCTGATTTGATTAGTTTTTCGAATCATATTGCCTTGTTCACAAATTTGTTGAACTAAGGACATATCGTTGGCTAATTTAGGGTCAAAAGACTTTGCTTCTGGATAAAATTCGAGATGAATTGATTCAGGTTTACTTTTATCTACAGAAACGACTAATTTTTGCCAGAAATATTCGGTAATAAAGGGAATTATAGGAGCGGTTGAGAGGCTAAATTGAACTAAAACTTGCCAAATAGTTTGGAGGGCCTGTTGATCACCATTAACAAATCTATCTCGTGATTGACGAATATACCATCGCGAGAGATCGTTTATAAAAGGCTCAATTAGTCTAGTAGCATTGACTAAGTTGTACTCTTCTAATGATTTGGCAATGTTATTAGTTAAATTATTAGCTTGGTTTATAATCCAAGAATCAAGCGGGTGGGGTGAATTAACTGGTTTTGTGTTGGGAGACCAGTTGTGAAGATTGGCATAAGTAAGAAAATATTTGAATGAGTTGAATAGTGGTAAAAGAATGTTTTTGACTTGATTTTCAAATTCTCTTTCATCAATGTTAATATTTTCTCCAGTCATAACAACGCTACTCATGAGATAGAGACGATAAGCATCTCCGCCATATTTCTGGATTACGGCTTTAGGATCAGGGTAATTTTTGAGAAGTTTACTCATTTTACGACCGTCAGTGCCCATAATAACGCCGGTGACAATACAATTCTTAAAGGACTCAGAGGTAAATAGGGCATTTGATAAAACATGTAAAGTATAAAACCATCCTCGAGTTTGACCTATATATTCGATAATATAATCAGCTGGAAAACTTTTTTCAAAAACATTTTTGTTTTTAAAAGGATAGTGAAATTGAGCATAAGGCATAGATCCGGATTCAAACCAACAATCTAAAACTTCAGGAACACGGTGAACGGTTTGGTGACATTTGTGACATTTGATAGTAATTTCATCAATTTCTGGCTTATGAAGATTGGTAACTTTTTGACCGGAGGCTGCTTCTAGGTCGGCAATGCTTGAAGGAACATATCTTTGACCACAATCACATTCCCAAATGGGGATGGGAGAGGCCCAATATCGGGAACGAGATAAACACCAGTCAGGAGCGGTTTCTATCCCCTGTCCAAAGCGGCCATCTTTAATATGGTCAGGAACCCAATTAATTTTTTGATTGGTATCAATCATTTGTTTTTTTATTTTTTGGACATCAAGATACCAGGCATTTTGGGTTTTATAGATTAAAGGAGTGCCACAACGGTAACAGAAAGGGTAACTATGGTTAATTTTTTCTTCTTTTAGTAATAGGTTTCGGGATTTTAAGTCATTGATAATTAAAGGATCGGCTTTTTTGACAAATAGATTAGCAAAGGGAGTTACTATGGGATCAATTTTACCTTCATCATCGACGTGATTAATGACTGATAAATTAAATTCTTTTCCTAAAGTGGCATCATCTTCACCAAATCCAGGAGCAATGTGAACGACTCCAGTACCATCAGCCATAGAAACCAGGTCGCCATGAAAGATATGATAGTCTTTTTCAGTAGTCTTATAGAAATGATATAAAGGTTCAAATTTTAATCCGACGAGCTCTTTTCCAGGGAATTCTTTGATAATTTTATAATTATTTTTATTTAAAACAGCTTCAATCCTGGATTTAGCAAAAATAAGAGTTTGATTATCAACTACAACTTCAACATAAGTTTCATTTTGATTAATCGCTAGAGCTAAATTAGCTGGGAGAGTCCATGGGGTGGTAGTCCAAGCAACAATATATTTGTCTTGGTTCTTGATTTTAAATTTTATGAAGATGGCCGGGTCGTCCACCATTTTATATGAATTGTCCATGGCAATTTCAAAATTAGATAAGGGAGTGGAACATCTGGGACAAAAGAGGGATACTCGATGGCTTTTATAAATTAAACCCTTATTGTATATTTTAGAAAAAGCCCACATAACGCTTTCCATATAATCTAAATCCATAGTTTTATAAGCGTTATCAAAATCAACCCACCTACCAGTTCTATCAATATACCAGGGCCATTCTTGAGAGACATTTTGGACATAAGAATAGCAAGCGTCGATATATTTTTTAATACCAATAGCCTCAATATCTTTTTTACTTTTAAGACCAAGAAGTTCTTCAACTTTATTTTCAGCTGGAAGGCCGTGACAATCCCATCCCCAGACACGTCTAACTCGTTTTCCTTTCATGGTCCAATATCTAGGAATAACATCTTTGGCAATACCAGGGAGTAAGCTCCCGTGATGTGGAGATCCAGTGATAAATGGAGGGCCGTCATAAAAACAATAACTATCGTTTTCAGGTCGTGATTCTAATGATTTTTCAAAAATTTTTTGATCTTTCCAGAATTTTATAGTGTCTTCTTCAAGATCAGTTGGTTTTATATTTTGAGGAATGGTTTTGAAATGAGACATAGGTTGTTTAAGAGATGATTATATAACAAAAGTGCGGTTGAGTAAATTTAACCCTTTTTCCTGAGAAAAGCAGGGATATCAAATTCATCGACAATATCAATTCCGACTGGAATATCTTTATCTCCTAAAAATTTTTCTATCTCCTTGTCATCAATTGGTTTAGGTTCAGAATCATCAGTTTTAGTTTGAGGGAGAGGGTTTGATTCAACTATTGGAGGAGTTTTTTTGATGGCTTGGTAAAATCCAGCTTTAGTGGTGTCAAATCCAGTGGCAATGACAGAAATTTTTATTTTTCCTTTTAGTTCAGGATCAATAGTGGCACCAAAGATGATATTAGCGTCGGGAGCAGCTCTTTGAGTAATATTTTTGGCTGATTCTTCAATTTCAGACATGGTTAGGTCAGATCCTCCAGTAACATTAATTAAGACCCCCCTAGCCCCTTCGATAGTGGCTTCTACTAATGGTGATTCCACCGCGGCTTCAACTGCTTTTCTGGCTCGATCTTCACCATCAGCCTCTCCAACTCCCATAAGAGCAGAGCCGGCATTACTCATAACTGATTTAATGTCAGCAAAATCAAGGTTAATAAGTCCAGGGACAGTAATTAAATCGGCGATAGCTTTAGTGCCTTTGTTGAGAACAGAATCAGCAATTTTAAAGGCTTCAAGTAAGGTAGCTTTATCATTAACAACTTCCATAACTTTTTGATTAGGAATAACAATGAGAGTGTCGACATTATTTCTTAGTTGAGAAACTCCCTCTTCGGCATTGGTCATTCGCCGAGTACCTTCAAATAGAAAAGGTTTTGTAACCACAGCAATAGTGAGAATTCCTAGTTCTTTTTTGGCAATTTCGGCAATAATTGGGGCAGCCCCAGTACAAGTGCCACCGCCCATACCACCGGTAATAAAGACCATGTCAGTACCGACCAACATTTCCTTAATTCTTTCTTTTGATTCTTCAGCAGCTTTTTGTCCCATTTGAGGATTTCCTCCAGCCCCGAGACCTTTAGTTAATTTTTCTCCAATTTGGATTTTTATGGAAGCTTGAGAATTAAGTAGGGCTTGAGAATCGGTATTGATGGCAATAAAATCAACACCTTTAATACTATCCTCATCAATCATGGAATTAATAGCATTATTACCTCCGCCACCGATACCGATGACTTTAATTTTGGCAAATTGTCCAGCAAGAGTTTTAATCAGAGCCATATTAAGGCATTAAAGGTTCAATTAATTTTTTAATTTTTCCAAAGATACTCCCAATTTGTATTTTAGGTTTCTTAACTGATGAGGGAGGGACTTTTTTAGCATCGTTAATAAACATAAGTAGACCAATAGAGCTACTGTAAGCTGGATTAATAATATCATCAATGATTCCTCCAACTTTTGGCGGGCTGGCAATGCGTAATGGTAGAGGGATAACTTTTTCACAAACTTCTTTAAGGTTGGTGGTTTGAGCCCCGCCTCCAGTCAAAACAATTCCAGCAGGAATGGTTTGGTGAAAACCGCTTTCTTCTATTTTGGCGTAGATAAGATGAAACAATTCTTCGAGTCGAGGGTTGATAATTCCGTTGATAGCTGTTCTAAGAGATATTTTTCTTTTATCTTCAGCTTGAAGTCCAAAGGTAGATAACTCAACTTCATCTTCAAATTTTTTTGATTCACTAACTTTAGTAAGTCTTAATTTTATTTTTTCGGCATCTTCAAGAGAAAATCGGAGTCCGATAGCTAGGTCGTTGGTGACATTACTACCACCAACAGGAACAACAGATGAAAATACTGGAGAACCTTCGTTAAAAATAGTAATAGTGGTGTTACTACCACCAATATCAACTAGAGCAACTCCGAGTTCTTTTTCTGTTTCAGTGAGAGTTGATTTAGCAGTAGCTAATCCAGAGTAAACTAGCTGATCAATTTTAATACCAACATCTTCTAAACACTTTTTAAGATTTTTAAGGGAAGGAGTAGAAGCAATAATAATATGAGACTCAACTTCAAGACGGACACCATTCATTCCAATTGGATCAATGACTCCTTCTTGACCGTCGACGGTATAGCGAATTGGAATGATATGAATAATTTCTTTTCCATTAGGAATGGCGACTGCTTTAGCGGCTTCAATTACTCGGTCAATATCATTTTGGTCGATTTCTCCATTTGGATTACTAATAGCAACGACTCCTTGTGAATTAATTGATTCGATATATGGGGCTGATAAACATATAGAAGCAGAATTTATTTGAAATCCAGCCATTCTTTCAGCAGATTCAATGCTTTGAACAATGGTTGAAGTTGCTTGTTCAAGATTAACAATTTGACCCTTACGGAATCCAAGTGAAGGTTTTGAGGAAACAGCAATAATATTAAACTTGTCTTCGGTGTCAGAATATTGACCAATAATAGTAGTTATTTTTGAGGTACCAATGTCGATACCGCTAATTATTTTTAAATGTGGCATAAGGTTGAGCAGCGCTTAAGTCAACAAGCTTTAATGGCTGTTGATTCATTTTAACGGTTTTTAGTAATTGTTGCAAAGAAGAAATCTGCCAAAACGGGTCTTTTTGATCTGATAAAATTATTTTAATAGGTTCGTTTTGAGATTGGATATAAAACTCAACTTGATGGTTAAAGTCTCTAATTTCTATTGATGAAGTCTCCATATTACTGGTTTTGAGGGCTAAATCAAGTTTTTGATAGAAACTAGTTTGTTGAGCAATAGGACTAAAATTTTCTTTTGAGTGAAAATTAGTGGCGGTAACAAGAGAAATAGTTCCTAAAAAAAATAGAATAGTAGCAAGTTTAAATAATTTCATGGATTAGATTTATAAGTTTTAGATTTGGTTTGTTTTTATATTTTCTGGGAATGTTTTGAATATCAGATAGTTTTTCGATAGCAGCTAACAATCTTTTGGAGGTAAGGTCATTTTGATTAATAATTATGGTGTATTGTTTTAGTTTTTCTTTTACCCAAAAGGCATTGAGAAGTTGTTCATTTTGTTGGCTTTTAGGTAATGGAATTAAAATTGATTTTTTAGAAAAGGCAACAATTTCCTGACTAGTATTAGCTCCAGAACGTCCAATGATAGTGTCGGCAGATTTAATAATCCAAGCAAAATCTTGGGTTGAAAAATAGTCAGAAGAAAAATAATTAGAATATTTTTGACTTAATTTTTTGAAAGAATTAAGATCATTTTTGCCTGTTTGATGGATTATATTATACTTTTTAAGTAGAGGTAATATTGATTTTAAGCAAAGGTTAATACTGTGAGAACCTTGATTGCCGGCAGTAATATAAATTATGGGAGAGTTTTTTTGTTTAAAGTTGATATTTTGAGGTGGTTTTGGAGTTGGTTGGAATAATTGGTGTCGTAGAAGATTTCCAGTAACAACAATTTTTGATAAGGGTAATTCTTTAATTTGACGATGATTTTTAAATGAAAGGGCAATTTTAGTGACGAAGCGGCTATTAATTTTAGTAGTTAGACTGTTGGTGAGGGTTTGTTCATGAGTAATAGTTTTTATTCTTTTAAGACTAGCATTAATAATGACGGGAACAGAAACATATCCACCAAAAGAAACTACAATATGGGGATTAATTTTTTTTATGAGACGGTGTGATTGAATGAAGCCAAGAATGGTTTGGAAAATACCAATAATGGTATTAGGAAGATAACGACGATCAAGTTTGCCACAATTAATGGCATGAAATTTAATACCAAGATTAGGAATTATTTTTGATTCAATAGAGCTATCGTTGATATCATTTGAATTTGATTTACGACCAATATAGTCTATTTGCCAGTTATTTTTTGGGTCTGACTCGAGTTGACGAATTAGTTCGATGGCGGGGGTAAGATGAGTGCCGGTGATAATAATCTTTTTTCTCTCTTTGATCATTATCAGAGTATATCAATAATGAATGGGTTTTTTCGACATTACGTACTAATCCGATGGCAATCATTAGAGTTAATAATGATGATCCTCCATAGGAAATAAAAGGTAGAGGGACTCCAGTGAGTGGAATAATATTGGCAATGGCGGAGATATTAATAAGACATTGATAACCGATCCAGCAGGCAACTCCAGAAAGTAATAATGAAGGAAAAACATCAGAGATTATCGATGCGGTTTTAATTAGATAAGACAATAAAAGAATATAGAGCATTATAACGATAAGTGTGCCCAAGAATCCGGTTTCTTCACTAATGATGGCTAAGATAGAGTCGGTTGATATTTTAGGTAAAAATCGGTATTTTTGATCTGAGTTAGCAAAACCTTTACCAAATAAGCCGCCAGAAGAAAGAGACAGAATAATCTGACTGTTATGATAAGAGATGGTTTGAACATCTTGTTCTGGGTTAAGAAATGTTTGAAATCGGGCGGCGCGGTAAGGAGAATTAATGACTAAAATAAATGAGAGTCCAATTAAGGCTAAACATAAGAAAAGTAAAGGAATAACCTTGCCTCCGGCTAGATAAAAAATAGTAATAATGATGGCAGAAACAAGAATAGCGGTGCTTAAGTTAGGTTCTAAGATTATAAGGATGAAGGGAATTGAAAGGTGAATAATAAGATGAATTAAACTGCGCTTTGATTGTTGAGCAAATAAGTAAGAAAAATAAATAACAGAAGTTAATTTAAGAAGTTCTGAAGGTTGGAAACTAAGTGGGCCAAGATTGAGCCAACGTCTGGCCCCAAGAGTTTGGTTGCTGAGCCCAGGAATTAAAACTAAAATTAACCCGACGATAGAGGTAAAATAAATGATTGGTGAAAGTTTTTTAATTAGTTTTAGATTAATTTTTGAGGTGATATAAAAAGCGGTAAAACTTATAAATAACCAAAAAAACTGTTTTCTAAGAAAATAAAATTTATCACCGGTGGTGGTATTAGCTTCAGTAAGAGAAGAAATAGAAATAAAAATAATTCCGATACTGATAAGGGAAAATATTAGTGGAAGTAACGGAGATTTAGTCTGTTTCATGGAGCAGGTTGATGATGCGACGAGGAATAACAACAGGATTAACTGATTGACTAAAAGCAGTAAAGTCGTGATATTTTTTAATAGTTTGGCTGTGCTTATTTTTTAGAGTTACTTCAGAACCAATAATTTTGGCACAATTAATTAATTGTTGATGAGAATTAGTATTAAGATTAGTTTTAATGTTAATAAATTCGGCTAGGTGAAAAAGGAATAAAGGATTAAGAGATTGCTGAATTTCTATATCGGTGTAAAAAGCAAAGGAGGCTGTTAATCTGGGATTACATTCTAGTAGATAGACTGAGTCTTGGCTAACAAAGAAATCCAGGCCAAAAAAACCACGGTAACCGAGATCATTTATTAATTGGCTAAATTTTTTGGTTATTTTAATAACTTGCTGATTAATATGGTCGGGAGCCATGGATGGCCATTGACGGCCAACAGTAGTAAAAGGGTTTTTAGTCAGGTTTTTAAGACCGGTGTATTGAAGGGCGGGAGGGCTTTGAATAAGTCCTGATGAAGTGAGACAGCAATTATTTAGAAGAGAATAACCTTCTAAAAGAGGAGAAAATTTTACTATGGTTTGGAGAGGAATTTTATTAGAGAGGTCATGCCAGTTTTGGGCAAAATAAGTACTGTTACCAGCCCAGCCAAAATGAGTTTGAATAACTAGTTTTTGGCCAAATTGATGCTGGTATTTTTCAAAATTTGATTGATTAAATTTATCAACAGAACCAGTAATTGTTGGAAGATGATTAGTTTGACAAAAGTTAAAAAATTGGTTTTTATCTTCGAGGAATCGATTAATTTGGGGTGAAACAGCAGCAAATACCCAGTTGTGTTTACGACAAAGTATTTCTACTTTAGCTGATGGTTTAAAAGGAATTATAACCGGGATTTTATTAGCAGAAGTAGAATTGATGTATTCAATAACTTGGGGTGAAGATAAAAGACGGCCAGTATTTTTTTGAGAAAGAGCAACATTTTCTTCTTCAAGACAAAAATAAGGTAAGTGGTTTTTTTTGAGAGCATCAAAGATTGGACTTTTAAAAGCATAAATGAGATGAAAATTTTTTAGTTGAGGTAGTTGAATATCTAGAAAGTTGTCAACAACTAAGAAATAAAAAATATAATTTGATTGGTTAATTATTTTAAATAAATCCATAGTTATCTTTTAGCTCCGGTTAAAATAATGACAGGAAAATTACCAACAGAAAAATTATTTTTAATAGCTTTTTGGTAGGCAGCAAAAGATAAAGCCCCTTCTAGTGAGGTGTTGATACCAAGACGATGAAGATGGTTATCAGCAGAGATTATGGCTTGATTTTGAATAGAAAAAGAAAAACCTTTAGAGTTATTGATGGCGGTAATTATATTTTTTTTGTTGGGGAGAAATCTAGCGGAAAGGGCGTCGGTAATTAACCTGGTTTCAGGAACAAAATCAGAGTCAAAAGTTTGGCTAATAGGCGAATTGGCAACAGATTGGCATCCAAAGATTTTGACAGAGTTAGAGATTTTTTGAGAAATTCCAAGGAGAGTGGTGCCGCTACCAATGGGAATAAAAATACTGGTGGTTTGAGGTAATTGAGTGGTTAATTCAGTGGCAATTTGTTGATATCCAATTAAGGCAGCTGGATCAGTTGACTGTCGAAGAAGATAAGCGTGATTGGTTTTAGCAAATTTAATAGCATCACTGATTGGTTTTGGAGAAATAATAATTTCTAATGGATATTTTTTAAGAATGTTAAATTTGTTATGATTGATTTTGGGTGACAAAAAAACAGTTAAGTCAATTTTATTTTGTTGACAAAAATGGGCAGCAGAAATGGCGGCATTACCAGTACTAGAAATAACTGCAGACAGGTAACCTTGTTTCTTTAGATTTTTAATTTGAATAGGAATAGCTCTATCTTTAGCGGAACCGGTGGGATTTTTATCTTCACGTTTATAATAGATATTATCTAGTTTAACTAAGGGAGTATTTGCCATATAATGTTGCTTAAGCTTTATTATATATTTTTTATACTTATGACACAAACAACTAAAATTATTTGTCCTGATTGTGAGACTGAGATTAAACAATCTGAAGGAATGATGATAGGAGATATTTTGGAATGTGATGAATGTGGAACTGAAGTGGAAGTTTTGTCACTTGAACCGTTGCAGTATAAAGAATTAATTGAGGAAAAGTAGACGGTAGATTCCTTGGTTATCAAAAGCAGCATCAGTGATGTCAAATTGACCGTATTTTACTCCCCTACCCCAAAAAGAACTATCAACATAACTAATGGTTTTACCAACTTTTTCAATTATAAAGAGAAGGTGATGACCATTTTTCTGTCTAACCAAATCTCCCGTTTGAATTAAATCATTATCAGTAATTTTAATTGCTAGTGGTGGAGAAGTTAACATGTGAGCTGAAGTTTTTCTAGGAATTAGATTAACTTTTTTCCCTAAAAGATTGCCATAATATATAAGTAATTGAGTAGCTAGTCCAGAACAGTCTATTCCGATTTTATGTTTTTTTTGAAAATTATAAAGTTTTTTAGGAGTTAATTTGGTTAGATCTATTTTTTGAGAAGCAGCAATTTTTCTGGTTTCTTTTTGAATATCTTTCCAGTGTCCCTTGCCCCCAAGAACTCTTTCTTTAACAATCTTGCCATCATGAATAATATTAGTCATATATGGCAAGTTGAGATAATTGCTAATTTCTTGTTTTAATTTTTTTAGTTTAGTCCCAACCATAATCCAAAGATTGCTAAAATAATTCCAGCTAACCAAGCACGAGTAACAATTTTAGGTTCTTCCCAACCAAGGCTTTGTAGCGTTAGATGAATTGGGGCCGCAGGAAAGATTTTCTTTTTGAAATATTTTTTACTAATTATTTGAATAGCACTGCTTACTCCCTCAATAATAAATGGAGACCCAACAATGATTAAGGGAACTATTTTACCTAACATAAGAGCAATGACGGCAAATGTGGCTCCAAAGGAGAGGGCGCCAACATCCCCTAACCAAATTCTGGCAGGGTAAACATTAAAATATAAGAAGGCAATTAAAGAACCAATCCAAAGTGACAAAAAAATAGAGATAGGGGTGTCCAGAGAGGTGTTAGAGAGGATCCAAAAAGCAAATAAAGCAATCATTAATAGTCCACAAGATAACCCATCAAGACCGTCAGTTATATTAAAAAAATTGGCAAAACCAGTAATTATAATAGTTGATATAGGAATAAAAAACCAGCCTAATCTAAGGATTCCTAAGACAGGGATATAGATGAAATCAATTTTTAATTGAAAGTATATTGCCATGGAAACAATTAGAGAAAGAAATGTCTGAAGCATGAATTTATGCTTCATTCTAAGTCCAAAGAAACCGGTTTGTTTAAAGCCAAAGAACTTATAAATATCATCATATAATCCAAGAAGTCCGAAACTAATAAAAGTAAAAAACAAGATTGATATTTCGCTGGCAATTTTATAGTTAGAGGAAATAAATATTTTAGAAAATTTAACGACAGGGAAAAGAATAAAAAAGAGAGCGGTGACGGTAATAATTATTAAAACTCCGCCGCCAACTGGAGTGCCGGTTTTATTATTGTGAAATTTATCAAAGATAGGGGTTTTTTTGTTTAAAAAATCAGTAGTCTGTTGTTTTCGACGTTGGAATTTTAGTTTATAAAGAATGTTTATGAAGGGAATAACTAAAATACTAGTGATTAAGAAAGAAAATAGTAGTAACCCAAGATATAGATGAATCATAAATTATGTTTTTATATACTTTATGTTAGCACCTAGAGAGCAAAGTCTTTCAGCTAATTTCTCATATCCTCTTTCGATATACTCAACTCCATCAATAATTGAGGTTCCTTGGGCGGTAAGAGCAGCTAGGGTAGTTGAGGCTCCTGCTCGAAGGTCATTGATAACAAAATTGGCTGGTTTTAATTTATTAGGGCCATAAATTTTGACACCATGGAAGTATTCTGGCTTATCACTTTCGGGATTAAATTGATAATAAGTTTTAGGATTATCAATTTTTGGATTAAAGAAAGATGCTTTAACTCCCATTTTTTTAAGATTATCAATATGTTGAAAACGATAAGGATAAACTCTTTCGATAATGGTGCTGCAACCGACAGTTTGAGTTAATAGGATGGAAAAAATAGCTTGCCAGTCAGTCATGAATTCAGGTTCTGGTCCGGTAACAATATCAATATTTTTTAGAGGCTTAACCCATGAAACTGTAATTTCGTCTCTACCAGGGATAATTTTTGCTCCCATGGTCTCAATAGTATTTAAAAAAGTCTGGACAATTTCTGGGCTACTGCGAAGGATGTTAATCGATCCTTTAGTGGCTAGAGCGGCGCAGGCAAAAGTAACAATTTCATTTCTGTCGGCAATAATTTGGTGATTGGTACCTTTAAGTTGACGAACGCCGTTAATAATTATTCTTTTAGGGTCACTTGTATTGCGGTGGATATTAGCACCCATATCATTAAGCATTAAGATAAGATCATCAATTTCTGGTTCTTGTGCTGAATTGTCAAGAATAGTTTCTCCATCGGCTAGGGCGGCAGTCATAATAAGTGTTTCGGTAACAGTGTGGGAGGGTTTATTAAAAGTGTAATGGACGGCTTTAATCTTGTCGGTATTAAACTTTATTTGGGTGTCAGTAACTTCGGTAGTGATTCCCATTTTATTAAAACAATCAAATAGACGATCTAGTGGTCTGGCGCCAAGTTTATCACCACCAGGAGTAGGAACTATTGCTTGGCCGCTTCTGACTAATAATGGAGCGGAAAACATAAATGAGGTTCTTGATTTTTCACCGGTACCAGCAGGTACAATTGAGCTGGTAATTTTTGGGGTGGTAATTTCCAAACAGTGTTCACCACAGTAATTAATAGTTGCTCCGAGGCTTTTGGCAATACTTTCAGTTATTTTAATGTCAGATATCTTAGGAATATTAGTTAGCTGAGTAGTTTGAGGACTTAAAATAGAAGCAATTATTTGTTTATAGCTGGCATTTTTGGCTCCGCGGATAGAGACTTCGCCAGTTAATTCTTTTCCGCCAGTGACTATGTATCTAGACATTATGTTATTTGAATAAATTAATAATTGATTTAAAAATTTGACTACCCTCAAGTCCTCCAGAGCTCATATAAACTAAAATATCATTTGATGTCAAACTGTTTTTATAATACTGTATAACTTGTCTCTTGAGAGGGAGATAATTTATTTTTGATCCGAGATAGTCACGAAAATCTTTAGCAGTACTTCGATTTTTTTTATCGATATTATGATTAAATTTAAGTTTAAGTAAGACTATTTTGTCAGCTAAATTAAAAGAGTCCTTGAGTTGAGTCAAGCTACTTTTATATTGATTAAAGGAAGCATGAGGTTGATAGAGAACCTGAATTTTTTTTTGAGGATAGTGTGAGTGTAGAGCCTGGAGAGTTGATTTAATTCGATTGCTGGATTGAGCAAAATCATCAAAAAATAAGATATTTTTAGTTTTAGCTACTAACTCTAAACGGCGCTTGACACCACGATATGAAAAAATAGATTTAGAAATTATTTTAGGACTAATATTAAGACAGTCACTCATGGCGACAGCGGCAAGAATATTTTCAAAATTAAATTGACCAATTAAGGTAGTATCAACTTTAATTAATCCTGATGGGGTATGAATGATTAGGCGAGTAAAATTTTCTTGAGGAATTATTTTTTCTAAGAAATAATCTGAATGAGGAGTATTGTAAGTAATTACTTTAGCCGGGGAATATTGGCTTAATTTAAAAGCCAATGGGTTTTGATGGTTAATTAAAAGAATCCCATCGGGAGGTAATTTTTTAACCAATTTTTTGAAAGCATTAAAATTTGAAGCTGAATCTGGGTAAGAGTCTTTATGTTCCCAATCAGCACTAGTAATGAGAAGATATTTAGTTTGATAATAAAGGAATTTGGCAGTTCGATCTAGGCCATGAATAGATTCATCTCCTTCAACAATTGACCAATCTGAATTAGAAATTTTAATAGGAGGAAATTTATTTTTAGGAGTGCCACCAAACATATAACTAGGGGCTAGTTTGGTTTTAGTAAAAATCCAAGCTAAAAGACTAGTAATAGAAGTTTTACCAAAACTTCCAGCAACAATAATCGAATTTGATTTAACAATATTTTGAGCAATATATTTAGTGGCTGACAAATAAGGGATTTTCTGGGATTTTATGAGCTTAAATTCTTCTTTAGTATTTTCAAATGAATTATATGATGAACCAATGATGGCTTGATCTATATGATGGTCAATGTCGGTAATGTTAATTTTAATTCCAGCTTTTTTAAGGGTGGTGCTGATAGGGGGAAAAATTTTAGGTTGGTCAGAACCAGTAACTTTAATTCCTGTTTGCTTTAAGGCAACGGCCAAGTGTGCGGTCATAGTACCGGCTATTCCTAAAATGTGAATATGGGTATTAGATTGGGCTTGATTTGTCATATTTTAACCATTGATGATTATGAAAATATTCAAAACCTGGCATATTTCTTTTGTAATAACTTTGTGATTTAGAAAATCGACCCAAATAACAATAATTCAGGCCTAAATCATGACTATCAATAATAGTTTGTAATACTAAACGAATAGGAAGATTTCCATGACTATATTCTGGATTATAAAAAACATAGGCTATGTGGCTAAGATTGTTGGAAAAATAACAAATTGAGTAGGCAACGGTTTCATTTTCTTGGTTTTTCCAGATATATAGATAGTTGAAAATATGATTAGTAAAAATATTTTTAACTGAACTTATAGGAAAATTCCAATTAAGTTGTTTAATCCAATTTAAAATTTGTTTTTTAACATCAGAGGTGAATTGAAATTGTTTAAGAGATATTTTTTGAAAATTAAAACTTTGAGTTTTATTAAGAATTCGACGATTTTCAGAGCTTAGTTGAAAACTGCTTAGATTTGAACGACAACTGGTATCAAAATACCAAAAATCAGCTTGATTTCTTTGAGGAAGCCATCCTTGGGCGTAATTATTTTGAGGAGGTAATTGATTTTGGAGATTATATTTAGGCATTTGATTGTCGTAATTTAAAAGCGGTTCTAAAAGCATCAGCTTCTGACCAAGGATATTCAGTGTTTCCTTCAAGAATAGTAGTTTCGTGACCCTTACCCATAGCAATAATAGTGTCTTTGGATTGAGCTAGGCTAATGGCTAAATTAAAAGCGTCTTGACGATTAGGAATATTAAAGTAAATAAAATTATCTTGATTATTTTTGATTATTTTTTTAATTTCATTGATTGGTTGTTGATAGTCTATTAAAATTGAATTTTTGGAGATACCACTAATTATTTGTTTATTAATTTGATTAATATCTTCGTTTCTAGTGTCGTCGGCGGTGATGAAGGCAATATTAGCTAATTTGGAGACAATAGAGCCCATAATTGGGCGCTTAGTTTGATCTCTACCGCCAGTGGCACCGAATATAGTTAAAATTCGGCCTTGGCGTATTTGTTGAAGAGACGAGAGAGTATTTTTAATAGCATTTGGAGTATGAGCAAAGTCAATTAGAGTTAATATATCTAATTGGTTAACAACTTCTTCGCGACGACCTTTAGTACTGGGAAATTTTTTAACAATTTTTATGATATTTTTAAGGTCAATTTTTAGTTGATCAGTTACAGCAATAGCAGCCAGAATGTTATAGATTTGGTAATAATAAGGACTATCAGTTTTAAAATCCAATTTATTAACACTAAAAGTTAAAGACTTAGGAGTTAGGGTTATGTGTTTGGCTTGGTAATTTGATTTATGTTTAACACTATAAGTAAGATAAGACTTTTCTTTAAGACTGTTTTTAATAATTTGGTAGGAAGCGTCATCTCGGTTCAAGATAGAAATTTTTGATTGAGAAAAAATTAAACTTTTGGTTTCAATGTAATTCTTCATGTTGCAGAAATAATCTAAATGTTCATGGGAGGTATTAGTAATAACAGAAACTTCGAAATTACAACCATAGTAGCGGAATTGGTCTAAGGCATGGGCTGTAATTTCACAAACTACGTGAGTAATCCCGGCATCAACCATTTTTTTAAATATTTTATGAATAATTGAAGGGTCTGGACTGGTCATGTGAAGACCAGTGTCAATTTCTTCATTACCATATTTAGCTCCGATAGTAGTAATAACTCCAGTGTTTATTCCTGATGCTTTAAGGATTTCATACAAGAGAATCGAGGTGGTTGTTTTACCGTCGGTACCAGTAACTCCAATTAAAGTTAGTTTTTTAGAGGGTTGATGATAGTAATGACTATAAAAGATGCTTTTGGGTAAATGAAAGAACTTATTTTTAATTTTTTGCCACATTTTGAATGAGTTAATTATAGCAAACCATTAATTTTTGAAGCCATTTCAAACCAGATAGGAGCGGCGGTGTTTGATCCCCATTGGGCTGATTTAGGATTATTAATAGTGACAATCATAGTAAACTTTGCTTGATCACAGGGCCAGAATCCAATATATGAGCCGATAGTGGCTGAGTCGGTGTAGCCGCCTTTGACAGCAACTTGAGCAGTACCACTTTTGGCACAAACTTCAAGATTTTTTGGTTTGAAAATAGAAACAGCTCCATTTTCAACAGCATATTTTAAAATTGACTTCATTTCAGAGACTGAATCAGTTTGAAAAACACGATAACTTTTGGGAGATTTAGCGGGATAAGTTTGATTAAGGTTATCGGAAAATGAGGTAACAACTCTTGGGCCGATTAATATGCCATCATTGGCAATAGTATTAAAAGCTTGAAGCATGTTGATTTGAGTAACAACAATCCCCTGCCCAAATGAAGCTGTGGCTAAGTCAATTTCTGGCCAATTAGTTTTTACTGTTGGTTTAGATTCTCCTTGAAGGTCAATACCAGTTTTTTGATTAAGGCCTAAACTTTGATAATATTTGAGAAAGTTTTCTAAACCTAGGTGGCTAATAATATCACTCATGCCAATATTATCAGAATTTTTAATAACTTCTTTGAGGGTTGATTCAGGATGAGTTGATTTATCCCAATTATTAATAGTATATTGGCCAATGGTGAGCGGTTGGGAGCAATTGTGACAAATATAATCTGGGGTGATTGATTTTTGATCGAGGGCCATAGTTACGACTATAGGTTTAAAGATTGATCCGGGTTCAAATAGGTCTGCTATGGCTGGATTTCTTGAAGCACTAGGAGTGGCAATATTTTTACCAGTTTGACTGGTCATAGCAACTATTTGGCCGGTTTTACTTTCCATAATAATAATAGAACCGGAATCTGCTTGGTATTTATCAATTCCGGAAGCCAATTCTTTTTCAGCGTAATATTGAATGTTTCGGTTGATAGAAGTAAGAAGATGGCGACCATCAACAGTAGAAGAACTCCAACTCTTTTTAGTAAGAATAGTTTTACCAGTAGCGTCTTGTGGAGACCAAGTAAATCCGGTTTTACCGGTTAATTGTTTGTTGTAATATGATTCTAATCCGCCATACCCAATCTGGTAGCCATAGTCATCATTGGCTACAAATCCTAACATATTTGAGGCTAAATCATTTTCTGGATAATATCTTAAATTATATTTTTTAAAAATTAATCCGTCTGTTTTGTTAAGCTGATTTTTTTCTGATTCAGAAAAATTTGTAGGTAAATCAATCCATTTTTGATCAGGGTTTAATTTAAAATTATTAAGGTTTGGATTATTATCAATAAATCCTAGATTGATAGAGTCGATCTGATTAATAATATCTTCGATGTTTTCAGTCATATTGGGTTTATAAAGTGAAAGACGATAAGCTGTTTGGTTGAGAGCAAGCGGGAAACCATCTGAAGAAAAAATTTGTCCTCGGGTAGGATTTTTAGTTTCTAGTTTGTAAGTTTGACTGAGAGCTTTTTCTTTTAATTCTGGGCCTTTAATCACCTGCCAATAAAAAAGCCTGGTAATAACGGCCAGGAAACAAGCAATAAATGAAAATAATAAAATACGGTAACGTTGAATCATTAAAAGTCAATTTTTATAGATTTAGTAATTGGTTGGAGGTTAGCTGAAGGGGTGCTTTGGGTAAGAGATTTAATTGAAGTTAGGTCAGCAATTTGTTTCCAGGCGGATTCTACTTCTAATTGTAGTAGATCAGCTTCTTTTTGATAAATATCAAGTTGATTATTTTGAGTAACAATATTACTGGAATAGAAAAAAGAGAAAATAATTTGAATAATGAGACTGATAATAATGATGCTAGAAAATATTTTAGACATTAAATTATTTTATATGATCTAAGGATGCTTGAGCGAGATAAAGGATTAGTTTTTATCTCTAATAAAGACGGTTTTATAGGTTTTTGTTTTACAATCGATTTGGAATGTTTGTTAATAAATTGTTTAACCAACCGGTCTTCACCAGAATGAAAAGTAATAATGGCAACTTGACCACCAGGTTTAACAATATCAAGAGTTTGATTTAGCAATTGAATTAGATTTTGAGATTCCTGATTGACAGCTATACGGAGACTAAGAAATATTTTAGTAGCGGGGTCAATTTTAGATTTAATATGGTATTTTTGGTAATAATCCCTAATAATATTGGCTAATTTAGTACCAGTCTTAATAGAAGATTTTTGTCTTTCTTTAATGATTTTTAAGATAATTGGTTTACTGTAGATTTCTTGACCAAATTTAGAAAAAATTTCAAATAACTGGTCAAAAGAATAGGTGTTAATAATTTCTTCTGCTGTTAATAGTTGAGTGGTAGGGTTAAGGCGCATGTCCAGAGATTGAGAATCATTAAAGGAGAATCCTCGATTGGAACCGGTTTGTTGATTTTGACTTAAGCCAAGATCAGCAATTAAACCATCTATTTTTGATTTAATTTTTTGTTTAACAACGGTGTTTATTTGATTAAAATTTTGATTTACAGGGAAAAAATTTTGAGATAGGTTTTCAGCCTTAATTCGATTACTGGCGATTTGTAGATTGGCAGGGTCAAGGTCAAAACCATAAACAATGCCTCCCTGCTTAATAATTTCTAGAGTATGACCTCCATGCCCTAAGGTGGCATCAATATAAATACCTTTTGGTTTAACAGAAATAGCGTCGACGGCTTCTTGAAGTAAAACCGGACGGTGAAAATTCATTAGTTTATTAAATAATCTCCAATAAGACTAGTAGTATTTTCTTTAGTAACAGTTTCTGGTAATATTTTGGTTATTTTAGCAGCTCCATTACCATTGGAAAAAACAGAGTAGTAAGGGCGATAATTCTTAATAAGAATAAAGAAATCATTTTTAGTAGTAGTAACGGCGTTGATGGAAAAATCTTCTAAGTCTAAAGAGAGTCCCCCAGCTTTTTTAATATCAGCAGAGTTTGACAGAGTAAAGGGAGCTTCAAAAAGAGCGGTTTGATTGTCAGTAGTATAAAAAGTAAGCGATAGAACACCCCCAACAACTCCTTCATCAAATTTATATTTACATCCGTTAGTACAACTGGCGGTTCCTAAGAGTAAATCTTTTTCAAAACTGTTTGAAGTTAGCTTGACAGTATCACCAATTCCCTTTTCCATTTCTAAACCATTATCTTTGGCTGAATAAATAAGTTCATATTCAACCTGATTAATTATGGAGGGAATTTTGTCGACTTTTAATTTTAATTCATGACCATCTTCTCTAGGAATTAATGAAATTATAGGTTTATCATCGTCGGTTAAAATTAATTCTTTTGGAGTTTCATCTTTAATTTCTATAGTAGTTTCGGTCTTTTTTTTACGACAACTGACAAAAATTATCGAAGAAAGAATAATTAAAGAGGCAATGAAGATAATTTTGAGTTTATTCATATTATTAATTATATAACTTTTTTTCTAACCAAGTGTCAATTTCACTGATTTTTAGACGGATTTGTTTCATAGTATCGCGGTCACGAATAGAAACGGTATTATCTTCTAAGGTTTGATAATCAACAACTAAACACCAAGGAGTACCAATTTCGTCTTGACGGCGATATTTTTTACCAATGTTACTACTATCGTCCCAATCGGTAGCATATTTAGTGTTTAAGTTTTTAAAAATAGTCTCGGCTTGGGTGATTAATTCTGGTTTGTTGGCAGCTAATGGTAAAACAGCTATTTTGTAGGCAGCAATTTTGGGATTAATTTTAAGGTAGGTTCGAATTTCTCCGTTAGGAGTAGTTTCTTCTTGGTAAGCATCGAGTAGGAGAAAAAAGAAGCTTCGGTCGACTCCACCAGAGGTTTCAGTAATCCAAGGAAGGTATTTTTCATGACTGACGGGGTCAGTATAAGAGAGATCTTGCTTACTAAATTTAGTATGTTGAGCAAGGTCATAGTCGGATCGCCAATGAATTCCTTCTGTTTCAGCCCAACCCCAAGGAGCTTTATATTCAATGTCAAAAGCCTTTTGAGCATAAAAGGCAAGTTCATCTTTTTGGTGTTGACGGAAACGAAGATTGTTGGGGTTATTAAAAATGGATTTATACCAATTCATTCGATTTTCTTTCCAATATTCATACCACTTATCCATTTCTGAAGGGTGAACAAAATATTGAATATCCCACTGTTCAAATTCTCGAGTACGATAAAGAAAGTTTTTTGGGGTAATTTCATTGCGAAAAGCCTTGCCAATTTGAGCAATACCGAAAGGAATTTTAATTCTAGTAGAATCAATAATGTTCTTGAAGTTAAGATAAATATTTTGACAAGCTTCTCCCCTAAGATAGGTATGAATTTTTTCACCTTCAATGACTCCAATTTCGGTTTCAAACAAGATATTATATTTTCTTCCCTCAGTAAATTGACCACCACATTCAGGACATTTGGTGGGATCATCAAGGAGGTCTGGTCGGAAACGTTTGTGACACGATTTACACTCAACCATAACATCAGCAAAATTTTTGACGTGACCAGAGGCTTGCCAGACGGTAGGATGGCTAATAATAGAACCATCGATACCGACGATGTCGCGTCGACGGACAACATTGTCTTGCCACCAAAGATTTTTCCAATTTAGTTTCATTAGAGAACCAATAGGGCCGTAATCATAAAAACCTTGAATACCACCATAGATTTCTGAATTTTGAAAAATAATTCCTCGCCGTTTACAGAGACTAGTGATTTTGGCGACTAAGTCATTTTGATTTTCTGACATAAAAGTATTATAGCTTATCTAAACAATTTGTTACTTTGCAGAGGTTTTTCAATAATTGATTCAAAAAATCTTTTAATCAGTTTTTGGCTAGTTTTATAATCTTTTTGTTCAAAAGAGGTTTTTATGTCTTGAGGAACCCCAAATCCTAGTGTTTCTAAAAAATAAATCTCATTTTGAATATATTGACGAATAAGATTCTTATTAATGGCAGCAATAATGTTTTGGGAGATCTCAAAAATTCTATCCAATTGCTGGTTTTCAGCAATAAATAAATTAACAATTTCTAAAAAATAAAAAAGGAGATTTAATTGAGCTAAATTTTTATCTGTTTGGAGAAATGGAGAAATGTTTTTTGATTCTGATATCCAGGTGAAATCGTCTTTTTGATAAAGTTGGACTTTAATAGTATTACCTAATTGAAGATTTCCTAAACGACTGCTTTTTATATTTTTAGCACCCTTGGCAATGGCGATAATTTTACCCATTCTTGGGGTTAGTAAGGTAATTAACAAATCAGATTCTTTGGTAGTTTTTTTGTTAATAACAATCCCTAGGGTTGATTTATAGCGATCCATTTAGAGAGTAAACTTAATGGTTTTATCAGCCACCCACTGGAAGGTGGGTTGTTTAGAACCATTAATAGTTAGTTCATAATCAACAGGTTTGGTTCCAGGTTGTTTTTGCAACATTAAGGTGTAGATAGAACCAATTTGGGCTCCAGAGGTATACTCAATGGAAGTTTTTAAATTTGACTGAGGATTAAGTCCAAACTTATTGCCATAAAACCCTTCAAAAACTTGTTTATTGAGCTCTTCGTATTCAACTGGTTCTATCTCGGAGCCAGTTATTTTAGTAAGTTTGGAGCCGATAGGAGTATAAAAGCGGAAGAGGTTTCTATAAGTAGAAGCATTAAGACAAAGTCCCCCTTTTTCTAGATTACAATTAGATCCTGGGGCAGAATTGGCGTAAGTAATATTTATTTTATGCTGAGCTTGATTATTTTTAATAGTAATTTCGTGCTTAATTTTTTGGGTGATAAAAATATTACTTTTAGCACTGGCAAAATTAGCATCATTAAGATGAAGATAATCGGTTGAATTATCAACTTCAAAGATCTTACCAGTAATGTTAGCTAAATTACCCATTTCTTGTTTATCTTTATCAGGGAAGTAAAATAAGACGTGCTTTTCATTAATACTTTTAAATCCAGCCTGGATTAGTTGGCCCATTTTATTTTTTTCTGACCCCATGACATTGGCCAGTAAGGCTGACATTAGTGGATTCATGAAATCTTTTCGGTTTTTTTCAATATAATCTCGGGGTCGTCCAGACATCCACTGCATTTCATAAATAATTTGAGGGCAGCCGTAGCATCTTTGGTCTGGTTGGGTGGTAAAGGTGCCAACTCGGGTATCAAGTTTACCTAAAACGGCAACCATATCAACTAAAAGTTGAGTATCAATAGCAATGATGGCATCAAATTTTTCTTTACTACCAGTGGCTTTTAAATATTGATCTAAAAATATTTTGGCGTCTTCAGGGAAGTCTGGAGAGAGATTGCTGTCACGGAGAGTAAGATAAGGGACATTAATATGATAGTTTTTAATGAGTCTAGGAGCTGGAGTTCGACTATTAATTCGATCGTCAAGATCATAGATATTGCTGGCAGTACCGGGAATAACCTTACCGTTATCAACGGTCATAGTACTGTATGCGGTCCAGAATCCACCGCTAGGTCTAAGTTCTCCATCATTTTGAAATATCATCAGGTATTTTCGAGGAGAATCTTTACCTAAAAGCCAAGAAATTTGGGATAAAAGAGGTTTACCATCCTTAATTAATTTATGAGATTGGTTAAGGAGTTCTTGAATTTTGATAATATTGGGTTTGATTTGATAGTCGTGGAATTCTTCTGGGTACCGAGAGGCATCAATTTCAGCAGCAGAATTATTAATTTCAGCAATTTTGATTTCAATGGTATCTAAATATGGAATAAGACTTTCTACTGATTGAGTCAAGAAAGCAATTCTGTCCTGGGTAGTTTCTTCACTAGAAGTGGCTGAACCGGTCATTCCTAAAAAATCTTTATATGGTTCGATGGCTTTGATAACAATTTCACTAGTATCAAGGCTGGTTTTGGCAATACTAATGGCGCGGAGTCCATCTTTATAATAATTATTAATAATAGGAATAAATCTTGTTAGTTTTAATTTTGAATAAGTGGCGTCAATAGAATTAAGATGATCTTTAATAATGTCAAGATTAATTTTAATTTTTTCTAAATCTTTATCATTTAGCGATTGTTGAAGATGATTAATTTCAGTTTTGGTGATTTCAAGCTGGGAAACTAATTGTTTGGCGGGGAAATAGATGGTGAGAGATAAACTAATAAGAATGGTGAGAATAACAGCTAAGATAACCCCAGAGATTTTAAGTAGTCGGTGATTAGTTTTTTTAACTTTTTTACCAGGCCGAGTGTTGGCAGTTTTAGTGATTAAATCCATCTTTTAATTTTAGCTAACAAAAAGTTTTTTTGCTAGAGGAAATTCTAAAATTTTTTTATATTTATTTTAATATTTTTTAAACAAATTTATGATTATTACCAGCGAGAAATCATACACATGGGGGTTTTGAGGATGATAATAAGTTCTTGTCTAATAGATTGATTGCGGATATATTTTGAATCGAGCTTAGCTCTTTGTTCAAAGTTTAGCTCGTTTCTTCCTGAAGTTTGCCAGAGGCCAGTTATTCCTGGTTTAACGGATCTAATATCATTAATATATTTTCTGGTTCGAGGATATTTTTTCTCATATTCTCGGAGTTCTTCTTCTCGATAGGCCCTAGGGCCGATTAAACTCATTTCTCCTTTTAAAACATTAACTAATTGAGGAAATTCGTCGACTGACGAGGCTCTGATAATTTTACCAATAGGAGTAATTCTGGGGTCTTCGGACATGGGTAGTTTCCAGCCACCATCTTTATACTTTTTCCATAATTCTGGATAATTCTCTTTAAGCCGTTTATCATTATCGCCAGTATACATAGATCGGAATTTATACATCCAAAATTCTTTATTATTTCTAGTAACTCGTTTTTGTTTAAAAAAAATAGGCCCAGGAGAAGTAATTTTAATAAGAATGGAGGTAATTAAGAATATGGGAGAAAAAATAATCATAAGAACAATAGCGCTGATGATATCTAAGGTTCTTTTAAAGATTTGAAAATAAAGTTTATCTTTCATGATTTTTTAAGAAAAAATGATTTATATTTTTTATCTTTAACCATTTTGGTAATAAGGTCACGAACATGATAACTGTCATCGAGATTACAAATTAAAAGACCATCATCGGTATCAATAATTGCTAAATTATTAACTCCAACTAAACCAATGAGTTTATTTTTAGAACTATTGATAAGACAATTTTTTGAATTATGAGCCAGATAGTTGGTGTTAGGATTAATAGCAGCATTGTTATCAAGGTCTTGGTTGGATCTTTGGTGGATAGATTTCCATTCTCCAACATCGCTCCAATCAAAAGTTGCCAAGATAAGATAGATTTTGTCGCTTTTTTCTGAGACTGATCTATCAATAGGTAAATCGAGTGATTTTGAGTAAACTTTTTTAATAATTTTATTATCAATTTCAGGTGAATTGATGAGTTGCTGATAAAGGTCGAAATATTCTGGTTGAAGTTTTTCAATTTCATTAATCATGTCAGTAAGAGTAAAGGTATAAATTCCAGAATTCCACAAAGCTCCTTTTTTGATTAGATTTTGAGCAGTTTGCTTGTCTGGTTTTTCAATAAACAAACTGACATTGGATAACGGTTGATTTTTTTGACGAGGAACAATGTAACCATAGGAGGTATTAGCAAAGGTTGGTTTAATTCCAATAGTAATAATCCGATGATGGTTTTGAGCTGATTTTTGAGAGTCGGCGATATTTTTTTTAAAGCTAGTTATTTTTTTAATATAGTGGTCTGCAGGGGTGGTGGTAACAACAGCATTTGGGTCTAGTTTTTGGATGTGAGCTAAGGCCAAAAGAATGGCCATGGTAGTATTCTTCTTTTCTGGTTCGTAAATAAAATTCTGAGAAGGAATCTTTTTGCCTAAGAGTTTATCAATTTTAGTTTGATATTTTTGGTTGGAAACTATAAAAATATTTTTAGTGGGACAGAATTTTTGAAAACGAGAAAGAGTTTGTTCTAAGAGAGTTTTTTTACCTAATATTTTGAGAAATTGTTTAGGGTGACCGGCGTGAGAAAGTGGCCAAAGGCGGGGGCCGCTACCTCCACAGAGAATGACTACATATTGGTTTGATTTAGCCATAATTGGTTAATGGTTTCTTTAAAGTTTAGCATAAATTTTTCTCGGGAAAATTTGGCAGCGTTCTGAAGACAGACTGACGGAGAAAATTGTTCAGGGTGGAATTTGGTCATGGTTTTAACTAAAGAATTAACTGTTTGGTGGTTAAAAAATAGTCCAGTTTGGTGATTGATGACGGTTTCAGTTAATCCACCTTGATTGAAGGCAATGACTGGTTTACCGCAAGCTTGAGCTTCAAGAGGAGTTAATCCAAAATCCTCAATTTGAGGACAGATAAGAGCTTGGCAATTTTGATAGAGAGTTAGGAGTTTTTTGGGAGAAACTTTGCCAGCAAAAACAATCTGAGAATTGGGATAACTGCTGGCTAATTTAATTAATTTATTTTTATCACGACCATCTCCAACAATGACTAATTTTTGCTTTAGTTGTTGGCAGGCGCGGATAGCAATATCAATTTTTTTATGTTCAACTAATCGGGAGACAATTAGAAAATAAGGGGAGATATTATCATTATTTTTAGGAACAAAGAATGAAGTATCAATTCCGGGATAAATAACTTTAGCTGTTCGGTGGTAATGAGTTTTAATTCTATGACTAACAGTTTGGGAATTACAGAGACAAAAATCTGGTCTTTGACCATAGATAAAGTCGGTTTTTTGATATTTTTGTAAAAACGGTTTGAGAAACTTAAACTGTTTTGGAGTTTGATAAAGATATCGATTAGTATTGTGAAAATAACAGATAAACAGGGTTAATGGTGGGGTTAGGAGACAGTGGCCGATGGTTGAAGTGGTAGATATAATAATATCAAACTGGGAAAAATCAAATTTTTCTAAAGCTAGAGAATAAAAGGGAGTATAAATTAACGGGTTCTGGTGACTGAAGGGTAGATGGTTAATAAAGGAAGGAACAACTTTAGTTGATTTTGGTAACCAAGGAGTGTTTTTAGGGTAGTAATTTAAAGTGAAGACTGGTGATTTTGGGAATATTTCTAGAATGTCTAGCAGAACTTTTTCAGCTCCTCCCCATTGATTGAGCCAGTCGTAGAAAATGGCAACCTTTGGTTTAGCAGTCATTAAGGATTTTTTGGTAAACAGCTAATGTTTGTTGGGCAGTTTTATCCCAAGAATATTTATTTACTTGAAGATGACCTTTTTTGATAAGCTCTTGCCTGAGGATAGGATTCTTATTAAGTTTTTTAATTTGAGAGACTAGTTGAGAGCTATTGTTGGGGTCAAAATAAAGAACGGAATCTTGATAAATTTCAGGTAAACAACTACTGTTGGAAGAAATAACCGGGCAGCTTAGGGCCATAGCCTCAAGACCAGTTAGGCTAAAGCCCTCCATAAATGAAGGGTGAACTAGGGCAATAGCTTGAGAATATATTTGGGAAAACTTATCATCAGGAAGATAGCCAAGAAATTCTACTTGATGATTGACTTGATTTTCTTTAGCCAAGGATTCAATCTTATCGGTAAAAAAACTTCTAGCACTAATAATTTTTAATTTTAATTTAGGAAGAGACTTAAGAGCTTTTAAAATGACTTTAATATTTTTATGAGGATAAAGATTGCCAGTATAGATAAGATAGTCCCCTATTGGTTTTTTAGAGGGTTTAGGAGAAGAAAGATTTTTTTTGAATTGAGGGTCAACGGCTTCGTGAGTGGTAGTAATTTTTTGAGGTGAGATATGAAAATGATCGATGATGTAGTGGCGCCAAAAATTACTAGGAACGATAATGGTATTAGTTTTAATAATGATATTAGTAATTAGTAAGTAAAAAAGATATTTTGGCCAATAAAAAATTGAACTTTTGGTAGTGTTTGATTTACCCCTAAAAAAATGTTTAATAAGATCGTGAATAGTAACAACTGATTTTCCAAAATAAAATAAGGGTTTATTAAAGTGAGTAAAATGAACTAAATCTGGCTTAAGTTTTAAGATAATAAAAGGTAGTAATAATTGCTCTTTAAGAGAATAGTGACGGATATTGGTGGTAATAAAATTAAAGTTTTTCCCAAGATTGGCAGTTATCTGGTCAAGTAGTTCTGGATAGACAATCAGGCTAAAGCGGTAGTTAGAAAAATTAGGCTGTTTGGTAAGAGCTAATAAAATATTTTTAGTATAACGACCAATACCAGTATGTTTGGGGCCGTAAAGTCTGGCGTCAATAATGATGTGTTTTTTAGTCATAAATATTTAGCCTTAAAGAGACGCTTAAATTCTAAAAGTTTGATTCCACCAAGAACTAAATAGCGAGTTGGTCGATTATATTTGGAAAATAAGTTTTCTTGATAGAAAATTTTCATGGCTTGAGTACTGGATTTGGCTGATAAAATTTTAGTTTGACGATCAGCTGAAGAGAGTTTCTGGCTTTGTGATTTTATTCCTGATGAAATTCCTTGAAAATGAGTAATTTGACAATGAGGGTTAAAAAATAATTGATATTTTTTTTGATAGAGTTGGTAACAAAAATCTAAATCCTCACCATAGAAAAAATATTTTTCATTCCACCAATTTATTTTTTGACCAACCTCTTTTCTAACCATAAGAAAGGCGCCAACACAAGCCTCGATTGGATGGGTTTTGGTGGTATCAAGATGTCCTAAAAAATAACCGTTAAAAAACTTTGATTTGGGAAAGATTTTAGAAATGCCACTAAAATAACAAAAAGAGCGCCAAGGAGTAGGAAAACCACGGTGGCATTCGGGTTGCATTTGGCCAGTTTTAGCTAACTTAATATAACAGGTAGCGGCAGAGACGTTAGAATTATGATCAAAGAATTCAATCATAGTTTTTAATGTCTTTGACTGGACGATAGTATCGGGGTTTAAGAATAGAAGATACTTTGTTTTGGGATTGACAGCTTTAACTCCTTGATTGTTACCGGCAGCAAAGCCAATATTTTTTTTAAGCTTTAAGTACTTAACTGGGATAGATTTATTTTTTTGTGCCAGTTTAAGACTTTTGTCGGTAGAGGCATTATCGACAACTATTATCTCGATGCGATAATTGCCCAGTTTTGATTTAGCGATACTCTTAAGACAACGGTTAAGAAACCCTGCCGAATTGTAATTGAGAATTACAATCGAAAGATCAATTTTTTTTAGCATTAGTAATTTTCTGGTAAATTTTATTCAAACCATCAACACTGTTTTGGTAGGAATATTTTCTGGTGATTAATTTATTAGCAGCTTCTCCCATAGCTTGACGGGTTTGATGATCTTTGAGGAGATTAATAGCATTTTTGGCGACTTGATGATAATCACAAACAATTGATTCTTTGAAATTTTCTATTTTAATTCCTCCCATACCTTCAGGAGTGGTTACGATAGGAAGTCGACAGGCCATGGCTTCTAAAAATTTGTTTCGGGTACCACCACCGCTACCCATAGGGGCTAGAAGAAGCCAACAATATTGGTAGTAATACATTGGATCTTGAGGTTGACCGTCAAAATCAGCTTCCTGAACAATCACGTCTGGAGATCGGTAATGACTGTAATAATCAGGAGAATGACGGCCAATAATATAAAGTTTACAATTAGGAATAGCCTTTTTAATAGCTGGCCAAGAATCTTTTATAATCATTTCGACAGACTCACGGTTTTGCATCCACTTCATATTGGAAACACCAAATAAAACTGAAGGGAATGGGCTTCTGGGAGTTTTTGGTTTTGACTCAAAAAATTTATTATCAACCCCATTTTGGAATAGTTGGATATCATTACGTTTAGTAATTTTAGAAATTAATTCTTGGTCTTCTTGAGCAAAAGCAACTACGGTATGGGTGTTTTTCCAATAATATGTTTCCCAATATTTTAGTTTAAGAACATCAATCCAAAGAAAGGGTTTAAAGATTTTTTTCCATCCGGAAACAGTTTCAACATAATGTTGATAAACAGCATATTCAACTGTTAAGTCAACTAAGACGATAGGAACTTTGGTTTTAGGGATGTTGGGCATGGGGTAAAAGCAATCGCAGTGGATGAGGTCAAATTGATTATTATCTAGTTCATTTTTGATGGCTTGACGAAAGTTTTTATTGATATGCTTTACAACTAAAAACGGGTATTTACTTAACCCGGTAAGTATAACTTTTTTAGGATCCCAGGTTTTACCACGTTTAACAACAATGACTTTAGAACAATATTGTTTAATATCTTCTAAACCTTCTTCATCAGGGCTAAGACAAATAAGGGTAATATTATTGTCGGAAGATAAATATTTTATGGAATAAAAAGAACTGTTTTGACCGCCGGACTGAGAAAGTCTGGGGATGTAGGGAGTAATCATTAAGATGTTTCGTTTATTTTTTTGGGTCATTTTTGAGATTTAATGATTGATAATAACAGCCTAACATAATCCAGAAGAGATAGGCCGTTTTTGAAGCTTCAAAGACATCAATAAAAATAGCGTTGGCGAGAGTAGTAATTAGACCACCAAGACAGATTAGGGCAATAATATCATAGGTATTTTTAGATTTTTTAAAATATAAGGGAATGGTTTTAAAAATAAAATAAAATAGAATGGTCAAAAAAGTAATTAGACCGAATAATCCGCTTTCTCCTAAAGCTCGAAGATAATCATTATCAGTAGCTAAGGTAATTGAGCCCAAACCACTACCAACTAGAGGGTTGCGACGCCAAGCAGTAATAGCCCTAGGCCATTCGGCATTAAAGCGAATTTCTCCAGATCTAGCAACTCCAACATCAGCATCAACTGGGGGATATTCTTCTGGTTGATGGCGGACGATGGTGGGAATAGGAGTAGTGATTTTTACTGGGGCTAAGGATGGTTTTGGAGTAATAACAGCAACTGTAGGGATAGCGGTAGGAATGGGAGTAGTAATTGTTTGGGGAGTAAATTGATTTTTTAAAGCAGGAATGGTGGCAATAAGACGTTGGTTTAAGTCACCAGAATTAAAAATGCTAAAAGCAACTAAGCTGGTAATGGGGATAATCCAGAGGTATTTTTTGATTAGAATTAGGGTTAAACAAATTCCTCCAAGAAAGGCAAAAATTGAAATTCGTGAGGCAGTAAGAGTTAGGATTTGATAAGCAGGAATCCAAATCAGGAGGCTAATAATTTTAGTAAATTTATTTTTGCTTAAGATAAAAACAGCTAGAATAATAATAAGGGCAACACTAAGATAAGCGGCTAAATCATAGTGACCGGCGAAAGTAGAACTAATTCTAGTCCAAATATTCATTTCAAGTAATTGGCCTTTTGAAAACTCTGAATTCATAGTGGAAATTACAGGGTAACTAAGGTATTTTTGTCCATAACCATAGAAAGTTACCAGGCCGGTTGAGATAAGGAAAAAATAGTAAAGGAACTTAAAATCATCAAGAGATTTAACAGCGTCAATGGCAATGAAGAATAACGACATATATTCAAAGCGACGGAAAAGATGAAGAATTAAGATATTAGTAGGCTCGGTTTGATAAATTAAAAAAGCGTGAATAAAGCTAACAAAAATAGCTAAAAAGTAGATTAAAAATAATCGACTAATTTTAAGCTTAGAAAAAGAAAACCTTTGAGTTATCTGATAGATAAACCAAACTAAAACAGCCAGGGCAACAACAATATCATCAAGACGAACAGCAACATAGGTATTGGAAACATTAAATAAAGGAAATTTAGGATAGAGAGGAATAAAGACTAGTAATATAGCAATAATTGATTTAAGAGGGTTTATATTTTTAAACATGCCTGGAAGTAGGTGGGAGAAAAATTAATAACTGATCTAATAATGGCATTAATTTTAAGTAAAAACCTAACGATGGGATATTGCCATTTAGGTTTGTGTTTTTTGAAAAATGATAGAAATCCTCGGTATTCATTAAGAATGGGGTCAAGTTTTTTTACAGCTGAAGCTCCACCTAAGTGAATGATTTGAGGGCCGACAAGATACCAAACTTGATTATCGGGAGTGGATTGATAAATTCTATACGAGAGTTCAAGTTCTTCTCCGTACATAAAATAAGTCTCATCAAAACCTTTGACTTTATCTAACAAAGGTTTTCGAGTGAGAAAAAAAGCTCCAGTAACCCAATCTTGACGATGGTCTAAAAGATAAAATTTGTCTCGAGTATAGAAATTTGGAGTATGAGGATGAATAGGTTTAATAATTTTATTAACTAAGGGGAGATCATCTAAATTGAGACACCAGGTAAAAATGTTAGCTAAATTAGGAAAGAAGCCACCAGAAGCCTGAATAGTTTTGTCTTGATTAAGAAGTTGGGCGGTGCAAGTAGAGCTTTCAGGATGAGAACAGAGCCAATCAAGAGCCTGACTAATAGCAGAATGAAGGATAATGGTATCAGAGTTTAAAAAGAGAATGTAATTACCACTAGCAATTTTAAGTCCCTGATTATTAGCTTTACCAAAACCGAAGTTAGTTTTGTTGGCAATAATCTTAAAGGAGATATTTTTAAAATTAAGATTTTTTTGGAATTGTTTAAGTTTGGTAAGACTATCATCGGCAGAATTGTTATCAATAACAATAATTTCATAATCAAATTGACCAAGACCTTTGTCACGAATAATTGATTTAAGACAATTAATGGTGATATCGGCAGTATTGTAGGAAACTATAATAATAGAAAGGATAGGGTTCATTTTTTAAGAAATGATTTAAGGGCAAAGAAAGTAATAATTAAGGAAATTTCGGTGATAAAAAAAGTTATTAGGCGGTTAGCAATACTGGTAGGAAAACGGCGGAGAGTAATTTTAGCGTGGTATTCTTTGTCTTGATAGATTAGTTTGTTTTTAATTCGGTTTTCAGGTTTAGTAAAAACATCTTTTTCCCATTCAAAACCGTTGATATAGAGGGATTCTTTTAAGGGGAGGACAATTTCTTCTAGATAATAACTGGGGATGGTGTCAACAATAATATCTTGGGCTTTTTCAGGAGGATGGTTAAGGTTAAATCGAAAAATACCGGTGTAGTAGGCTTTATAAAAATTCATAACTTCGGTTCGACTCATATTGGTGTAGTAGGCAGAAACATTGCTTATTTGAATAGTGTCTCCGGGTAAATCTGATTTGATGCTATTAGGAAGATCAGGAAGGTCTGGTAGGGGGGAAATTAAATAAATTAAAGATAAGAGATTGAAAAGAACAAGTAAGGAATAGAAGATTTTTTTAATCATTATTGAAATAACATGGGGCGGCCGAGTTTATAATTCGGATTAGTGATTTTTCTGGTGGATATTTTTTGAGCTGGGACTCCTCCCCAGATTTCAAAATCAGGAATATTTTTAGTAACAACCGCTCCAGCAGCAACAACAGCCCCCTTACCAATATTAATGTTGGGTAAAATAATAGCTCTGGGGCCAATAAAAACATAGTCGCCAATAGTAACAGGTCCAAAAGAATTGTCATATTCTGGTGAGTTGATGTTATGTTCGTCGTTATAAATAAGGACTTGGCTGGCAATTCCAACATGATTGCCAATAGTTAAAGGAGCTCGACCGTCAAGAAAACAATGATCTCCAATAATAGTGTCATGACCAATGGTAATATTTGAAGGTTTAAAAAAGTTGGCACCGAGGTGAATAGTAGAATCCCAAGGGAGATTAATTCCGGAAAGAAGATAAAAGATTTTTCTAACAAAATGAAGAGGAATAAAACCAACCAGACGTAATATCATCAGCCAGAATTCTAAAAAAATAGTTTGAATACGGATAACTATTTTTTGAAATGTTTTTTGGGGGCTAAGAGATTGACCATTTCTGTCTTTCATAGCTATAGTTTAACAGTTTTAAAGAGGATGACTATTTTTGATATTTATTAAATAGATTGATAATTGTTTTTGCGGTTGATTCCCAGGTAAATTTATCAGCTTGAGCCTTGGCTAGTTTTGAAAACTTTTTATTTATCTTTGGATTGGCAATCTCAATCATTTTTTGACAAAGATCATTTTTGTCGGCAGGATTAATAAATAAACCACTATCTTGAACGACTTCTTTAAAGGGAGGGATGGAAGAAACCACAACCGGAGTGCCAACTTTCATTGATTCAATGGCGGGAATTCCAAAGCCTTCGTAAGTGCTGGGTAAAACTGAAGCGATGGCGTGTTGATAAAGTGTCCATTTTTGATCTTCGCTAACAAAGTCAGTAAAAACTACTTGATTAGTAATCCCCTCTTTTTTAACAGTGGCAAAAATTTCGTCAAACAACCAGCCTTTTTTACCAGCAATAACTAACTTTGGGTGAGGAGGTTTTGAAGTTTTAAGAAGTAGGGCAAAAGATTGAATAAGAAAAGGAATATTTTTATTAGGTTTAAGAGTTCCGAGATAGAGATAATAGTTGTTGGTTTGGAGCTGGTAGCTTGATAGAATTTTTTGTTGAGTTTTGGAATTAATTTTTGGAGGGTTATCAACCCCGTTGTAGGCAATAGTAATTTTTTTAGGGTCTACTTGATAAGTTTTAATAATTTCGTTTTTAGAAAATTGAGAGACAGTGACAATCTCTTTGGCTTGTTGGAGGGATTGTTGAGTCCAATAAATTAGTTGGTGTAGGTCTTTGTGATTAAATTGATCTTTAAATTGGAGATAACCAATATCGTGAATAGTGGGAATTGTTGGAAATCTTGAAAAAATTGGAGAATAGTGACTGGGAGAGAAAAAAAGATTAAGTTTTTGTTTTTGAAACAGTAATCGGAGTGGTAGAGCAAACCTGGTCCAAAGTTTGGCTGGGCCAAAAACTTGATATTGCCAATTAGTGTTAGCTGGAGGTAGGTCTGGGGATGGTTGGTCTTTGAGGTAAATTAAGTAATGATTTTTTTGATCGAGGTGATAGAGATACCAAAGGAGTTTAAAGGCATATTGACCAACTCCAACTTTATTAACAACATTGGCTTCATTACCATCAATGCCGATTAACATATTAAATAGAATTATAAATTTGTAAGGTTTCTTTGGCAGCAGTTTGCCAACTGAATTTTTTAGCGATTTCTAATCCTTTATGGCTAAGTTGTTGGCGGGTTTTTTTAGAATGAACAATTTTTTCTATAGCTTTAGCAATATCTTTAGTAGAAGTTGGGTCAACTAAAACGGCGGCTCCTTGAGAAATTTCTATTAATGAGGAATTATTACTGGTGATGACTGGAACACCAACTTTAAGAGATTTAATAATCGGGAGACCAAAACCTTCGTAAAGTGATGGATAGGCTAAACAGATAGCACTGGCATGGAGTCCAACCATATTTTTCTCGGGGATAAATCCGAGTATTTTAATACTAGGATCTTTGATGGTAATATCTTGTCCCCAACCATATTTGCCAGTAATTGCCAGTTGAATCCTAGTTTTAGGATACTTCTTTTTAAAGAGAATAAAGGCTTCCATAAGACGATTAAGGTTTTTTCTAGGTTCTCTCGTGCCTTGGGCTAAAATAAAGTTTTCTAAACCATACTGTTTTTTGATGACTAGTTTTTTCTTTTCTTGAGACAAAGGGGGTAGTTTGAGGAATTGGCCATATTTTGATTCAGCTGATTCGTAAATAATGCTGGTGTTTTTAGGATTGAAACTAGGAAATAGTTTTAGTAAATCAGATTGGGTGTTTTTAGAGACACAAATGAGATGTTGACATTTTTTGACAGCCCAATGCATTTTGCGACGGTGAGCATTAATAACCTTAGGGTGGTGCCATTGGGGATATAAGAATGGAGTTAGGTCGTGAATAGTAGCAATAGTTTTGGCAAAAAAAGTCGGAGGCTGAGTCCAGTCAGAAGTGTGAAAGAGATGACATTTACCGATAAAAAGTTCTATAGGTAAAATTCTAAACTGATTCCAAATAAATTGTAACAAGGTTGGCGGAAGACGGTAATGAAAAATAGTAACATTAGTTTTTTGCCCAAGCGACTTAATAGATTCGGGTAAGGGCATTCTAAGTGAAGAATAAAATAATTTATAGTGATTGGTTTTATCAAGAGTAATTAAATTTCTGATTAAATTTAAAGTATAGTTACTAACGCCGGTTTGGTAACAGACAGAAGAAACATCAATTCCGATAATCATATTGTTATTAGAAGGGCGGCTTTAGGATGTTTAATAAAAATTAATAATGATATTTTATCATTTTTTGGATTTGATGGCGTTTTTGAAACATTTCTGGAAGTTTAATGATAACTTCTCCGTAAGTGGAAATGATATCTAGTGGTAGGCGGAAAATTGATTTTAGTTTATAAATTTTAAGAGTGTTTTTGATAAGTCCGGAAAAATTTCTAAGACGTTCAATAAAAATTTGCCAACAGTTTGTCCAAAATTCTTGGGCAGAATAATTTTTAATGATAATATAAATCCAATTTTTAGCATCCATACGATGACGGAAATTCCCCATTAGTTTACTGGTAGAGCCTCCCCAGTGGTAAGAAATAGCTTGGGGAATGTAGAGAGATTGGTAGCCAAGTTTATGAAAACGAAGGGATAAATCAACATCTTCTTCATAGGCAAAAAAAGTTGAATCAAAGAGTCCAACTGATTGAATTATTTTTTTAGGGTAAACGGCTAAGGCGGCAGAAGCTCCCCAGGAAGGGATGTTTTGAGAGCTTAGTTTAGAGGAAATAAATTTTTTGCCGTTGGAAATATTATGACAGCGCCCGTTTAGAAAGAATTTTAATCCTTGAGATTCAAATTTTTTACCGTCACGGGTTAAAACGGTTCCAAAGAAGGTTGAAATTTTAGGTAATTGATTTTGAGCAATAGCATTGGAAACAAGCTTAAACCAGTCAGATTTTAAAACGATATCATTATTGGTAACAACCACAAAAGAATGTTTGGCTTGATTAATACCGTGGTTGACGGCAGCAGCAAAACCCAAGTTAGAAGTTAGCTGATAAATATTAGATTGGAGATGAGGTAGATTATTTTTTTTAAAAAAACTTTTAAATATTTTGGGACTATTATCGTGAGAGTTGTTATCTACTAAGATAATTTCAAACTGGTTTTTGGGACATTTTTTAATGGCAGAAAAAAGTGATTTAAGACAATCAAGGATAAAGGCAGAACCATTATAATTAGGAATAATGATAGAGTAGTTAAGATTGAGGTGGGTTTTAGACTTCATTACCGGAAGTGGATAGTTGAATAATATCCCCTATTTTTAGATCGAGTCTAAAAGATTCATTAGCATTTAATTCAATAACATACATAGCAGGTTGGTTGTTAGTAAAACTCTTAAGAGAGTTGGTTTCGGTGGCAGTAATAATTTTTACAATCTCAAATTTTGAGTTTAACCAAATAATATCTAGAGGAATTTTGGTATCTTTCATCCAAAAAGGATATTTTCCTTCACGGTCAAAAACAAATAACATTCCGCAATTAGAGCAAAGTTCGGTTCTGTTAGATAAGCCCTTTTGTCTAGAGGTAAAAGTTTTAGCAACTTCAAGATAATAAGGGTTTCCTTTGATGTTGATGCTAATATTTTGATCAAAATTTTGAGATTTATTTTTTGGTTGAGATATAAAGTAAATAATGCCAGCAACAATTACGATGATAATTAAGATAATAATTTTTGACATATTTTTTGTCCGACTTTTGTCCATAGATAATTATTTTTAACATATTTTTTACCATTTTGCCCAAGTATAACTGCTGTTTGAGGAGATTTAATTAATTTCATAATTTGGGAGGAGAGGTGTTGGAAATCATCTAATTTAAAGCTTAGTCCACCTTTGGCTTGAGAAACAATTTCATTAAGAGCTGGAATATTACTAGTGATAACCGGTTTTCCTCTGGCCCAGGCTTCAATAACCACCAAACCAAAGCTTTCGTAATGTGAGGGTAAAATTAAAAGATAAGCATTATCAATGAGTTTTTGGAGTTTGTTTTGAGGAAAGTTAAAAACGAATTTTATTTTTTGAGAAACTGATTTAGGAAGGGTGTTAATTTGTTGTTTAATGACAGGATAATAAAGAGTTTTTTGACCAGCAATAATTAGTCTAAGATTTGTTTGATTCTGATTTAAGACTAAATGGTTAAAGCTATTAATAAGAGTCTTAATGCCTTTGTGGGCAGAAAGAGATCCAATAAAGAGGAGGTTGGTTAATGGTTGAGGTTTTGGGGTAGAATTTTTTTTGATAAATTTATCATCAACTCCGTTACCGGCAAGAATAATTTTTGAGGGAGGAATATGAAATTGGTTAATAAAGTAATTGGTTTCAAATTGGGAAAGTGTCCAGAGATAATCTGATTGTTGGAGAGCACAAACTAAAGGAAGTTGATAGAAATCAGGGTCTGAAGGATGGAATGAAGCGTTAATCAAAATCTTAACTGGGTGATGGGATATTTTTTGGATAATTTTTTTTAAAAAATGAGCGTACCAAACATTAGTAGTGGGAAGTGGGCCAGCAATAATATAATCGGGACGAAATTTTATAATAATAGAGATCGATTTTAAGAATGGAAACAAGCGAAAAACTGGGCCTTTTTGAAAAACAGATAAGAGACCGTGAAGATAGGTTTTTTGAGGGATAAAAAGATTAATGAATTTTAAAGGTCGGCGGAGACGGTGATAAACCGGAAGTTTGATCTGGTTAGAGGTTAATTGGGGTGACGGTTGGTATTTTGGGTTAATAAAATCATCGCTACTAGAGCAGTTAGAAGAAAGATACAAGACATCAAAGTTTTGAGATTTAAGGTATTGACCAAGTTTATAAATAACTTTTGATCCGCCATCAATGGCCGGCGGAAAAATATGACTGATGAGTAAAACTTTGGACATATTTATTTACAATTATTATACGTGCTATTCTAATGGTTGAGACATGTTTAAGAAAATAATAAATTCTAAAATAATTAAGATTCTGATATCGTCGGTGTTGATTTATTTTGCTTTTAGAACGGTAGATGTAGCTTTTTTGTTAAGAGAATTATCGAAAGTTGAATGGTGGTTTATAGTGGCAAATATCCTGATCAGTTTAACATTGGTAGGCTTAGTTTCTTGGCGATGGAGTTTGCTGATTCTTAAAAAGCCAAAACTAAAAGATGTTATCTTGTTTTTAAAATCAAGTTTATCGGCTTCGTTTTATGGATTGTTTTTACCCTCATCAGCATTAGCTGGTGATGCCTTAAAGTGGATCATTATTGATGAAAAATATCCGGAAATTCCAAAATCAAAATTATTAGGGTCAATATTATTAGATAGATTTATTGGATTAACGGTATTTGTTTTTTTGGGATTTATAATGATTTTTGTAGCAGGAATAAAAGGGGTGGAAATTCCAGTTATTATTCGGATAATGTTTCTGGGATTATTTATTGGCTGCTTGCTATTTTATATTTTAGTTATTTTCTTTGATGTTAGAAAAATTTTAAGATTTAAGTGGTTGAAAAAGTTTGGTGAAATAGTTGATTTGGTAGATAAAAATAATTTAGGTCAGATATTAAAGTCTTTGGGGATATCGTTGGTAAGTGATATGTTTTGGATTGGACAAGTTTGGTTTATAGGTTGGTATTTTGGAACTAATTTATCAGTAATATCAATATTGATATTTTTACCAGTGATATCAACAATATTAACCTTGCCGATATCTTTTGCTGGTTTTGGAGCTAGAGAGCAATTATTTTTATACTTTTTTGTAACCGGGACAACTTCAGGAGAAAGTGTACTGTTGATGTCGACATTCTCTGGTATTTTAGGAATAATAACTTCTTTAATTGGTGGACTAGTGACTTTAACTCCAGATTTTAAAAGGAGTCGAGAAAAAAAGCTTTGACATTTTGAAAAAGATGTTTAATAATCAAATTAACTATCAAGAGTCCTGATTTTAAATCAGTGGCAGCAACCGAGACAAAATAAGTTCACGGTGCTTTTCCTAAAAAAGGAAGATAGGCCTTTATTAATTTAGAAAGGAAAAATATGAATTACCCTATTTTTGTTTCTGAGTCGGTTTGTGCTGGTCATCCAGATAAAATTTGTGATCAGGTGTCAGATGCCATTTTAGATAAAGCTTTATCAAAGGATGGTAATGCCAGGGTGGCAGTTGAAACATTGGCTACTTCTAATTGTTTAATCATGGCAGGAGAAGTTAGTTGTCGGGAAAAAATAGACTATCAATCTGTGGCCAGAAAGGTAATTAAAAAACTTGGTTATACTGATAAAGAATTTGGTTTTTGGCATCAAAGTCCAATAAAAGTTTTAATTCATCAACAATCTGAAGATATTGCTCTGGGAGTTGATAACAAAGGGGCTGGAGATCAAGGGATGATGTATGGTTATGCTTGTCGAGAAACTCGAGAATTGATGCCATTACCAATAATGTTGGCACGTAGTATTTGTCAGAAAATGGATGAATTAATGTTGTCAGATTTACCATATCTTCGGCCTGATGGTAAAGCTGAAGTAAGCGTGTCTTATAAAAACGGTTTTCCAAAATCAATTGAAAAAATTATTTTAGCCAAACCATATGGTGGTGATATTTCTATAAATGAGGTAACTAATGATTTGTATAAATTAGTAATTTTGCCGTTATTAGATGAGTTTGGGCTTAATAAGGTTGGAAAGGACAAAGTAATTTTGAACGGAACTGGAGTTTGGAAAATAGGTGGTCCAGCAGTCGATACTGGAGTGACTGGAAGAAAAATCGTAGTTGATAGCTATGGAGGAATGGGAAGAATTGGTGGTGGTTGTTTTTCTGGCAAAGACCCAACAAAGGTTGATAGAAGTGGGGCTTATGCTGCCAGATATCTGGCTAAAAATATCGTGGCGGCAGGTTTAGTTGATAGATGTGAAGTTCAGTTAGCTTATGTGATTGGGCAAAAAGATGCCATGGTTAAGTCGATAGAGACTTTTGGTAGCGCTAAAAGTAATATTAAAGAAATTGAAAAATTTTGTTGGAATTTAATGGATTTATCAATCGAAGGAATTATTAAGAAATTTGATTTAAAAAGACCTATTTACCAACAAACGGCTAAATATGGGCATTTTGGAAATAGTAGTTATCCTTGGGAGAAAGTAGTCTTAGGATAAATGATAAAATGGTTTAGTTAGTTATTAATCTAAAGATGATTTTAATTGTCGGTGGAGCCGGATATATCGGTTCAACAGTTAATAAAGAGTTAAATAAAAAAGGAATCAAAACGGTTGTTTTTGATAATTTATCCACTGGAAAAAGAGAATTAATTAAATATGGGGAATTTTTTGAGGGTGATTTAGGAAAAATTGAAGATATTAGAGAAGTATTTAAAAAATACTCAATTGAAGCAGTGTTACATTTTGCCGCCTTTAAGGCGGTGGGAGAATCAGTGGTCGATCCGCAAAAGTATTACAAGAATAATGTTGCTAACACTTTAAATTTGTTTGAGGCAATGAAGGAGGCTGGGGTTAATAAGTTTATTTTTTCGTCATCAGCGGCAATTTTTGGAGAGCCAAAATATATTCCAATTGATGAAAATCATCCCCAAAATCCAATCAATCCTTATGGAGAAACTAAACTGATAGTAGAACATATAATGAGGGATTATGGACAAGCTTATGGATTTAAATATGTCTCTTTGAGGTATTTTAATGCTTGTGGGGCTGAACCTGAAGGTGAAGTGGGTGAATGGCAAGGAACAAGTTCTAATCTAATCCCATTAACTTTGGATGCGGCAATTGGAGCTAGACCAGAAATTGGTATTTTTGGAACTGATTATGAGACTCCAGACGGGACATGTATTCGGGATTATATTCATGTGGTGGATTTGGCTGAGGCTCATGTTTTAGCTTTAGAATATTTAATAAATGGTGGAGAGAGTAATTATTTTAACTTGGGTAACGGTCAAGGATTTTCAGTAAAAGAAGTGATAAATGTAGCCAAAAAAGTTACTGGGATTGATTTTAAGGTAACAGAAAAAGATCGTCGACCAGGTGACCCCCCAATATTAATTGCTGATGCTACTAAAGCAAAGAAAGTTTTAAATTGGCAGTCAAAATATTTTGAGTTAGAGACAATTATGAAAGATGCCTGGAATTGGCACAAGCGGTTTAAAAAAGATTAAGTCAGCGGCCAACGGAAATATAATTAAAACCAAGTTTTTTGATAATTTTTGGGTCAAAGAGATTGCGACCATCAATGATATTGGGATGTTTCATAACTTTTTTGACTTGGCTAAGATTGACGTTTTTGAATTCAGGCCATTGGGTAACAATAACCAGACAATCGGCATTAGTAACTGATTTTATCAGATCAGTCTGATATTTTATTTGACCATCAAAAAATTTTTTAAAGTTATCAGTAGCAATGGGGTCAACGGCAGTAACGACGGCTCCCCTATCGACTAATTGTTTAACAATGGTTAGTGAGGGAGCTTCTCGAACATCATCAGTATTAGGCTTAAAAGCTAGTCCCCAAATAGTAATATTTTTATTATTTAAGTCACTGTCCAGAAGACTTTGAATTTTGGGAAGAAGGGATTTTTTTTGAGCTAAATTAGTAGTTTCAACGGCGTCAAGAATATCAAAACTAACTTTATTTTCATGAGCAATTTGAATTAATCCTTTGACGTCTTTAGGAAAACAGCTACCACCATAACCAACTCCAGCAGCTAAAAAGGCTTTTTGACCAATACGAGGATCAAGTTTCATCCCTAAAGAAACGTTGTTGACATCAGCTCCAATTTTTTCGCAGATATTAGCAACAGAGTTGATAAAAGAAATGGAAGTGGCTAAAAAAGCATTAGAAGCATATTTAATTAACTCGGCAGTTTTAATATCAGTATTAACGATGGGAGAATTTTGAGGAGCATAAAGTTTATTAATAATTTCTTTAGATTTTGGAGAGTCGCTGCCAATAATAATTCGGTCAGGGTTCATAAAATCAGCCACTGCACTACCTTCACGGAGAAATTCAGGATTAGAAACGACATCAAAGCTACCTTTGTAGACGCGTTTGATAATATTTTTAACAACATCGCCAGTACCAATAGGAACAGTAGATTTATTAATAATTACCTTATAGCCGTTGATGTTTTTACCAATAGATTCGGCAGCATTCTTGACATAACTTAAGTTAACACTACCATCAGGAAGCGGTGGAGTGCCAACAGCAATAAAAATAATATCGGAGTTTTGAACAGCAGTTTTAAAATCAGTAGTAAAAGAAAGGTTGCCGGATTTAAGATTTTCTTTAACCATTTTGGTCAAACCTTCTTCATAGATAGGAATAATTCCTTTCTTAAGATTAGCTATTTTTTGACTATCAATATCAAGGCCAATAACTTGATTACCAAGCTGGGCAAAACAGGTGCTAGTAACTAAACCAACATAACCAACTCCAATAACAGCAATTTTATGCATATTATAAATTTTCTATTTTGTCTTTAATTATTTTAACAAAATCTCCAGTTGAGCCGGTGCGATTAGTTGGGCCATTGTCAACATAGGAAATAAAAGGGTTGTCGGCCATGGCGTCATAATATTTTTTAACCTTAGCAATTCTTTCTTTAATAGAATCCTCAGACTCACCTCTTTCCCTCATACTGATTTCTGTTTGTTTTAGGGTGTTTTGGACACCAATCCAAGCAATCATATCAACATTCATTTTGGTTTTTAATTCGTTTGGAAAATCTGGTTGAGCAAAAGGGTTTAATTCAATAAAGACAATTCCGCCATTTTGGCATTCTTGAGTAGCTTGGAGAATATCAGATTGTTTATAACCATAACGGTATTCACCGTTTTGATGACTGCCGATTAACTGGTTATCGTTTTCTAATTTAGTGTATTCATCTGATGAAATACAAATTTTTGTTTCTACTCCAGCTCCTCGATCAGGTCTTTCGGTTGTCATTTGGACGACCTTTGTGGTAATCCCCATTTGATTAAATTGCTGACCACTGGCAGAGATTAAATAATCTTTTCCAGCCCCAGAGGGTCCGGAAACACCAATGAAGACAGGTTTTTCTAATTTTAAGGTTTCTTTTGACATAATTTTTTCCATGTTTGGATTTTAACATTAATATGGATAAAGTAATTATACTAGAAAGGTTATTAAGAAAGTGCTTTTTTATTGTTAATGGTTTTATAGGTTTTGTAGGTATATAAAAACATGGCAATTGAAAGATAAGTTTCAACAATTTCTTGTGAGAGAAACATGTTGGCACGTAAATCAGGAGTTAGGATATACATAAATTGAAAATAATCATGTAAGACATAGTGGATAAATAGGGCTAGAAAATAAAAAGTTAAAGAAAAAGGAAGGGTTAACTGGTAATATTTTTGATATTTTTTAGGAAATAATTTTCTTAAAATATAATTAGAAAGTAATCCGTATAAAGCTACAAGAATGTAGGATGAATGTAAAATTTTTTGCATGTAATTTAAGTTGTGAATAGTTATTTCTTTTTGAGTATTAATTGCAGCATAATTTGGTGGTGTTTGGATATTAAAAATTCTTTGACCCCAAGAAATTTCTTCACCAGCAACAAAAAATAATCCAAGACTAAGTAATAAGAAAAAAATTATATGTATTTTGGATTTTGACTTTTCTTTATATTTTAAAAATATTTTGGTAGATAAAATGGAAGAAAAAAGATAAAGAAAAAATTGTAAATATTCATAATAGCCATCTTCTTGTATTAGTTTAAAAAAAATATCTCCGTTGTAAAAATAAAAAAAGTAAGAAATAGTAATTAAAAGTGGAGCAAGTAAATAGGCTCTTTGGTTGAATTTATTGATAAATTTTGGATATGAAATGTAAAAAATAATTCCTGAGATGATAACTAGGTTTAGAAGTAATAAACGATGGACATGAAAGAAGGTAAAGACGAAGTTTGGATAATTATTTTTTTCAAAAAATAAAATAACACCATAAAAAATTAATAAAAAAGGAAATAAAAATCGATTGTTTATTTTTTTAAACCAATCGTAAAATATATTTTTATTAATGAGTGATACAAGTAAAGTAATTGATATCCATATTAGTAAGATAAGATCAGGGTTGAGATTAAAATGTTTTTGACTAAATCCTGGGTAAAAATAGGTGTCTAGTAGGGAGAGGAAAAAAGTCGCGGCAGTTAGTATTAAGAAATTAAACTTAACCATGGGCTATTTTAACAAAATATTAATAGAGAAAAAGTTTGTTAATAAAATTAAATCTTGAGAGTTAGATTAATTTATCCAGCTCTGAGATTAGTTTCTTTTTCATTTTATTTAACTCAGGGTCCGTTGGTCGAGATTTATCACTACACCTTATCGAGTAGTTAATTGCCCAAATCGCCGTGTCTGGTTTTGGATCATTTCCATACCTGGGAATTAGGTGCCAATGTGTATGAGAGTCGCTATTTCCAAGCAATTCATAGTTTAGTTTTTTAGGCTTAAAAGCTTTAATTACCGCCTCAGCTACAATCGCCATTTCATTTAAGAACAATTCTCTCTTTTTACCTAAATTATGTAACTCGGTTACATGTAATTTAGATAAAAAAATTGTGTATCCATAAAAATATTGAAAATCAGACATGACCACGTAACCTGTTTTCATTTCCTTAACAAAATATTTGTTTTTATCCTCTTTAATCAACTTAATTCGATTACAAACAAAACATTCTTCCTGTGGCAAAAAACTCATACAAGATCATATTAGCATGTAGTTGGATAAGCTAAAAATTTTATTGTTCATCACTAAGGTTTTTAAGAAGTTTTAGGTCATTAGTATTAATTTGTTAAACAGAAAATGATAATATTTTATTAGATATATAGATTATTAGTTTAAGCTATAACCTTTTTTAGTTGGTAATTTGCTATGGATTATATTAGAAAAACCCTTATCGTAAGTTTTATTTTTTCAATTTTTTTTCTAGCAACTTTGCAAGTAAATAGAATAATAAATAATTCTAAGAAAAATGTTTTAGGAGCTACCACCGGTTATAATTCCACTTTTTGTAATATTCTTAGTTCATTAACTGATAAATATTGTCCGAACGTAATAACTTCTCCAACCCTTCCAGTTATTAATGTCGGACAAACAACTCGAGACTCTGATTTAGGTCAAACAAGCGTCAGTAATAATCCAACATTAATAACTAATATTTCTGTTTCTCTTGGTTCAGATGGTAAAACAGCAACCATAACTTTTACTTTAAGTGAGCCAAATTCGGCTAGAATTGAATACGGCACCACGGCGGCAAGTTTGGTGTTAATGTCAGCAAGCACTATAAGAACGAACACTCACCAAATATTTCTTAGCTCATTAAGACCGGGAACAAGTTATTATTATCGAATTAAAGTTGGGGATAAAACTTTTGATAATAACGGAATACCTTATTTTTTTATCACCAAGAATCAAGCAATTGAAAATAAAATAGAAAATAGTTTATTAATAAGTAACGTAAGAGCCACTCCAGGATCAGACGGTAAATCAGCAACCATAATTTTTACCTCAAGTGAGCCATCAGTTGCTAAAGTCGAATATGGAATAACGGCGGCAAGTTTAGTGTTAATGTCAGCTGAAAGTTCGATGACAACAGATCATAGGATTTTATTATCATATCTTCGATCAGGAACAAGTTATTATTATCGAATCAGGATTAGGGATAAAGTCTTTGATAATAATGGAACGCCTTTTGTATTTATAACTAAATGAAGTATCTAGGTGTTTTTTTAAAAAACAAAAATATCTTTTTTTAAGGGGTCTTCCCCCTCTTTTGGCAAGGGTTTCCGTTTCACTCCAATAAACTGCACTTCGTTTGCCCTTGCCAAATTTCACCCCGCTTTTTTATATTTCTTTTTAATTTAGGTAGGCGGGCAGACAGCCTACCTAAATTATTAATATTTTTAAAAAAAATAAGGAGAAAATAGAATGAAGCTATTAACAAAGGAACTTTTAAAAAAATTTGAACAAATAGGAAATCAAGAAGATAAAAAAGACCCAGTAGTTATTGCTAAGTTTTTTAATCCAACTGGTGCTGGTACCTGGTATGCTACCGAATACAATCCAGTTGAAAAAATGTTTTTTGGATATGTTTCTATCTTTGGAGATAATAACGATGAATGGGGATACTTTTCACTTACTGAGCTTGAGAGTTTAAAAGGCCCTTTTGGTTTAGGAATAGAACGTGATTTATATTTTAAATCTCGTCCTTTTAGTCAGGTTAGGTGTTAAACAGCACTCCACCATTTTGATAATTTAGCCGAGAGATAAAAATTAACATCTGGTTGATTCTCCTCGGCTGCAATTCTGGGGATAAAATTAGATAAATATTTTTTAATGACCTTATTGGGACAAAGGATAAGAATTCTTGGAAAAGGATGTTTAGTTACTTCCTGCCAAGTATTATTATCATAATAATCTAGGTATTGTTTAATCTTAGCTCTTATCGCAAACCTAGGAGTATCTTGATCAATTATTTCAAAAAAGTAACGTTTGATATCTTTACCTTCTTTGATAGCCACATAAGCATCTGGCAGGTTATCTGGTAAATAGTCATGGCTTAACAAATCAACTTTAGTATAGAAAAATATATCTTTTGACAAATGTGTTTTTTTAAGTTCTAGATAAAAATTGGCAGAGATTAAACAATGATTAATAAACCTTAAACTTCTTTTTGATTCACCATAAATCCGTTTTATTAACTTATCATCTTCTTTAAGTTGATCAGCTAAATAACTTTTACTTTTTACTGCTAAGTAATAGATTGCTGGTTTAGTATTGTCACCAATTTTTTTAGAATAATTTTTGCCAATTATTTTTTTATCAACTAAGCTTTTTAACCACTGGTTAATTCGATGTGGTTTTTTATGATTTAGAATTTGTTGTATTTGATATCTATTTAAGAATCTAAACCGATATAGCAGGACTATTATTTCTTTTTGTTTTTTAGTTATTTTATTTTTCATCTTTTTTTTATTCTAGAAACCCCCAAGAGAGTCTTTTATTTATTCACTCTCTTACTTTAGTAAGAGTAAAGAAGGGAAAGTTAAAATTGCTTTTTATTGTATTTTCCATATAAATATTAAATATTTTTGGTATAGACGGCTATACCGATATTTTTCTCTTGTTAGATACTTCTTGAAAAGGTTTTTTAACCTCTTTAACTTCTGTTTTCTTTTCTGATTTTGTTACTTTATTAACTTCTTTTTGATAAGCTCTCGCCCAGTTTTTTCTTGAAGTTTTAATTAGTTGATTAAATCTGTTTTCATCTCTGTCTAAAACTATAGGAATGGTTTCACCCGAAAAAGGCTCTTCCGGTTTAATAGCTGACAACTTCAGATAGAAGTTAAATCGGGGTAAATTACCAATATCACCCTTTTTAACATAAGGGGAAAACTGGTCTAACATTAACTGCTCGTCAATTGGGCTGGCGGTTCTAAAACAAACAATGGTACCGGTATTAGCTAAGATAATATTAACTATGTTTCTATCATTCTGTTGAGCGGTTGATTGCTGGGCAATAGTTAGTCTTAGCCCAAACTTTCGGCCACCGGAGAGAAGTTTACTAAAGGAGCTGGTGGCAAAGTTTTGAAATTCATCAACAAATAAATAGAAAGGAATTCTTTTTGAGGCCCTGGTTCTAACTCTTCTCATAAATGATTGCTGAAGTTTGGCAATAATGGTGGTGCCTAAAAGTTGGGAGGTATCTTCGCCTAGTTTTCCTTCGGCTAAATTACAAATTAAAATCTTGCCTTTATCAATAATTTCATCAAAATTAATGGTAGATTTAGGTTGCTCTAGCATTCTTTTGGCAGTTGGGGAAAATAAGAAGCGACCAATTTTGGCGGTTACTCCAGAAACCATTTTAACCGCCTGATAGTTCCCTGCCTTACCAAATTCATTTTTCCAAAAGTTAACCAGATTTTTATTTTCTAAATTTGAAATTATTGTTTTTCTAAAGTTGGGATCGTTAAGCAAATCATAAACAGTAAAGATAGTAGAGTCTTTGACGGTAAAGGCAGTATAAATAGTATTACGCAGAATGTATTCAATTCGATGAGAATCACTACTTTCTTTACTGGAAAATAGTCTTCTAAAAATTGAGATAACACTTTCACAAACCAACTCTTTTTCCTGTTCTAACTCATCTTCATCATCAGAGACTTTCAGCTCTATTAGATTAATTCCAATGGGATATTTAAGATCAAAGGGATTAAGGTAAATACAGTCATCAAATCTATTTTTGGGGACAGTGTAAAGTAGGTCTTGGGCTAAATCGCCATGAGGGTCAATTACAGCTACTCCTCGGCCTTTTTGAATATCATCTTTGGCCATATGGAAAATAATGGTAATTTTACCCAAACCGGTCTGACCGATAGTATAGACATGGCGAGAACGGTCATCATCAGTTAAACCGATATTGCTTTCATTTTCTCCATATCTATTTTTACCAAAGACGACATCTAGACTAGGATTGTTTTTAACTGATAGTGGAGAAGGTAGCTCTGGGCTATGGCTGGTAACTAAGCCTTCACTTTTAGTCTTCTTGCCATAAGGGAAATGATAAAGGTCGCTTAGCTCAGAAATTGATAAAATCGGATTGGGGTTAAGAGTGGTATCTTTTGATAAACTTTTTTGGCCAAATTGTTTTAAGCTATTTTTTAAATTTTTAAACAAGTATTTTTTTCTTATTAATGATTGGTGAGAACTACTTAATTGGCCAAAACTAGCCAAAAGACCACTAACTCGAGTGTTAATATCCTTGTTGTTCTGAGCAATTATTAAGATTTTTATAGAGGTTTCAAACAAAGAAGAATCAATCTTATTTTTAACCACCACTGCTAGCTGTTTTTCATAAGGATTTAAAATTTCTTGGGGTGAAATATCTTTTCTTTGTAAAAAAGGGACTAACTTACCGGAGGTGTCAAAAAAGCCAATTATCATACTGAAAACAAAAATGACAACAGTTGAGATTATTTTACAAACTGCTTTTATCAAAAAATAAAATATAGATAGTATTGGTACGTCTTCCAGTTTTTGAAAACCAGTTTTAAATAATTTTTCGGTTAAAGGTAATTTCTGGTAAAGACGATTCTTAAACTCACTTAGTTCTCTGACTACCTTGGAGTGGAATTGATTAATTATGGGAGTGACTACTATTTGATAGCAGATTAAGTTTTTGGCAGCTAAATTAGTCATAGCTCCGGTTAGATAGGTTATCGGGTCATTTTCTGACAAGGTCTTTTGGTCTTCTAGCGGCAGGGCAAAATGATTGGCTTGTTTAAGTTCAATTAGTTTAACTTTAGTTTTAGCTATTTTTTTGACAGTAAAATAGTTATTGACCTCTTTAATTTTAATTCCGGGCAAGTAGGATAAAAGATGGTGTTTGATAATTTGAATAAATTTTGAGTCGGCGGAGAGTAAATAGCGAATACCATCAATTTTGCTGGAGACTATTTCTAGAGAATATTCGTTTTTTCTTTGAAAGAGTCGATCTTTAAAAGTTAACTGACGGGAAAGACTGTGAAGCAGGCTAAAAAGTTCTTCGGTGGCATAAGCTGACTTACTGGTATCGGCAGGAAAGATTAATTGGAGAGTCTTTTTAGTTTCTGGTTTAGCGCCAAACAGGGACAAAATTTTTGGGATATTTCTTATTAGTTTTAAAATTAGTTTGTATAAGATAAAAAGGAGAAGAAGGATTAAAAGTGGACTAAGTACTATAATTAGGGTTAACCAAAGAGGAGAAGAGAAAGGTTTGGGTAGAGAAATTAGAAAGTTGTAAAGTGTTAGACGCCAAGAAACTGGTAAGGGTAGGGATAGGACAAGATAAAGGGAAAAAAACTGGTCATTACCTAATAGATTATTTTGAATCTGATTTAATAGTTCAAATTGTTGACTATCAACTGAATCCATTTCTTAATTTCATCTGGGGAGGAATAGATAAGAGTATAACGAACTATATCGTAAATATAGGAGAAAGTAAATCAGTTGATATAAGGGTTTTGGGTGGAGATAGGTTGTAAGATAAATTATGGTAGATAAAAGTTTATTAGTGTGATAGATTTTGGAAGTGATTAAGTTTTTTAAAAAATATGGATTTTGGGGTTATAATGAGTTTGTTTTAACACAGGTAAAAAGTGGGTGTTATGATGTTTATAAAATTAATTTAAGGTAGAAAATATTAGATATGAATATTTTTGTTGTTGTTCCAATTTATAATGAAGAATATAGAGCGGTAGAAACGGTAAATAAAATTTTATTAGTAGACAAGGAAATTAAAATCATATTAGTAAACGATGGTTCTAGTGATGATTCATTAAAAATACTAAAAAAAAGTTTTGTTAAAAATAAAAGAGTCATTATAGCTAATCATGTAGTGAATTTAGGTAAGGGGGCAGCGATGAAGACGGGGGTAAAAATTGCTTGGAAACTAGGAGGAACGGCGATAGTGTTTATAGATGCTGATGGTCAACATAATCCAAAATATTTACCTAAATTTACAAAGGAATTAGAGAAATACCCAATTGTATTTGGCTATAGACTTTTGAATAAAAAATCACCATGGATAAGAAGAAACGGTAATAAATTTGCTAAATTATTAATAGAAAAAATATTAATATTAAAAGAAAAGATTTGTTGTGTGGTTTTTTGGGATTTAGAAAAGAGGTTTATAAAAAAATAATTTGGAAATCAAATCGTTATGGAATTGAGACTGAAATGGCAATTAAGGTAGGTCAAAACAAAATTCCCTTTTCTGAGATAAAAATTGATACAATTTATATTGATAAGTATAAAGGGGTAACAATTTTTGATGCGTTTAAAATATTGTTAAGAATCCCCTTTTGGTATATGGAAAGTAAAAATTTATGAATATAATTACGCTACAACTAGTTTTATTAGCTTTTGCTTTGTTTATGGTTTATTCTCTTTTTTTACACTGGAAAAAGAGAAATATTTCGGATAAATTTTTCTTTGGTTGGTTAATGATTTTTATATTATTTATTCTTTTAGCTATTTTTCCGAAGGTTTTAGAACCTTTGTTAAAAGAGTTATTTATAGTTAGAGTTATGGATCTTGGAATGATAGGAACTTTTATGATACTGACTTATATAACGATTGAAAATAATATAAAAATAAAGAATTTGGAAAGTAAAATTGAAAAAATAGTTAGAAAGTTTTCGGTTAAAAAGGCTGTAATAGAAAAATGAGTAGTTTAAAGGTTTCTATTTTAGTGTTATGTACAAACGAAAAGCATTTTTTAAAAGACTGTTTAGGTTCTTTGGAAAAACAAGATTACAAAAATAGAGAAATTATTCTTTTAGATAATGCTTCGACTGATGGTTCAGTTGATTTTGTAAAAGAAAAATATCCGAAAGTAAGGGTTGTAAACCTAGGTTCTAATTTAGGTTATGCTAAGGGTAATAATACTGGTATTAGATTAGTCTTTGAGCAGAATAATTCTGATCTATGCTTGGTAATAAATGCTGATGTGCTGGCAAAAAAAAACATGGTGTCAGAAATGGTTAGGTCTTGGGTATCTAAAAGTAAGGTGGAAAAAGTTGGTCTGATTCAGCCGACAATTTTACTTTTTTCTGAAAAAGATAAGATTAATACTATTGGCAATACTATTCATTATCTTGGATTTGGATATTGTAAAGATTTAAATAAAAAATACAAAAAAATATTGACAGATAAAAAAATAGTTTCTGCTTCTGGGGCAGCGCTGATGATATCACGTGATTATTATGAAAATGTTGGCGTTTTTGATGAAGATTTTTTTATGTATAACGAGGATCAAAATTTATCTTATCGTGGCTTAATGTTGGGATATCGTCATATTTTATCTGTTAAGGCTGTTATGTATCATAAGTATAATTTTCATAGACGACCCTTTAAAATGTATCATTCGGAAAAAAACAGATTAATGATTTTACTTGAAAATTATGAAAAGAAAACCTTAATTTTATTGATCCCAATTTTTTTAATAAATGAATTATTGTTAATCGTTTATTCTGTTTTTAACGGTTGGTTTTTTCTTAAACTAAAATCTTATTGGTATGTATTGTCTCATTGGAAGGAGATTGTTAGGAAAAGAAGCCATGTACAAGGTAACAGGACTGTCTCTGACTATGATTTGTTTTTAGTAATGGAGAGTAAGCTTGATTTTGATGTGGTTAATAATTGGATTATTAAATATCTTATTAACCCTCTATATGTTTTTTATTACAAATTAATGTTGAAAGGTTTAAAATAAAATATGAAATCTTTAGTTACTGGCGGGGCCGGTTTTATTGGATCTCATGTGGTAGATAATTTATTGTCTATTGGGCATGATGTTACGGTTATAGATGATTTATCAGGTGGTTTTTTAGAAAATGTAAATAAAAAAGCGAAGTTTATTAATATGAGTGTAACTGATTATGATAATTTGAAAAATTTATTTGAGAAAGAACGTTTTGATTATGTTTATCATTTAGCTGCTTACGCAGCCGAAGGGTTGAGTCATTTTATTCGTAGATTTAATTATGAAAACAATTTATTAGGTAGCATTAATTTAATTAATTTAAGTGTTTTAAATAAAATTAAGTGTTTTGTTTTTACTTCATCAATTGCTGTTTATGGTTCAAATCAGACCCCAATGGTTGAAACTTTAATTCCTAGCCCCGAAGACCCTTATGGAATTTCAAAATACGCTGTAGAGCTAGATTTAAAAGTTGCACATGAAATGTTTGGATTAAATTATATTATATTTAGGCCGCACAATGTTTACGGTGAAAGACAGAATATTGGTGATAAATATCGTAACGTGGTCGGTATTTTTATGAATAATATTTTACAAGGTAAAGAATTACACATTTTTGGTGATGGTGAGCAAACTAGAGCTTTTAGTTATATTGACGATGTTGCCCCTGTGATTGCAAAGTCTGTAGAAAATAAAAAAGCTTATGGTGAAGTGTTTAATTTAGGTGCTGATAAAGCTTATTCTTTAAATGTGTTAGCAAAGTTAGTCTTGAAATCAATGAATTCTAATGTGGATATTATTTATGAACCGCCAAGAAATGAAGTATTAAATGCTTTTTCTGATCACTCAAAAGTTTTTAATTTTTTTAAATTAGAAGAGCCTGTTAACTTAGAAGTTGGGATAGAAAAAATGACTAAATGGGTATGTAAATATGGTTCAAGGTCTGCTGAAAAATTTAAAAATATTGAGATTTATGAAAATTTACCGCCTTCTTGGAGATAGTTTATTATTTAAGTACGTTTATTTATAACTCTAAGAAATAATTTATTGAACATGAATTCACCAAAAGATTTTTTTTTAAAAAAAATATATTTTTTATTTTTATTTTTGTTTGGTTGTTTACTTGTTTTTTTAATTCCTCCGTTTCAAAAAAATGATGAAGTTTCTCATTATTATCGTACTATCGCATTAAAAAACGGTGGTTTTATGTGCAACGATGATGGTGGTTTTTATATTCCAGAAAAATCATTTTTACTTCCAGATAAATTAGCGTTTGGTGATGTTTTATTTCGAAAAGGCAAATTTCCTAAGAGTTTGATTTTTGAAAAAAGTTTTGTGATTGATAATAATAAAAAAATTAAAGTAGATAATGTGTGCAATTTAACATTTTTAGGTTATATACCCAATCTTATTGGTGTTTATATTTCTGATGTTTTTTTTGAAAATGTTTTAATATCTTTTTATGTTGGGAGACTCTTTGGATTATTTTTATTCTTAATATCTTTGTATTTGTCCATTTCGTTAGTGAATAAAAAATATAAATATATCTTATATGTTTATGGTTTAATCCCCATGCTTGTTCATCAAGTAACAGCTTTTAGTTATGATGTTTTAATTTTTTGCCTTATTCCAATAATATTTTCTATTTTTATAAATGATTTTCTAACTGTTACTTCATCAAAATATAATTATAAGAATTTTTTTATATTTTTATTTTTGGTTTTTCTTTTATCGATAATAAAAATTGTTTATATTCCTTTAATCTTTTTTTATTTAGTTATTAATCTTAGACATTTTTTTTGTATTAAAAAAAATAAAAGAAAAAGAATTAAATATTTTCTTCTGTGTTTTTTTTCTTATTCAATAGTAGTACTTTTATCGGTTTTTATAAGTAATTTATTTGTTTTAAAAGTTGAAACTAATTACCCTAATTTTGTAAATCCTTTTTTGCAAAAAGAAATATTAATACATGATCCGATTTACTTTTTTGGTTTGTTACTAAGAACAATATATTTAAATTGGGAATTTTATTTTAGAACATTTGTTGGTGTATATGGTTGGATGGATTCTCCTATGAATAATACTTTTATTTTTTATTTATATTTTATGGTTTTTATTTTTTTAATATATTGGATATCTATAAAGTCTAAAAAAATAACTTGGTTTGAATTGACCTTATTTTTATTACCATTGTTAATGGTAATATTTTTGATTTTTCTTTCAATGTATTTAGTTTATACACCAATTGCTTATAATGAAATATTGGGAGTTCAGGGTAGGTATCTGTTAGTAATGTTTCCTTTTTTAATCTTATTTTTTGGATTATTTCTTAGAAAACTTTTTTTCGTATTAAAGAATAAGAAATTATATATTTTTTTAATCTTTGCCGTTTTTATTAGTTGTGCTAGCTTTGAGAATATTTTTATTCGTTATTATGATTATTCTAAGAATTACGAAGATTCTGAAGTTTTACAAAAAATATTAGATTCTTCTTCTGAAGAAGATGAAGTGGGTGAAGTTTTAATAGATGGGCCAGTTAATTTTGTTATTGATACTAAAATTCCTGATTATAAAATTTCTTCTTTTCAGTATTTTGTAAACAATAAAGATGAAATGGTTTTAATCCCTTATAAGTTTAGAATTATGGATTCTCACTGTATTAATGAACTTAAAAAAGGATACCTAAAACAAACTGATTTATATAAAAAAGGAATTTATTCTCAGTTCTTTGGTAAACTAAAGGTAACAGATAATAAATTTTGCATAAATCTTTCGCCCATTTTTGTACCTAATAGTTATAAGTCTGGGTTTTTAAAGATAAAAACAATAAACGGGAAGCCTATGATAAATTTTTTATATTTAAGTAAATGAACAAAAAGTTTTTTTTATTATCTTTTCTTTTATCTTTTTCATGTTTCTTGGTTTATATTTTAGCTTTTTATCCTGGTATTTTAACTGCTGATTCTTTGGACCAGTGGTCTCAAATGCGCTCTTTTGTATTTAGTGATATACATCCAGTGTTTCATACGTTAATTATTTATTTCGTTACTTTATTTTGGAGAAATCCGGCCGCGGTTGTTATTTTTCAGTCTATTATATTTTCTTTTGTTTTGTCATATACTTTTACTTTTTTCTATAAACTTGGACTACATAAGTTTTTTTTATTATCTCTTTTGTTTTTAATATCTATAAATCCATTATTTGGGATGATGGTTGTGACTATTTGGAAGGATATTCTCTTTTCTATTAATTTTTTATTATTAGGAACACTTCTTTTAGAGATGAGTTTTTTTGGTGTGACTTTTTTTAAGAAATCAAAAATTAGAGTTTTTTTATTTCTTTTTTCTCTTTTATCATTGTCAATGATTAGACAAAATGGTTTATTAACTTTTGTTGTACTATTTTTACCTTTATCATTATACTTTTGGAAGTATAAGTTATTCTTTTTTAACTCTTTTGTTATTGTATTTTTAGTAATAATTTTAATTAAGGGACCACTTTATTCATATTTGAAAGTGTCTCCTTCACCTAAAAGTCAATTTTTTTATCAACCAATTTTGTTTTTCTCAAATATCGTTAATGAAGATTTACCTTTAACAGATTATGAGTATTTTATTATTAATGGATTAATGGAATATAATTTGTGGAATGAATACTATTCTCCCATAACTTCATGGAATTATTTTGTATCTAGTAAATTTAATACTTCTTTTTTAATTAACAACCAAAAGGATGTTTTGTTAGTTTTTTTTAAATTAATTTATAAATATCCAAAAGTATTCTTTTCTTCATGGTTTAATTTAAATTCTTATATTTTGAAAATAAATAAACCAACAAATTACCATATAATGCCTATGCCTATTGAAATGACTCGTGTAGAAGATAATGAATATTATATGCCGCTTTCAAAAAGTGATTATATATATCCTCGTTATGTTTTACCTGGGGTAAGAGACAAAATAATTTTTTATATAATTAGATTTAATTCTTCAAAGTATTTTTTTATATTATTTCAACCAGCTATTTATTTATATGTAACTATAATAGTTTTCTTTTTTTCTTTAAAAAAAAATTGGATAATTATTTTACCTTCATTAACTAATGTGATTAGCATATTATTGAGTGGTGGTAGTCAGGAGTTAAGGTATGTATATCCGTTAATAGTTTCATTTATATTAACTTTATTATTATTTGTGTTTAAAATTAAGTCATTTTTTTTAAAAAAAGATTAGTTTTTTAGTTTTTTAATTTTAGAGGATATTTTGAATATATATTTAACTAAGAAGTTAAGTTTTCTTCTAACAAAAAAAATAGCTATTTTTTCGTCGATTGATGTCCATGAGGCATCGAAGTGGTGAATTATACACGTTTTAGATGTATATTTTTCATCCTTTCTAGTATATGTTTTAGGATAAAAATATTCTTTTTTATAGATGTGAATATCATTTATTAACTTTTGGTTTATGTTTCCATTTCTTAACCCAATTGATGCGAGATAATTAGTTAATATTTGTGGACTAGTTATTTTATAAATATTTACTTGATCGAATTTAGTTTTTTTGTAGATATTAAAGATGTTTTGAATATCTTTATTGTTGGGATTTTTTACTCCTATTACAGCAGTACCTACGTAATGATTATCTTCTTTTCCTGCCCATATTTGGTTTTTTAATAAAAATCTAATGTCTTTAGTTATTTCTATGTCTGTGTCAAAATATATTCCTCCGTATTTTTTAAGTACATAAAACCTGGCGACGTCACTAACAAAGGCCCATTTTTTTTGTTTATAAGCCTCTTTTGAAAATTCTGTGATGTTTGTATTAAAGTTGGTTTCATTCCATTCTTTTATTTTATAATCTGGTAGAAATTTTTTCCAACTTTTTATATATCGTTTAAATTTTCTTGGAATTGGTTTGCCGCCAAACCAACAGTAGTGTATTATTTTATTCATTTAATTTTTAAAAAAATTTATGATTTTTTTTGTATTTGTTTGATTAATTTTTTTTATAAATTGAATGCACGAATTAGAAACTTCTTCATAATTTTTAACTATATTATTAATTTTGTCTCTTATTTCATAAATATCTTCTGGATTATTAACAACAAGACTATGTAATAGAAATTTATTTTTTTGTATAATAAACTTTGATGTATTTCCTATTATACAAGGAACACCAAAAGATAAGCTTTCAAGAAAAGTCATCGGGTAACACTCAGTAATTGATACATAAAGGTTTATATCCATATCTTGTAATAATTTTAAATAATCTTTTTTTATTAAAAAATTATGTTGTTTTATTTTATTTTGAAGTATTTTTTTTAAATAAAAAATATTAGGAATATTTAATACATGTACTTCGGATATAATTGGTGACATGCATCCTCCAAGAATTTGGTTAATATTGTTTTTGTGCCAGGAAAATACAGATAGGATTCCAACTTTTATTTTTTGATCTTTAGTTATTAATTTATTTTTTTTTACAATATTATTGATTCTATTTGGAAGAAACTCTGCACTATATCCCATTTTTTTAAAAATTGTGTCCATATCATTTTTAACAAATCCAAATTTATGTATGTGTTTAAAATATGGCTGTAATTTGTTAAATCGCATAATATGATCTTCTATAGTTTGCTGTGTAAATGATCCATGCCAAATTAAGTATATCTTAGTTTTTGGGAAAGCCTTCTTTATTTCTTTAATTAAAACATCCGTACCATCAAGAATGGCGTTGATTGATATTTTTTCAAAACGATTATTCTCAATAAATTTGATTATTTGTAAAACATTTTTTTTATTAATTATCTTTTTAATTATTAAAACGTCTGAACACTGATTTAGGGTTGCACTTTTAACACCAACCCAATTGTTGTAGCAAATTCCTAAAACTCTATTTTCTTTTAATGTGCCTTTTTTATATTTAAAAATAAAATCATATTTTTGTGTAGATTGTTTTTTTTTGCTTAAAATAATTTGAAATTTTTTATATATTAAAAATATTTTCCATAATTTTGAGTTATATATTCGATTGAGTTTTTTTTCAAGATTTTTATTTTTTTGTTCTAATTTAAAATTTTGAATTTCCAATTGGTTGTTCATTTTTTAGATTTTTTATAAATTTTTTTTAATTTATTAATACTTGTTGACCAGTTATGATTTTTTAATGTAAATGTTGTATTTTTTTGAATTTTTAAATATAGTGTTTTATTTGTGATTAATTTTTTTAGAAGTTTTTTAGTCTTAGTAATGTTACCGATTTCGGTTACTAAGGCATTGTAGCCGTCGATGATGTATTCATCATAACCAGTAACTTTGGCGACTATTGGAACTCCCCCACAAGCCATCATTTCAAGTGGTGGGCCAAAGAAACCTTCAACTCTGGATAATTTTAACAAAATATCACAGGAAGAATAGATTTTGGGCATGTCAATCATAGGGACTTTTTCAAAAAAACGGTCACAGTGCCAATCCGGTTGAGGTCTCCCGTCGTACGAAACACACCAAACTTCGCAATTAATATCTTTTACTACTTCAAATGCTTCGGCCATTCCTTTAAATGGCAGATTAATAGCACCTTCTAGTAAAACTCTTTTTTTATTTTTTAGTTTTGTAGATAGTGGCGTTACAGGACGAAATATATTAGTATTAATACCATTTGGAACATAAAATGACTTTTTTTGAAAATTGTCTTTTAAAAATTTTTGAAGCCATTTAGCAATAGTTATGAATTCGAAAGGAAAAGAGTATGTTCTTTTAACCCTTTGTTTTAAATAGCTACCCTTGGGATAAAAACGTGTTTCATCGGATTGAACTAAATACATTTTTCTTTTGGCATTTAATAATAAGAGTTCATAGGCAGTAATCCACCCAGTAGCGACTACTGTTTGATATTTTTCTATTAACTCTTTATTTCCTTTTAAAGGAACAACTTTAACTGATTGATTAGGAAACCATGATAAATCCGTCTTATTATCGTAACTAGCGATTAGGCAATTAAAACCAAATTTTTGAAGTCGGTTAAGATGTTCACAGACAACAGCAACTCCTCCGGTGATGTTTGTGGTAGGAATTATATAACAAATTGATTTAGGATAAAGCTTATTTTTTTTAGAGGTTGCTATTTTTGATTTAAGATAACGGAATAAAAACTTGATATCGTCAAAAATATATTGTGGATTGCGTATTTGAGTTCGAATTACTTCAGGGACTAATTTTCGGTATAGATTCATTAATTAATTTAAATTTAGAGGTTTATTAGTAGTAATAAATAATTTAAATGTTTTGATATTTTTTAATAGCTAATTTAGGTAAGCCATCGTATTGCAAAGAATGGTTATTTATATATATAACCCTAGTACAGAATTTTTCAATTTGACCAAGACTATGAGAAACAAAGACAATAGTAGTTTCTTTTGAATTTTTTAATCCTTCCATATAATCAAAACACTTTTGTTGGAAGGCGGTATCGCCAACAGCTAAAATTTCATCGACTAATAGAATTTCTGGTCTAACATAAATAGCGATACTAAAAGCAAGACGCATATACATCCCTGATGAATAATGTTTGATGGGCTGGTTAATAAACTCATGAATTTCAGCAAAATCAACAATTGATTTATAATTTTGTTTAATCTCTTTTTGAGATAGACCTAGAATTGATCCGTTTAAGTAAATATTTTCAGAACCACTTAGCTCTGGATGCATCCCAGCTCCAAGTTCGATTAAAGGAGATACTTTTCCATTTACGGTAATTTTTCCAGAAGTTGGTGACATAACTCCGGCAATAAGCTTTAGAATAGTTGACTTACCTGATCCATTTGGGCCAATAATGCCAACCGTCTCCCCTTTTTTGATTTCAAAAGAAATATTGTCTAGGGCGGTAAAACTTTCGGTAGTTTTTTCTCCTTTAAATAAGGCAGGGATAAACTCTTTGAAAGTTTTTTGGTTTAGTTTGCTGAATTGTTTAGTGACATTCTGAAATTCAATAACGGTTTTAGACATATTTAGATATTGGTATTTATAAAAGATTGAATAATTCTACTATTGTCTAGTAATATTTCTGCTTTAATCTTTGGATTTGTTTTAGGTGAAGAAATCTCTTTAATTCTTAAAATTTTTTTATATTCTGGATATTTGTTGGTGATAAGAGAAATATTTTTTAGATAATTTTTGACAAAAAAACTTTTATTACCAATTTTGGGTTCGACTAGCTCATAAATTCCTCGGTATGAGTCGCTGATTAAGTTCATAAATTCCTGGTATAAGAGATTATTCATAATCGGGAAAATAATTTTTAACGATACTTTTTATTTTTTTCCTTTTTTTAGGGTTAATTATTTCAAGACTAGAATTTTGGGATGGTGGTTTATTTATTTTAATTATCGACATAGTTAAATATTGTCAGCAAAGATTTTTTCGCGGGATTTAAAATAGGAAAAGCCAATAATTAGAGTGATAAAGGAAACAATAAGAGCAATAATCAAACTGCTATATTTAGGTTGAGATAGGCCTAAAATTACTTGACGATAAGCATTGATGATAACAGCCATAGGATTAAGTTGAAAAATGAGGCGATATTTTTCAGGAACCATGTCGGCAGGATAAATAACTGGAGTTAGATACATCCAAAGTAATAAAATCATCCCTAATAAATATTGAATATCACGATAAAGGAGATTGGCAGCGGCAAAAAACAGAGAAAGACCAAGTGTAAAAATTTGTTGAATAAAGAATATTGGAATAACCCAAAGGATATTCCAATTTATTGGAAGTTGATAAATAATCATATAAACAATTAGGATTGAGATAGCAAATAAAAAATCAATGATTTTGGCAATAATGGTGGCAAGAACTAAGATGGTTCTGGGAAAATAAATTTTAGTAATTAAACCGCCTGAATTTACTAGTGAGGAGGCAGCAGAGGAAAGAGAGTTGGTAAATAAATTCCAAGGAAGAAGGGCAACAAAAAGAAAAACTGAATAAGGAATGTTTGAGGTTGAGTTGGTGGGAACTCTCATGATAATGGAAAAGGCAAAAGACATAACTAACATTTGAGCAAGTGGATTTAGAATTACCCAAAAATAACCGAGGATTGATTGCTTGTAACGGGCCTTAACTTCCCTGGCGGTGATTTGCCAAAGTAATTCACGTCGCTTGTAGACATCGTGAATTTCTTTGATTAATGAAATCATAGGTTAGTTTATCAAATAGAGGTTGGAATTGTGATAAAGAGACGAAATTTTAATTTAGAAAGGTTAAAAAGTGTTAACGCGTTAACACTAAAAAAGACTAAAAATGAAGTTAAAATTAAAAAAATCATGTCATCTATATATCTCTTATAAATAAGAGAGAGTTTGGATTTATTAAAAATGTTGATGAATAAAAAAAAGACAAATGATAATAAAGATAAGTTAAATAATTAATATCCTATAATTTGATATATAAAGGGTTGGTTGTTATAATACAAAGCTTTAAATTAAACAAGACTAATAGCTAGTTTTGATTTAAATAAAGAGTACTTTAAAATAAAAATCGAAGGAGAGCTTGGGCTCGATTTGGATATATAGGTATCTAGGTCGAGCTTAAGCTCAAAATAAGTAGTAAGGAGATGTTTGGTAATGGGTGAAAAAAATAGGGGGATTGTTTTTAGTGGGTATAATATCCCAAGGAATCTTGATACTTACGACTTGGCAGTATATCTTGTCCCAGAGGCTAGTTCTTTTGGGAAGTACATGAACATGGTTGGCGCTTGGAACGAGATGATAGACAGTGGTGTTACTGATAAACTTGTTGAAATTCTTAACAAGTATGACGTTGAGGATGCTACCTTTATTTGCATTTGTTCCTTTGCTAGTCTTTTCCGTTTTGACAAGTTCTGGCGGACAATAGAAAAAGAAAATCCTGTTTTTAAAAAAATAAAAGAGGATTATTTTTCGACAGTAAAGGTTTTGGATGCAATGGCCAAAAGAAGAAAGACAACAATCATCGTTGGAGATGTGGCAAAAGAGCCCAACAATATCATTGGTCGTTTTTTCAAAGAAAGACACCAGAACAAGAAACCGGCAAAGAAAAACTCAAGGGCAGTGGTTGTTAGTGGAATAAAACAAATCCTTGTTCCTGGTGGAAGTGGAGTACGAGTTTTGGCCATTAACGGATCACGATTACTTGAATATAATCATAGAGAAGAGATTAAAAACTCTGATCTGACATTCATTTCAAGAATTGGTGATGGTATCCACTTGCCTGATTGGATTAACCTTGAAAAGGTTGTCTTTATGGCTGATGATGTTGTCAATGGAGTTATCCATGTTGGCAACTACTCTGTTACTTTCGATTTTTAATTTAGCTAACCGGGTGGTTAATTTTGTAGCTTTAGCTATATTTTTAATTCCCCGGTTTTTTTTGATATCTTTTTTAAGATATAATCTTTTTCAATGAATAAAAATAAAAGGATTTGTACTATCGGTGGTGGAGCGGCCATGCCAATAGTTAATAAATCTTTGGTGAAATCGGGATTTACTCAGATTAGCTCGATTGTGACAACCTTTGATAGTGGTGGAGATACCGGTAGAATTAGGACTGATGAAAGAGGTCGAGTTTTGGCCTTCTCAGATTATTGGAGATCATTAATTTCGTTGTGGAATAATGGTAGTCAAAAAGAAGTTTGGGAAGAAATGTTGAGATATCGTGATGGGAGAGGTAGGAATTTTGGTAATATTTTCTTTCAGTTTTTATCGGAAAAAGAAGGTAATTTAGGTGAAGTAGATGGACTTTTTTCTCAATTGACTGGAGCAAAATTAGGCGGAGAAGTAATTCCAGTATCTTTGGAGTTAGCTAATATTTGTTTAAAAACTATTAGTGGTAAGGAGTATAAGGGGGAGAATTTTGTTGATGATTTAAGAATGTCTGATGACAGAATTAAAAGAATCTGGTTAGAGCCAGAAGTAAAATCGAACCCTAAGGCAGTAGAAGCTTTAAAACAGGCAGAGGTAATTATTGTCGGGCCGGGAACAACTTATGGTTCGGTATTGCCAAATTTTTTACCAAAAGGAATGGTTAAGGCTTATAACCAAAGCCGGGCTAAAAAGATTTTTATGGTTAATATCTTTTCAATGGCAAACGAGGTTAAAAGACCATCTCAGTTGGTTTATGAAAAAATATTTAGCCAGTATTTAAAGGCTAAATCCCCTTTTGATGTTATGGTGATGGCTGATGTTACAAAGTTGAATAAAAGAAAACTAAAATTAGTTACTAAATACTACAAGTTGGAACATGCGGCGATGGTGAAGTATAAGAAGGGGAAAACTAAAGTAATTTCAGCTGATATCGCAGTAATTGAGGAAAAAAATATGAGACTAAGACATAGTGAAGAAAAATTAGGTAAATTCTTTGAGAAACTAGAGATATAAGTTGGTAGAATAATTTATGTCGCAGAAAAAAATAAAAAGGATTAGAAGGGAAGAAAATTCTTTAATTGAAAAAGAGAATTTTGTTGAAAAAATTGTCGAAATAAGAGAGATTTTAAAAAATAACTGGATCTTTTTAGTTTTATTAATTTTGGGTATTTTTGGGATTTATCTTAATTCACTTAACGGCGATTTTGTTTCCGATGATTATGCTTCAATAACTCAACATCCAAAGATTAAAAGTACTTCATATATGATTAAAGAAGGCTTGTCTGGTGGAAGTGTAGTAGTACCATTGGCAAATAACTTACTGGCAATTATTTTTGGAACGGAAAGTCCTATTCCCTACCATAGTTTGAACTTACTTTTGTATATATTAACAATAGTCTCAGCTTTTGTTTTTATTTTTTTGCTAACAAAAAATAGATTAATTACAAGAATTACTACTGTTATTTTTTCTGCTCTTCCAATTCATGTTGAAGCAGTTTCATGGATTTCTGGAAGACCATATTTGTTTGTAGCTTTTTTTGTTTTAAGTTCTCTTAACTTAACAATTCTTTTCCTAAACCGAAAAGATAACAAATATTTACTAGCACTAATTCCTTTTTTGATTGCTCTGTTCTTTACTGATCGAATTCGTGGTTTTGCTTATGTGATTTTATTAGCTTTATACATGATTACTTATAGAGAAAAGATTAGTTTTAAAATTGATTTTTCAAAATTATTTTTAGGAGCTGGATTACTAGTGATATTTTTTGGAATAATATCTTGGCCAATGATTAATAATCGAATTTTATCAGTAAATTCTGGGGTTAATATCTCTGAGAGTAATTTCTATAACCCATTTTTTCAATATCCAACGGCAATTCCAAAATATTTGCAACTAATTTTATTTCCAACTGATTTAACTCTTTATCATACTATGTATGTTATTCCTGCTTTGTTAAATTGGATGATTTTGATTGTTTTTTTATCGTCAATTACCTGGTTTTGGTTTAAAGATAAAAATATTTTTTTTGGATTAGCTTTTATCTTTGCAGCCTCAGCTCCGTCAATGGCACCGGTTAAGGTTAGCTGGTTGGTGGCCGAAAGGTATGTTTTTATGGGTTCTTTGGGAGCTGCTTTAGTTTTAGCAATTTATCTTGAAAAATTATGGAGAAAACAAAAGACTGTTTCCTTGTTAACTCTTGGAGCTATAGTTTTGATTTACTCTTATCGAATTTTTATTAGAAATATTGATTGGCAAACCAACCATAATCTTTGGGTTAATACTTGTCAGGTATCACCAAACAGTCATAATGCTTGGAATAATATCGGAGATGACTATGATAAGCTGGCGGCTCTTGAAACAACTGATGAGGGCAAATTAAGACAGTATCTTAATTCAATTAAAGGTTTTGCTGAATCTTATGCTGTAAAACCAAACTATGCTGATGCATACCATAATCAGGCCAATATTTTTTATCGAATTGGAAGATTAGATTTAGCTAGAAATGCTTATGAAGCAGCAGTTTCCTACAACCCTGGTTTGTTTGAAACATATATGACTCTGATCCAACTTGATATTGCCGAGAATAACATCAGTGAATTATTAAGACACGCTGAGATAGTTCAACAAATTAAACCAAATGATTTAGATGTTGTCTATATTAGTGCTATAGCTTATTCAAAAGCTGGAAGAATAGCTGAAGCAAAAGAATTATCTGAGATACTGTATCGAGAGTTTCCAAATATTACGGAAATTAAGGACTTATATACTTCATTGCAATCAACTAATCTTGGAACAGGAGAAAGTTAAAAGTTATCTTTTTGATTTTGAGATTAAAAAGATAAATAACTTATTTAAAAATTTATTATTGTAAACTAGTTTTCGTGAGACAAGAGAGATAATTGGAATTCTGGTAATTAAATAGAAAAAGATGCCCAAGATTTTTCCAAATCTAAACTGAAATAACTTTTTTTCGTATAAATTAAAACCCTTTTTCATAATTTTAATTCTTTGTTCTTTAGTAAACTCTTTGGTTTCAAAAATTGGATTAATATCTCGATAAGAAACGTTTTTTAGATACTGGGATTTTGGGTATAAGAAGTGGGCATGTTTAATGGCCCAGTCATAAACCTCTGTCCCTGGATAAGGAACAAGGTTATAAAAGTTAACATAATCACAATTTAGCGATTTGGCAAAAGAAAGTGTTTCTAGGGCGTCTTGATAAGTTTCATTTTGATGACCAATGATAAAGTTAACAGCATGTTTAATCTTTGCTTGGTTGGTAAATTTAACAGCATCACGGACTTGGTCTAAAGTGATTCCCTTTTTGATTCGGTCAAGGGTTTTTTGACTGCCAGACTCACAGCCATAAGCAATAAAATAACAGCCAGCTTTTTTAAGTTTTTTTAAGAGCTTAAGAGTGATGTTATTAACTCTAATACCATTGTAAAGTTGAAATTTAATATTTAATTTACTCTTGATAATTAAGTCACAAATTTTTTCGGCTCGATTAATATCAAGAGTGAAACAATCATCGTTAATATCAAAGCTAGTGAAGCCTTTTTGATACCAAAGCTTTATTTCTTTTAAAACATTTTGAGGACTTCTGGGACGAAAAGCTTGTCCCATTGATAATCTAACTGAACAATAAGTGCAACCAAAAGGACAGCCACGAGAGGTAATAATTGGAATAATTTTTTCATTAAAACAAGGGTATTTTTCTAACTTAAAACTTTGATAATCTGGAAATGGGAGATCATCTAATTTGAAGATTAAAGAAGCGGGAGGATTTATGATTATTTTATTATTATCTTTCCAGATTAAATTTGGAACATTACGGTAGTTTGGTTTTGGATTTTTAAATTCCTTAATAAACGAGATAAAAGAAGTTTCTCCTTCACCATAGAGAGCAAAATTTACCTTGGTGTCAGTTAAAACCTTTTCTTTAGTAGCTGAAACATGTGGGCCACCAAGAATGATGGGAACTTTGGTAACTGATTTTGTTTCTTTTATAGTTTGGTATAAGTAGTTATAGGCATAGCTAAATCCGGTTATACCAATTAAATCAGGTTTAAATTCTTTAAGATCTTCTTTGAGTTTAAGCAACCAATTATCCTCAACACCACAATCAATAATTTTAAAAGGGTATTTATTTTTTTTTAAAACTGAAACTAAGTAAGCAATGCCGACATGAGGGTGGATAGGTATACCTCTTTCTGTTCCAAACATCGATTTTATTTCGGGAATAATAAAAAGAATTTTCATATATTATTGTTTTCGGGTGTTACAATTTGTTTTTGAGCTTTTAAAAATTTATCTATATAGTAAAAAAGGTTTGTTTTTACCAACATCTTTTGTTCTTTAAATAAATATTTATCTGTTACTTTTCTATTATTTTGAACCTTAATTCTTTTTTTAATTATTTTTCTTATGTTAACAAAATTCCAAATTATACCCTTATAAATATTTATAGCAGACTGAAATTTTCCAGTAATCAATAAAAAAGATGCTAATGAAAACCATAAAAGAATGTGAAGAGGGAGTATTTTAATTAGATTTATTACAGATAGGTTTTTAATTAAGGTTTGAATATAATTTTTACAACCATGGAATCTGACTAAATAATTATTAAAATTTGGATTAACAATATCTTTAGTTGAGGAAAATTTATGGTAAACAATTGAGGAAGGACAAAAAATGTTTTGATAACCAGCAAGCCAAACACGCCAACCAAGGTCTGTTTCTTCCATAAAGATAAAATAGTCAGGATCAAATTTACCAGTTTTAATAAAAGCATCTCTTTTAATAAACATCCCAGCAGACTTAGCGGCTAAAATCTTACTATTTTTATCATATTGACCATTATCGATTTCACCATACCTTGCAACTGATTTTAAGAAACCAAAACTGCCAAGTTTTTCGCCAACATAATCTATTTTATTTTTTTGATCTAAGAGTAAAAGTTTTGATTGAATTGATCCTACCAAAGAATTATTTTTAAAAATAGCAAGAGCACTTTTAATCCAATTTTTATCAACCTGAGTATCGTTATCTAAAAAAGCAATAATCTCCCCTTTTGATTTCAAAAAACCTTTATTCCTGGCATAAGCCGGACCATAATTTTTATTAAGTTTTATTATAGAAATTTTTTTAAGAGATTTAGAAAAATCCTTTTTGATATTTTCTGCACTATTATCAGTTGAGCCGTTGTCGACAACAATGATTTCATAGTTTAAATAAGTGTTTTTTAGTATAGAATTTAGGCAATTTTTTAATAAAGCATAGCCATTGTAGTTAATAACTATTACTGAGACTCTTTTTTTCATTTTTTATGTTTTACTGCGATTAGACCGAAAGAGTGTTTTGGAAAATAGTAATTAAGGATTTGAGCAATAGCATTTATACCGTAAAATAGAGATTTTGGTCGATATTTTATGTTTTGATACGGATTACTTTTAATCAAGCTAGTAACCTGATTTTTTTGATTATAAAAAATCTTTAAACCACTAACACCATTAACTTTATACCCCCTATCTTTTAGTTCTTTTATTGTCCACCCTGATAAGTGTTCTTCATAAGGATTATTGTCTACTTGCCCCATTTGAAAATAACCATTTGGGGTAGTAAGAATAACCTTCTTTTTTGCCCACTTGTCTGCAAGTTTTAAAATTTTTTTACCGTTTTTTTTCGATAAATGCTCGAGAACTTCAATTAAAATAACGGCGTCAAAATTATTCTCGGAAAAATCTAAATTAAGAATATTTTTTTGGAGATATTTATTATGAATTTTATTTTTTTTTGATAAATCAAGGTATGGTTTAAAAATTTCTACTCCAAGAGAGTATTTAATATTTTTTATATTTTTAAGTGGCGAAGATGGCCCGCAACCAAGATCTAGAACTGTTGTACAGTTTTTTAATTCTTTTTGTAGACAATATTCTAATTTATGAAAGATTGGATATAAATAAAACAGGTTCATTTTAATAAAGATTTTTGATTAACCATTCTACTCCATTTTTGTACGGGGTATAACAATGTCGACAAATTTTAATATCTTTTATTTGTGAAGAGAAGTGTTTTTCTCGAACAGATTCAAATTTAGAAGAATAATATGATTTAAGGATTGGAGTTAATTTTATTTTTCCAAAAGTATATTTTGATTCATAATCTAAACAACACAGGACAATCTCTCCGTTGACATCAAAAGTAATTGTGTCCCAAAGATATTTACAAGGAAAAGGTTCTTTATTAAAATTTATTTTAAATTTATTAATATGGTTTTTGATACTACCGTTGTAATCATGAACTTTATTAACGCTAACAGAATCAACAATTTTTTCCCATTTTTTGATAAATTTTAAAGCTGATTTTTCATTATGTTTTACTAGCGTCATAGATAGTCGGATTTTGAGCTGAGATTCTTTTTCTTTTTTAATTTTAATAAGAGTTTTAAGATTATTAATAGTCTTAGTAAAGTCAATTTTCATGACTTTTTGATAATTCTGACGGTTATAACCATTTAGGCTAATATTTATTTCGTCAAGTTGTGAATTTATGAGATCATTAATTTTTTTTAGAGAAGCCAAATTGAAATTAGAATATAATTTTACTTTAGAATTAGGAAACTCTTTTTTAATAATTCTGATTCTGTCAATTATTTTGAGGTCTATAAGTGGTTCTCCAAATCCATTTAGAATAAAGACTTTCGGTTTAATTTTTTCGCATTTTAGTCGATAAATTATTTTATTAAATATTTTATCGTTCATAATTTTTTGTGGTCTTTTCATAATAGTGTGTGGACACATAATACATTTTGCATTACAAAAATTAGTTGTTTCAATGATAATATTGAAATTTTTATTTATCTTAAGATCTTTAATTGACTGATTTATTTTATTTTTTAAAAATCTTCTATATGTTTTAGTTGAGGCAATTAAGTCGAAGCATAAAGATAGAAGTCGGTTTGTTTCTAGATGGTTTTTAAGTTTTCGAAGTATTTTCATTTTATTTTTTTAATTATTTTAGCTGGATTCCCAGCAACTATTGAATATGGAGGGACGTCTTTTGTAACAACTGAATTGGCGCCTACAACAGAATGATTTCCAATAGTGACGTTTTTTAGAACACTGCATTTAATTCCTAAAAATACATTGTCACATATTTTTGTGTGACCATTTTCTGTAAGAGGCTGTTTGTGGATATTTTTATTAATGTTTAAAAAACCGTGGTCATGGTCGGTAATAAAAACTGAAGGTGCCATAATAACGTGATTTCCTATTTGAATATCATTATTGGCACTAATAAAGGATCCACTACCGATATCAACATTATTCCCAATCTTAATTTTAGTTTTAGTTATGGTTTTTGTTTTTATCCCATTAAATTCAGTGCTTACAGTGATTCTACAATTGCTCCCTATATTAACCTTGTTGCCGATATTGATATATTTTGGATTAGAAAAATTTAAAAAAGGTTTTATTATTGATTCTTTACCAAAAGACTGGAATGAATATTTTATTAAAAATGTATAAATTTTACTAAAATAAATAAAAATTTTGTACATTTTTATATTTTATATTTAAATATTAAATATGCTAGTGGTTTTGAGTTAATCTTGTTTTTATACCAATCAACTAGTGGAATTAAAATAAACGAAGGAGTAATAAAAGTTCCAAGAGAATAAAACCAAAACTTAAATGAGATTAAATTATGATAGTTAAAAACTATTAAATACCAGATTTCTCTTAAAAAGTATTTAAACTTAGCATAATTTCGTAATTGAACTAAACCGATATAGTTTTTGGTAATAAAGTCGTTGATTAAAAATTTTTGGATTTCTTTATATTTCTCTTCTGAAAAGATAGATTTAACCATTTCTATCCAGCTTAATAATGGTGACTTGTTATAGATAGAAGAAACGGTTCTAGTTTGACTGCTAGCAATTCGAACAGCAATATTATAGTCTTTTAAAAAAACAATTGGATGGTTTTTAAATATGTCAGCAAAGGGATAGATGTGACAAGGAAAAACATCGGGATGGAAAGGAATATTCATAAAAGATGTACGAAATGAAAGCCCAGAAAGTTGATCTAAGGTTTCAAAAACCCGAATTACTTTTTCGGGGTTATCAAAGATACTTACGACAGTGTCTTTTTTAGAATTTAGCTGTTTTTTAGCTCTTACTGGAATTTTAATATCTTTGTCAAACCAGTAATAAGGTCGAGTAACAGCCCCAATGTCAGGAGAGATTTTAAAAGCATTTATGGTGTTTAAAAGAGCATCTTTTGCCATAATATCATCTTGACCCATGAGATATATAAATTCGGCAGTGGCATATTTTCTAGCTCTTTCTAAGTTTCTTGAATAGCCCAAATTTTTCTTGTTGGTTTTTATTGTAATTCTTTTGTCAGGGATTTTTTTTATTAGCTTGATAGTATTGTCGGTTGAAGCGTCGTCACAAATAATGATTTGAAAATCTTTAAAAGACTGAGACAAAATACTCTTGATAGTATCTCTAATATAGGATGCTCCATTATAGGTAGGAATAAGAATATCTATTGTTACCACTTGTTTCTATTTGTTTTTTTTAAAAGATTTAATTTAAATTTTACGGTGTTTATAGTATAAAGATAAAGAGTGATTAAACAAGCAATTGGATGGAAAAACCAGGCGATGTCAGGTTGATGAAAAAACCCTCTAAAAGAATCAAATAAGGAAGGGATAACTAAAATAGTATAAAGAATAAATTTGATTAAGCCGTGTTTATTTGTTTGGCTCCAGTTATATTTTCGATATTTTTGATAGTAGTAGTAATCGGTAATTCGTCGGTTTTGTTTTTTAATAAATTTTTTAAGAGAAGACTCACAATAGCTATGAATTATCCCTTGTTTTACTTTGGCAAAATAAAGGGTTTTTTTATCTTTTGATAAAACTTGGCTAATAATATCGATGTCAAATAAATAATCAGATTTTAAATTATTTTTTAAAAAAGTAGACCGAAAAATAGTGCCATTGGCACCAATGGTGGGAATAATACTATTTGGTTTTAATTCAACTTGAATATATTTGCCTTTATCGATTTGACCAATCTTAGTGCCAGTCCAGTTATAATTTATATAATTTTGACGGTCATAAACACCAGTGACATAAGCATAAGGATCATTAGCTCCGATTAGGGCAGAATATCTTTCAATAAAACCTGCCTGTGGTCGGTAGGTAAAAAACAAAGGTTCGGTACCAATAAGATTGAGATTTGATTCTAGAATATCAAGATTTGTCTTTAACCAATCTTTTCGAGGCAGGATATTGTCAGAATCAATCAGAGCAAGATATTTACCTTGAGAGTTTTTAACTCCAATAGCTTTACCAGCCTCGGCAGTTTTAAGAGGGTTTTTAATGATTTTTGAATTATAAAGTTTGGCAATTTTTAGAGTATCGTCACTAGAACCACCATCAGAGATTATTATTTCATAATTATGACTTTCGATTGATTGTTTTTTAATTGATTTTAGGCAAGATTCAAGGACTGAGGCAGCATTCAAGGTTGGAATGATAAAGGAAACTAGAATCATGAAAAATCTTTTAATTTTTTAAAATACTTTAGAGCATAATTAAAAAGGTGTTTAATATCGTCAAAAGATCGGATAGAAATTATTTTTTTAAAAATAAAGTTTGGAGTAATCACCCCTTTAAATAAATTTTGAACTAACTGGAGTTGTTTTTGGGGAGGAATTGGTGATTTGATAACAGGCTGTCTCATATCATAGTCATCCCAGTTGGTAGTAAGAAGTAAGTTATTTTTTTGACAATAGTTAAAAAGTGGAGTGCCTGGGTATGGGATTAAAATAGTTGCCTGAAGACTGTCGGCTAGGTTATTTTTAAAAATATAGCGAGCTAGATTTAGAGTTTTATTGGCTTGTTTTAAGGTCTCATGGGGATAACCAATCATAATAGTAACATGCGGTTGGAGTTTAGCCTTTTTGGCCATCTTTAAAGTCTTTAGAGCATCGGTGGTTTTTTCATTTTTATTAACAAAATCAAGAGTCTTTTGATTGGCTGATTCAAGACCATAGAGAATAAACCTAAAACCGGCTTTTTTCATTAAAAAATACTCTTCTTGAGTTAGAGCCCCAAAGCGCATATTACAACCTAAAACGACTTTTTTATTAAGTCCCTTGTCAATTAACTGGCAACAGAGGTCATGCAACCATTTACCAACAGGAAGAGTACCAGAATCGTCAAAAATTTCTTTAACCCCAAAATTATTGACTAAGTTTTCAATTTCGGCAATGGTATGTTTAACACTAAAACTATGAAAGTCTTTACCAGGAAAAAGTAACCCCCAAACACAGAAGCTGCACTTCCCCCACCAACAATCTCTGCCTGACATGATATAGCTACCCGGCTTATATTTATAATTAGTATTGTTATAAGCGTAAAGTTGCCACTTGGTTAGTTTTCTATCAATTATCGGCAAGGTTTCTAAATTAATTGGATTTTTAAGTTGATAAACTTTTTTTTTGGGAGCCTTATTGGTATTTATAAGACTAATTAATTCATCAAGCAGAAAATCAAAGTGACCACCTGACAAAACATAATCAACTGGACAATTATCAATAGATTCTTGAGGTAGAGCGGTAACATGATCTCCCATTAAGACGATTTTGGGATGCCATTTTTGGTGTTTTTTGGCAACTGATTTAATATCTCTGATTATTTGCCAGTGCATTTTAATAACTGGAGTTTTGGTTTCAATAGCAATTAGGTCTGGTTTGTTTTTAATAAGGCGAGTTAACCAGTTTTTATAAGTTAGTTTTTGAGCAATAGCATCGTCCCAATATATCTTAAAACCTTTGCTTTTAAGTAAGGTGGCCGCATAAGCAGGAATTACCGGATAGATAACATTACCAGTGTTAGTCCACTGAAATTGTCGATTTTGGGAAAGAAAAGCAGTTCCTTTTGGTGATTCAAGTGGTGGATATGAAAAAGAAACCGATTTAACCACCGAGGTATTTGCCGGTTTTTTTATCAACTGAGTGTGGCTTAAATTTGGCTTCTTTTTTGAATAAACCATACAGGAATAGTATACCGTAATAGATATGGGTTAAGGGGATGGTGAGGGTGGCAAGAAAAGTGACCAGGAGATGTTTTTTTGAAAAAAGGTATTGGATTAAGGTTGCTATTAATATTGATAGATATAAATATAATGGAAGGTAGACTATTTTATATCTTAAAAATTGGCTATTAAGGAGTAAAAATAATAAATAAAGATCAAAAATAGTTGGTAGAAAATAGCCAATTTTAAAACTAGTTTGAGGAAATATTTTGGCAAAGTAACCTCTTTGAATTCCGTAGCGAGTGATTTGTTGTAAGTGAGGAATAATAACAGAGCGCCGGTGATGGTAAACAACTAAAGAAGGGTGGTAGTATATTTTTTTATTTAACTTTTGAGTAAGATTAAGACAAAGAACAGTATCTTCTCCCGGCCAGTACTTTTTATCAAAAGCACCAGCATTAAAAAAATCTTTTCTTTTAACGATTAAATTGACGGAAGGGTAATCAATAACAAATCGGGGTTTTTTAATACTATTTCGATAGACACCAGCTCCCCCACTTCCTAAAAATGAAGACCAAACTAATCCGGAAGCCTGTTGTAGATGATTGTCTTTGGGAGGAGTTAGACAAGGGCCACAAAAAGCGGCGAAATCTTGGTGTTTTTTGATAAGTTTGGTAGCGTTTTTAAAATAATCAAGCGAGGGGTAGGAATCGTCATCAAAAAAAACTAAATACTTACCCTTGGCCTTCCTAGCGCCTAAATTTCTCTTTTTAGAAGGGTTAGGAGTAATTGATATTTTGTCAGTAATTACCAAAACTTCAAAGTTTTTTATGGTTTGTTTTTCAAGATAACTTAGAGTTTCTTTAAGGTAGTCATTTTCTTGTCTAACAGGGATGATGATTGAAAATAAGGGAGTAGTTTTTGATTTCATTTACCAGTATTAATTCTCATTTCTAACTCAGGATTATAGACCCATTTTCGCTTATTCTTATCATCATAATAGTGAAGAATTCTAAGTCGATAAAAAACTGCCAGAGCATCAGTCAAACAAACTCTAATAACCTGAAAACCAATAGCATGAGTTTCCCCTTCAAAAGCATAGGTTAGTTTAATTGGAGCTTCATAAATTTTGGTAAAACCTAGGTGATTAGCAACTGAGAGCATTTCAAGATCAAAGGCATAGGTTTTTAACAAAAGACGAGGAAGGACTTTTTCTAGGACTTTTCGTTTAAAAATTTTTAAACCAGCTTGAGTGTCTCTGATATTTATCCCTAATAAATATTTAGCAATTAAGTGACCGCCAAAACTAATAATTTTTCGATTAAAAGGATAGTTAACTTTTGAAGCTGGATGCTGTTTTGAGCCAACGATGATGTCAGCATCGTACCATTCCATATGTTCTAAAATCATTGAGATGCCATTTGGGTCTATCTCCATTCCGGAGTCGATAAAGGCAACGTAGTCCCCTTTTGTTTTGGCCATACCATAACGGATAGCGTAACCTTTACCGTGATTGTTTTTATAACCGGTGACAATAATATTTGGAGACTTATTTTTTTTAGCTAACTGATAGGAGCGATCAACAGAAGTACCGTCAACAACAATAATTAATTCATATTGATATCTGATTTGGTCTAAGACGTTAACAATATTGGCTAAATCTTTAACAATGGTTTTTTCCTGTTTATAGACGGGAACAATAACGGACAAAAAGTGATTAGGGTTTTTCATTGATAAGAATTGATTGATAAACCGCTAGAGTTTCTTTGGCGGTCTTAGACCAATTAAACAATTTAGCCCGTTTGAGACCGAGCTGACGATATTGACGACAAAGTTTTGGACTCAACCAGTATTTTTTAAGGATTGAAGCAAGATGAGATACTGATCTGGGATTAAAATTAAGACCAGCTTCACCGGCAACCTCTGGTAAACTAGTATCTTGGCTAAAAGCGATTGGACAACCGGATTGCATTGCTTGAACTAAAGGAAGACCAAAACCTTCAGCAAAAGAAGGCTGGCAATAAACAGTGGCTAAATTATAAATAGCAGGCAAGTCCTCGTCAGCAACAAAGCCAGTAAGAATTAAAGATTTAGCATATCGAGGTTTTTGGGCTCGAGCTTGGAGCCAACGGAGATCTTTAGTCCAGGGATGATGAGGAACATCTTTTTTGACAGCTGAAGAACCAACAATAACTAAAGGATATTTAAGACGATAACAGGCTTTGACTAAATTGGGAATATTTTTATTCCAATTAATATCTCCAACAAAGAGAATAAATTTACTAGGCAAGGAATATTTGGTTTTAACAGCTGCTAATTTTTTAGCGTCAGTTATTGGCTTAAAACTACTATCAGCACCTTCATAAATAGGATGGATATTAGCTTGAGGGTAATTAATTATTTGAGAAATAATTTTTTTAGAGTAATAAGAGACGGTAATAATTTTATCAACTTGCCTGAGAGCTCTTTTTTGAAGTTGCCATTTTATTTTACCTCTAAGACCAGGAGGAAATTGGTTTTTAAACTGAATTGGAATAAGGTCGTGGACAGTAACCACGGCGGGTTGACTTGAATGTGGGAGAGTTAGCTTAAAAGGATCAAAATAAGGGTAATGAACTAGGTCATATTTTTTTTTGCTAAGTTCAGATTGATTGACAATTAAATCGATTTTGAAATTACGGTAATCAGGGTGACGGATTTGTTGTTTAAGAGAAGCAACTAAATTAGAAGTATAGTAACCAACCCCTCTAACTGAATTACCATCAACGGTGGGAGAAACATCAATAGCAATATTAAATTTTTTAGCCATTATTTTTTATCCCAATCTTGGGATAAATCTATATCCCGATTGGCTTTAGTTAACTCATAATATTTGGTGTAAGCAATAGGAAAGCGTAGTGCTGAAAAAAAAGAAAAAACAAAACCAGGAAAACCGTCAACATAACCGCGATGGCGAAAATAGGTTTTTAAAAACCACCAGAGAGGTTTAAAGGAATAGTAATTTAAAAAATTTAAGAAATTAATCTTAATCCCCTTTTCTTTTAATTCATTTGCTAAAAGAGTGGTATAACGGTTGGAGCGTAATAAATATAGCGAGAAGGAAGTATCAGCATAATGTTTTAAGTCATTTTTTAGATAGCCAACTTGACCATCAACGACGGCTTGTTCATGAACGTCGCGACAAGGTAAGTGTCCTTTGCCATTTTTATAAAGACGGAGAGTGTAATCTGGATATTGACCGCCTTTGGTTAAAAAGCTAGTTAAAAAATAATTTTTTCGAGGAAGCCAAAAGCCATTTTCAGAAATGGCGTCGATTGGTTTTTGAAGAAGTGAAATAATTTCTTTTTTAAGAGGTTGGTCAACTACTTCATCGGCATCAAGCTGGAGAATCCAGTCTCCTTTACAGGCATCAATCCCTAACTGTTTGTTTAAATGAAACATCGGTTTATTAGTAGTAGAAATAACACGAGCTTTTTTAAATTTTTTAACTAACAAAACGGTATCATCTTGAGATTGACCATCAACGACAATAATTTCACTGGCGATATCTTCTATTGCTTGAAGGCAGTGGACAATATTTTTTGATTCATTATAAGTGGCAAGGGTGACCGAAAGGGTGGCTTTGGTTTTCATGGTTTTTGATAAATTTTAAAAGCTGGTTGGTTGTTTGAAAAATTTATAATTTTTATAGGAACTAGAGGAACGTCTTCATCACTGGCAACAATAAGTGAATTTGACTCAATTTGTTGGTAGTCAATTTTACCAAAATGATAGTTGTCGTAACCGAGGACAGTTGAAAAACCAAAATTATCTGGTGGGGTAAGCTTGATTTGGGATTGAATTTGAGATGGTGGATATTGTGAGAAGAATAAGAATAAGATGTAGGGCTGGTCATACTTGTTGGTAACATAAATATTTTGATAGTTATCTTTTTGGGATTCTAAATAAGGGACTAACTGATCAAATTGATACTGCCAGGCAAAGGGATAGCGTTTGGCATAGTGAAAGAAATAAGCATCAAAGTAATAAGCGATAAAAAAAGTATAAGCAATAATTATGGCAGCTGAAAGAAAATTAAGAGGATGTCTTTTACTAAAATATTTTTGCAAATAAGTATAGGTTTTATACAAGCCAAGAGAAGTTAGAATAGCTAAAGGAATAACCATAGCCAGACTTCTGAGAGCTGAAGGGGCTTGAAAAGTAAGCGATGAGGCAATGGGAGAGATTAGTAAAAAAGAAATTATAAAAGCTTTTTGACGACGATTATAAATTTTATCTTTAAATAAAAAGATAATTCCTAAAAGTAGAAAAGGGAGTTCAATTAAATGAATTTGACCCATTTCTGGAACCATGGATCTTGGAACTTCGTCACCATTTAGAGCTAAAAAATTTAGGTCAAAATGTGAGGTATATTTTTGAGCCCAGGAAATAAGATAAAGGACTCGTTTGTTGTGAATGACTCGATTGATAATTTTAGTATTACCATGATGATTAATTAATTCATTGGCACGATTAATCGGCCCAATATCAGCAGTTAAACCAACACCTCCAAGCCGAGTGGTGCCGCCATTGTTTAAAAAAGAAAACAAAACAGGAAGAGCAAATAAAACTCCAAAAATTACCGGAAGAATTAATTGCGGGATTCTTTTGATTAAAAATTTAAAGTAAATAATAACTAGACTAAGGGCTAAAAGTGGAGCAATTAGACGAGCTGAATGGTAGAGATAAATAGAAATAATATAATTTAAGACAAAGAGAGTAAAGTTAAGGCTAAATTTTTCTGTTATTGACTTAAAAAAGAAATAAGTGCCAATGACAATGAAAGCTAGAGCGGCAGCCGACTCCCAGGCTCCTCGACTAAAATGAATATGCCAAGGAGATAAGCTAAGAACAAGAGAGGTAATCAGAGCTAAAACTTGGGATTTAGATAAAAGAGAGACTAATTTATATAAAAAGAGAATGGTGATAATTGAGAGAATTAGATTAGGAAGTCTGACGGCAAGTGGAGTTAGGCCGAAAACTTTAATAAAAGGAATAGCTAAATAAACATAACCGCCAGGTTTATAATCACCAAAAGATTTAAAATGAAGTGGCCAAGAGAGGCCGTGTTCATCCTTACCAGTAAGAATAAGAGAATAAGCATTATAACCAAGGGCAGCTTCATCAGGGTTAAGAGCGGGGCTGGAGCCAATATCATAAAACCGAATAATAATTGCTAGAACTAAAACAATAGCTAATAATATTTTATGGATTTTCATAAGCGTAAAAAGTGGAAATATTTCCAATTGGACTAATTGGAATTAATTGATTAAATTCAGGTTTTTTATCAATATCTTGTCGATATATTTCTTCTTGGGCAAAGATACCCATGGTTTGGGGATGATCTTTTAAGAAGTCAAAATGAGCTGTTTGAAAATGAATATTATCAATAGTTTTAACCTTGCCGGTATCAAGATTTTCATCTTCAAGTTTAGCTTGCTGTTGATAAAGAGCTGGAGGATATTTTTTATAAAAGAGATAGTAGATATAAGGTTGACCATAATAGTCAGTAATATAAATATCTTTAAAATTATCTTGGTGTTTTGAGACATAATCAATGGCATTTTGGTGACCATAGAGAAAATCAATCGGACTTTTAATTACCATATGATTAAGATACAAGTCTCCATAGTAAATAAAGGAGATTAAATAAACTAAAACTAGTAATAGTTTAAATAAAAAGTGGCGATATTTACTTAAAATAAAAGAGATGCCATAAGAAATAAAATAAATTAAAGGGACAGAAAAAGACATGGCTCTAACCGATTGGACAGAATCGCGAGTTAGAGATGACGGTAGAGGGGCAACTAATAGCCAAAGCAAAAAGAAAAGATTTAATTTATCTAATTTAGATTGACTTAAGGAAGTAAAAAAACCGATTATTAAAAAAATAAGACTAGGATAAAGAATTAAGCCAATGTAAGGAGGGCTATGACGAGGGTTTTGCCAGTCGCCTTCAAAAGCTAAAAATCGCGGCGAGAAATGATTAAAGTAACGGGATAATAAATTTCGGAGAAAAAAGATGGGTTGATTATGAAAAATTTGATAATCTAAGAGACTTGTTTCACTAATAATGGTTTGGGTTTCCTCAGCTGAACGAGGGTAGGAAAAAAGACTAACGACTTGAAGACGATTAGAATTATTATTAAAAAGTAATCCGTAAGCAACCGGTAGAGCAAATAAGCCTAGAGGGATAATAAAGTTAACTAGTAACTTTTTAAGATTTAATGATTTGAAATTAACTAAAAATAAGATAATTACTAAAAACAAACTAATCATTTTACCGGCTTGGTAGGTATAGAGAGAAAGTCCAAGGATAATTGAAGAAAGGAGTAAATATTTAGCCCTTTTTTGATTAATATATTTAAAGAAGAGATACGAGGCGAGAACTAGTTGAAAAGTTAAAACATTAGTTTCCCAAGCTCCTCGACTAAAATAGATATTGTAGGGATTAAAGGTAGTTATGAGTGAGGCAATAATGGCAGTTTTATGAGCCTTGGGATTAATTTCTTTAATTAAGAAATATAAAATTATAGGCAAAAATGATCCTAAAATTATTGAAGGTAGTCTAACTGAGAAGGGATTAAGACCAAAAAGATAAACGAAAGGAATACTCAGGTAAACATAAAGCCCTGGCTTATAATCTCCAAAAGATTTAAAGATTATCGGTAAAAAAGTACCGTATTCATCACGACCAGTTTTTAAAATAGAATAAGCATTGTATCCAAGTGAGGCCTCATCCCATAGAAGTGGAGTAGTATTGATAAACAAAACTCTAATAATAAAACTTATTAGAAAAACAATAATTATAAAAAATTTTTGATTATTTTTTGACATTTTTTGGTTTAGTTTCGATAAATAAAAATCCAGTTTTGCCATTTAAAAAATTAATTTTTTTAATTATTTGTTCTTCAGGAATTGTAACATCTAAAAAATCCCAAGGGGCTGCAATTAACAATCTGTTTGGCTTTTCTGAGTCAACCCTCCAGGTTATTCGATGAAAAGAAAATTTATCAATTTTTTTTGTTTGATAAAAAGTTTTGGGGTCATTTTGACAATAAAAAAGAATATAAAGATAAGGTAGTCCGGTATTAAGAGGGCCATCGCTACCAAAAGTTTCTGAAATAATTATTTCTTGATATTTATCTTTGTTTTGACAAGCGTATTGAGCAATTTCTTTATAACCATATTGCCAGTATTCTGAAAAATGTTTAGGAGATTGATATTGATAAATATCAATAAAATAAAGAATGTTGATAAATAAGGCTAAAAAATAAAGAGATAATAATATCTTTTTTGATTTTAAGGTTAATAAAAATTCGTAAGCAGAAGCGATAATAAAGGAGAAGGCGGGAATCCAAACCAAGGCTCGAAGAGGGTGTTGTTCGTTCATGGTAAATGAGGCTGGTAATGGGCCTAATAAGAACCAAAGTAGAGCTATTTTTTTAAGTTTTAGATTTTTATTTTTTAATAAAGAATAAATACCAAGGAAGAAGAGAGGTAGGTCAACTAGATAAAGTAGACCAATTCCGGGGTAACCTGGTTTAGTAAATTGCATTCCATTTAAAAAGATAAATTCGAAATTAAAATAATTTAAATATTTACCCAACCAGTGTCGAAAAATTAAATAAATATCATTATTTAAGATTAAATCTTTAAGATTTTGATAGCTACCATGATGAAGAACGGAACTTAGGGTGGTTTCGCGAAAAATTGAAGTTACGGCAGCCCGAGTCTTTATGGCTGGAGTAAAAAAAGAAAGTTTTAAAAAAGGAATTGCAAAAACTGAAAGGATTAAAAGACCTAATAAAAGTTGTTTTCTTAATTTAGTAAAGTTAATTTTAGGTAAATAGAAAAGAAATAAGAAAATAACAAAAATTGGGACAAAGGCTCTTTCGGCATGATAAGACCAAACGGATAAACTAAAGGAGGTGATGGCAATAATTAAATTAAATGATTTAAATTTTTCAATCCAAGAGAGGAAAAAATAGGTACCTAAAATCAAAAAAAATAAAGCAGTAACTGCCTCAAAACTGGCTCGTGAAAAATGAATATGCCAAGGAAGAAGACTTAACCATAAACCAGTAAGGTAGGCGGCCGGTCGACTTATTTTTAATTTAATTAAAAGTAAAACAAGAAAAATTATGGTTAATGAGCCAATTAAGGCTGATGGTAACCTGGTGGCAAATTCGGTTAGACCAAAAATAGCCACAAAAGGAACAGTTAGATAAACGTTTACTGGTGGCTTATAATCCCCAACTGATTGAAAAGCTAAGGGTAGAAATTCACCCCACTCATCACGGCCAGTTTTTAAAATGGAATAAGCATTGTAGCCAATGGCAGTTTCATCCATTGATAAACTAACCGGATAATCGACTAATTGCCAAAAACGAAAAATAATTCCAATAATAAAGGCAATTAAAATAAATTTATTTTTCATATATTGGTAATAAAAAAGACTCTTAAAAAGAGGAAAAGAGTGTAAACAGATAGGAGAATAATAATTAGGTATTGCTGTTTATTCTTAAAAAGGGAAATCTGGTAAGCACTGGTATAAAGATAAAAAAGAGCAGAGGGGAATAAAAAATAAAAACTAGAATGACCAGTAAGATATCCCAACAAAACAGAAAAGAGTCCAAATAAAAGAACCTTAAAATTCTTTTTTTGAATTAGTTTAAATAATCCCATAAAAGAGAAAGGTAAGAGAAAAATAGCAATTGGTTCAATTTGGGGAGGAGAGTCAAATTGACCACTACCAGATTGAAAATAAAATCGAGGATTAAGGTTATTTAAATAAATTATTGATTCAGAAACTAAAAGATGGCTTTTATTATAAAAGACTTTAGCTGATATTGGTCGATTATCCTTAGTAAGATTATTCCAGCGAAATTCATCAATATATTGAGTGTTTTTAAAAATTGAACCAACTTTATTCTTAATATAAGTAGGAATTTGACGATATTCAGAAATTATTTTTTTTGGGCTAACAAAGAATTGCCACCAGAAGAAAGGAGATAAAATTAATAAAATTATAAAAATCTTTTTAAGCTTCATTTTATATTTCTAAAATCTGAAAGGCGGGAGTGTTGTCTAAAAAATAAATAGTATCTAGAAGCCGGTTAGATTGATTGTAGTTGTTTGGAGAGGTAATTAAAAGGGTTTTTTTGTTAGAACTGACTTCTTCAGTTTGCTTAATGATATCCCAATCATTAATAAATCTAAATTTATCAAAAGCATCAACCCAGTACCAATTAGCATGATAATCCCAAACCTTAGTATCATCATTCTGGTATTTATCTGGAGACCAGTTTAAATAAAATAATAAAAATTCATGTGGCTCACCATATTTTTTAGTGATGATAATCTGATCGTAGCTAGAATAGTTATTTTTTATAAAATTAGCAACTTCTTTATAACCATATTGCCAAGAAGAAGAATATTCTTGGGCATAAAGCTTGTATTTGGGCCAAAATAAGGCTTGACTTAAGGCTAGGGATAAAACTAGAAAAATTACAGTTAATTTTGGATATCTATCAAAAATAAGGCTGAGACCTAAGCTAATTAAGATAATAATTATTGGCAATAAGACAATACTTCTTAAGACATGAGGGGCATCACGAGTGATACTTGAAGGGAGAGGTGAGATTAATAACCAAAAAAGTAAAATTTGAAAATTAACTTTTTTAATATTTTTAAATAAAAAATAAATTCCAAAAACTAAAAAAGGAATAAGAAGTGGGCTGATAAGAAAAAAATTTGGCAGACTAAATTGATAGTGAGAGCCACCCTTAGAAAATAAAAAATTGGGATGGAGATGACTGAAATAATTTTTAGCAGCGGTAAAAATAAAATAGCTAGCCTTATTAACAACAAAACGAGGATAGAATTGGCGCAATTCATTTATCCTATTGATTGAGCCTTGGTCTAATATTGAAACCCATTGATATCGAGCCTGTCCAGATTGATCAAGGGTTTGAAATAAAGCAACAAAACTTAAAAGAATAAAGGGAAGAAATCGATACCAATTAGAAAATAATTTGTATTTATTTTTAATAATTAGATAAAAGAGAAGTAAGAAATAAAAAGGTAATAAAACTCGACTGCTATTATAAGTAAATAAAGATAAGCCAAAAAATAGACTACTAAGTGGGTATTTTTGATCAATTAAAAAATAAATACTTAAACAAAAGAGAAACATAAAAAGATTGGCTTCAAGAGCAATTCGAGATAGAAATATCATTCCAGGGGATAAGGCAATAATAGTAGCTCCAATAATAGGAATAATTGATTTTTTAGGAGCTAATTTAACCAAGATTAAGTAGATGGCCAGAGGAGTTAGGGATCCGGCAATAATTGAGACTAATCTAACTGAAAATGGATTTAATCCAAATAAAAAAACAAAGGGAACGGTTAAATAAATATATAAGGGAAGCTTGTAATCACCATAAGCTCGAAAAATATTAGGGAGAATATTCCCCCATTCATCACGACCTGTTTTTAAAATAGAATAAGCATTAAAACCGTGAGAAACTTCATCCCAATTTAAGCTAGGTGGGTATTTATCAAGAAAAATAATTCTAAGAATAAAGCCTAAAATGATGACTAAAATTAATAAAATCTTTTTTGAATTCATGGCTTGGTTTGATAGATATAGATAGCGGCTTCTTGTTTTGAATGATAAGGATAATAAATGATGTGATCAGGTTTAACGTCTCTAAACTCCTCAGGACGACCAATAATTAAAGTGTTAGGAAGAAGGCTGTCACTGGGAATATTAATTTCTCTGAAAGTAAATTTATCAAGTGAATACTCCCCTAATTGGTCTAAAAATAAGAGATTTTTAGTTTCATATTCTAACCAAGCTAAGGAAGCTTGTTGAACAATTTTAGGATTAATTTTTTGAAAAAAAGTAACATAAGCTTGAGGTTCGGAAAGTTTTCGTGAATAAATTACTTGTTTGTCGGGATATGACTTTAAATATTCATTGGCTTGCAAATGGCCATAAAGCATCCCATGGGCCAAAATTTGATTGCCTTGATAAAAATATCTAACAATAAAAATAAGATTTAAAAATAAGAAAGCAATGATAAACCCTAAATTAAAAAAAGATTTAATTTTCTCGGGTAAAACATTTAAAAAAGTAATTAAACCAAAAGAAGAAATAATTTGAATAAAAGGCATCATTAAAGAAACCCGATTACCAGAATATTGTCCTTTGGCGATAGCAGCAATAAGAGGCGGAATCAAAATAGTAACCATTAAAAAATAAAGGTTTCTTTTATCTTTATTCCCTTTTGATTTAATTAAGAAAAATAAAGAAAGGATTAAGCCAATGGCTGGAATTAAACCTAAGACTCCATAACCAGGAATCATGCCATAAGTGGTTTCTCCAGCACCCTGAGTGATTAAAAATTGAGGAGAAAAGTAAGATAGGTAGTTGTGACTAAAGGTTTCATAAAGATAGACAAGTTTGTTATAAAAAATTTTAATAACTGGATAAGGTAGACCATTTTGAGTGATCTCAAACTGACTATTGGAAACATAAGACCAGTTGTCAGTAGGGTTAAAAATGGCAATATCTCCGGTTCGGTTTGATTTTATTTGATTGTTTAAAAAAGTATTTGAAAATAAAAATAATCCAAAAATTAGAAACGGAATAATAAGCTTTTTTTTAAGTAAGTATGTTTTTTGACTAATAAACAAAACTATTAAAAAAATGGGAGTAAATATTTTGGCTGAATGATAAGTAAATAGACTTAAGCCAAAAAAGAAAAAAGAAAGGCTGAAAAAGAAAACAGATTTATTTTGATTAGCTTTTAAATATAAATAAGTAGCCAAAGAAATGATAAAAATAACCAAGTTAGCTTCGAGAGCAATTCTTGATAAAGGAAGGGCCCAAGGTGAAAGAGAAATAAATAAAGCACTTAATAAAGAAATTGATTTACTTTTAAATAAATAATTGGCAATTAAATAAGTAAGCAAAATGGTAAAAGTTGAGAGTAGAGCATTAGGGAGTCTGACAGCAAAAGGAGTTAAACCAAATACTTTAATACCAGGAATCATTAATAGAGTTTGGAGTGGTGGCTTATAATCTCCAAAAGAACGAAGACTTAACCAATTTTGACTCCCCCACTCATCTTTACCAGTTTCTAGAATAGAATAGGCAGTATAGCCTTGGGCAAGTTCGTCTGGGGAATAAGAATTAGGAATTTGGCCAAGCTTATAAAACCTAAGAAAAATTCCAACAATGATTATTAAAAGTAATAGAATTTTATTCTTCATTTTTTTGAATAATTTGAGCCAATATAGTATTGTTTGGATTATAAATAGTAATTATGGTCTTAAAACCATTAAGAGGTTTTTTAGAAAAGTCCATATCACCAGGGATATCATTTTTTTGAAACATAACAAAAACGTCACCAGGAGAGGCTGTTTCATTGATTGTTTTTAGTCGATCATCTTCTTTAAAGTCGTTTATAAAATAAATATTTTCTTCTAATTTAAAACCATTAAAATTTGAATAAATATTTTCTTTTTCTGAATCGTTTAGATAGTGATTATTAATTAGAAAATTTTGATAAAAAACGAAAGGTAATAAGGAATTATATTTAGCATTACTAATAAAAATATTATTTTTAGTTTTTGGAATAGATTTAAATAACTCTTTATAACCATAATTCCATGACTCAAATGAGCTTTTAGGATAATGAACAAAATATTCATGAGTAAAACCAATAATTTGAATAAGAAATAAAATGGTAGAGATAAAAATGAAAATTCTTGAATAAATATTTTTAAAATTTAAAACCCTTACTAACCCTTGAGCTGAAAAATATACAATTGGAATAATCATTAAAAATAGTCTAGTTGGATGATTGCCGCCATTATAGGTAAGTGAGGTAGCAATTGGAGAAATTAATAACCAGAAAAACATTAATTTAGTTAATTTTTCTTTAAAATTAAGATTAAAAAGTCCAAAAAACAAAAATGGAATTAAAGATACAAAAAATAATCCGTATTCATTAATTGTATGTCTAACATTGGAGGTGTCTCCAAAAATGAATAAAAACGGGATAGAAAAAGACGAAAGATAGTTTTTAGAAAATTCGTTAATCCAGGCGATGGGTTTATTATGAAAAATAGATTCAATTTTTAAAGAAGATGCTGTAAAGTCGGTTCTTTTATTAATGATTTTTGAGATAATTTCTTGATTATTAAAAATACTAATTAATTTAAATCGATTAGCAGCATTACCAAAAAGGATGTTGGAAATTAAAGGTGAGGCTATTAATAAAAAAATAAAAAAGGAAATAAGGTAAGTTTTTAAATTTAGATTTTTTAAAAAAATTTTTAAATTACTAACAAAAATAAAGATGACAATTAATGGAACGAATATATTTGCGGTGTTATAGGTGTAAAAGCTTAATGAATAAAATATGATTGATAGATAAAGATGTTTATTTTTATTGCTTCCAATATATTTATAGGCAAAATACGTACCAGCTAAAACCAGCGATAAAAGGAGTGTGACTTCAAATGAGGTACGACTATAGTGAAAATGCCAAGGAGAGAGTGAAAGAATAGTAGAGCTGTAGATTGATAGAGTTTTGGATTTTGATAGAAGAAAAACTAATTTGTAGAATAAAAAAATACTTAGGACTCCAAAAATTATCGGGGTAATTCTGACTCCTACTTCAGTTAAACCAAATAATTTTATTCCTGGAATCGAGGTATAAATTAATAGTGGAGCTCGTGATTCAGAAAGAGATTGGAGATAAGAAGGTAAAAAATTACCTTTATAATCATGTCCGGTTTTAAGTAGTGAATAAGCTTGGTAACCAACGTCTATTTCATCTCCAAATAGACTTAAGTTATCTATTTTATAAATTCTAATAAAAAAAGTGATTAAGAGAAGGAAAATTAAAGGTAAATTAAATTTTTTAGACTTCACTTTTTAGATATTTAATCAAATAATCAAACCCGATGATTAGTATTATAAGGGATAAGATGCGACAAACCAAAAAATTTGAATAGATTAAAAATGATTTAAGTGGATTAATAAGGGGATAAAACCAAAGATTATAGAGATTAAGGAAATGGATTGATGATAAAACTATTAGTGATTTTATTTTTATAAAAGATTTTGGTAAAAAAAGTAAGACTGAAATTAACGGAAATATTGGGTAAAGGTATCTTTCATGCATATTAGTTAAAAAGATAAAACTACCAAGTGAGCTAATTAAAAGGGCGTTAAAAAAACTGTTTAAGGTTAGTTTAGATTTAAAAAACTTGAACCAAACGGGAATTAAATAAACAAGGTATAAGAGTCGACCCCAAAGTTGATAAGTTAGACCTAAAAATTTAGTAAATTCAGATTTAGAAAAATCGATACTAAACAAAAGACCCCAAAAATTAAAAGCATTACCATTAAGCATACTTCCCTGTCGAACCAGAACTCGATTGGTATACATATACCAAAGCCACTTTAGGGAAGAAAAGCCATCTAACCTAAAAGGAAGGGCTAAAACTAAAACAAAAATAACAAACGAAAGAATAGGTAAAATAAACTTTTTCCAATCAACAATTCTTTTTAAAAGTAAGAGTCCAAAAATTGGAAGATAAATAATTAAGGAAAGTTTAAATAAAAATGTTGATAAAAAGATAAAAATACCGAATAAATATTTTTTTTCAAAAGTTAAATAAAGACCGGTTAAGGCTAATAAATTTATCAAAGAGTCTGTTTGCCCCCAAATAGTTGAGTTATAAATGACAACAGGATTTAATAAAAAAACTAAAGAAGCTAGAATGGCATATTTAGGTCGATATTTTTTGACGATTTTATAAATTAGGTAGGTAATTCCAAGATCGGATAAAACAAAAGGTAACTTAACCAACCAAATATGAAGATTAGTTTCTAAAAAAGGAATTATAAATGAAGGGAATAAGGAAAAAGAATTATTAAAAAATAAGATTAAGTTAAATAAAACATTTTTAATTCGAGCCATAAGGGCAAAAATAAGAATGCTACCAAAGGGTTGATTAGCCCAAGAAACTCCCCAAAAGATATTTTCATAAAATTTTTTGGGGCCAAGATTAAGAAACCTGATACCCCAATCGGTATGATTTAAAAGATCAGGGTGGAAATTGGAGACAATTAATAAAATGATTCTAATAAATAGTCCAAGTAATAATAATTGACTAATTTTTAGCTTGTTAATTTTTGCCATTTTTGCCCAGACCAAATAATAAAATTTATTAAGTAATGTTTAATAGGCCCGTGGAACTTAATACTGCTTGGAATCAACCGACGCCACTGATTTTGAGAATCAGCTAACTTTTGACCACTAGCACCGTGTCGATGAATTACCTTACATTTAGGATAATAAACTACCTGTTTACCGCTTTTGATGACTTGTCGGCATAAATCCATGTCCTCATAATAAAAAAAATATTTTTCATTCCATTTACCTATTTTTTTGAAATACTTTTTGTTTACAACAATAAAACCACCGGAGAGATATTCAACCGAGACGGGCTCTAGCCCTTTTGGAAGATATTTTGAAAATGAATCAATTTGACCAAGCCAAAATTCCCTAAAAGCATTAAAACAGGTTTGAGAAGGAAAGACAGAGGCTTGAGGAGTTAGATTGGGGTTTAAAAACTTTGGACCAATAATTCCAATTTCAGGGTGTTTTTTAAGATAAGAGACCATTTCAAGTAAACTATTATCAACTAATTCCATATCAGAGTTCATAAAGACGAGATAGTCAGAATTAGCAGATTTAACGCCCAGATTATTAGCTTTTGAAAAGCCTAGGTTGGCTCCATTTTCAATTATCTTTACATTTTTAATTTTTGATAAAATTTCTACGGTATTATCTTTCGAGCCATTATCAACTACAATTATTTCTTGCCCAGGAAGATACTTATTTATAGTCTCAAGACACTTTTTAGTAATTTTAGCAGTGTTCCAAGTTGGAATAATAAAAGAAACATCTTTTTTCATATCAAATCTATACCTAAATTTATCATAAATAACGGATAAAAGTAGGTTATAATTTAGTTGTGAAAAGGTTTTTTAAAAAAAATTGGAGAATTTTATTAATATTGTTTATATCTCTATTTTTTAGACTTATTTTTTCTTTTTTAAATCCTCATAGTGACCTTAGAACTCAGTCTGAATGGGGTAGATGGATGTACACAAATAATAGTCTTAAGGGTTTATATGAATGGAATGTTTGGGGTTATGTTTGGCCAAATCACCCTCCTTTAATTAATTATGTATATTTTTTATCTTATAAAATACACAGTTCTATAATGATGTTTCTTTCTTCGCTGGGAAATTTTATTGCGTTAAATAGGTTGGCTCCAACTAAATTTATCTGGTTATTTAACTTTACGGTTTGGTTTGGGCAAACGAGATTTAAAGACTCTGAGTTTTTACTTGGAACAATGATTGTGATTAAACAAATCATGATTATTGCTGATTTATTGATTGCTTGGTTAATTTATTATCTTTGTAAAAAAAATAAAGTTAACTGGAAGAAGTATGTTTTTTCATATTTATTACTACCCTTTTCTTGGTATTTATCGTCAATTTGGGGACAATCTGACCAACTGTCCTTCTTATTTTTTATAATCTCTTTTATCTTATTATTTTCAGATAAATACGTAGGATTGTCGCCAATGTTTTATGTGATAGCTGGTAACTTAAAACCAAATTGTATTTTACTATTACCACTTTATTTGTTTATATTTTTGAAAAATAAAAAATCATTTAAAAAGTTGTTTATTGGTGGATTAGTGGCTTTAGTTTTTAGTCTTTGGACAGTTTCTTGGTTTACTGATCAAAATTTATTAACTTTTACCTTTCTTGAATTGCCAAAAAAATTAACTACAAGTGAAGGGTTGGTAACACTTAATGCATTTAATTTTTGGTATATTTTTTATCCTTTTCCCTCTACTATTGCTTTTGAAGAATCAAAGTATTTGTTTTTATCATTAAAAAATTGGGGACTAATATTTTATTTACTTGTTATGATCTTGTCTTTTATGTCAGTGAAAAAGAATAAAATAGAGACGGCGTTTGCTTCAATATTTATTATTGGCTTTGGAAGCTGGTTATTTATGACAGGAATGCACGAGAGGTATTCTTTTTTAGCAATAATGGCCTTGTTATTTTATTCTATAACTCAAAAAAAGTTTTTTAAATATTTTGTTGCCCTATCAACAATATACTTTTTAAGTATGTTTTATGTTTTCTCTGTTCCCCAATATTTAGACGTAATTAAAGATTATTTTAATTTTTATCACCAATTAATACCTAGACTACTATCCTTTGTTAATATCACAGTTTATGGTCTGGTGACATATTCAATGATTAAAAAAGAGACTTCTTTAAATATTTTTAATTTTAAAAAAATAAGTGACAAAAAAAATATTAATAAAAACTAATAAAGTTATTCCAATTATTTTGGTAATCCTTATTTCTGGTTTTGGTCATAAATTTTTTAGTTTTTCTTTTTATGTAAACTTATTAATTTTATTAATTTGGCTTTGCTTGAATAAAATTAAGATTAAGTACTCTTGGTTTTTATTAATAATATTAATTGGAATAAATTTAATTTTTAATCGATTGCTATATATTAAAACAAGCCCACTATCTTTTAGTTTTGACTATGAACAATCCTATCTTGATTATCCTGGGATTAATGAATCAATTGAGCGATACCGCCATGAAGGAGTATTTATCCCTTATTCTCTAAGGAAATATTTTTATTCAAGTTATTTAATATTTTTTTCACAACTTACTGGAATTGCAAAACTGCTTTCACCCTATTTTTGGATAAAAATGATTGGTTTTTCTGGTTTTTCGCTGCTACTAATCGGAATTTTTAATCCACAGAAAAAAGAATATTTAACTTATTTATGGTTTTTTTTGATTATTATTACTTCATCTTTAAGAGTACTCGGCGACAGTCTTACGGCTGTCTATTTAACACTCCCGCCGTTAATATATTTTTTTTATAAAGGAGCTAATAGTTCTTTGTTTAAAAAATATTATTTTTTTTGGTATTTATTATTGATCTTTGATTTTTTATTAAAATGAAGAACTCAAAATTCTATCTTATTTTATTTATTATTATATCTTTTGGAGCTTTTTTAAGAATTTATTCTTTGGATAAAATCCCTTCACATTTAGGAAATGATGAAATTTCTATTGCATATGATAGCTATTCTATAAGAACAACTGGTAGAGATGAGTATGGAATAAGGTTTCCATTATCTTTTAAATCTCACCGAGATTATAAAGCACCTCTTTATACTTATTTGAATGTCCCATTTAATTATCTTTTTGGAAATAATGAATATGGCCTTAGATTTCTATCAGCGCTTTCTGGCACTTTAATGATTTTTGTTATTGCTATTTTTGGAAAAGTACTAGTTGGTAGTGAACTTGGCTTATCTCTTGCGGTGTTAATGGCAACCAACCCAAAGAGTATATATGTCTCAAGGATGTCTTATGAGGCGAATTTAGCCTCTCTTTTAGTTTTAATCGGAGTATTTTTAATGTATAGGTATAAGCTATATCGGAAAAAAACTAGTCTTTTACTTAGTGGTATTTCTTTAGGTTTTTCAATTTGGGCCTATCACACCCAAAAGGGTTTGGTGCCACTAATTATCACGATTTTACCCCTTATTTGGTATAAAAAAATTCGTTTACGAGAGTGGCTGTTATTGTGGCTAACAGTATTGTTATTGATATTGCCAATATTTTGGGATTTTGTATATATACAGATGAGAGACCCTTATAATAGAGCCTCTTCACAGATTTGGTTTAAGGGGGCTGCAATTGAAAAATATATTAAAGAAACAGATGATGGTTTTATAAAAAAATCTTTTAAGGTACTTAGTGACCCTGTTTATCGATATTTTGAACACTTTAATATCGACTATAATTTTACAAATGGACTAGATTTATTATCAAAAAATGAACCGCTTAATTTTGGATGGTTTTTACTTTGCACTCTCCCGGTGTTGATTGTTGGTTTATTTAATCTTAAGAAAATATATGGTGATAATTCCTTTTGGATATTAGCTTGGTGGCTATTAACACCAATAATCCCCTCCCTAACTTATGGTGAATTATCTGCAGTAAGAAATTTGACCTTTATTCCACCAACTCTTTTAATAATGTCGGCTGGGGTTTTAATAATTTTAAATAAAAAAAATAGGTATCGTTTTATTTATTTAATTTTATTTGTAATTAATTTTTTATATTTTATAGTTTCTTACTATTATCACTTCCCAATGGTTAATGCTGATCGATTTCAGTATGGCTATAAACAATCTTTTGAATTTATTAAACCTTTTGTTTCGGACTATAATAAAATTATTGTCGAACCAAGATTTGGTGAGTTTGGTCAGCATGTTGGCCTTCCTCGTCTTTATTTTGGATATTTTGGTGCCTATGATTCAAACGAAATGCTTAAGAGAAATGATAAAACGGGAGAAATAGGAAAATATCAAATTAAAACAGTTGATTGGAATAATGAAAAATTGGAGCCAAAAACTATTTATATTGTTTCAATTTTTAACAAAGCACCTGATATGGTAGAAGATAAATTAACCTTGTTAACAACAATTAGAAATCCTGATGGGCGTGGCCAGTTTTTAATTTATAGTTTTTAGTCTTACTAGTCTTTTTAAAAAGTAATAAGATTATTGTTTCTGTATTACGAAATATTCTCCCACCAAAATTGAATATTAATACCATTAAGATATTTAATATTGGTATAAAACATAGCTGACCATAATAATATTAGAATTATTCTTAAAAATAGCTTTGGTTTAATTTTTGTAATTATTAATGAAGTTAAGATAAAGAGAACCCCCGAAACCCCAAGACGCCAAAAATTAGAATATGGTTGAAATTCAAAAATTCCAAGAAGTCGAGAAACATTATCACCAAAGATCAAAACTGATAATAAGAAGATTGGGATAATATCTTGAAACTTCTCCCAACCTTTTACAAGGTATTCTGAAAGAATAATTATTAGTAATGGCCAAAAAGGGAAGGTATACCAACCATAAGGTTGGCTACCAAAAAGGATATATATAATTAAATATGACAAAATTGCTAGAGTAGTAACATGGTTATTTGATTTACTTGTTTTTTTAAATAAAGAACCTAAAAAGGTTAACCAGCCAGCAATAATCCAAACTTCAGGAAGAAATTTATGTTGAGTTAGTCTTTGATTGCGAATAAGCTCTAACAAAAGGTTGGGGCCAATACCATAAAACCTATTAGCGTTAGATAAAAATATATTTTTAAAGTTATCAAACCCGTATGAAACACCATAAACAAAATAAAGAAAAGAAATCGGTAAACTAATTCCTAAGAAAAAAATAAAATCATTTAAAAAAACTTTATTTATTTTCTGATATTTTTTCAACAAAACAAAGAATGTAAGTAAATA